>JAFGIY010000112.1 GCA_016929335.1 Acidobacteriota bacterium | reverse complement strand
GGCCTGCTGGACGAGGCGGGCCTGAGCCTCGTGCAAGGCAGCTTCCGAAGCAGTCCTTGCCTTTTCAGCATCCTGGATTTTCTGCTCAAATTCTGCTCGGAGTGAATCCAGGTGGGAGCGTTCTGCGCTGAGCTCTTCGGTCTGTCGAGCGAAGCGCAATTCAGTGTTTCGGAGGGAATCTTCCAAAGCAGCGCGGAGTTCTTCTGCGTACTGAGCTTTCTGTTCGTATTCCGCTCGAACGGCATTGCGCTGGGTCTGTTCGGAGTTGAGTTCTTCGGCCTGCCTTGCAAGGCGGGTTTCGGCCTCCCGCAGTGCAGCTTCGGCTGCAGTCCTGGCGTGTTCTGCGTCGCGAATTCGCTGCTCATACTCCGCTCGAAGCGCATCACGCTGAGCGCGTTCGGCGTCAAATCCTTCAGTCTGTTGAGAAAAGCGTGCTTTTGCGTCGAGCAGAGCAGATTCCGCGTCAATTTTGGCTTTTTCTGCAATCTGAATCTTCCGTTCGAGCTCCAGCCGCTCGGTTTGCAATCGAGTACGTTCCGAATTCAGCTCTTCGACCTGTTGGGTCAGGTGGGCTTCAGCTTCCCGAAGGGCAGCTTCTGAAGCAGCTCTGGCTTGATCTGCTTCCCGGATTTTCTGCTCATATTCCGCCCGAACGGTTTCGCGTTGGGCGCGTTCGGCATTAAGCTCTTCTGTGCGCTCAATCAAACGCGCTTCTGCATCGCGCAGGGAGGCTTCTGCACCCAGTCTGGCTTCGTCTGCCGTCTGAATCTTCTGTTCAAGCTCCAATCGCAAAGAATTCAAGCGGACCTGTTCGGCGCCAAGCTCCTCGATTTGCCGGGCGAATCCGGCTTCTGCCTCCTTGACGGATGTTTCCAATGCCGCCCTGGCCGTTTCGGCTTCCTGGGCTTTTTGTTCTAATTCCAGCCGGATGGAATCCCATCCGGATCTGTCGCTGGAGAATGATCCGGACAAGAGTGCCAATTGTTCTTCAGCGTTTTGCCGCCTGTTCTCGAGTTCCTGAAGCTTTACTTCCCATTGAATCCGTTCCGCCTCATGGGTTTCGATCATTCCCGCCTGGGCGGTTCGGAGCGACTGGGCCATACCCTCAATTTTTGCGCATTGTTCTTTTAGTGCCTCGCGGGCTTGTTCCCATGCGGACCTCTCAGCCTGTTGATCATCGAGGATTTTTTTATAGCGAAGCTCAGCTTCTTCCAGGGCCTCTTTCAATATTGCCTGTTGCTTTTCAGCGGCATCGCTTCGGGCTTCAATCTGTTGCAGCAATTCCTCAAACCTGGATCGTTCGATGCTGCCCTTGTTTTGCAGTTCTCGATAGCGGGTTTCGGACTCCAGTAAAGCTTTTTTAAGCTCCTCAAACTTTTTCCGAATTTCCCCGCTCATTTCCGGAGAGATTGTTTGGGAGGGGGGCGGAAATATTGCGGCCAAAGCCGAATTTGTCCCGGAGGCATCCCGGCGCATGGGCACAGCGCGGAGCTCAAATCCCGATACCGTGCCATCCAGTCCTTTCCAATCGAGCTGGAGAAAGGAGCTGTTTCCATGACTTATGTTTTTCAGGAAACCGAGAATTTTTTCCCGTTCTTCTCTGGGTAATAGCTGGACGAAATTTTTGCCTACAATCTGATCCAGACGTCCGGCGCCTACAAGCTTCAACCCGGCCCGGTTAATGGCAAGAAAGGTGCCGTCCGGCGCGATTACGGTTACTCCCACGGGCATGCTCTCGACTATCTGGCGGAGCCTTTCTTCGCGCGCGAGAAGCGCAATCCTGTCGCGGGCTAATTCGCGGCGCTTGGCTTCTCGCTCAACGGCAGGGAATAGCCTCTGAAAATACTTTTCGGTCTTGACGATGCAATCCGCCGCACCGGCTTGCATCGCCTGAACGGCGATCTCATTATTTTCCGGCTCCAGGAGCAGAATAATCGGGATATCGGGACTGCGCAGACTGACGTCCCTTATCGCATTCAGCACGTTTATATCTTGAGGAGGGGTGTCGATAACGAGCACTTCATCCTTGGCGGTACTGATTCCCGGAAGCTTTAAGAGCCCGTCCGGCGCAAAAGTCGCAGCCTCAACTGTCAAATGGGGCAGATTGGACATGTGGGGCTGGATCTTCTGGATATCACCGGCAAAAATGATGCGCGCTTGATGGGCGCTATGAACGGGATCCGATTTATGGCGCTCATAGGCCTGTTTAAGAGCTTCTCCGAGAAGAGAAGCATATCCGGAACGCTTTAAAATGAAATTATCCACGCCTGCCTTGAACAGGTCGATGGGAGGATTCTTGTCGGCGGCATCCGCTAAAGCCACGATTCCGATCGGTTTTCTTTCGCGTCGAACCGCCGCTACAAGATTCACGGCTTCTTCTCTTGGGATGGATGTGTCCAGCAGAATCGCTTCACAGGAATTAGGAGCGCTGATACGGGACGCTGCATCCTGTATTTCCGGATAGACCTCTGTCTGTATCGCCGGCACTTGCTTGGCCAGTTCGCGTTTGAGAAGCTCCGCTTCCCTTGGGTCATCGCTTAAAAAGATTACATTCATACCGGCAAGGCAGGCTGTGCTCAAAAACTCACCTGATTATCTTCTCTTTGAATCCGCGGCTGTGTTTGATTCATTTCTTCGTAGTCAAGTTATCCGGCCAAGCTGTTTTGTGCATGTCAACGAGGCATTCACCAATCGTTGAGTTTGAACATGTCCTGGAGGGATATGCCATCTTGGGCTACAACTGTCAGGATAGGAGACTCCTCTTTAATAATATCGCCCGAGTCAAGCTGCACAACGGGCACCTCTGCATCCGTGATGAGTATGGGCGGCTCGTTTGTTTCTGATGACAGCCCATTTTCTTCTTCCGATTCCTTTAATGCTGCCGACAAATCATCCAGCATGTGAAAAGGATGCACAAAGGCAATTGCGGTCTGATAACGGGGCGTTCCTTTCAAGGAACTGATGGAAGAGCGGAGGACATGCCCTTCCATTTTGACGACCCCCTCGGTAGTTACAAGTTTAAGAAATATCTTCATTTGCGGGCGGAGGCGTACTTCCGTTTCCAGTAAAATCCCTCCGCGCGAAATATTGACCACCCGGACTTCGGATCCCTGGCTGAAATCAACGCTTTTTAGAAACGGAACGGCTTCAGGTCCTAATCGGGGCCATTGCCTCCGGTTTGATTCCGCATGCTCTTTTTTGTTCTTTTTGGTGCTCTTGGAATTATCCATAAAACCGATGTGCCGTACTTATACCCTATAAGCCAGTGCCACATTCCTAATGATCGGCTGGATCCATTGAAAGTTTAGATCCAAGTTCCCTTCTTCTGAAGCGGCCTAACGGCAAATATTCCATTAACTTATTCGGATTATGCTGTCAGTTTTAGTCGAGATGTGTTGTCAAAAAAGGCAAAGACGGAATGGGGTTTATCTGAAGAAGCCCTCCAAAGCCCGCTCGACAGCCGGTTTTCGCAGCATAGAAGCCTGGGAAACCTGGACACCCACCGATTTCTCCTCCGGCTTGGACGAAACCTGGACACCCACCGATTTCCCCTCGAAAACCTGGACACCCACCGATTATCCCTCTGGCTCTGCCGGGGAGGCAGCAAAAGCCTGGCAATTCCGGGGGAGAATTTTGACTATTCTTGCGGGCTTTGCGGCTTGGAGTCTTCGAGTTGATTCAACTCAGAGACTCCAAGGCTCTGAGGTTCTAAGAAAAGGTCCCAAAATTTCCTTTGTTGAGCCTTCGCCTTTCCTTATTTGGCTTGATTGTAATTCTTCCGGGTGTATTAGAATACCCTCACCTTTAAGAAGTGCGGAGAACCATCCCATGGCGTTATGCTTCATTTTCAGAAATTCATTTCAGCTGCGGCGACACAGTACTATTCCTCAAGGAGGTTTATAAAATGGCAAGAGTAAAAGAATATGCTCATCTGGTAAAACCGATGATCGTTAAGAATGCTCCGGCCGGACTCTATGCTGAGCCGAGAATATGGATGGAAGCCAGAGATCTCGGGGGCTTCAATGCACATTTCAGCTACGGCTTTATCAAGGAGCCGTGTGTGTGCCATCCTTTGGAAGGTTCTCTCGTCCATCCATACAACGAGCTTCTGGTTTTTGTCGGGTTTCAGAGCGGGGACATCCTCAAATTGGGCGCCGAAATTTCCGTGGAGTTGGGCGAAGAACGAGAGGAGCATGTTTTTGATAAGCCTTCCGTTATCCTTATTCCCAGAGGCCTTCCCCATGGTCCCGTTCGAGTGAACAGACTGGATAATCCAGTTGTGCATTACAGCATCGGGCTGGGACCGGAATATAAGGCGCAATCTTTGCCGAAGAAGTCCAAAACAACCGGATCAAAGCACGCCCGCCTCATCAAGCGGATGGTGACATCCATAGATCCCAAGGCGGCGGACACAGGATTTGCAAAGGTAACGGACAGCAATGGTGTGATGCATCCGGCCGAATTTGGAGTGGGTCCGGGCAATGGCGACCAGATTGTGTGGCTATATGGCCGTGATCTGGAAGGCATGGACGTGAACTTTACATGGGGACTTTACAGCAAATGCGGCAAATGGCATCGGGGAGGGGAAGCCCATACTCATCCGGAAGAGGAAATACTCTGCTTCCTTGGTCTCGATCCGGATAACATCAATTATCTGGGTGCGGAACTGGAGCTGGGTATGGGAAAGGACTATGAGCGGCACATATTTAACACCCCCACCGTTGCGATCTGTCCCAAAGGTTTTCCGCATCTGCCGCTGATAACCAGATGGGTTGACAAACCCTATGGTTTCATCGTCATCTGTTTGAGTGGCGAGCATGAATCCCCATGGGTAGAAGCCTAGCGCGCAATTCATTAAGGTACCGCAAGTTTGGTTCATTGGATTGGGAATCTTCTGTCTTAGGGATCAGCACCGCAGCCTTGCTTTTTGCTGAAGAGGATTCCCAGAGCTTGAATCCAGTCGAGACGGTCAAACTCATCCGGTATGCTATTGACCAAGGCCTCAACTACCTGGATCTGGGTTATCCGTTCGATTTGAATCGCCAGCGGCATCTCGCATGTCTCGTCGGCGAAGCGCTGCAGGACGGATATCTCGAAAAAGTGAAAATCTCTCTTACGTTGCCATCCCATCTGATTCAGGAAGAGAAAGATTTCGAATTTTACCTCAAAGAACAGCTGACATGGCTTCGCATCGGAAAAGCCGATTTCTGCCTGTTCGGTCGATTGAACAGGGATAACTGGCCTGAGCTGCAGAAAGCCGGTGCGCTGGCATGGGCGGATGATGCTCTCGGTCGCGGGAGAGTCGACAATATTGGATTTTCCTTCCACGATCATTTCCAGATCCTCAGGTCGATACTGAACTCATGGAATCGATGGAGGTTATGCCAACTGCAATTCAGCTACATGGATGTCGACCACGATCCCGGAATCAGCGGCATCCAATATGCTGCAGAACAGGGACTGGCCGTCGTTGCAGCTGATCCACTGAAAAACGGAAGACTTGCCCGAGTCCCGCCGCCTTCAGTTGCCGCGATTTTGAGGCAAGCCGGCGAGTTGGAGACACCGGCTGAATTGGGCTTGCGCTTTGTCTGGAATTATATCGAAGTATCGACGGCCGTCCTCGACATCCGCTGTCGCTCTGAGATAGAGGAAGCCGTGCGGATCGCCGGCCGGGCCGAGCCGAATGGACTTACAATCGAGGAAGAGATATTAATCAGCCGGATACGAGAGCAGTATCTGAAGTCCAAGCGGATCGATTGCTCATCCTGCCGTCCTTGCATGCCCTGTCCCGAGGGAATCGACGTGCCCCGCATCTTTGAAGTTTACAATGATGCATTTATTTACGAGGATGCGGAAACGGCTCGCACGTTATATCGGAGCGAGCTTCACAACATAGGACGTTGCACGCAATGCGGAATTTGCCGGGATCGATGCGTAAAGAGGCTTCCCATTCTCGAATGGCTCGATCACGCCCGCTCCCTGCTGCAAGGCGATTAGGGAGAATGGCTGATCCATCCGCAGCAGTTGACGCGCTGTTCCCGGGATAGTAATATCGCAGCCTTCTGTCAATCACTGAGAGATCTGAAACCAAATTGAAGAGTGATTAAATGCCAAAAAACGCCGTCAATTCCAGATCAGGCGGAAGACTGTCATTCACAGAGAATTTCGGATTCGGACTTGGCGACACCGCCTCAAATTTTTTCTTTCAAACCTTCAATATCTTCCTTTTGTACTACTACACAGACGTGTTCGGTATCGATGCGGCCGTTGCAGGGACGATGTTTCTCATTACGCGTCTGTGGGATGCGATCAATGATCCCATAATGGGCCTCATTTGCGACCGGACGAAGACAAGATGGGGCAAATACCGGCCTTATCTGCTCTGGATGGCATTGCCGTACGGAATCTTCGGTTATCTTATTTTTGCAAATCCGGATCTTGGACAGACAGGCAGAATCGTCTACGCTTATTTTACATATTCGATGATGATGATGGCCTATACCGCCATCAATGTCCCCTATTCATCGTTGATGGGAGTCCTGAGTCCCTCCTCTCATGCACGAACCATCGCATCGAATTTTCGCTTTGTGGGAGCCTACGGAGGCGGCCTGCTCATATCGATGTACGTCCGGACTCTTGTCGAGCGCCTTGGCGAGGGGAACGAGCTTAGAGGATTTCAGTACACCATGGGATTGTTCGCCATAGCCTCCATCATCCTCTTCTGTATTACGTTCCTGACAACAAAGGAGAGGGTCCAGCCTCCCGAAGGACAGCGACAGAATGTTAGAGAGGAACTGAAAGAGCTTTTCCGGAACCGTCCCTGGGTGATTCTGTTTTTCGCGGCTGTTTTTTCAACTACATTTATTGCCACGCGCGATTCGGTCACCATTCATTATTTTAAATATGTCGTGAAAACGGGCACCGAAACGGTCTTTCTGGGAATGGACAGGACTTCACTTTTTTTAAGCCTGGGGCGTCTCATGATGATGCTGGGCGTGTTGTGTGTGGGATTTTTCATCAGACATATCGATAAGAAACCGTTGTCCGCATTTCTCACACTGGGGACAGCGGTCTGCTGGTTTGCCTTCTATTTTGTTCCGACTCACATGTATGGTTTGATGCTGGCGCTCAATGCGGTGGGATCATTTATGGTGGGACCCACCTCGGCTCTCGTGTGGTCCATGTACGGGGATGTGGCGGATTTCGGCCAGGTCAAGTTCGGCAGGCGATCCACAGGATTAATACATTCCGCTTCTCTATTCGCTCTCAAGACAGGTACTGTCATTGCCGGATTCCTCGGCGGCTGGTTGCTGGATTTGTTCGGATTTGTTCCGAATCAGGAGCAGTCGGCAAAAGCTCTCTGGGGAATACTCCTGATGTTTACGATTATCCCTTCGTTTTTTGCCGTCGGCAAAGCGGTTGCTCTCTTTTTCTATCCGCTGAATCGCCTAAGAGTGCTGGAAAACGAGCGGGAGTTGGCGCGGCAGCGCGAGTCAACCGTCGCCGGTCAATGACCGGCAGTGGTTGGTCGATAGTCAGATAGATATGCCATTAAACAACGAGATCGATGAAAAGGCTGATGAGCTTTTAGCAAAAATGGCGCTGGCGGAAAAGATCGGCCAGATGGTCCAGATTGCCGGTCCCAAGGGGCCGATTCCCGATGATCTGAAACAGCGGCTTCGAGAGGGAAAGATCGGCTCGATGCTCAACGTTACGGATCCGCAGACCAATCTGGAAATTCAGCGGATTGCCGCAGAAGAAAGCCGGCTGGGGATCCCCCTGATTATGGCGCGAGATGTTATTCACGGCTTCCGCACCCTGTTTCCGATTCCGCTCGCCCAGGCGGCAACCTGGGATCCGCAACTGGCCGAAGCATGCGCGAAAGCGGCCGCAAAAGAAGCAAGATCCGCCGGCTTTCAATGGACATTCGCTCCGATGATGGATATTGCACGCGATCCGAGGTGGGGACGTGTCGCGGAAGGCTTTGGCGAGGATCCGGTTCTGGCCGCCCGTTTTGCTTCGGCGATGGTGCGAGGATTCCAGGGATCCGATCTCTCCGATCCCGGCTCGATCGCGGCATGCGCCAAACATTTTGCCGGATATGGCGCTGCCGAGGGCGGGCGCGATTATGACACGGCGAATATTCCCGAGAACCTGTTGCGTGATGTCTATTTGCCTCCATTCAAAGCGGCCGTCGACGCCGGTGTCGCCACAGTGATGAGTGCGTTTAATGAAATCAATGGAATCCCCGCTACCGGAAATATCCGGCTTTTGCGCCATATTCTTCGAAATGAATGGGGATTTTCGGGCTTTGTCGTCAGCGACTGGAGATCTGTTGCAGAAATGATCGACCATGGATTCTGCGAAGACATGAAAGATGCTGCCGAAAAATCCGTTTTGGCCGGCGTAGATATGGAAATGCAGAGTTCCGCATATGCGGACCATCTCGAAAAGCTGGCCATGGAAGGAACGGTTCCCCGGACACTGATCGATGAGGCGGTCCGGCGTATTCTAAGAATTAAATGGAGGCTCGGCTTGTTTAATAAGCCGGCGCCGTATTACGCAAAGCCGGCGGATGCGCCAAGCATGGAAGACCGCGAGCTGTCGAGAACTGCGGCGCTTAAAAGCATTGTGCTGCTGAAAAACAAAAACAGGCTGTTGCCGCTGTCGAAGAATATCCGATCCCTCGCCGTCATTGGACCCCTTGCGGATGATCCCTACGAAGTGCTGGGGACGTGGAACCGGGACGGCCGAGCGGAAGACGCCGTGACGCCTCTTGCGGCCGTTCGAAATTTTCTTGGTGAATCTTTCCGAATCCACTACAGCGCCGGACTTGATTATTCGCGCAGCAGCGATACCGGCCAATTTGCCCGGGCTCTTGAGGAGGCGCAACGATCGGAGGCAGTCCTGCTTTTTGTCGGAGAAGAGGCGATCCTCTCGGGCGAAGCACATAGCCGGGCTTATTTGAATTTGCCCGGATCTCAGGAAGCGCTGATTGCGGAAATCGCCAGATCCGGCAAACCTATTGTCCTGGTAATTCTCGCCGGGAGACCTCTGACGATCGGGGCTGTTACGCAGTACGCCGATGCCGTGCTTTATGCCTGGCATCCGGGCACCATGTGCGGGCCGGCCATTGTGGACCTGATCTTCGGAAATGAATCGCCCTCCGGCAAGCTCCCCATAACCTTTCCCAAAACCGAGGGGCAGATTCCAGTTTATCACGCGCATAAAAGCACAGGCAGGCCGCCGGAGAATGTGCCGCTCACGATGATGGAAGATATCCCGCTGCGCGCGTATCAAAGCTCGCTGGGCGATGCGTCCCGCTACCTCGATATCGGTTATCTGCCTTTATATCCGTTCGGCTATGGCTTGTCTTATACCGAATTTGTTTACGCCAATATCAAAATGTCATCGAACAGAATCCGAATGGACGAGCCGTTTGAAGCTTCGGTGGAGGTGACGAACACCGGCGGCATGGAAGCCGAGGAAGTAGTGCAATTGTATATTCGTGATCTGACCGCAAGTCTGACGCGTCCGGTGAGAGAACTGAAGGATTTCGAGCGGATCCGGTTGAAACCGAAAGAAACCAGGACGGTCGTTTTTCATCTGTCCACCGATGTTCTGGGTTTTCACAACAGCGTAATGGAATATGTAGTAGAACCCGGCAGGTTCCATCTCTGGATAGGCGGAGATTCCACGACAACTCTGATGACGGAATTTGCCGTCGTCCGCTGATGCCGTCCCTTCGTTGCGGACGAGCCTGCGTGCATGTGGATCGCGGCTTCAGCCGCGACCCACATGGGAATATTTGCTTATGCAGATTGCGTCATCGCCGCCACGGTTTTCAACCCTATTGTTGAGTTTTGCGACAGTCTCATCAGCGGCCCCGGGTCCGGCTTTTCATCAAAACAGAAACCGTGGGACAGCGGCTGAAGGCGCGATTCACATGATTCAAGGTCCGATGTGTTTT
This sequence comes from Acidobacteriota bacterium, assembly GCA_016929335.1. Lineage (GTDB taxonomy): Bacteria > Acidobacteriota > UBA6911 > UBA6911 > UBA6911 > UBA6911. Next base: position 69,176 of record JAFGIY010000112.1, on the reverse strand, counting down.
TTAAGCCAGTCGATGACGGTCTTGTAGAAAAGCTCCGCATTCTGCGGCTTGGAGATCCAATGGCCTTCATCGGGATAGTATAGGAGCTTGGATTCTATTCCGCGCCTCTGCAAAGCGGTAAACATGGCCAGGCCTTCTCCTATGGGGACTCTGAAGTCAAGCTCTCCGTGCGTAACCAGTTGCGGAGTCTTGAAATTCATCACATATCTTCCCGGAGAAAGAAAGTCATATAGCTCCTGATTTTCGTAGGGGGTCCCTCCCATTTCCCATTCAGGGAACCAGAGTTCTTCTGTGACATAGTAGGCGGTTGTCTGGTCAAAGCCCCCTGCATGAGCGATGAGAGCCTTGAATCGGTCGGTATGCCCCTGAAACCAATTGATCATGAATCCGCCGAAAGAAGCGCCGGCAGCTGCGATTTTTGTCTTATCGACATAGGGCAATTGCTCAACGGCATCCAGCGCAAGCATCAGATCCTTAAAGCAGCGGCCACCCCAATCCCGGTTGATTTCATCTATGAACTGCTGCCCATAGCCGGTGGAGCCGCGGGGATTCGGCATGACAACAACATATCCGGCTGCGGCATACATCTGCGGATTCCAGCGGAATCCCCAGTTGTCCATCCACGCTCCCTGCGGTCCGCCGTGCACAAGCAGGAGAGCCGGATATTTTCGCGAGGCGTCAAAGGAGGGTGGTTTTAGAATCCATGAATGGACCTTGGGAATTTCCATGTTCTTCTGATTCGGCATCGGAGCTTGCAGCTGATCCGGATCGAGGAATCCTTTTGCCGCTGCAGGATCAGCTCTGGGCCCTTTTGATGAAGTCGCTCCGTCGAGCCAGAATTCCTCGGCCTGATTCATATCGAGTGCTGCAAGCAGAGAATCATTATGGTGCGTGAGTGGAGCAAGTCCGGATCCGTCAACGCCGATGGAAAAGATTTCCGCAGGACGATGCATGGATGAGCGCGTAAAGACAAGAGTGTTTCCATCGGGAGTAATTCCGGGGTCGCCGGAACAATTTTCCCCTGAAATCCGCTTCATGCCTCTGTCTTCAATCAAAACCTCGAAAATGGAACTGCGGCCGCGGTCGTCGGCAATGAAAAATATCTTTTTGGAATCCGGCGCCCATGCAAACGAATCCGCCCAGCGGTCGAAAGTCTCAGTCAAATTGCGGCGCTGCTTTGTGGCGCGTTCATAAATCATGAGCCGGAACCGATCGCTTTCATATCCGGCCCGGAATTGAGCGCGGTACGCGATGTATCTGCCGTCGGGAGAATAAAGAGGGGAGCCGTCATGTGCGGCATTGGTCGTTATTTTTATGGTCGCGTTTGTTTGGAGGTCAACGGCAAACAGGTCAAGGTTTGTTGAACGCTCTTCGTGGATGACCTGTTTAACCGCATAACAGATTTCCTTGCCGTCAGGGGAAAATGCATAATCATCCGGCCCGCCGAGCGAAAATGGAGGCACGTCGTAATTGCCCGGGGTCAGGTCGCGCGGAGGCTGGGATCCGTCCACGGGCATGATGAAAAGATGGGATCTCTTATCGTCTTTCCAGCCATTCCAATGCCGGAATAACAGCCGCTCTGCAATATGCGCTTTGACTTTGGAATCTTCGGCCTGCTTCTTCTTTGATGCATTGCATTCGAGTGATTGCTGCGGATTTCCGGAATCGCATCCCGGATAAACATCGGAGGTGAACAACAAATGCTTGCCGTCGGGGCTGTATAGAACACCGCTTGCTTCGGTCGCAATATCAGTGGCCTTTCTCGCCTCGCCTCCTCCGATAGGCAGCCGATAAATCTGCGATGTGCCGTCACGCGCGGACACGAATGCAATTTCCTTGCTGTCGGGCGACCAGCGCGGACGGTAATCGATTTTAGGCGAGCGTGTGAGCCGGCGGGCTTCGCCGCCGGCAACCGGGATAATCCAGATGTCGGAGTTGCTGCTGTTTTTCTCTTTGTCGACTGCCGTAACCGTATAGGCGATCCATTTCCCGTCCGGCGAAATCTGCGGATCAGCAACTCTATGCACTTTCATCAGATCGTCGAAAGTCAACGGGTTCCTGTTCGCGGCTTCCGCTGAATAAAGCAGGATTCCAAATGCAGCCAAAAAGATCCGAATAAATGGAGTACGTTCCATATTGCCTCCTTTGCCGAAGACCTGTCCGAATTCAGAAGAGAAATCGTGAAAGGCCGGATTGCTCACACTCAGGCAGTTAATATGTATGGAGACCGGCTATTCTGCAACAATAAGATCATTGCACGCATGCCTCCCTCATCTTTCAAAGAAGGCATTGATGTGGCGGTTCCACTTTGTTACCGGTGCGATTGCATTCGGTCTCCGGGGCCCGAATGCATTGCTGGCCTTTTCCAGGGGACAATGCGATCCGACCGATGTGGAAGCGACGCTGGCTCAAATGGTCCCCTATGCGGCAGCAGGATTCAGAGCTCCCGAGACGTCAAACGCCTCGGGAGGCGGCCGTTTGAATCCCTCTGCATCCAGACGGATTCACTCGTAATAAGACGGCTCGGTGTTTGCAGCCCAAATATCGTTGGATTGTCCCAGAAGATTTCCCACCGCCATGATTGCGGTGAGCATCGAATGATCCTGGTTGTTATAGCGGTGCAGCCCGTTGCGCCCGATGGTCTGCAGATTATCGATGGTGCCCAGAAAGCGCCGGATGATGTCAGTGTTCTCGCGATAATCGTTGTTATAGACCGGATATGCCTTGGGTTGCCTGAAGACGATTCCGTCTTCAACGGATGTCGCAGGAGCAAGTTTGAGCTTCTGAAGTTCCTCTTTGGCCAGCTGAATGAGCTCCGCATCCGGCGTGCTCCATAATGCATCCCCCTCATAGCAGAAATATTCCATTCCAAGGCTGGTCTTGCCCTGGTGGGCAACCATGGCGGAACTCCAGTTTATGAAATTCTGAATGCGCCCGACTTTAACCTCCGGGCTGTGTACATAAATCCAGTTGTCCGGAAATATTCCGGGTTTATTCAGGATCAATCCGACAAGAATAAAGTCACGGTAGCGAAGCCTGTCTGCCGCTTTCAAAACCTCGTCGGGAGGCGGCGGATCCATTAAATGTATAAGGTCAACCAGCGGCATACTCGAAATGATGCTTTCGCCGGAGAGACTGATTTCTTTCCCTTCGCGTTTTGCCGAAACGGTCCCGATTCTGTTTTCACTCCGCTGCAGGCGGATGGCCTCCGTCTTTAGAAAGACCTCGCCGCCCTGTTCCTCGATCCGCTTCTGCATGCTTTCCCACATCATTCCGGGGCCGAAAACAGGATAGTGGAATTCCCGTATCAACGTTTTTGTCCCGTTCTGACTGCTCCGGACCAGCGCATCATATATGACGCTTCTTAACGATAATCCCTTAATTCTCTGAGCTGCCCAGTCGGACCGAATTTCGCTGCAGGGTATTCCCCAGACTTTTTCTGTGTAGGTTTTAAAAAAGGTGCGATACAGACGCCGGCCGAACCGATGCGTGACCCATTCCTCAAAAGTATCTTCCCGGCTGTGCGGCCGCAACTTCGCCCGAATATAGCTGAAGAGAATGAGCAGGCCTTCCAATGCCCCAAGATTCGAAATAGTATTAAAAAGGCTGAGCGGATATTTATAGAACCGCTTTTTGTAATAGATGCGAGAGATGCGCGGGACCTTAATAAAGTCTTTCTGCAGAACTTCTTCCCATAGACGTTGAATTTCTTCAAAGTGGGTAAAGAAGCGATGGCCTCCAATGTCGAACCGGAATCCCTTGTATAATTCCGTGCGGGCAATTCCTCCCACCAGACCGGATTTTTCAATGAGGATCGGGTGGACATTCTTCTTCAGAGATTCATAAGCCGCAGTCAAGCCGGCGGGACCTGCACCTATTATAAGTACCGAAGATCGAGGCGCTGAAACCATTAAATGTTTTTCCTTAACCAATCTATGCTCTTACGCTTCCCAATCTTACCGAAAGAAGCCTTTATCTTCCCGGCCAATACGCTGAAGGATCCGACCGCAAATCCAAGGCCGCAGCAAAGGCAGTAGATAATGTGCCATGGGATGACCTTCAGCGTGAACAGCAATTTTCGTCTGCTGAGAAAAAAGCGGTATAGAGGAAGGTTTATTATCAGAACAATGGCGAGAAAAATCAGTGCGACGAGCGTGAACTCCCTGCGCCACAATCCGGCCATAAGCAGGCATACAGCCAGGAATACCAATGCAACACTGATACGGTTCGAAAGACGCAGATTCAGATCGTTAATCAATATTCGGTCCCGAAGAATCAATTCCGTCCATGGCATGGCTCGATCCAATAAATCGGATTTCAGCAGAGACCGAATCGTCCATTTTTTTAAATGCTTGCATTGAAGAGTCTTGAGAAGTCGAATCCTGTGCCCGGATTTCCTCAGCCTGTATCCGAACTCAATATCCTCAATACAGGGCCTGCGATACGTTTCGTCAAACCCTCCGGATTCGAGGAAAATCCGGCGGCGGATCGCCCCGCACGCGCCCCAGAAAGTGGAGGCTTCCTCGTTGGAGTTCTGGTGAACATAATGATGAAAGAGATTTTTGTATTGCGAGAGAAAATTGGATTCAGCCGGCTCATCATCATAGGAACCGATGAGGGCGGCGATGTCGGGATTGTCTTTAAAAGCTGATAAGATCCTGGCGACAGAGTCCGGACGTATAACCACGTCGGAATCGACAAAGAACAGGATATCGCCGCAGGCACGTGCTGCTCCGAAGTTTCTGGCTTTGGCCGGACCGATTCCGGAAGGATTCTGAAGCAAGCAATAGCCGTATTTATCGGCTAAGGGCCGGATGCTGTCGCCGGCGCCGTCTGAGATGATTATGACTTCTTCCGGCTGAGGGATTGCCTGGGCCAGACTGAAAATACAGCGGCGAAATGCTGATCCATCCTGATGCACCGGCACAATTACCGAGATCGCGGGTTTTGGAGATGACAGAGATACTGCGGTTTTTAACATGCTTCAGACTGCCTTTTGAGACGATCCATCGTCCGCAAATAGTTCATTGTTACCGAATCATTGCCCAAAAACGGTTCATGAGATCCTTCAATACAACCAGCTTTCCCGGAATAAGCTGCTCAAAAGTAATTGGCAGGTATTTGGAAATATAGCCAAGCCGGTATTGGGCAAAAAACACTGCATTCCAGGCAATGAGCCCGCTGCCCAGAATGCCCGCAAAGGCCAGCGCACCGTGCTCCTCTGTCCATTCAACCAGAGCTGCAAGCCCCAGGGCCAGAGCCGGAAAAGCGCCGATCATCATTCTGCTTCCAAAGGAATGGCCCCCCATCCATCCGAACCAGGAACCTATAAGATATACCTGCAATAAGAAAAAAAATCCGAGCAAAAACGGCAGAAATCTGTCTTTGCGATAGAGAAGTATCAGGCCCGCTGTTGCCGGCAATAAAAGCGGATGCCAAATGTATAGCCCATGATGCATCGAGAACAGCACCTGAATCATTTTGGGTTCCAACCAATGAAAGACCCGGTGGCCTTCAATATTGCCGCCACCCGCTATGTTTCCGTATTGTATTTGCCAGAGAACGATTTGAGGCAGGAAAACCAGAAATGCAGTCATCCCAAAAACCGCAAGCCCCGGCAGATGGAGGCGCATATTAGTTTTCCAGCCCTTGCAGAGGACCGGCAGCAAACCGGCCGCCGGAAGCGCAATCCACGTCATTTCAGCCTGGCGCACGAGCCCTATAAGACCTCCGGCCAAACCCAGAATAAACCATTGCAAAAGCGTCGGCGTGGGCCTGTATGCAAGCCAAAGCTCAAGAAATAGGGCTATGGCAAACAGAGAGCACATGTGCGACATGGAAGGTTCGGCAATCATGTAATAGATGACGTTGGTGGCCAGCCACATCAATATGGTGGCTGTTACGCTGGCTGACTTCTTATAGAAACGGCAGCAGGATCGATAGATCAGCAACAGACCGGCGAAGCCATAGGAGAGGCTTCCCAGCAGTGTGGGGATTTGGTAGATATATCCGATTCCATCCAGCGGAATTCTATATCCGGCAACGTTGAGGCCAATGGCCAGGAGATGCCCTATCAGAAAGAACGGAGTCCACAGAATCGCGGGTCCTATTGCATACTTGTTGAGTTGAGGCCGCGATTCGGAGGGTTCTTTCGTGTGCCGTCCATAATTCAGGAAAAGCTTCGCATATTGATTGGCAAAATCCAGGTCATGATCCAGCAGAAGGGTTGGCAGGTATGCGTAATAATAGCTGCCGTCTGATCCGACCAGATGGCCGTCCACGCGAGGCAGGGGAACGGCCAGCAGAAACACAATTATGCAGAATATATAGAGCCCGGTCAGATGAGCAAGCGGGTGGTTTCCCAAACTCGCCCAAATCCAATTCCCGATCTTGCGGAAATAAGCGATCGCGGTGATCATGCCCTTGGTTTTCTCCGGATAGCCTGCCGGCCGTAAAGTCCTTCCTGAATAACAGGATTTCGCTGCCGCATCCCTCTTATTCGGACTATGAAAAAGGGCAAATACAAACGCGACACAATGGTTACCTTATCATAGGCTGGATAATAAGGAAGCCCATTTTCCTGGTTTCAGCCAAAGCCTCGGCCTATAGGCCTGCAAAGCTGACACGCTAAGCCGTTCCGGCGTACCGTTGACAGGGGAAGCTATGCGACAAATGGAAGAAGTCTTATAGGGGTCGAATTACGAATGATATTCAGCGCGAACACAATGGATTTGCTCAACGGCCAAAAGCCGACCCCGATACCGACTCCGACCCCGACCCCGAGATATCAAAAATTTGCTCCGCTGACTGTCGCCCACACTGGGAAAGTTGGAGATGCAATGTGAGAAATAGGACACCCACAGTGTTAAGTGTGGGTAGCAGTCGGCGTTGTGCGGGGCAGGCCAAAGCCTTCCATATGTGGCCCATTGCTTTCAACATGGGGATATTCAAATGGATTGGAAGGACACGATCAGGTTTATATTTCAATAAGGATATCGCGCAATTATTAAAGTAACAGGTGAGGGAAAATCCACGGATGGGCAGTATTATTCATAGGGCTTTCTGCTGCATTACGTTCCATCGGGCTCCCGGATGCGCCGTTGATTACCCATGCGGGATTTTGGATTGCGATCAATTGGCAAAGCGGTCTATCCATAGTCATCTGGGCTGACACGAGACAGAGATGCGAGAATAGAATCTCCGGGGCTTTGCTGTGGAATCATCAGATAAAAGGAAATTGGCAATGGTGAAATATGGTAATCTCCCTGCGCCTGAAGAATACGTTTCTGCTTGGTAGCTTCCGTATTTCCCACGATGCAGAGAGGAAATCGAGCCGATGACGGCAGCATCATTGTGGCGCCGGATGCCGGGTAATCTCACCATCTCTTCCATGATTTCTGCATGGATGGCCAGAGACCGATCAAGTGGTTTGCTTATATGCATTGCATCAATAGCATTTTTCCTTTTTGTTGGCTTTCGTGTTTTTTCCGTACCCTTTACTCACGATGAAAGCTTTTCCTATCTGGAGTTCACTTCTGCTTCATCAGGAAATCACGCAGGCATTCATAATTATGATCGAGATCGCGACTGATCAGGAATTGATAGACGCGTGCATGTCTCAGAAGAATCATATTGTTGTAAGCGCGTGAGGTCAGCAAACGGATGTGCCTTAGGGATTCGACCAGGTTCTTCTGCATAAGGAACTCCATCCCCTGATAAAGGCCGATTCCGATGATCGAATTTGCGAGAACATGGCGCAGTGTCGCCGTTCTGGATATGGGAGTGATTTGCGCGCGGCGTCCCGTGGTGCGGACGCCTAAGAGAAGAGATTTTGCCGGAACGGCATTCCGCGAGATCTGCCCGCCAAAATATCGAATGTCGATGTTCATCTTGGAACTGAACTCAATTCTTTTGTCGGCTCGCAGGAAAGCCGGATCGATGCCGGCGGGTACATTTTGCGGATTCACTCCGATACGCAAAGGGAACGGCAGCAGATAGCCGTCCCGCCTGATCAGAGGGGAATCTTCCGAGATCAGCCTGAACTCGTTATTGTTGCGGAGAAGCGTAAGGGCCAGCGTGGATTTGCCTCCGCCGCTGGGCAGCAGAATGACGGTTCCTTTGCCGCCCGATTCAATGCCAAGTCCGTGGATACGATGAAACCGCTTCCGTTCCAGAGCTTCCGACACGCGCGAGAGAATGGTCAGGTAGGCGATTTCATGAGCCAGTTCCAGATCCTCCGTGAATATCCGGCTTGAACGGACGCTTTGGTCGTAAATATTGAGCGCCTGTCCGAAATAATCGATATAAACGTGATGGCCGTTATTGAAGCAGATATTTCGAGGCGTAGCAAAAGAGCAGGGCATTTCCGGAAGAGAGTCATAATCAGGGCCGGATCTAATGAATTCGATGTGCAGAAAAGGATCTTTTGCCTGCCCGATGAAATAGGAGTAATCATGTTCAACGGAACGCAGGAATTCTTCATCAGAACTCTGAACAACAACACCGACGCCATAAAAGTTCAACTCGCTGTTTGACAACGGGCACCTGCACTCTTGATTGTTCCTGTACAGCAGGAACTTATTACCTTTTCTGCCGACAAGGACGCATTTTACCAGAGAACTGCGCAAACAGCCTGCCTATGCTCCATTTTTTAAAGTGTTCCCGGGAAAAGGCGACGAACAGGCGGGACGTCATCGATTTTCCGTGATACGATGGTATGAAAAAGAGTGGCTGTTGAAACCATCCCATCCTGGAGTAAAAGCAATGGAAGACTTTGAAAAGCTGGGCCAGTTTTACCTGGGCAAAAGATACAATCTGGCGGCCGAGCGGCTGGAAGAAGACCTGGTCCTGTACGATTCCAAGGACCTCGTTACTCACGGTGTATGTGTGGGGATGACGGGCAGTGGCAAGACCGGCCTCTGTATCGGCCTGCTGGAGGAAGCCGCCATCGACAGCATTCCGGCAATTGTGATTGATCCCAAGGGCGATATGGCGAATCTGTTGCTGTCATTCCCAAATCTCAGCGCGGCTGAATTCTTGCCCTGGATCAATGCGGATGATGCCGCCAGAGCGAACCAATCCACTGATCAGTTCGCTTCCGGGCAGGCCGAACTCTGGAAGAAAGGTCTGGCACAGTGGGGACAGGATGGGCAACGCATCCAAAGGCTGCGGGCGTCTGCCGATTTTGCCGTCTATACGCCGGGAAGCACTTCGGGAACACCCGTGTCTGTTCTCAACAGCTTCGCCTGTCCGGCGGCCGCCGTGATGGAGGACCGCGAAGCCGTTGCCGATTTGATTACATCGGCAACCTCCAGCCTGTTGGGTTTAATCGGCATAGAAGGAGATCCTATCAGCAGCCGCGAGCACATACTGATTTCGAATATCATTCAGCACTATTGGAAAGAGGGGAAGGATGTGGATATCGCGTCGTTGATCCGCTCCATTCAGACGCCTCCCTTCGAGCGTGTCGGCGCGTTCGTTACGGATTCGTTTTTTCCCGCCAGGGACCGCTATGAACTGGCACTGAAGCTGAACAACCTGCTGGCGGCTCCGGGATTCGGCTCCTGGCTGGAGGGCGAACCGCTGGATGTCAGCCGGTTCCTGTATACCAGGGAAGGGCGGCCGCGTGTGTCCATTTTCAGCATTGCACATCTTACCGATGCCGAGCGGATGTTTTTTGTGACGCTGCTTCTGAACCAGGTAGTCGCGTGGATGCGCACACAGCCGGGCACTACGAGTTTGCGCGCCATCATTTATATGGATGAAATCGCGGGCTACCTGCCGCCGGTTGCCGGCCCGCCTTCCAAGAAGCCTTTGATGCTTTTATTCAAGCAGGCCCGGGCTTTTGGTGTCGGCGTTCTGCTGGCTACCCAGAATCCGGTGGATCTGGACTACAAAGCCTTATCCAATGCCGGCACCTGGTTCATCGGCAGGCTGCAGACGCCCCAGGATATAGACCGCCTCGTGAGCGGGTTGGGCGGCGGGATTGGCGAATCTGAAAGCGATTTGCGCCGCGTAATCTCCGCTCTCGGCAAGCGCACTTTCCTGATGAAAAATATCCACGAAAGCGCCCCGGAGGTTTTTCAGACGCGCTGGTGTTTGTCTTATCTGCGGGGTCCATTGACTCTGGCTCAAATCAAAGCATTAAGTGCCGGCCAAAAAACCGCTGCGCCGGCGGTTGTAGAACCGGCAATGCAGGTTTCGGCGACCACATCTTCTGTTGCTCCGGCGGCAGGGCGTCCCAACCTCCCTCCGCAGATTCCGGAATTCTTTTTGCCGCTCCGAGGCGTTAAGCCGGCGGGAGCCGTGCCTTTCTATAAGCCAATGATCAGCGGTCTGGGAGAGGTGCATTTCGCGGGCGGGCAAAGCTTGCGCCGGACGTTCATGAATGAGATTGGCAATGATGCGATTTCTGTGAACTGGGATGAATCTCAAGCGGGCAGCTTCGACGAAAATGAACTGGAACGGGAGCCGTCGGATCAGGCGGAATTTGCGCCTTTGGCAGCGCCTGCATCCAAAACAGAGAATTATAAAGCCTGGATGCGCGATTTCACCGATTTCCTCTTCCGCACAACAAAGATCGAGATGTATCGAAGCTCGGAGTTCAAACTCACCTCGAATCCGGGAGAATCCGAGAACGATTTCCGCATCCGCATCAGTCAACTGGCAAGGGAAAAACGCGATCGGACTATGGAAAGCCTGAGAAACAAATATGGACCGAAAATCGCCAATCTGCAAGACCGCGTGCGCCGGGCTGAACAGCGGGTTGAAAAGGAGAAGGATGATGTAAAGCAGGCGGGCATTCAGACGGCTATTTCTCTCGGCGCAACTGTTCTCGGAGCCTTCCTCGGCCGGAAGAAGCTTTCAACGGGAACCCTCGGCCGGGCCTCTACCACCATGCGGAGCGGCATGCGCACGGCCAAGGAGCGCTTCGATATCGAGACCGCTTCCGAAAATCTCGAAGTCCTTCGACAGAAGCAGGACGATCTGGAAGCCGACTTTAACGCCGAAATGAAAGCTTTGGAGGGATCAACGGATCCCCTGCAGCAGTTGATAGAGACCGTCGCCCAGCATCCTAAAAAGTCGGATGTATCGGTTCGCCTGGTGGCGCTGGTTTGGACCCCGTATTGGAAAACCGCCGACGGCAAGATTCAGGCCGCATACTAATAATGATTCGAGATTCGAAATTCGAGATTGATCATCCTGGAATTCCAAATATTTGATGCCGTTATTTTTTTCGACCATGGGGCAGAGCGTGTAAATGTGTTTTTGCCTGGTTGGCCGGAGAAGTATAATCCTTGCTGTTTAAGGATTTTTTGACAGTACTTCATGGTCGATTACCACGCCGGTGATCCGCACGATTCTATATGAGTGAACGGTATTTCTGTAATTCTTTAGGGCTGAAGAGCAAGGACGGACTATCTCTCCCTCCGTGGCGGTCCCGTTCTGAGGGCTGCAGAGATGCCTGTGGCATTCCCGCACTCCCTCACCTGGAAATGCTCCAATTCGAATGCAATCTGTCTCGAATCCGGAAAATCGCGAGGAATAATTGAGATGACTCCAGATGTCTCCGTGGTGGTCATCAACTGGAACGGGCGCGACTACCTCCATGCCTGTCTCGAGTCTCTGGTGCGACAGGAGAGTGTGGATTTCGAAGTCATTGTTGTAGACAACGGTTCACGGGACGGTTCCCAGGAGATGGTTCAGTCCGAGTTTGTTTCCCGCCCGGGATTCAAAATTCAGCTGATCGCCAACGAGGCGAACCGGGGATTCTGCGCAGCCAACAATCAGGGATTTGCAGCGGCACGGGGCCGTTTCATTGCCATTCTGAACAATGATACTGAAGTTGTGCCCGGTTTTTTGGCTGCATTACGCCGCGTATTTGACAGAGCTCCCGATATTGGTATGGCTGCCGCAAAGGTGATGGTCTATGAAGACCCGCGGAGGATTGATAAGGTGGGACATCTGATCTATCCGGATGGACAGAACCGGGGGCGAGGTACCGGCGAAATCGACCGCGGCCAATACGACAGCATGGAAGAATGCCTCTGGCCGGACGGCTGCGCGGCTATGTATCGGGCGGAAATGCTGAAGCAAATCGGCGGATTCGATGAAGATCTTTTTATTTTCGGTGACGATGCCGAACTCGGCCTGCGCGGCCGGATCGCGGGCTGGCGGTGCCTCTACGTCCCGGATGCGGTGGTCCGCCATCATAGGGGCGGCGCCATGAAGACCGGATCGACCGGGCGAATTTATCTGATTGAGAGAAACCGCGTCCTGCTGGCTGTGAAATTATTTCCGCTCAGCCTGCTCCTGCTGAATCCGTTCTATTTTGCGGCACGTCTGCTTGCCGGAACCTTCGCGGCGGTGGGGGAGCGCGGAGAGCTTATACGTTTTCCCGGCATACGGAACAAATTGCGACTTGCATGGACGATCATCCGGGCCAATTTAGCCGCTCTGCCCATGATACCCCGCACGCTAAGAAAGCGGCATCAGCTTCGATCTATCAAACGGCTCACGCCCGGCGAAATACGCCGGCTGATTATGGATAACCGCATTCCCGTCCGAAGCCTGGTTGAGCAAAGCAACTGAATTCGAGATTCGAAATTTGTGATTCCTCCCCCTTTGAAACGCGCCATGGCTGAAAGCCGACCCCGATACCGACCCCGACCCCGACCCCGAGATATTAATATTTTGGACCGCTGTACGGGGCAGGCCAAAGCCTTCCATGCGCGGTCGATTACACGGAGAGGTAGGTTTTATAGGTATGCTCGTCAAAGCAGACCACGATGATCTTCTCCGGCAGTGTATTATGCGCGAGGTGATCCTTTATTTCGGCGAGTGCTATCCGCGAGGCTCTGTCGACAGGAAATCCGTAGACTCCGGTGCTGATTGACGGAAAGGCAATTGACCGGAGGGCCTTTTCGCGGGCTAATTTCAGGCTGTTGCGATAGCAATCGGCCAGAAGCCGATCCTCATCATTTTTTCCATCGCGCCATACGGGGCCCACCGTGTGGATAATCCAGGCGGCGGGGAGATTGTATCCTCGGGTCAGTTTAGCGGATCCTGTCTCGCATCCATGGAGTTTGCGGCACTCCTCGAGCAGCTGTGATCCCGCCGCGCGGTGTATGGTTCCATCGACGCCTCCGCCTCCCAGCAGGCTGTTATTGGCAGCATTTACGATAGCATCAACTTTTTGAAGGGTAATGTCGCCCCGGATAATTTCAATTCTGTCCCTAAGATTGGTGATGCTCATGGTTCTTGCTCCAGAACGGCCGAGGAGAAGAAACCCGGCAATACGGATTCCTTTGTGGCTCCGGATAGGGCGGTTTGGAGAAGCTTTGGTATATCAAGTTCCTGCTCGGCGCGCTCAACCTGTTCGAGATTGGACATGGTTTCGGGGTGTCGTGGAACGAAAAGCGAGCAACAGTCCTGATCGGCGAGAATGCTGATCTCATAGGTTCCGATTTCTCTCGCGATCTGCATAATCTCTTCCTTGTCATTACCGATCAGAGGCCTGAAGATCGGCAGAGTTGCAACTGCAGATATGGTCCGGATATTTTCAAGCGTCTGGCTTGCCACCTGTCCAAGGCTATCTCCTGTTACCAGAGCGGAAGCTTTTTCTTTTTCAGCGACAGCCTGTGCAATACGCAGCATAAAGCGCCTGTATAGAACAACCCGCAGCGAAGGGGGTGCGTAGGCCACAATTTCGCGCTGAAGCTCGGCAAAGGGGATCATATGCAACTGGGATTCAAGCTGAAAGCGGGACAGGATCCTCAATATGCGCCGGACCTTTTCCTGAGATTCCATCGTGGTGTCCGGAAAGCTGTGGAAATGAATGTAATGAACGCGGCATCCTCGTCTCATCATGCGGAAGGCTGCTACAGGTGAGTCGATGCCTCCCGAGATAAGGCAGAGCACTTTCCCGCCGGTTCCTGAGGGTAATCCTCCGGCGCCCGGAAGTTTCGATAGATATAAAAATGTCCGGCCGCCGACGATCTCCACAAAGAAAACGGCATCGGGATTTTCCATGCGGACCGCCGCTTTTGTCAGGTTTTGAACATAGGCGCCCAGCCGCTGATTCAATTGTTGGGAATCGAGTGGAAAATTTTTAGTGCCGCGGCGAGAGTTGATCTTAAACGATTGAAATACAATTTTTGGAATGATCTCAGCCAATCCGGCCTGGAGCGCATCCATTTCGGCTGCGACTTCCCATGCGACGGCAAAATTGGCGATGCCGAAAATCGCTTTCAGACGGCTTGTTATTTCCTCAAAGGAAGACTCCGGATTCAGCTCTATTAGAAGGCGCCCGGCAAATCGCTGCACCGAATTGTATTGCAGACCCTTCAAGGCGGATACAACGTTTTGATGCAGGTGATTCTCAAACCACCCTCTGTTTTTTCCCTTGAGATTGATTTCGTGGTAATGAATCACTATGGTCTGCTTCACGGCCCTAATCTTACCGCACCTGACCTCATTTCGGGTATGATTTGATATCCTTTGCCGGAATGTCGATACAAGCTCACGTTTGAAAAACCGGGGGCAAGACCGGATCGCGGATTTTTATGAAAATATCGAGGAGAGAATTTAATCGTTTGTCTGCTCTGACAGGAGCGGCCTGGTTCGGCCATGTTCGGGAGGAAGCAGATTCATCAAAAACTCCAGTGGCAATTGTAAAAACCACCGATAGAAATTCAGGATTCAAGAGAGCCGCAGACATGATTGGAGGGATTGACTATAGCGGGAATACGGTTTACCTCAAGTGCAACTTTAACAGCCCGGATCCTTATCCCGCTGCGACGCATCCCGAAGCTCTTCGCGCCGCTGCCGAATTCATAAAGGCAAAAGGAAGCCGGAGGATCATTCTCACCGAACGGAGCGGGATGGGGCTGAGCAGAGAAATACTTGAACAACTCAAGATGATCGATCTTGTCCACCAACTCGGTATGGACTTCCTGCCCCTGGAAGAACTGGCTGCCGGAGAATGGCAAAGGGTGGAACTGCCCGGTTCTCATTGGGCTGATGGGGTGGAAGTTCCCGGCTTTCTTGTTCAGAAGCCCTGTCTCGTGCAGGTCTGCAACCTGAAGACTCACAGGTTCGGCGGACAAATCAGCGCAAGCCTGAAAAACTCCATCGGTCTGATCGCGAAATATTCTGCAACCAAAACGCATAACTATATGAATGAGCTGCATGCATCCAAATTTCAGTGCGCGATGATTGCGGAAGTCAATCAGATATATTCGCCGGACCTGATTTTAATGGATGCCATTGAGGTGTTTATTAAAGGCGGACCCGAATCGGGGGAGCTAGCCGGCCCGGAAATCATTGCTGCTTCTAAAGATAGGGTCGCCATTGATTCGGTGGGGCTGGCAATACTCCGCCATTATGGAGCAGGCTCCCCGTTGAGCCGAGGTGCCATTTTTGAGCAGGCACAGCTTAAGCGGGCTGTGGAACTCGGATTGGGAGTTAAATCAGGGAAGGAAATACAATTACTGGCCAACGATAAAGAAAGCCGTTCCATAGCTGCACAGCTCGAAAATGCACTCACTGAAAATTCTGATTAAATTGAACCTAAACAAACCAGATGACATCTAATAACTTGGTAATTCGAGGCTTTTCACAGTCTGTTTGAAGACGCCCGGCTCCGGCCTGACTGCGGGACATAATTAGCACTGTGGGCGTCTACGTTCTGGCTGAAAGCGGGCATGCCGTGAATCATATGGGTCGCGGCTGAAGCCGCGATCCACATGAAAATACATCCTCACGGGGTCAAGTGTGGGCAACGGTCAGGGCTTCGCGGGGGAGGCAGCGCAACTGAGGTCTGCCCGGCATCATTCATGACGCTTCTGTCGCAGCGGCGCAACAGAATCCTCGTCAAAGATGCGGGCCAAGTCTTCTTGATTTCGGATTTTTTTGATTCTTTTTCGAATGGGTAACCTTAGACCATTTGTAATCGTATAGGGCGTATAGCGGTTTGCCTGGAATGAATCATATGGCAGACGCCGAAATGTGCCAAAGCTCGGAGGGAGTATGAAAAAAGACCTGGATTCCATTATTCTCACGCGACAGGAGCTTCAAATCATGAAAGTGGTTTGGGAGCTTAATAATGCAACCGTGAAAGAGGTGTGTGACACGATGTCCCAAACAAAGCCGGTTGCATATACGACGATTTTAACTTTGATGGGAATCCTCGAGGAAAAAGGCGCTTTGATCCATACAAGATCCGGCCGTGCATTTGTATACAGTCCTCTCCTGTCCCGCCAGCAAGCAACCCGGAACCAAATCCGCGATGTTATTGTCCGCCTTTTCGATAATATGCCTGAGAGGCTGGTTGAAGATGTTCTGGAGCATGAAACGATTTCGCCGGATCGGCTTGAAGTTCTCAGGAGTCTTGTAGAATCAAGGCAAGAGAATCTTGTGGCTTGAAAACTCACTGTGCTATTGCAGCACAGTGTTCAATTGACGGGTGCGTAGTAACCTTTTCGATGGTTCAGCTTCAAGCTTTTTTCTGATGCCTTTATTTCCAGCTTCCGATAGCTTCCGTCTCTGACGGTATTGGTCGAGTAATACCCGAGGCTGTACTGGCTTCTCAATTCCTGATTGATCTGGCGGAAATTGTCGTCAAGCTCATCGAGTTTGAATGGGAAAAAGACCTTCCCACCGGTCTCCCTTGCCATATCTTTCAGGACCGTATCGCCTTCCTTTGATCCTTCAACTCCGAAAAATCCGCCTTTGCTGATGCTGATGGCGAATACGGTCGACTCTGCCCGCAATGCCATTTCCAGGGCCTCTTCATAGGTTGTGTCGCTGGACTCATCATCTCCATCTGAAAGAATGACTATGGCCTTTCGCCCGGTTTCCCGAATCAGCTTTTCATCACATGTTATATAAATAGCATCATAAAGTGCCGTGCCGCCTGCGGCTTTCAGCTTTCGGATCTCCCTGGCCAGCTTATTGGGATCTCCCGTAAAATCCTGCAGGAGCGTGACGCCGGAATCAAATTCCACCAGCATGGCGCGATCCTTTTCACGAAGAATGCTTTGAAAAAAGCTGATTGCGGCTTCCTGTTCAAATCTCAGCTTCGGGGCCACGCTATCGCTGGTGTCGATCAGCATGGCAAGTGTGAGGGGGAGGTTGGTTTCGCGGGCGAAATTCTTGATTTCCTGCTTTTGGCCGTCCTCATAAATGATGAAGTCGTCGCGGGTCAGATTGGTTACAAAAGAATTGGTGTTTCGGTCAAACGCCGAACAAAGGACATTCACCAGATCAACGCTCACGCGATAAGTCTGGTCTGAAATCCTTGGCGGGAGTTGCGGCAGCGAAGCGGCCGGTTTTTGTGAAGCAGCCTGGTTGGAGAGGCCATCATGCGCAATCACCGTGAACAAAATACACCCGATCAGCAAGGGCAGATAAATGCGAAGAAATCGACAGAGCATTGATTTTTCCTTGGTTTATGGCGAATACAACACAATACTCAACGATTATAGATTTGGCCCGCCGGTGAGTCAAGCTGACCCGGAAACTGCGGAACCTGCGACAGACCGCGGCGCATTTCCCTACAGGATTTGGTACGAAACTCAGCTCTGTTGCCGGACAACGGATAAAAATCGGACCAGTTCGATAGGAAGAGGAGCGCTGAACTCCATTATTTTGCCGGATCCGGGGTGTTGAAACTGTATCCGTTGCGAATGCAGGAAAGGCCTCTGCAGGTCTTTTGCTGCAGCAAGGATTTTTGGCGGCAAGCCTCGAATCTTCCCCGCACCATAAACCGAATCCCCGACAACAGGGTGCCCCTTTTGTGCCAGATGAACGCGTATCTGATGAGTCCTGCCCGTCTCGATCCGGACGCTTAGAAGAGAGACCGGCCCCAGATCTTCCATGAGAGAGTAATGTGTGATGGCTGACCGGGCCTTCCTCGCGCGCACCGAAATCCTTTTTCTATCCTTTGGATCTCTGCCCAGCGGCATGTCGATTGTTCCCGAAGCCGGAACCGGTTTCCCGTGAACCAGCGCGACATATTCCTTTTTGACTTCTCTGCTTTTGAACTGCTGAGAAAGGAGGCGGTGAGCCGGCCTGTTCCTGGCGACCAGCATGACGCCGCTTGTCAGTTTATCGAGACGATGCACTATGCCGGGTCGCTGGGGATCGCCGGTTTCCAAGGGACCCATATGATGAAGCAGGGCATTAACGAGCGTACCCGACCGGACACCGGCACCGGCGTGGCATACCAGTCCGGCGGGCTTGTTGATCACTGCCAGATCCGAATCTTCATACAATATATTCAGAGGGATTTCTTCAGGGACAGGTTGATCCGGCAAGAATTCCGGGATATTGAGTTCGATTCGATCTTTGAGATGGGTCCGATACCCGGTTTTGACCTTAGTGCCGTTTACAATAAGATGGCCTTTTCGGATCCAATTCTGAATTTGGGACCGGCTCTCTCCGGGAATCCGGCTGATCAGAAACTGATCCAGACGGATCCGGACCGCATCCGGCGTAACAATCCAGGAGTCAGTTCTATTGCTCAATTTTGCTGGACTTCCCTTGGGCGGCGAGTCAGGAAATAATAGGCGACAGCCGATCCAAGTATCGTCAGAATTGCTATCAGTTGCGATGTTGAAAGAAGCCCGTGAAGCACAAAACCACGCTCGTCACCCCTGAAGAATTCGATAATAAATCTCAGAATCGCATACAGAGTAAGGTATTCCAGGATGATCTGCCCTGCGGCATGCTTCTTCGAAAGGCGCCACATCAGGAACAGAAAGAGCACAAACGTTCCCGTTGATTCATAAATCTGCGTGGGATGGAGCGGCGTGTTCAGTGTTACGCCTACGTTATCATAGGCATAGAGGTCGGTGAAAGTGATTCCCCACGGCATCTGTGTCGGCTTTCCGTAACAGCAGCCTGCAGACAGACATCCCAACCGGCCGATGGCTTGTCCGAGAGCAATCCCCGGAGCCGCAAGATCCGCGATATTCCAGAAGCGCAGACGTTTCTTGGCAAGAAACCACGCCGCCGCTGCCATGGCAAAAAGCAATCCCCCGTAATACACTCCTGCGGAACGGAGAGTAGAAAGAGAAAAGATCTCCCGGAAATTCTCGGAGTAATATTGGAAGTCAGAGAAGAGCAGAAGAATTTTCGCGCCCACAAGGGCCGCAAAAATCACAATCAGCCCCATATTCCAGATCAGGTCCGGGCTGATCCCTGCTTTCCTTGCATTCCGGCTGGTAATCCAGATGCCGGCAATGAAAGCTGCCGCCAGCATTAATCCGTATGTGTGAATTGTCAGGGGCCCCAGATCCAGGATTTTTGGATGCATGGATGACTATTCTTCCTCCTGTTTCTTCTCCTTATTGGCTTCATCGATAATTTTCTGAGAAATATGCGCAGGCACTTCATCGTAATGCGAGAACTCCATATGATAGCTGCCTCTTCCTCCTGTTACCGAAGTGAGGACGGGAGAATAGGTAACCATTTCCGCCATGGGGACCTGTGCTTTGATAATCTGAATGTCCCTTTTTACATCCATTCCCTGGAGTCTTCCTCGCCGGCTTGTGAGGTCTCCGGTCAGCGCCCCAGCGTATTCCTGAGGAGCATATATTTCTACATTCATGATCGGTTCCAGAAGTACCGGATTGGCCTCTTCCATTGCCTTCTTGAAAGCCAGGCTGCCTGCTATTTTAAAGGCCATTTCCGAGGAATCTACCGGGTGATAGCTGCCGTCATAAACTGTAACTCTGAAATCAACAACCGGATAGCCTGCGAGATATCCCCTGGCTGCAGACTCCACGATGCCTTTTTCAACTGCAGGCACGAAATTGCGGGGAATGGAGCCGCCGAAAATCTCATCGACAAACTCAAAACGGCCGCCGCGCGGAAGGGGTTCCATTTTAATCCAGCAGTCTCCGAACTGGCCGTGGCCGCCCGTCTGTTTTTTATGCCGACCCTGAACGTCCGCTTTCCCCCGGATCGTTTCACGATAGGGGATCTTGGGTGTTTTAAGGACCACCTCGACTCCATACCGCTTCCTCAGCTTGGATACAGTTACCTCAACGTGAAGCTGATCAGAACCGGAGAGAAGAAGCTGCTTGGTCTGGGGGTCTCGTGTGTATTTGATTGCCGCATCCTCTTCCAGAATGCGTGCAAGTGCATTGCTAATCTTATCCTCGTCTCCGCGGCTTTTAGGCTCGATTGCAAAAGTAATGGAGGGTTCGGGTATCGTTACACTGGAGAACACAATCGGATGAGCCGGATCGCAAAGGGTGTCTCCCGTTGTGGTTTCCTTTAATTTCGTGACGGCAAAGAAATCTCCCGCATGAGCTTCCCCGATAGGGATCATGGTCTTGCCCTGCGGAATCTGAAGCGGTCCGAATTTCTCGCTTTTCCCCTTCGTCTGGTTATTGTACGCACTGTCTGAACGCATCGTCCCTGAATACAACTTGATAAGGCTGATCCGTCCCGCAAAAGGATCCGCGATGGTTTTAAACACATAAGCCGCATACGGCTCCTTGCTCGAAATCGCGCGTTCGACCGGCTGATTGGTTTTGGGATCTGTTCCCGTGACCTTTCCTACTGTTGCCGGTGAAGGGAACAAATCCGTCACGCCGTCCAGGACCTGTGCAATGCCGATATTGAACATCGAGCTGGAATAGAAAACGGGGAATATATTGTGTTGAAGGACGCCGGCTTTCAGGCCTTCGATAAGATCATTCTGTTCCAGAGTACCTTCCGCAAAAAACTTTTCCATAAGAGCATCGTTGCTTTCGGCAACCATCTCAATCAGCTTTTCGCGTATTTTCGCTAATTCGTCTTGATATTCGGCAGGGACTTCCTCTTCCTGGAACCTTCCCGAACCGTCGCGCGCATACCTGTAGGCTCTGCTATTGATGATGTTAATGACGCCGGTGAAATCCTTTTCGATCCCGAGCGGTATTTGCAGAGGCACTGCGCCTCTGCCAAACGATTCTTCAAGGGATACCAGACTCCGCTCGCTGCTGGCATTATCGCGGTCCAGCTTGTTGATCACGATCAGGCGGGGAAGAGAATATTCATTGCAGAATTCCCAGACTTTTTCCGTCTGCACCTCGACTCCCGCAACCGCATCCACAACGACGACAGCTGCATCCGCAGCACGCACGGCAAGCTGCGTCTCCGCCAGGAACGGCCTGTATCCGGGAGTATCCAGTATGTTGATTTTCCGCTTATTCCATTCGCAGTGCGCAAGAGAACAGCTGATGCTGACTTTTCGCTCGATCTCTTCGTCTTCCCAATCGGTTATCGTATTACCGTCTTCAACCCTGGCCAGGCGGTTAATGGCGCCGGAGTCAAAAAGCATCGCGGATGTTAGGGAAGTCTTGCCTGCTGCTCCATGGCCAACAATACAGATATTCCGGATGGCATCACTTTCAAAAACCCTCATAAAGGCACTCCTTTCAGGAGGAATAAGCGGGTACGGGTCAAAAAGAAAAAGATACTATCATAGCGTCGTTGCTGTCGCAATTCCGAGTTAACGGCCGCAGACCATCGTCATGAACATTTCGCCGGATTTTTGCTGATTTGTGGCTGGCTTATTATGCTATTGGGCTTGCAGCCCTTACTCGGTTTCTACTGATTCCTTGAATTTGCAGTCTTCATTGATGCAGAAACGTACCGTACCGGAACGCTTGGTTGTTTTCACAACTGTAAAGGGGGCATTGCACATCGGGCACGGATCCGGTACCGGTTTATTCCAGAGGACAAAATCACAATCAGGATAATTGGAGCAGCCGTAAAACACCTTGCCCCTGCGTGATTTTCTTTCGACGATTTCGCCCGAACAGCCTTTCTTACCGCATCCGACGCCTGTGGATTTGAGCTTGATATATTTGCAGGACGGATAATCGCTGCAGGCGGTAAATTCTCCGTAGCGCCCGTGTTTGACAGCAAGATGCTTGCCGCACAGGGGGCATATTTCTTCCAGCGGGATATCATGTTTGACCGTTGATTCCTTGGCGGTCCTGACAATTTTCTTGGTATTACGGCATTCCGGGTATCCGGAACACGCCATAAACTCGCCAAACCGGCCTCGCTTAAGAACCATCGGCTGGCCGCATTTCTCACACTGGATTTCCTCTTCCTGCCGCTTTTCCTGCTCTATCGCGCCGCCTGCCTTGTTGATTTCTCTCGTATTGCGGCAATCCGGATACCCCGAGCATGCCATGAAGCGGCCGAATTTACCCCACTTGATTACCATTTTATTGCCGCACTTTTCGCAGACCTCATCCGTTTCGATGGTTTCAGACTTGAGGTCCGGCATTTCTTTTTCCGCTGTTTCAAGTCTTTCCGCGAAACGGCCATAGAAATCCCGCATGGTATGCTTCCACTGCTCTCGCCCTGATTCGATTCGATCGAGGTGATCTTCCATCCGGGCGGTATATTCGTAGTCGAACAATTCCTGGAAGCTTCCCACCAGCAGTTCCAGCACAATTTCGCCGGTCTCGGTCGGGTAGAATTTTCCATCGTGTTTGTCGACGTATTCGCGGTCCTGGATGGTGCTCAGAATGGATGCGTAAGTGCTGGGCCTCCCTATTCCTCTGGATTCCAGTTCCTTGACCAGGCTGGCCTCGTTGAAGCGCGGCGGAGGTTGTGTAAAATGCTGGGCGGGAAGCAGCTCTTTGAGAGCCAATGCCTCTCCCTCACGAAGCGAAGGCAGAACGGATTCTTCCTCTCCCTGGCCGGGGTCCGCTTTATCCTCAGCTTTGGATTCCTGGTAGAGTGCAAGAAATCCCTTGAATTTCGGGATGGAACCGGTCGCTTTGAATTCGACTCTCCCTGCCGCTATTTCCACATCCGTCTGGTCGAAAACCGCAGGATTCATCTGCGATGCGACGAACCTGTTCCAGATCAGCGAATATAGTCTCCAGAGATCCGGTTCCAGATCATTCTTGAGACTTTCGGGAGTTCTTTCCACAGATGTGGGCCGGATCGCTTCATGTGCGCCCTGCGCGGTCTTCTTCGACTTGTAATAGATCGGATGATGAGGGAGATAGGCTTCACCATAATCGCGCCGGATTAAGGTGCGGACTTCATGAAGCGCGCTTTCCGCCACCCGGCTGGAGTCGGTTCGCATATAAGTGATTAATCCGACGGATCCTTCCTGTCCAACCTCGATGCCTTCATAGAGCTTCTGCGCCAGGATCATCGTGCGTTTTACCGAAAAATTCAGCTTGCGGGCGGCTTCCTGTTGCAGCTTGCTGGTGATAAAAGGAGGAACAGGATATTTCTTCTTTTCTCTGCGACGAATCCCCCGAACTATAAAGCTCGTCTGCTTCAGCTCCTCAACAATGCCTCCGACAGTTTCTCCATCGGCTATATTCCATTTTTTGCCGTCGAGCGTCCGGGCTTTTGCTGTGAACTCCGGCGGATTCTCTCCGGCCAATCGCGCGTCGAGAGTCCAATATTCTTCCGACTTAAAGCCGCGTATTTCGCGTTCTCTCTCGACAATCAAGCGCAGAGCCACCGTCTGGACTCTTCCGGCCGACAAGCCGCGCCGAACCTTATTCCAGAGCAGCGGACTGATCTTATATCCGACCAGCCTGTCCAGGATGCGCCGCGTGAGCTGTGCATCCACCTTGTGTTGGTTGATTCGGCTCGGTTTCTTGAATGCTTCCTGGATTGCGAGCTTTGTGATCTCATGGAAAAGCACCCGATAGATGTTTCGGGACTTGCCGGACAGCTCTTCATACAAATGCTGGCAAATCGCTTCTCCTTCACGATCAGGGTCCGCGGCCAGGTATATGTCTGTGATGTTTTTGGCCGCCGCCTTCAATTCCTTCACTATCTTTGCTTTAGCGGGGATGATGGCATAGTGAGGCGCAAAATCGTCGTCCACGTCCACACCAAGCTTACTCTTCGGCAGATCCTTGATATGGCCGACGGAGGCTTTAACGACGAAATTTTTGCCAAGGTACTTGCTGATCGTTTTTGCCTTAGCAGGTGATTCTACTACTACAAGTGACTTAGCCATAGAAGCGCGCAAACTACACCAAGCTTAACGGAAAGTCCAAGCAAAAATAATACAATTTTTTTTGCTCGACATGTTATCTGCTTTATTTTCTTATTTTTACATAGAGATTCCCGGGTAACTGACGGACGCGTCCTCTCATTTCCAGATTCAACAGCAAGTCGCTCACACGGGAAATGCTCAGGTCGCTTTGTGCAAAAACCTTGTCAAATTGTGTGGCCTCATCCGTTTTTAACAACTCCAGAAGCCGGCTTTCTTCGTCGGAGAGAAGCTCAAGTTCGGGCTTTCGGGTTGGCTTTGAATCCTCTTTAATAAGGATTTCCTGCCGGATTTCGGGCGGAAGCTCTTCCACTACATCGCGCCATGTCTGGATCAGCTTTGCCCCCTGCTTAATTAAAAAGTTTGGTCCGAAACTCTGGGGAGACGTCAGGTTTCCGGGAAGCGCGAACACCTCCCGGTTCTGCTCCATAGCCAATCGTGCTGTTATTAAGGATCCGCTGTATTCGCTGGCTTCGACAATGATTGTCCCAAGCGCCAGACCGCTGATGATGCGATTCCTGACCGGGAAGTTTTGCGGAGAGGGGGATGTTCCGGGAGCGAACTCGGTAAGAATAAGACCTTTCTCGACCACGCCTTTGGTAAGCTGGCGATGCTCTCGCGGATATATGATATCGATGCCACAACCCAGCACCGCGATTGTGAAACCTCCGCCCTCGATGCAGCCCCTATGGGCGGCGCCATCGATTCCCCGCGCCAGACCGCTCACAACGCATATCCCGCGGCCGCCGAGATCGAGGGCAATACCTTGCGCCATCTGAAGCCCGTAAATTGTAGGCCGCCTCGTACCGACAATGGCTATACAGGGCATTTCCAGGGCTTCCAGCCGGCCGCGCGCATAAAGGAGAAGGGGAGGATCGAATATTTCGTTCAACAGAGGAGGGTATCCGGGCCGGCCTCGAATAAGAAAATGGCATCCCTCATGCTTTCCCCAGTCATAAATTTCCGTGGCAGTTTCTCTGTACGCGCGGGAATGAAGGAGCGTGGAGACCTCGCTCGATATCCCGAGAGCCGCAAGAGCCGCATCGTCCAGTGAAAACAGCCTGGAGACATCCTGCAGTGTCCTGAAGATTCGGTCCTGCGTAAGATTCCCAACTCCGGGAAGCAGAGTTGCCTCAATTGCATCCTTTATTATTGATTCGTTCAAAGATTGCTCGGGAGTATCCATATATATATTTCGCGCACCGATGATGAAATTCGATTGCTGGAACACGACGCGTCTTTTGGTGATTTATGGCGCCTCTGAGATACCGGCTTCACCAGCGGCAGAAGAAATCCATCGCACAAACCGGCGCTTCGGAAAGCTACCTTGCCATAGTCGCCGGATTTGTTATTTCGCCGACAGGGGGTTTATTTCGCAAATTTTTGCTTTTTATTGACTGCAGGCTGGGATATCAAAATTCGGGGTCGGGGTCGGTATCGGGGTCGAAAGGAAATGATATTAGGTGCGAACAGAAGGGATATGTTTCATGGCTGAAGGTCGACCCCGATACCGACCCCGACACCGACCCCGAGATATTAACCATTCGTGCCGCTGTGCGGAGCGGGTCAAAGCAGTGCTTTCCATGCGCGGTCAATAGCTCGGAATCGGATCAGGTTTCGCTTTCGAGTTCTACATTCCAATAGAAGTAATCACGCCAGGCTTGCGGTGCCGTTCTGAATCCAATCGTAATATGAAGCATGGTCGGGACCCATTCCGGTTCTCTGGGGCGCCGTATTAATTTCATTCCGGCCTCTTCCGGAGTCCGGCCTCCCTTCCGGTGATTGCATTCGAAGCAGCACGTGACGATGTTTTCCCATGTCTTACCGCCACCCTTTACTATGGGTTCAACATGGTCGAACGTGAGATCTTCCGTGGAATATTTTTTGCCGCAATACTGGCAGGTGTTGTGATCGCGAGCATAAATGTTTGCTCTGCAAAACTTGACGCGCTGGTGGCGCTTTCTGATCTTTACATACTTCAGCAGCCGGAGGACGCTAGGCAATTTGATGGTGAAGCTGATGCTCCGGATTTCGCGGTCATATTCGGCCAGAACCTCAACTTTGCCCTGACAAAGAAGATTGAGCGCACGCTTCCAGGAGATTATGTTGATTGGTTCGTAGGTGGCGTTCAAAACCAGTGTGTGTTCCATCAAAATATATCTATTCCAAAAGGCCGGGTTTGCCGTTCAGCCGCTTCAGGTTGAGAGGTATTCCCGGCTGAATCTTCCACACCAACCAGATGCAGAACATGTTAATGTGTTTCAAATATAACAACTTTCATGGGTCAAACGCATCCGAAAAATTCACAGAACTGCCCGGATTTTGTGGATAATGGTGGCAGAGGGAGTCATGACGGTTCGTCCTGGAATAGAGGTGCTGCTGGAAAAAGAGAGAGACCTGGTAAAGGGCAAGCGTGTCGGTGCGGTCGTCCATCCTGCCTCCGTTCTGTCCGATCTGCGGCATACGGCGGATGCGCTGGCGGAATGCCGCGATTTCGATCTGGTGTCGCTGCTCGGACCTCAGCATGGCGCGCGGGGAGAGAAGCAAGACAACATGATCGAATCGGACTTTTATCAGGATCCGGATACCGGGCTTCCTGTCCATAGTCTGTATGGTGAAACCAGACGCCCTACGGAAGCTATAATGCAAGACCTGGATATCCTTCTCTTTGATCTCCAGGACGCCGGGACACGCGTGTATACGTTTATTTATACGATGGCATATTGTATGGAGGCCTGTGCCCGATTCGGCAAGCGCATGATCGTGTTGGATAGACCCAATCCCATCAACGGTAGGCAAGTAGAAGGGAACATACTCGACCCGGAGTACCGGTCATTTGTCGGTCTCTTCCCGATTCCGATGCGGCACGGAATGACAACTGCAGAACTGGCATTGTTGTTTAATACCGAATTCGGAATTGGCTGTGACCTGACGGTTGTTGAAATGGAAGGGTGGCAGCGAAATCTCTGGTTTGATCAAACCGGATTGCCCTGGATTCAACCTTCGCCGAATCTTCCCACCATCAATTCGGCTGTCGTTTACCCCGGATCCGTCCTGGTTGAAGGCACCTGCCTGTCTGAAGGTCGCGGGACCACGCGGCCTTTTGAAATAATTGGAGCTCCCTTTGTCAATGGCCGGAACTATGCCGCACGACTCAACGCGCTGGATCTTCCCGGTGTCTGGTTCCGGCCGGCCTACTTCCAGCCGACCTTTCAAAAATGGGCAGGGCAAATGTGCGGAGGCATCCAGATTCACGTCCGAGAACGCGAACTGTATGAACCCTATTTAACCGGCATTGCAGTTCTATCGGCCGCACACGAGCTTTATCCTGAGTTCTTCAAGTGGCGCGAGCCTCCCTATGAGTACGAATACGAAAAGCTGCCGATCCAGATACTCTGCGGATGCAGCAGCATTCCCGACACCATCCTGAACGGTACTCCGCCGGATCAAATAAGGAAAAGCTGGCAGGAGGATATCGCTGCATTCCTTCGCCGGAGAGCCCCGTATTTGCTCTACCGATAGAGCGGCAACGCTTCCATCCCCTTTCCGCCCCTCCGCTCCTCTCTTTGTAACCCAAACGCATAACCTATGGCCGGGCGACCCTGACAGACTCTCATCCGTTCCAGCATCCTGTTGATATGGATAGATATGCGACGAATGAAATGAGTCTTTTTCGGTATCGCTATCGGAATCGGGAGTCGAATTGGAAATGATATTAAATGTGAACACAATGGATATGCTATGTGGCAAAATTACGACCCCGATACCGACTCCGACCCCGAAGTGCTGCTTCTGGGGACGGGCTAAAGCCACGCAAAGAAGGCGTGATTATTCACTCCCTCCCCCTCTCCCCCTTTACCCCTTTACCCCTTTACCCCTCTACCCATTCCCTTTGCCCATAAATGTGCTAACATGCGGACTCATGATAATAGGACTGACAGGAAAAAACGGATCTGGGAAGACGGCGGTTTCAGAATACCTAAAAAGCAGAGGATTCGAGTATTACTCGCTCTCCGATGAGATACGAGAGGAAATTCGGAGCAGGGGTCTCGAGATCACGCGCGAGGTACTGATTGATATTGGGAATGAACTGCGGGAAAAATTCGGCCCGGGAGTGCTGGCCGAACGAATTCTGCGAAACCTGGGGAGCGACCGGAACTATGTGATAGATTCGATTCGAAATCCTCAGGAGGTCGAAGTTTTTCAGCGCCGCAGTGACTTCACGCTGCTGGCTCTCGAGGCTGATCAGAAGATCCGCTTTGAGCGCAGCTGTGCGAGAGGAAGAGAAAATGCGACGCTTAGCTTCCAGCAGTTTGTTGAGGAGGAAGCTCGCGAGCTTGATTCAACCAATCCCGCAAATCAGCAGCTTCAGGCGACTCTGCAAAAAGCCGACATGATCGTTTATAACGACGGGACTCTCGAAAATTTACACCAGAGCCTGGACAAGATGCTTCCTCCCTTAATGAGCCGATTCACGCGTCCGACCTGGGACGAATATTTCATGAGTATCGCCAAGGTTGTTGCGACGCGCAGCAACTGCATAAAGCGTAAGGTCGCGGCCATTATCGTTAAGGACATGAGAATCATTTCCACCGGATACAACGGTACACCCCGGGGAGCTAAGAACTGCAATGAAGGAGGATGTCCGCGCTGCAACGGGATGGCTCAGAGCGGCACGGCTTTGGATGAATGCCTGTGCAGCCATGGCGAAGAGAATGCAATTACTCAAGCCGCCTATCATGGAACGAGTTTGAAGGGAACGACGCTTTATACAACTTTTGCTCCCTGCCTCCTCTGTACAAAAATGATCATCAATAGCGGCATTGTCGAAGTCGTCTACAACCAGGATTATCCTTTGAATGAAACGGCGCTGTCGCTTTTGAAGGAATGCGGAGTGAAATTGCGGCAGCACAAAGTGTGAACGGATTCGACAACCGGGAACAATCCTGCTTTTGCATCGATAATGCCGGGGAAGAATTGGGAATAGAGACTGAGATCAAAGTAAAAATTGAGGACGCGGGCGATTTTTGCCGCCGGTTGGAGGTTT
Organism: Acidobacteriota bacterium; assembly: GCA_016929335.1. Lineage (GTDB taxonomy): Bacteria > Acidobacteriota > UBA6911 > UBA6911 > UBA6911 > UBA6911. The sequence continues at coordinate 40,089 of JAFGIY010000112.1, read as the reverse complement.
TGGGCGCCAGTCCCATATCCGGCAGACATTTCGAGGACAACCATCTGCTGGATTACGCGGATCAGAAGCTCAAATCCAGCCGCTGCCTTCTTCGGGTTCGATTCGCGGGCGATCGGGGCTATCTGACTTTCAAAGGGTCTCCTCTGGCAGAGGGAATATTCAAGACGCGGGAGGAATTGGAAACTGGGATTGAGGACGGCGCGACGCTGATTCAAATCCTGGAACGTATCGGAATGCAGGTCGGTTTTCGCTATCAAAAGTATCGCCGCGAATTTTTATTGGACGAAGTCCACGTGGCTGTGGATGAGACGCCGATCGGAAATTATGTGGAATTCGAGGGCTCCGAGAACAGCATTCAAGGTCTCGCGCACAGAATGGGGATAAAGGAATCGCAATTTCTGCGCCTCAGCTATTATTCGCTTTATGTGGAGTTCTGTCGGAGCGCAGGTATTGACCCATGTTCCATGATTTTTTGATTCGAGATTCGAGATTGGGTGCCTCGAATCTCGAATCTCGAATTTCGAATCAAGAGGAATAAGACCATGCCGGTTGTTTACGTCGAGAATGTGAATGCTTACGAGGGAATAGAAATTACGCTCCGCGGCTGGGTCTATAACAAGCGAAGCAGCGGAAAACTCCAATTCATACTGCTTCGCGATGGGACTGGAATCATCCAGTGCGTTGCATTCAAAGGCAATTTTTCGCCGGAGCAGTTTGAGACGCTGGACAAAGTCACTCAGGAATCCAGCATTGAGATTACGGGAAAAGCCCGCAAGGATGCCCGATCGCCCGGAGGATACGAGCTCGATGTCGCCGGATTCCGGATTCTTCAGCAGACTGAAAACTATCCGATCACGCCGAAAGAACACGGGACGGCTTTTCTGATGGAAAACCGGCATCTCTGGCTGAGAAGTTCCCGCCAGCACGCGATCCTGAAGATCCGGCATGAAGTGATGAAAGCCTGCAGGGATTATTTCGACGACCAGGGATTCACGCTTGTGGACACGCCGATTTTTACTCCCAACGCATGCGAAGGAACCACAACGCTGTTCGAGACGGAGTATTTCGATCAGAAAGCCTATCTGACGCAAAGCGGCCAGCTGTACAACGAAGCGACGGCTGCGGCCTTCGGCAAAGTATATTGTTTCGGACCCACTTTCCGCGCGGAGAAATCCAAAACCAGAAGGCACTTGATGGAGTTCTGGATGGTAGAGCCGGAGGTCGCCTATGCGTCACTGGAAGACACAATGCAGCTTGCCGAAGGTCTTATCTGCTTCATTCTGGATCGGGTCCTGACGCGGCGCAGGGCACAGCTGGAAGTGCTGGAACGCGATATCTCCGTTCTCGAAAGGATTTCCCCTCCGTTCCCGCGCCTGAGCTATGATGAAGCCGTCAAGAGAATGCAAGCGGCCGGATCGGAAATTCAATGGGGAGGAGACTTCGGCGGAGGGGATGAGACACTTATTTCGGAACAATTCACCTCGCCTGTAATGGTGCATCGATATCCATCGGAGGTCAAAGCTTTCTACATGCAGCCGGATCCCGAGCGGCCGGAAGTGGCATTATGTGTCGATGTTCTTGCTCCCGAGGGATATGGTGAAATCATCGGCGGCGGACAGCGCATCCACGACTATGATCTGCTCATGAAGCGCCTCAAAGAGCACGGCCTTTCAATCGAGCCGTTTCAATGGTATTTGGACCTGCGGAAATTCGGGACTGCCCCGCATGCCGGCTTCGGAATGGGAATAGAGAGAGTCATTGCGTGGATCTGCAAACTAACCCACCTGCGTGAGGCTATTGCTTTCCCGCGCACGCTCTACAGGATTTATCCCTGATGCGTTTTTTCCAAAACCTTCGATCCCTGCAAAGCCGGAATATCTCTCGACTGGTATTCTTCGCGGGTCTGCTTACGGGCATTGCCTGTTTTGCCTACTACTATGCCAATCAGCTGACCGTGGCGCACTATGATGCCAAAGCCCATCTATTGGTAGCGCGCCGCATGGCAGATGCGATTTCGCCGGGCTATTCCCAAATGGGCGCACATTGGCTTCCATTAACTCATCTGATCTATCTGCCTTTCGTGGTATTTGATTCTCAATACCATTCCGGATTCATTCCAAGCTTGATTTCAATCCTTGCTTTTGCCCTCTCCGGTTTTCTCACCTACAGGATTTCCTATCGCATCACAGGATCGGCGGCGGCGGGTTTATTTGCTGCGGCTGTCCTGCTCGCAAATCCGAATCTTCAGTATCTCCAGAGCTGTCCGCTGACGGAACCTCTGTATATGGCGCTGATGCTTTTGGCTGCAGACAGCCTTATTGCGTGGCGCGAATCCGGCTGCGCCCGAATCCCCTGGGGCGCCGCAATCTGGACTTCTCTGGGAGCCCTGTGCCGCTACGAGGGGTGGTTCTTCTTCGGGGGAGCACTGCTGCTTATAGCCTTTGATTTCTGGACGCGATCTGCCTCAAGGCGGAAAATCATGCAGGCAGGAGCCGTATTTATCGCAGCGCTGGGCATTCCTGCGGCCGCACATTTCGGCTATATATATCTTCGTCTCGGAGATACCTTTTTCCGGAGAGTCGCAGAAGGGTATCCCAATCCCTATGTGACCTATAAACGGCCTTTCCTTTCTCTAATCTATCATCTAGGAGAGCTATCGCAGGTGGCGACCCTCCTTCTTCTGCTGGCGGCTGCAGCCGGTTTGATGCTTTTTCTGACACAGCGCAAGGAATTCAATCGCCGATTGCCGTTGGTTTTACTCTGGTTGCCTTCGTTGATCAACATTTCCGCTCTATACTGGGGACTGATCTATCGGGTCCGATATTCAATCCTTCTTCTGCCGGCTGTGGCGATTTTCGGAAGCCTCGTGATGAAGTCGGATAAAGCCAAAAAGCGGACGCTTCTGCTCCTCTTGATCACGGCTTCGGCGCTACCTTGGATTTCCTGGTATCTCCACAACACAAATCCGGGTCATGCGCCAATGCCCGGCCCCGGAGCTCTTGTGCTGCCCGCTGCAGGATTGATACTATTCCTGGCAGCCCGCGCCAAAGGATGGTATAGCGGGGCATTGATACTTCTATGCGTTCTGGCGATACAGGTTCCTCCACTGGCCCGCGAAGATCATCCGATGATGGTGGAAACAATGGAGCACGAATTCATAGAGCACGAGAGGAAACAGGTTTTGGAATATCTGCGCAGGAATTATGATGGCAAGCGGATTTTGATTGATATGGGTACCGACGCTCCGCTGATATATGACTCCCGCCTGCCGGTAAAGGAATTCATCTATAATGAGGGTGGGGAACCGCTTTGGCACGAAGCAGTCCGGAATCCGATGCCAATAGTGGGCTGGCTCTGCACCCAGAAAGGCGATTTCATATGGAAACATATGGAAGCCGATCCCGATTGGGCTAGCGGGTACACGGTGGCGCTTCAAACGGAACACTATCGCCTGTACAGATTAAATTAATGAAACATGCTTCGAGATTCCGGCAGGTGTCTGCTCTGGAATCCCGAATCTCGAAGCAGCAATCGGATCATTCGTGTGAAGACCGAATCATTGGCGCAAAACGTTCAGAAAAAATTTGATTTTCCGCCGCCGAATCAGCGGCCGTTTCTTTCCACTCTTCCTGCAAAAATCGATTCATATGAGGAGGGCGTCGCCCGCTATTTCCAGTGGCGAACAGGGCTCGACTACTATCTCACCATCGATCAGATAGTCGATTTTGTGGTCAACACGGGGCGGGTGAAAGTCCTGGATTTGTTGACCGATACGGCTACATTTACACTGAGACTGGCAGCGCGCAAAGCCTTTGTCGGGCGCATTTATTCTTTTGACAACAACATCACTCTGCTGGAACGGGCGAAACAGAGAGCGGTGCATCTCAGTCTGCAGCAATTTATTGAATTCAAGCATTTTCAGGAATCGCGGATCCCGGTCGCGGACGGTTATGGAGAGCTTGCAGTCTCGATTTTTGATCTGCATCGGCACCATGCCGAGCCGTATCTCGCCGAGGCGATCCGCATCCTTTCTCCAAACGGTCACCTGGTGCTTGCCGAACTGCTGATTCCAAAAGCCGTCAAAAATTCATTGCGCTGGTTATTGAAAAACCTTCATTTAAAATACGTGCAAAAAAATCCTACAGAGGCAAGGGCTATCTATTATGATCAGGAGGAGATAATAGCGTTGCTATTTAAGTCCGGATTCCGGCAGGTCATAATTCAGGGTTTACACGTTCCTGCATCGCGTCATTCGGGAGTGTTCAGCCTGATTGCCGCCACAAAATAGACAAGGAGGCGCCATGAGGAGACCGCGAGGCATCCTGTTTCTGCTTATAATTATCCTTGGTCTTTTGCCCGCTTTCGGCGAATCCATCAAGACCAGCCGAATAAAGAAGGTCGGCGTTTCTCCCAATTTCATCGCTCTCAGCCCGGACGGATCAAAGCTTTATGCGACTTCCTACGGAACGGATGAGCTGTTGCGCATCGACCTGAGCAAAAAGGTTGTCAGCGACAGCATTCTTATCGGATCCTCGCCTCTGGGACTCGCAGTTTCAGCCGACGGCAAGACGGGCTTCGTAGCATGCAAAGATTCCAGCACGATCGCTGTGGTGGATCTGGTAAGTTTCAGGACGGTGGCTGATATCAAAGTTGGGGGATTGCCGAATTTCGTAGCGATAAGCCCTCGGGGATATCGGGCCTACGTGACCAATTATGGCCGCACCAAGGAAGGCCTGCTCCATATTGTGGATGTGCGCGAGCGCACTGTTTTGTCTACCATCAAAATGGGCATTTCCCCTTTCGCACTGGCGGTCTCGCCTACCACGGAGATGGTCTATGTCGTCATGGGCGGTGAAAATGAAGTATGGGTCGTCGATCCTGACCAGCAGGCCATTGTCGCCAAAATTCCGGTTGGAGAAGCTCCGGACGGCATCGCTATCACGCCTGACGGGAAACGCGTTTTTGTGGCCAACAGCCGAAGCAACGACTTGTCGGTAATCGATACGCAACACATGCGCGTTCAGGTCACCGTCCCGGTCGGGAAGGGCCCTTTCGGCCTCGCCGTGAGTCCGGACGGGAAACGCCTGTTTGTCGTGAACACAGGATCACGAAACGTCTGGATATTGCCCACGGATCTCAGCACACTGGATGCGGTGACCTTCAACGTGGATCGCGGGCCGACCGATATCAAGGTAGCGCCGGATAACCGCACAGTCTATGTCATCAATGAAATGTCCAATTCCCTCACTATCGCGGACGCGCCGCTGCAATAGTCGGCAGTGGGCAGTAATATGAAGCGACCACCACCCGACTATCGGCTACCGACTCCCCGTTACCGACTGCCGACTGCCTTTAAACCAATCTGCGAAGAGGCGGATGCCTTCCTTGAAAGGCTTCTGCGGATTATATCCGATGAGGCGGCGCGCCCGGGAAATGTCTGCGTATGTGACTTCCATATCTCCAGGCTGATTCGGCAGGAAGCGAAGCTTTGCTTTCAGGCCAAGCGCGTCTTCCATTTGTTTAATCAGTTCCAGAAGGGTGGTTGTTTGAGATTCCCCCAGATTGAGTATCTCATAGGGAAGATTTGCCTCAATCGCTCCCAGGATGCCTGAAACGATATCTTCGACATACGTGTAATCTCGTCTGGAATCACCGGCTCCAAATACGGGAATTTCTTTCCCTTCGTGCATGAGCTGAGCAAATTTGTGGATTGCCATTTCGGGTCGTTGTCTCGGGCCATACACCGTAAAGAAGCGAAGGCAGGTGATATGCATGGAGTAGTTGTGGGCGTAAGTATGGCAAAGAAGCTCTCCGGCTTTCTTCGTCGCCGCGTAGGGAGAGACAGGCTTATCCACAGGATCGTCTTCCGAAAACGGCACTTTTGTGTTGCCTCCGTAAACGGAGGAAGAAGATCCAAAAATGAAGCATCGCGTGGAAAATTGTTTCGCCAATTCCAGCAGGTTAACCGTTCCGGTGACGTTCACGGACGAATAGATCTCAGGCCTTTCCAGAGAAGGGCGGACGCCGGCCCAGGCGGCAAGATGAACAATGGCGTCGGGCCGGATTTCCTCAAAAACCTGTCTGAGGCGATCGCGATCCAGAATGTCGGCGATATGAAGCTGAACGGATCCTTTCGCCTGAAGATCGCGCACATTGCGGCGTTTAATCTCCGGATCATAAAAATCATTGAAATTATCCAGCAGACTTATATCCGCCTGCTTATTCATTAATGCCGAGGCAAGATGGTAGGCAATGAATCCTGCGCCGCCTGTGATTAGAACACGCATATGAATCTCCAGGGAATTCCGGTTGATGTATTGTGAATTATCTGCCAAAGCCCGTACGGCAAGCCCAAAGTATCCCAAGATGCCCGGCGAGTCAACGATGCGCCTGTGTTATTATTGGCAGCTATGCTACGTGTCGGGCTCACGGGAAACATCGCATCGGGCAAAAGCGCCGCGGCTTTGATCTTTACCGAATTGGGCGCCCATGTGATCGACGCCGACCGGGTAGCGCATGAATTGTATAAACCCGGGACCGGCGCCTATGGCAGAATCCTGGCCGCTTTTGGAAAGCAGATCCTGGATTCTGATGGAGCAATTGACCGCAAAAAGCTGGGTAAGATCGTCTTTTCTGATGCGGAAAAGAGGTTGCAGCTCAATGCCATACTCCATCCTGAGGTGGGAGCTGCAATCATGCGGCGGATCTTTGAACTGGAAGAGGAATCGCCGCGCGGCATGATCATCGTCGATGCGGCTTTGATGGTCGAGACCGGCGGCTACAAAATGTATGATCGCCTCATAGTTGTTTCCTGTTCCCTTTCCATTCAGATCTCACGCCTAATGAACCGCGATGGTATGACTGAAGCGGATGCCAGGGCACGAATTGCTTCCCAACTGCCCATAGAGGAAAAACTCAAACTGGCCGACTATGTTATCGACACCTCCGGAACTCTGAAGCAGACGCGAGACCAGGTCGAGAAAATCTACCGGGATCTATTGGCACTGGAAGTACGTCTTGCATGAATAAGGATGTAGCCACGAATTGCACGAACCGAGGCGGTGAATATATGGGCGGGCCTTTGGCCCCTATATACCTTTTCTTAAAAATTCGTGTCAATTCGCGGCTAACTTTAGCTTTCGGAGAATTTCGATCTTGGCGCTTTGTATTCCAGGGCGGGAGCATTACAATTAGCGGTGACCGTTACGCCGTGAGATACAGGTGGTTTTTTGCAGCGGCCACCGGATCGTGATCCGGCTGCGACTATCCACGTTTTCTTTTTGTCGAGACAGGATTACTGATACAAGTCGAAGGTTCCAGATAAAAAACAGGCTATGCTGAATTATATATGGTTGATACCGACCCTGCCGCTGGCCGGAAGCGTGATCATCGGAATAGTGGGTTTGATCACTTTGAGGAGTAGCGGCAAGAAACTGAACAGACGTGTCGTTTCTGCAATTGCACTCGGATCGGTCGGACTCGCCCTTATACTTGGCATCCTATCCATTTATCAGCTCTTTGCCGTCCAGAACGAGGAGCTGTTTTCGATCGATCTCTTCACATGGCTCCGCGGCGGATCCCTGCCATTGGCGAGCGGAGGATCGGCGAGCTTCGAAGTGCCGTGGGGTTTCCAGCTGGATCCACTCTCGGCGGTAATGATCCTGGTTGTTACCGTCGTGGGTTTTTTGATTCACATCTATTCTACCGGCTATATGTGGGACGACAGCGGGTATTACCGCTTCTTCTCCTATATGAATCTCTTCATGTTCGCCATGCTCACTCTCGTAATGGCCAATAACTATGCGATGATGTTCGTAGGTTGGGAGGGGGTGGGGCTTTGCTCGTATCTGCTGATCGGGTTTTATTTCGATAAAAAAAGCGCTGCCGATGCGGGCAAAAAGGCGTTTGTGGTGAATCGAATCGGAGATGCCGGTTTTCTTCTGGGGATGATGCTCATTTTTGTGCACTTCGGCTCACTCCGCTTTGAAGAGGTTTTCAATAAAGCAGCGGCTCTGCCGGAACAGACGGGCTATGACTTTCTCTTTTGGGCAACGCTCTGCCTGTTTGTGGGAGCTTGCGGCAAGAGTGCGCAGATTCCTCTTTACGTCTGGCTGCCTGATGCGATGGAAGGCCCGACTCCGGTATCCGCCCTGATCCACGCGGCTACGATGGTGACCGCAGGCGTTTACATGGTTTGCAGAAGTAATGCGCTTTACAGCCGGGCCCCCGAGACTTTGATGATTGTGGCCGTGGTAGGATCACTGACGGCGATTTTTGCTGCGACGATCGGATTTGCCCAGACCGATATCAAGCGCGTCCTTGCTTACTCTACCGTCAGCCAACTCGGGTATATGTTTGCGGCGCTGGGCGTCGGAGCGTTTATGGGCGGGATATTTCATCTCATGACGCATGCGTTCTTCAAGGCGCTTCTCTTTCTGGGATCCGGCTCCGTGATCATGGCCATGCATCACGAACAGGATATGATGAAGATGGGGGGCCTGAAAAAATATCTGCCGTGGACCTACGCCACCATGTTCGTCGGTACCATCGCGATAGCCGGCATCCCTCCGTTTGCGGGATTTTTCAGCAAAGACGAAATACTCTGGCGCGCATGGAGCAACGGCCATCCGGTCATCTGGTTCCTGCTCTGGTGCGGCGCCGGAATGACCGCATTTTATATGTTCAGGCTCCTGTTTCTGACTTTTTGGGGGCAGGAGAGAATGGACGCCCACACAAAACAACACCTGCGCGAATCACCCAAAAATGTGGTGTACCCTCTGGCAGCGCTTGCAATTCTATCGACAGTCGGGGGATTTGTCGGCTTTCCCGCATGGACAGGGATTTCCAACAAGTTTGAGCATTTTCTGGAGCCTGTCCTCCAAATTCCGCAAAACCATGGACATGCCGCCCATCATTCGGCAGGGGAGGAGCTTTTATTCACGGTGCTGTCGGTCGTGATTGTTCTGGCAGGCATTTTCCTGGCTCATCGTTTTTATATCGCGCGTCCGGGAATGGCCGACCGTTTTGTCGAAAGGTTCAAGGGATTCTACCGTCTTGTATACCGGAAGTATTGCGTGGATGAACTGTACGATGCACTGTTCGTCAACCGCACAAAGGATCTCGGGAATGCCTGCTTTTTCCTGGATTCCAAGTTCGTTGACGGCGCCGTGAACGGTACCGCCGCCACCACGCGCGGAATGGCCGCTCTATCCGGCCTGTTTGACAAATACATTGTGGACGGCCTGGTCAATTTAATCGGCTGGATAAACCTGCGGCTCAACCGGATCGCGACATCATTTCAAACAGGGCTGGTTCAGCGATACGCCCTTGCGGCCGTAGTCGGCATCATTGTTTTTGTTTTGATCTTTTACAGCGGCATATTTGGAATTTGATGATTCGAAATTCGAAACTCGATATTTAATCTCGAATCTCGAACTCATATTGGAGCGGACGACATGGATTTATTCATGAACAACATCCTGAACATAGTCTGTTACCTCCCGCTCGCGGGGATGGTTCTGATCATGTTCATAAAGCGGGAGAATGCGATCGCGATCAAATGGATCGCCAATATCACCGCTTTTGCCGGTTTTCTGGTTTCCATACCGCTCCTGACATCTTTTAATGATCAGCGATATATAAGCCCGAATGGTTTCCGTTTTGTCTATGAGCGCGAATGGATCCCGCAGATTGGAGCAGCCTATAAATTCGGTATTGACGGGATCAGCATGCTGCTTGTGTTATTGACGACGCTCCTCGGCGTAATTGCGATTCTTTCTTCATGGACGGCCATCAAGGAGCGCGTCAAAGAGTACTACGCGTTCATGCTTCTTCTTCAAACCGGAATGCTCGGCGTTTTTATGGCCCTCGATTTTCTCGTCTTCTATGTGTTTTGGGAAATCATGCTGGTGCCTATGTATTTCCTGATCGGGGTATGGGGCGGGCCGAGAAAGCTCTATGCCGCCATCAAATTTTTCCTATATACCCTCGCAGGATCCGTGCTCATGCTGGTCGGCATACTGGCGATTTATTTTTATCAGCATGACGTTGCCGGCATCTACTCTTTTGATATTCTTGCTTTTCAGAATCTGGGATTCCCGACGAACCTTCAATACTGGGTTTTCCTTGCCTTCTTTGTCGGTTTTGCCATCAAAGTGCCGATGTTCCCCTTTCATACATGGCTGCCCGATGCACACGTCGAAGCGCCCACAGCCGGATCCGTGATCCTTGCGGGCGTTCTGCTGAAAATGGGGACGTACGGTTTTGTCCGCTTTTCTCTTCCGATGTTTCCATGGGCAACCATGTACTTTCTTCAGCCGTTGCTGATTTTATCGCTGATCGGCATCATCTACGGCGCGCTTGTGGCGATGATGCAGAAAGACATGAAATCGCTGGTAGCCTATTCGTCGGTCAGCCATCTCGGGTTCGTCATGCTGGGAGTCTTTGCCGCGACGCCGGTAGCGCTTCAGGGCGGAATCCTTCAGATGATCAACCACGGGATTTCCACCGGAGCCCTCTTTTTGATTGTGGGGATTATTTACGAGCGGCGCCACACACGCATGATTTCCGAATACGGGGGATTGAGCCACATTATGCCGGTTTACGCAACGGTGTTCCTGATCATGACGCTCAGTTCTATCGGCATGCCCGGTCTGAACGGTTTCATCGGAGAGTTCTTCATCCTTCAGGGTACCTTTGCCGCGCCTGGTCTGTGGATCTATGCGGCTCTAGCCGTAATCGGCATCGTTCTGGGAGCCGCTTATATGCTGTGGTTGTATCAGCGGGTCATGTTCGGCAAGCTGGAAAATCCATTAAATAAAGCTCTGCCGGATCTGAATATGAGAGAGCTGGCGACCTTTGTTCCGCTGATCATTCTGGCGTTCTGGATCGGTATCTACCCGTCTTTCTTTACAAAATACCTGGATGAGCCGGTCAACGCCATTGTGGAACGTGTGCGCGTCGATTACTTCAAAATGAGCATTGCAGGCGTTCCCAAGTAAGAGAAAACAGCCGGCTGCGAATTAACATGAATAAAGTGGGCTAGGTTGGATAGTTGCAGGGAAGCGACCGGTGCGCATCGCGCTCGAAAGTTGTTCCGACTTCGAATCCGCGGTAGATTGCTTTGGCCAGTTGAGTCGGCTGATTATCAAAGCTCAGCTGAATCAGCAGCTTGAAATCACCCGAATGAATTCGCTGCTGTGTGCAGCGCCGGAGCAAAGCAGTCATTGCCGCTTCTCCCATGCGACTCCATTCCGCTTCACCCAGCTTCACTTTCCGTTCTCCGGACCACTGGCGCAGCTTCTGAGCGTCCGCGTAAGGCAGCGGCGGCATCGGATGCCGAAAGGCCCACGCCGTTGCTCCATAGGCATACGCCTTCTGTCCCAGCATTCTGACGGCATACAGGTTCGCCTCTCCGATTTTCGCCAGAGTTTCGATAATAAAGGCTATTTCGGACAGGCCGGGAAAACTGAGAGCAGACAGAGCCCCCTGCAGCCGCATCAGCATTCCACCCTCACGGATCACATTCAAATACTCGAATACCTTAAGGGAATCCTCTACCCACCCCTTCGCATCCATGAAACGCTTCAGCAATGTACGGTCATTGGCCAGTGCAGGATAATCACGAACAATCAGATCAACCAGATTCTTAGGCTCGTCATTTGACATAGTGATGAGTATTATATCTCATAGTGCGGATGTTGGCCGCAACCAAGATATGCAAAGGGTCGCAAATGCCGCGCGCTGTCAGCCTTCGGCTTTCAGCGGTCAGCTTTTTTTGCCATTACGTTTGGTTTCAATCATTGTGCAGGATTCAACTTCTTTGCAAAATGCGAAGAAGTCTCAGAAAAGGATTTTAACGGCGTATTGTTTCATCCGGGAATGATGGGGGCTGAAAGCGTTGTCTCGCAACCATCTTATCATCAGGAGAATATATGAATTCAAGTGAGGAGTTTTCCGGCAAGGGACATTCCGCTTCGGGAGCGAGTGAATGCTTTTACCTTGAGACGCATGAAGGATTGCTTTTTGCAGTTAAAGGCTTGCAGCATCCTGCCGATCGATTCATCGCGGTGTTGCGTTATGTCCCGGATTCGGGAAAAGGCGACCGGAAGAGGCTGGGGAAGGCGTATCGCCGTTTATACCATTTCGCGGATCAGGAAGAATATCTGCGAACGTCTTATCCGCAGTACCTTGCCTTTGATCCCATCTTTAAGACAACGCTTCAGAGTGTGCCTAAGTCCTCAATCCTGCGGATCTATGATCCGCGCAGACGGCTTCAGGATCTGGCATCAACGCCGCCCGAGTCGGCAATTGAAAAAGACGCGCTGGATCTGCTTCTCCTGCTGCGGAAGGAAGCGCAGATTCCCCTATCGGCTTTGGGTATCACGGGTTCTCTGCTGATCGGTCTGCATAATGAGCATTCCGATCTGGATGTTGTCGTTGTCGGATCTGAACATTGCGTTAAGGTTTATCAGGCTTTGCGCAGAATGCTGGATACTCAGTCGAGCTACGGCTTAAGCCGGCTTGATTCTGAAGGGATCAAAGAGCTTTTTGCACAGCGAGTCGCCGATACCTATATGCCGCTGGACGAATTTGCCAAACTTGAAAAGCGAAAAGTGAACCAGGGCAGGTATCGGGAAAGAACCTATTTTATCCGATTCGTTAAGGATGTGGACGAAAGCGGCGAAGCCTATGGAAATGTGCAATACACCCCGGTTGGGCGGACAAAGGTTGTTGGTTCCATAGCGGACGACCGTGAATCGATATTCACTCCCTGCAAATATGTTTTGTCCAATGCCCGTTTCCTTGAGCAGCCGCAGGCGCCGGACTTGAATGAAATCGTCTCTTTTCGCGGCAGATTTTGTGAGCAGGTACGCACAGGCGAACTGGTTTACGCCGCCGGCATATTGGAACGGGTTGAAGATAAGCAAGGACCCGTCTGCCACCGTCTTCTCCTGGGAAATTACCCCGAAGATACGCTGGAGACCTCGCGCCTCAGCGAGCCGGCGCATTAATACCTCAAATGGCAGAAGCTTTTTTTTCGGGGGCGGGGTCGGAATCGGTATCGGGGTCGAAGGGAAATGGCATTAAGTGTGAACACAATAGAAATGTTCCATGACTAAAAGCCGACCCCGATACCGACGCCGACCCCGACCCCGAGAAATCAAAAATTCGCCTCGCTGCGCGTGCCCTTTCTCATGTGGGTCGCGGCTTCAGCCGCGACAGGTCGCAGATTTTGTGAGCGGGTATGCACAGGGGAACTGGTTTACGCCGCCGGCACATTGGAGCGGGTTGAAGATAAGCAAGGATCCGTTTGCCACCGTCTGCTCCTGGGAAATTACCCCGAAGATACGCTGGAGACCTCGCGCCTCAGCGAATCGGCGCTTTAATACCTCAAATGGCAGAAGCTTTTTTTCGGGGTCGGGGTCGGAGTCGGTATCGGGGTCGAACGGAAATGGCATTAAGTGTGAACACGATAGAAATGTTCCATGACTAAAAGCCGACCCCGATGCCGACGCCGACCCCGACCCCGAGAAAGCAAAAATCCGCCTCGCTGTGCGTGCCCTTTCTCATGTGGGTCGCGGCTTTTGTGAGCAGGTACGCACAGGGGAACTTGTTTACGCATTGGAATGAGTTGAAGATAATCAAGGATTTGTCTGCCACCGTCTGCTCCTGGGAAATTATCCCGAAGATACCCTGGAGACTTCGCGCCTCAGCGAATCGGTGCATTAATACCTCAGATGGCAGAAGCTTTTTTCGGGGTCGGTATCGGGGTCGAACGGAAAAGGCATTAAGTGTGAACACGATAGAAATGTTCCATGGCTAAAAGCCGACCCCGATACCGACGCCGACCCCGACCCCGAAAAATCAAAAATTCGCGTGCAATGCAGGCTGAAGCCATGTCATCCGGGCGTGATCGATCACAGGACTATTATTCCAGCGTGCCGTGATAAACTATGCAGCGCTCGATTTTTCCCGACAGATAATCCGATAGGAGTAATGATGATGAAGAAGATCAAACCGGCTGCATATATTCTTCTCTCGGCAATGCTGGCTGCATTTGCGTACACAGCCCCTCTGGAAACCCGCGGTATTGGCGTATATCCCGGGGATCCGGACGAAGACTTTGCTCCTCTGATTGTTCCCGATACTTCCACCTACCGGAATCTGGCATTGCACCGCCCGGCATTTCATTCGAGCAGTTACGATTACAATTTAGCGGCACAGCTTGTTGTCGATGGCATCAAAACAACAACGCTTCCACGGTGGCTGGCAACTGCAACAAGCCAGGGCGGCGTAGCAAATAAAATTGAGCGCGAGTTCCTCCTGGATCGAAATCCGATGAGCAGTACCGACCTGCGGGGACCAAAGGGCTGGGTTCAATTCGAGCTGTCAGGAGGCGCGGAACCGTTTCGGTTCGATCGAATTCAAATTGATGCACGCATACGTTCGGAAAAAGCTGCGCGCGGATTTGGCTCTTCCGGCTTTACTCCGTCCAATGTGCCGATCAAAGCGGAGCCGATCCCCGGTGATTGGATCTGCATTATAACGGGATCAGATGACGGCCGGGAATGGTTTGAACTGGGGAGCGCCAGGGCGCCTGTGCCGCCTCCACCGGAACCGCCGAAAGAACTTATCTTCCCGGGATTCTTTGAATATTTTGCCTCGATGGGCATCAGTCTGAGTCCCACGGTTACTCTGGAAAAGCCATCGCGAAGCCGGTTCTACCGGATTGCCATTGAGTCCACCGGGGGAGGGCTCTGGACTATCACCGATGTAAACTTTTTCCATGGTAGTCAGCGCGTCGAAGTGGCCGGTCCTTCCAGCTTCACAAGCGCATGGATGCCTGAGAGAAAGAGCAGCGAGTGGGTGTATGTGGATCTCGGCGCCGCCTGTACGTTCGATCGCATCGTGCTTTATTGGATCCGTCGCGCAGTTCAGGGAACAATCCAGGTTTCGGATGATGCCGAAAAATGGGTGGACCTGATTCCGCTGCCGAAGGGGACCGGCCCGGTCGATGATCTCAAGCTCAAAAAACAGGCCGGCGGCAGATATGTGCGCGTTCTGCTGAATCCATTCGCGTCAACGGGAGACTTGATTCTGAGTGAATTCGAGATATACGGTCGCGGCGGATCGCGCATCGTTGCCAAATCCATGCCGGCGATGCGTACGGATGGACGCCAGGATCTAAGCGGAGGTTCCTGGCGACTGCAACGAGCTTCGCAGGTGAAGGATGGCGGTGAGGCCCTTTCCCGGCCGGGATTCCACGATGAGGACTGGATCGTGGCCACCGTTCCTGCCACCGTCCTTTCCAGCTACTACAACATCGGAGCTTTGCCCGATCCCAATTACGGCAGCAATCAACTGATGATTTCCGATTCATTTTTCTGCGCCGATTTCTGGTATCGGACGGAATTCACGGCTCCGGCCGTTTCTTCGAATCGCAAAGCATGGCTCAACTTTGACGGCATCAACTGGAAGGCGAATGTGTATCTGAACGGCAAAAAGCTCGGTCGCATTGAAGGCGCCTTCATGCGCGGCAAGTTTGACGTGAGCGGAATTCTCCGGCCGGGAGAGTTGAACGCCCTTGCGATTCGCATCGAAGCCAATGCTGTGCCCGGCAACACCAAGCAAAAGACTTTGGAGACAGCGGGATTGAACGGCGGTGCTTTAGGTGCGGACAATCCGACCTATCACGCATCGATCGGTTGGGATTGGATCCCGCCTGTGCGCGGAAGAAACATCGGCATATGGAACGATGTCTATATTACGCAGAGCGGGCCGGCGACTATTGAGAATCCTTATGTATGGACCCAATTGGCGCTTCCGGATACTTCCAGCGCCGATGTATTCATGGAGGTAGTCCTGAGGAATCACGAAGAGGCGCCTGTCAATGGTGTCCTGCATGTCCGCTACGGCGATGTGGCCTTGCGGCATGAGATGGCAATCGATGCCGGATCGGCTCGAGTGGTACGCCTCCATCCCGAGATCCATCCTCAGCTGCGTCTGAAAAATCCGCTGCTATGGTGGCCCGCCGGCTACGGAGAGCCGAATCTCTACAATGTTGAGATGAGGTTTGAGGCGAATGGCCAAACCAGCGATTACACTTCTTTCCTGAGCGGAGTGCGGCAATTCACTTACAGTGAAGAGGGCGGCGCACTGAAAATTTTCATCAATGGCCGGCGTTTTGTGGGGCGGGGAGGGAACTGGGGTTTTCCCGAAACGAATCTGAGGTATCGCGGGCGGGAATACGATACAGCCGTCAGTTATCACCGCGACCTGAATTTCAACTTTATACGGAACTGGGTGGGCCAGACGGGTGATGAAGAGTTTTACGAGGCCTGTGATAAGTACGGCATAGTGGTCTGGCAGGACTTCTGGTTGGCAAATCCGGTCGATGGCCCCGATCCTTATGACAACGATCTCTTCCTTCGCAATGTTGCCGACACGGTTCAGCGAATCCGGAATCATCCGTCCGTAGGCCTTTATTGCGGGCGCAATGAGGGGGACCCGCCGAAGCCGATCGATGAGGGAATCCGGACCATTTTGGGCAATATGCATCCTGGGATTCATTACATCTCCAATTCCGCTTTTGGTGTAGTCAGCGGCGGCGGACCGTACAGCGTTCAGACGCCGAAATACTATTTCAGGAATCGTGCCACTCCCAAGCTGCACAGTGAGTTGGGAATGCCGAACATCGTAACAATCGACAGCCTGCGCGAAATGATGCCGGAAGCGTCACTCTGGCCCAGGTCGCTGGATTGGGGCCTTCACGACTTCAATCTTCACAGCAACGTGCGCATTTCGGAATTGGTCAAAATGATGGATGAGAGTTACGGCGGTGCCGACAATGCCGCCGACTGGGTCACCATCGCGCAGTTTATCAACTACGACGGCTATCGAGCGATGTTTGAAGCTCAAAGCAGATATCGTATGGGTGTGTTGCTCTGGATGAGCCATCCCGCCTGGCCGTCATTCGTCTGGCAGACCTACGATTACTACTTCGAACCGACAGCCGGTTACTTCGGCAGCAAAAAGGGCTCCGAGCCGCTGCATATTCAATGGAACTCGGCGACGGACAATATCGAAGTCGTGAACTACCATGCCGGCGCCGTTGCTGGTTTGAATGCGCGAGTCGAAATATTGAACATGGACGGCACAGTACAATGGGAAAAGAATGCCCCGGTGGATAGTCCCGAGGATAGTGTGAAAATGCCGATCAGGATGGAGTACCCGACTTCTCTTTCCGCTGTGCACTTCATCCGGCTGAAACTTGTGCGCGGCGATGAGATCCTGTCGGAGAACTTCTATTGGCGTGGCGTCGAAGAAGGAAATTTTAAAGCCCTCCGGACTTTGCCGAAAGTGAAAGTGGAGGCCGCAACCGGCCTCAAAAAGCAGGATAACGACTGGATCCTCACTACGAGGCTTTATAATACTTCGAACCGGCCGGCTTTGATGGTTCGGCTGAAAGCCGTTCGTGCAAAGAGCGGGGACCGCATTCTTCCGGTGTTTTACAGCGATAACTATGTATCATTGATGCCGGGAGAGCAGCGCACAATTCAAACCAGGCTCAAAGACGCCGATGCTCGCGGTGAAATACCCCGCATTGTGGTTGAAGGTTTTAATATCGCCGATTAGGAGAGAAATCGGAGAATATATGAACGACAAGCGGATTGCATGGGCCATTACCGGTGCCGGACATGCGCTGGAAAAATGCGTCGAGGTATTGCTGAAACATGAAAACGTTGACGTGTTTCTATCTCGAGCTGCCGAAGAAGTCGTGCGCATGTACGCGCTGGATACGCGTCTGAACACGCCGCGTGTGCGAATTTATCGGGAGACCAGCGCCAGTTCGCCTCTGGTGGGCCGCCTTTTCAGCGGGATCTATCGCGTTCTGGTGGTCGCTCCGGCTACTTCGAACTCGATAGCAAAATTCGTACACGGCATCTCGGATACCCTCGTAACCAACCTTTTTGCTCAGGCCGGAAAGGCTCGAGTCCCGATCCGCGTTTTTCCCACGGATCTGGTACCGGAAGTGGTTTCACTGGGGCCTCGCCAGGTGCCCGTCACAGTGTATCCTCGCGCAATTGATCTGGAAAACACACATAAACTGGCCAAATTCGATGGAGTCGTCGTGATCCCAAATCCAGAGGAATTGGAATCCATTCTCTCATCGGATTTGTCCGATGGTGCGCGCGGGGATTCCATCTAATCGGATGGGAGTCTTCGAGTTTATTGAACTCAAAGACTCCAAGGCTCTAAGAAAAGATTCCAATATTTCCATTTCAAACATTTGCCGAAACGCCCTTTTCGGGGAATACACGCTCCAGCTTTTGAAATGTTGCCGTGTTGGCAATCTCCTGGGCAAGGTGTTTGTATCGCTTTTTGCAGTATAGCGTTATTTCAGCCCCGTCGGAGCCGGGGATTTGAGCCAAAATCTCCAGACTTCGCACTTTGATATGAAGCGTTGCGTGGAAAAGATACCAGGGATTTTCATACCTAATCTCATCCAACTGGCTCAGAGGTATATGAAATTGCTGAAGCGCGGGCTTTTTAAACGGCCAATCCGTCAGCAGCAGCCAGGCAATCCTCTTATGCCACTCCAGAATGAGTTCCTCATCCTCGAGACGCAACACGCCTTGAATGCGGGCGTTTAGATCTATAAATGGCACGCTGCCTATCATTCCATTCCTCCTTGCTTCAACAAGTCTCCGCAACGGGGGATATTTCATATATATGAGAATTGATAACAAGGAAGATATTACAATGCGACCGGGCATCGCAGAAACAAAAATCCATGGCCGCTCCGGACGGAAGAGACAAGAATGAAGATGCCCCGGCAGTAAGATAGTGGCTGTATCATTCTTCGCTTGCACTCTCAACCAGGGCTTTTATATCCGCGCTTTTTATTTTCATTAAAATATGATATTTCTCGAAATTTCCAGGAGGATCCTTGCATGTCCCACATTTTCCATAAAAGGTCCGCTCTATATGGCAGGAGCTTTGTAATACGCGCAAGCTTCATTCTGTTGGTTGCCGGCACAATGAACCTGAGATGCAATAGCTCCCTTTCCCGGTCGGAGAAGGGTATGGACAGTCTTCAGGATCGTATCGCACGGATGGAAACCGTGGTCGACCGGGCTGAAGCCATAAGGGCCGTAAAACGCCTTCAATACGCGTATGGTCATTACGCGGAATTCGGCTTATGGGATGACCTGGCCGATCTCTTTGCTGAGAAGGGTGTTGGATACTATCCCCCGGGGAAACTCGGCAAAGATGAAATCCGCGAATACTTCCTGAAGGGCGTAGGCGGTGGGAATACGGGATTGCCCGATGGTGTACTGCATTCTCCTATGATGCTTCAACCGGTTATAAACCTGGAGCCGGACGGAAAGACAGCCCGGGGACGGTGGCGGCTCTTTTCCATGCTGGGAACGTATGAGAAAAAGGCTGAGTGGAAGGGCGGGGTCTTCGAGAATGAGTACGTCCTGGAAGACGGAGTATGGAAAATCGCGAAGCTGAATTTTTATCCGCAATACAGCGGTCCTTATGAGCAGGCCGGTTGGAACATAGATAAGGGAGATATTCCGATACACTATACTCCGGACCTCGTGGGCAATCCGGTCCCCGAAGACAAAAGCCCTGCGACCGCTCCCGGATCCACGCCTGGCGAAGAGGCCCTCCATACAAGATTGAGCGACCTTCTCGGAAGGGCACAGAGGCTTAATGATGAATCCGATGTGAATAACCTGCAGAACATCTACGGCTACTATGTTGACCGAAAAATGTGGGACGATGTCGCCGACCTTTTTTCAGAGGACGGTACGCTGGAAGCGGGTCCCGCAGGTGCATATGTCGGCAGGAAAAGCATCCGGCATGCTCTGGAGCAGTTCGGACCGCAAGGGCTGCGAGAAGGCGAGCTCAATGATCATCTGCAGGTTCAGACAATTGTTCATGTATCTCCCGATGGTATAACGGCCAGAGCAAGAGGGAGTGAGCTTGTAATGGCCGGGAAATACGGCGGCGCCGGCGAATGGAGGCTTGGAGTTTTTGAGAACGAATATGTGAAGCGGGATGGAATCTGGCGCATTCAGTCCATGCATGTATATCCAAGGCTTCGCGCGGACTACGACAAAGGCTGGGCTAAGGGTGCAATGCCCGTCGGCGGAATAAGCAAAGAATTTCCTCCTGACAGGCCGTCTGCTGATAGATACGAACTTTTTCCGGAATTCCATGTTCCACCTTTTCATTATGTCCATCCTGTTACAGGTCGGCTGCCCGGGTATCCTGAAGGGGAAGTTCTTTCCGGCGGCGTTTCAGACCGGAAGACCGGCCTGCCGGCCGGAACCGGAATGGAAAAAGGGGCCGCCTCCATTCAGAAGCTCAATGAAATGACGGAGGAAACAGAACGCCTTCTTAAAAGGGCCGTCGGTTATGATGCCTGCGAAAATCTTACCAGCGCTTACGGATACTATATCGACGATTTCCTGTGGGATGATTTCTCGGATCTCTTTGCTCTGGACGGCTTGAGGGAAGCGCCATTTGAGGGTTTCTATATCGGACGGGAACGAATCCGGAAATCCCTCAAAACCCAGTATCCAGGCGCCGGAGGAAGAGCAACGGGTTTTTTTACCTGCCATCAGCTCATTCAGCCCGTCGTGCATGTTTCGGAGGACGGGCGAAGCGCCGACATCAGGGTACGTCTATTCCAGCTTTCAGGCCCTGACGCGAACAATGGCTTTTGGATGGCGGGAATTCTGGAGAAAAAGGCACGAATCGAGGACGGCATCTGGAAGCTTACATCAATGGATCTTGATTATACCTGGACTGCCGACTATAAAGGCGGCTGGGTAAAGGGACCGATGTCTTTCAGACTTGCGTCGGGCACAATGAAGGAAAAATTTCCTCCTGACAGGCCTTTGCGGGGCCCTACAGATGCGCCCTTTCCCAAAATAGCCGATGTGCCCTTTCACTATGTCAATCCCGTAAGCGGACGGAGGCCTCCCCTGCTGCTGGAATGACTTAGTTCAAGCGCGCGGAGCAGAGATCCCGGGCTCTGCGGGAAGGCAGCAGAATCCCGGCAATCCCGGCAGAGAATTTTGACTATTCCTGGCGACTTAGCGGCTTGGAGTCTTCGAGTTGATTCAGCTCAAAGACTTCAAGGCTCTAAGAAAAGATCCCGCTATTTCCTTTCTTTAGGAATGCAGTACCACCCGCTTTGAGCGGTTCACCTGGCTCATCATTCGACATTCGATATCCGCATTACTATCGTTGTTCATTTTAACTATTGCAGCGGAATCCCGTATTCGGCAGAATAGCTCTATTCATCCGATAGCTTTGGAGTTGCTCTCAAGTTCGAGAGAAGTGTGGGATTGGCAAGATGAAACCCCGTAATGCCGGAGATGTGCAATCCATCAGCAGCGCAACCACGATCGATTCGGGCGATACCGCTGCTTCACGTCAAATTCAAACTGATTCAGGCGCAATTTTTGCCGGGTGGCCGTTGCTTTCCGGCTACGAAATACTGGCGGAATTGGGATGCGGCGGCATGGGTGTAGTCTACAAAGCGCGTGAAAAGCAGACCGGCCGATTGGTTGCGCTGAAGATGATGCGGCGGCCGGACGCTGCTTCGCTGATCCGTTTTAAGCAGGAATTCAGATCCCTTCAGGAAGTCTCTCATCCCAATCTGGTTACGCTCCTCAGTGCCGTTGCAGAAGAGGGATGGTGGTTCTTTACGATGGAATTGCTGGAGGGAGCGGATTTCGTGGCCTATGTGCGCAGCGGCGGCTTCAATCAACAGGCTCCTGTGCCGCCGCCGTCTACGACGGGGACAGTAGATGCACTCTCCGGCGACCAGCTCAGCCGGCTTCGCTCGGTGTTGCCGCAGCTGGCCGAGGGGCTGGCGGCGCTCCACGCGGCCGGGAAGGTGCACCGCGACATCAAGCCGTCCAATGTCCTGGTTACGAAAGAGGGCAAGGTAAAAATCCTTGATTTTGGGCTGGCGGCAGACATCAATCCAACCGGCCTGCATGAAACCACCGAACAGAATATTATCGGAACCATTGCCTACATGTCTCCGGAGCAAGGCAGCGGCGAGCCTGTATCAGGCGCGAGTGACTGGTACAGCGTCGGAGCACTCCTGTTTGAAGCGCTGACAGGCCGGCGCCCCTTTAAGGGATCCATATCGGAGGTGCTGATTGCAAAGACAGGTTCCGAACCGACACCGCCACACACGATAATCAGCGGAGTGCCTGACGATCTCGACCGGTTGTGCACGGAACTGCTCCGGCGGGATCCTGCAGCCCGGCCTTCCGATACTGAAGTGGTGGCGAGGTTGGCGGCTATTCACGAGCGCTCCTCTGAAGTCCTGCAATCCCCTCCCCAACATACCGGCATTGTCTTTATCGGGCGGGAACACTGCCTGACAATTCTGGAAGATGCTCTGGAGACGGTCCGGAAGGGAGCGGGTGTGCTTGTCAGGATCCATGGCCGCTCAGGCATAGGGAAAACGGCTCTCGTCCGGCACTTCCTCGACCAAATACGCCATGATCAGGAACTCGTCGTGCTGGAAGGCAAGTGCTATGAACGTGAAGCTGTTCCATATAAGGCTCTCGACAGCGTGATCGACGCTCTCAGCCGCTACTTGCGCAGGCCCGAAGCGAAGGCCGAACGGCTGCTGCCGCGCGACGTCTGGCCGCTGGCCCGCGCATTTCCCGTATTACTGAACGTTCCTGCTTTGGCGGATGCCCCTCAACGCGCGTCAGAAACGGCGGATCCACCGGAACTCCGGCGCCGGGCTTTCGGAGCCCTGCGCGAGCTTCTGGCCCGGTTGGGAGATCGTCGACCGGTTGTGATATGGATCGATGACCTGCAATGGGGAGATACCGACAGCGCCCGGCTGTTATTGGATCTTTTGACGCCTCCCGATCCTCCGCGCATATTATTGCTCGCCTGTTATCGGGACGAGGAGGTTGAATCCAGCCCGTTCCTGAGCACGTTTTTAGGAGCTGAGATAGGGAGAGACGAAGGGAAAGCGCTGCGCGATCTTCAAATTGATCCGCTGACACTCAGCGATACCCGGTCGCTGGCAATGGCTTTATTTGATAAGGATGACGTTTCGTCCGAAAAAGCGGATGTGATTGCACGCGAATCCGGCGGCAATCCGTTCTTCGTCGGTGAACTCGTTCAAAGAGCGCATGCGGGAGGATCGGCCTCAGCGGGCGAGATTACGCTGGATAGCTTAATTCGGGCGCGGGTGCGGGTTCTGCCTGACAATCGGCGCCGCTTGCTGGAAGTTATTGCTGTTTCGGGACGCCCGATTGCCCTGACAGTGGCTTCCTCCGCCGCAGAACTGGAAGCCGATTCATTTGAAGTAATCAACAGCCTGTGCTCAGAGCATCTGGCGCGTACATTGGCAGGAAAGATCGAGATCTACCACGACCGCATCCGCGAAGCCATTGTGGAAGGATTAAGCCCGCAGGAACTACTGGACTGCCATCGCCGGCTGATTCAACTTCTGGAAAATGAAGATACGGATCCGGAAGTTCTTGCCGTCCACTGCGAAGGGGCGCGGCAGCCTGAGAAGGCAGCGCGGTACTGCATACAGGCGGCAGACCAGGCGGCGGATGCTTTCGAATTTGAACGCGCAGCCAGACTGTACAGGCGGGCACTCGATCTAAATCCTGTCGACAAAACTGAAGACAACCGGTTACGGACAAGACTTGCGGCAGCCTTGGCCAATGCCGGGCGCGTAAGCGAGGCTGCGGAAGAATATCTTGCGGTGGCAGGCGGCACCGCTTCGAAAACGACGTTTGAGCTTAAGGCCAACGCAGCCAGGCACTATGTGATCAGCGGGCATGTGGAGAAAGGATTTGCAGTGTTGCGGGAGCTCCTGGCGGAGTTGGGGATTACCCTCCCGTCAGCGCGCTGGCGCACACTCATGACGCTCATTCTCATGCGCATGCAGCTGTGGTTGAGAGGCACTCGTTTTAAGCCGCGCCCGGTAGAACAAGTGTCTGCAGAGGATCTTGCCAGGATCGATATCTGCTATTCGATCGGCATCGGTCTGGTTTTCCAGGATCCAATCCATGCAACTTTTTTTCTGACGCGCAGTCTTTTGAGGGCACTGCATATTGGAGAAACCTACCGTATCGTCCGGGGACTTGCTGCGGAGGCCGGCCTTCTTGCCGCCGTCACAAGGCGAACGCGGCAGCGGGCGAGAAGGTTGCTCAAGCTTGTGGAAAACCTGGCCCGGGGAATCGAGGATCCCTATCTGAACGGAATGTTGTTGTTTGTGGACTGCTACCTGAACCATACGCAGGGAAATTGGAACAAAGCGCTTCAGCAATGCGAACAGGCTGAGAAAGTCTTCAGCGAACAATGCATCGGGGTTGCCGGAGAGCTCGAGATCATGCGCCTGATTCATGTGGACGCCCTTTTTCTCCTCGGCGGCGTGGCAGAACTGAGGGAGCGACTGCCCGCGCTCATCAAACAGGCTGAGGATCGGGGAAACCTGTTCAGCGTGACTACTTTTGGTGTCAACTTTCTGCCTTTCCATTATCTGGCAGTCGATGATGTGGAATCTGCGGCAGCGGCGCTTTCCAGATATTCCAGCCGCTTGTCCCGGCAATCCGTCGATGTGCAGCACTATTTTACCCTGCGATCGCAGCTGTGGATGGACCTGTACACAGGCCGGGGTACGGCAGCCTGGAAGCACGTCACGGAGCAGTTGCCCAGGCTGGAACGCTCGATGATGATGAATGTGACGTATAATCGCATTGCCATGCGCTATCTACACGGTTGCAGTGCCCTGGCCGCTGCTGCGGAGGGCCATGCGGGATCACTTCTTGGGACGGCTGAAAGAGAAGCACGGAAGCTTGAGAGTGAAAAGCTGGCATGGGCAGCTGTTTTCGCATTACTCCTTCGAGCGGCAGTTACCGCACGCAGCGGCGATCCAAAGGGCGGGATTTCTCTTCTTGCCGACGCAGCCGATCGGCTGAAGGCGCTCGATATGAACCTTTGGGCCGCCGCGGCTCGTCGGCGGCTCGGAGAACTGCTTGGCGGAGAGGAAGGATTGTCTTTAGTCCGCGAAGCAGATGAAAGAATGCTTGCGATGACCATTCGAAATCCGCAACGGATGGCCGGATTGCTGGTTCCCGATTTCCTGAATAGGGGCCAGGCCGTTTGATGACGGCGAATTCAAATGCAGCCGAAAATTTTGAAATATCATAGATGCTATTCTGAAGATTATCGTGAAATTGGGAATCCGTATTATGTTACTCCCTTTCGAAATCAGGCAAAAGAAGCGCTGAAGTGTCCGGCAATACATTAAGGAGCGAGCTGACCATGAAAATCCGCCTGGCCTTTGCATATATGTTCATTGTGTTGTTTTTATGCTTTATTGTCGTAACGCCGCGCGAATCCTTCGGATCGGGCTTCGCCATCTTCACTCAGGATGCTTCAGCCATGGGGATGGCAGCCTCGGTCATTGCGCATTCGAACAGCCCGTCTTCGATCTTCTTCAATCCCGCACTGATAAACGGCCTGAAGGGAACGCAGGTAGAATTCGGCACTACGCTCATTTCGCCGACACGGAAGCTTATAAGCGATGCAACGGATTCTACATTCAATACCGGGAGTGAGTTGTTTTATCCGTCCGCGTTTTATGTCACTCACCGATTCAACGACAGGATCAGCATGGGTATGGGCGTATTCAACAGCTTCGGCCTTGGTACGGACTGGGGTGACAGCTGGGAAGGCAGGTACCTTGCCACAGATTCCTCGTTGACCGTCTTCGCATTTAATCCGGTTGTCTCTGTCAAGGCAACGGATAGGCTTTCTCTGGCTGCAGGAATTGATATCTTGACGCTTGATGTTACGTTGGAGAAGAAGCTCAACCTTGGCATCTTCCCGGATGCCGATCAGAAGTTCAAAGGAGACGGGAACGGCGTAGGCTATAATCTGGGAATTCTGTTTGATCTTACAAAAGATGTTTCGCTGGGGGCTTCTTACAGGAGCCGTATAAAAACAGAAATCGAGGGTACGGTTCAGCACACGCTGCCGGCCGGCTCGGAGCCGTTTGTCGGGCCTCTTTTCCCGGATGCGCACGCAACGACCGAACTGACTCTGCCTCTCCAGTTTCAGTTTGGCGTTGCTTATAAGGGAATTCGCCGCCTCGTACTTGAAGCAGGTCTGCATTATGAGGGTTGGTCGTCCTTTAAAGAACAGCGGATCACATTCTCACAACCTGTAGCGGGATTCACATCGGTTGTTACTCCGAAAAACTGGAAGGATTCACGCTTTTATAGCGCGGGTGCGGACTATCGGCTAAATGACAGCGTATCCCTGCTTGGCGGGTATCTGTTCAGCCAGAATGCGATCCCCCAGGAAACATTTGAACCTGCTATCCCGGATTCGGATCTCCAGGTCGTGAGTGTAGGAACCGAGTTGCGCTTGAAATCACTGGCCTTTGGGCTTTCCTATGGCTATGAGATTATAAAAGACAGGAGAAAACAGAATTCGCTTGATGACAATCCGATGGACGGCGTGGTCAATCCTCTTACAAGCGCCAATGGCCTGTACAAGGGCAACATTCACCTGGTAGGAATCAGCCTTACCTGCAGCTTTTAAAAAGACCGCAATTCGCTCTTTTGGAATCTGATCTTGTGGAAGCACAAAGAAGTCCCGGTTGATGAGCTATGGTCCCGGCTTTCATGCAACTTTCCGATAACCATTCACATGTAGTTTGTTTTACAATTCGCCGGTCAAAGCTGTCATATAGTCAAATTTCCGGGTTTTGATGAAAGGGGACTGGGATGAAAATTCAACGATTGATAACTGCCTGTGCATTAGCCGTCTCGCTTGCCATGTTTGGGATGATGGGTTCCGCAACGGCGGCTCCGAAGTGCGACCGGCAGTGTCTGATCGATCTCATGCAAAAATATGTCGGGGCGCTTGCAAATCATGATCCCAAGGGCTTGCCGTTTGCCGAAAAGGTCAGATTTACCGAGAACTCCGAAAAAACCGTGGAATTTCTGGAGGTCGGAAAAGGATTGTGGGAAAACGCAACGGGTGGCCCGACGGAGTTTCAGATTTATGCCGCAGATCCGGAGGCTCAGGCAGCCGCCTGCCTTGTGGTTATGAAAGAAAAGGAGAAAGACATCATTCTCGGAGCACGCCTCAAACTTAACAACGGCAAGATCACCGAAGCCGAGCATCTGGTGGTTCGAGGCGGCGCAATGAGCAAAATGCCCTACGGCTCAATGCCTACTCTGCAAAAGGCGCGCCCCGGTTTCTCGGAAGATGTGCCGAAGGCCGAACAGATGAAACGGGAGGATTTGATCCGAATCGGACTCTCCTATTACGACGCGCTCACCTCCGAAGACGGTACGCGCGCGCCATTCGCCCCGGAATGTGAACGCCGTGAGAACGGCATGACGACGGCCGGCGGCGCCCCGCCTGCTGCCGGCGGCAAGACGCCTCCCGGGGGCGCCATGCCCACCGGCGGATTTGGAGGCGTCCCGAGAGACTGCGAAGGGCAGCTCAGCGCCGGCGTTTTCTCCTATATCACTGAAATCAAACCGCGCATGGTGGTTGCCGATGTGCAGAAAGGGCTATCTGTCGGCTTTTCGATGTTCCGTCACGACGGTACCAAACGCCTGCCGAAAGATGCGGCGCCGGGAACGAGCAACAAGACGCAATACGGGCAGTTCAACATGGCTGCGATGCATATCTATAAAATCAGAAAAGGCAAACTCTATGAAATAGAAGCTCCCGGGGCAGTCCTGCCCTACGACATCAAATCCGGCTGGCAAGCGGAAGAAAAGGTTTATCCGAAACCCAAATAGCACTTCATTGGTCCGCTATCGGGATCGGCAGTTGCTCGCCATGCATCACCCGATCCCGACAGCGCACTTTCCTACTTTCCTTTCGTCGGCTCCCTCAGCCGGAACGACCATGTCGTGGTTTCCTTCAACCACCCAATGTCCTTTTCCTGCTTTCCCGTGAGACGCAGCGTTCCCGGAGCGGGTCCGTCGCGATCAAGCACGTGGATGACGATCCGGACGTCGCTGCGCTTCACCTTGGATCTCTTCGTGGTCCACACCGGTTTCGGCGGGTGTCGCTTTGGCCCCTCCGGATCGTACGTCTTCACCTCGCGCCAGCCCTGACGCAGTGGTTCGATCACGAACACGTAGTTCCTTTCTCTTGGCCACTGGTATTCGAGATGGCAGGCGACCTCGTCATCAGCCCATTCGTCGTAGTACGAATCGGCTTCATTCTCCGGGCGTGGATGTGTGACGACGCTGCTGTCGTGCGACGACACGGAAGCCTTGCAGGGGAACCAGTAGCCTTTGATCATGGGCTGGAACCTCACGCGTCCGCGCGCGACATATGTGGTTGTGCTATGGTGGAACCGATCCTGCTTGTCCGTGCTTCTGATGACCTCGAATTCCCCGACACCGCCGCCGGAGGTGGGATCGACCACCGTCACCGCTGCCTCTGCCGTCACACGTTCCTTGTAGCCCATGGGCTGATAGGTGCCGACAATCTTCACGGTCCCCGACGATCTTCCGGCGGCGTAGGTCAGCGTCGCCTCACCCTGGTCGTTGGTGGTGATTGCGCCGGAGGGATCGAGCGAACCTTCCATCCGGCCTACCACTTTAACCTGGACCGATCGCGGCCCGAGCGGTTCCCGGGAGCCGTCGTGGCTGGTCTTGAACAGGCGCAGGCGAACGGTTGTCTTCTCGCCCGGCCAGAGATATCGGTCGGAAGGCCGGATTTCGAGAAGGAGGCCCTTAATGGGGGCGAAGACGACCTGGCGGATCTGCTGTCCGCTGCGGGCTAGAACAAATATCTCGACCGGCTCAGACCCGGGATCTGTTCCCTCCTCGAGCGAGTACTTGAGCCGCGCACTGGCTGTAACGTTGGTCTCTGCGATGTCAAAGGGCCGCCACGAGAAATGCGTGATTTCCCTCACGTCAACCGCCTCGACCCGGGCTCGCCCAGGGTCGTGCTGGTAGAAGATCTGCGTGCGGTCCAGGCGGCGCCCCAGGCAATCGATGGCCACGGCCATAATGTCGGTGGCGCGCTCGTCGGGCTCGGGTGACACCCACTCGCGCGGCCCGAGCAGGCTGGCCGTTAGTGTGGGATCGCGCAGCGCGCTGCCGCTGGTTGCCTCGTAGCGGGCGATCCGGTCGGCCAGACCGCGCTGGACGAGACGCGAGAGCGCACCACCGATGGCCTTTTCGAGGTTCTCGTTTTCGGCACTGCCGTTGTCGAACCCCGTCATTACATCCTCGACGGCTTTCAAGCTGGCCTGGGCCGAATAATCGGTCTCCCTGGGATTCCGCATGCCGGTCATGACATTCCGCCGGGATGCCAGGCCGAGATTTAGGGTGACGACGTACTCACCGGGCAGGGCTCGCGAGAATTCGTTCTCCGCCTCCGGAGTTTCGGGCCGGTCGTCGGTGAAGACCTTCTGTTCCCATGGAATGATCTCAATGCCTTCGGCGCCGAGCTCACTCAGCCACTCCGCCGCGGTTTCGGAGATGTGGTTAAGCCACTCCTCGTTGGTGCGTTGTCCGCGGTCTTCGTTGAGGTACCGCTCAACGCCCTCGGGGAAGGCGACTCGCAGGTAGACCTTCGGTTTCGAGCAAGGCCTGCGCTGGGAGGATTGTGGCGTGCTTGCGGAAGGGATTCCTGCCGAGGCAGGATTGCATGCAAGCGAGGCAGGATTCGACACCGCCCGAGGTCCGGCTCGCGCCTCGACAATGGCTGAGCCTGCGTACGGGGTGGCCTCCGGCGAATGAATACCGGGAGCGGACGATCTCACACCGCCGCCTGCCATCGTCAGCGCGCCGAGCGCAGCGCCGGTCATCCACAGACACACCATGATGCGGGCGCGCTGCCCGGAGGGCAGATAAGTGAAACAACATAGCCTTTTCAGGATGCTTCTCCATCCACGAATGCTCTCCATGAATCCTCCGGAATTCCAATTAGATCCATTTGTGCAAGCTTTCGGGAGTTCTTTTCGGTTTTTATAGGAATTTTACTGCAAGGTCTGAGGAAATAATACGAAGAATCTGCACACATTTCTTTTTATGGGGACTTGCGCCGATTCTGGAATCGGAATGCAGATTGAGAATTGTAATGGTCATCTGATAGTAAGGAAGGATAGATTCTTCGTCTATAATTTCTTTGCGTTTTGCAAAAAAGTCTTTCCATTAAAAACAGCTGGAACCAATCGCATAGATAAAAGGTGAATAAAGGACACCCACAATGCCAAGTGTGGATAAAAGCCGGGATTCTGCTGGGTTAAAAAAAGGACACCCACAATGCTAAGTGTGGCTAAAAGCTGGGATTCTGCGGGAGGATTCAACTCCTGCAGCGCTCCATTTGGTTATGTTTTGCGCGATTCCGTAACAGATGCTAAAGCGGCCAGCGCCTGTTCGCGGGCTGTTGGGTGATGGACGATTTGTGCCGGATAGTCTTTTGTTTCCAGTTCCGGCATCCAATGCCCGATATAGCGCTCCTCCGGATCAAACTTTCGGGCCTGAGCGGTGGGGTTAAAGATGCGGAAGTAGGGTGACGCATCAGCCCCGCAGCCTGCAACCCACTGCCAGCCGAGCGTATTGTTGGCAAGGTCGGCATCTACAAGGGTGTCCCAGAACCAGCGCGCGCCTTCCGTCCAGGATACCAGCAGGTCCTTTACCAGAAACGAACCCGCGATCATCCTCACGCGGTTATGCATCCATCCCGTTGCCCACAATTCCCGCATGCCTGCATCGACTATGGGATAGCCAGTCCGGCCTCGATGCCATGCGTGGAGTTTCTTTGAATCCTTTCGCCATGGAAAGCGGGAGAACTGCGCGCGTAAAGGTTTTGATGTTGTATGTGGGAAATGATAGAGCAAGTGGTGGGCGAATTCGCGCCATCCCAATTGGCGGAGAAAGGCCTGAGACCCGGCAGTGCGCGTCCTGGAGCAGACCTCCCACACATGGCGAGGCGAAATTTCGCCGAAGTGCAGATGTGGAGACAGCCGCGAAGTACCTGCAACTGCCGGGAAATCGCGTTGTGCCGGATACTCGTCCAGAGCTTCATCAGCAAATCGGCGCAAAAGCCTCTGTGCGCCGGTTTCGCCCGGCAGCCAGGTTGAACGTAAGCCCTTCGTCCAATCAATTGCAGGTTCCAGTCCCAATTCATCGAGTGAAAGGGAGGCTGGAAGCCTTGCGCTCCGGACTTCAGGCGCTGGTTCGGGTCGGAAGTCCGGAGCAGCTGAAAGGCAGGACCTCCAGAAGGGAGTAAATACCTGGAACGGCTTGCCGCTCCTGGTCTTGATATCTTCCGGATTGAACAGGAGTGCCGAGTTGAAGGTCTCAACGTGAAGCCCATCGGACAGCAGGGCTTGCTCAATATGAGCGTCTCTTTCCCGCAGAGCCGGCTCATATCTGCGATTCCAAAAAACGGAGCCCGCGCTGCATTCACGAATCAGCGTACGCAGCGCCTCGAGGGACGGTCCCCGGCGGAAAATGAGGCGAGATCCGTGGCGTTGAAGATCCTCATCAAGCTTCGTAAGGGATTGGTGAAGCCACCATCGACT
The DNA here is from genome assembly GCA_016929335.1 of Acidobacteriota bacterium. Lineage (GTDB taxonomy): Bacteria > Acidobacteriota > UBA6911 > UBA6911 > UBA6911 > UBA6911. The sequence continues at coordinate 8,492 of JAFGIY010000112.1, read as the reverse complement.
TGCGGCGCCCGGAGGCCAATCGCCTTCCTCCTCAGGAGCCCAGATGAATACAGGCACAATTCCTTTGTTCTGTACCGATGCGGTCGTCAGGGCAGGATTGTCCGTTAGGCGCAAATCAAGCCGGAACCAGACTATAGCAGGAGTGATCATTCTTTTGCATCATAGCACAGGCCCATTAGCACATGAGGCTGAAACTCAGGGAATCTCTTCGATCCCGCACGTTCTGCTAATGCGGAAAAGCAAGACAGGGCAGACGTCATGGATGCCATAGCGGTTCAGCGGAATTGCCACCTGATACGAATCCCGAATTCCCGGGGGATACTCAACCTGAAGGGATAGTTCATTTCTGACTGTTCCGCCTCCATCGCACCGCCAGCCCGCGAACGGGCCTGTATACCCGCGCCCATTACATGCGGGGCTGGGATATGAACCTGAACACGTCCACCGAGGCGCGCCTGGTCTTGCGTCAGAGGAACTTCCATGGTCAGGGTCCGGAACCTCTCGGATTTCACCGCAGAAGGGGTCTCGCAAATATTCCACAGGCTGTCGAATATTTCCTCAAAGGAAGGGGAGCAGCTGTTAAAGGATGACGGCGGATATATCGTTCCCAAATCCATCGGTCTTCGGGGAGCCCGGAGCGGTTCAACCGAAAATCTCCGCGGACGAATCTCCACGGGAATAGATGGACCGCTCGTTGATGCATGGATGCCCGCTTCGCTTAAATTGCGATCATAAGAACGGCGGTTTTCAGGATCTCCCAATATGTCATAGGCTTCCTGAACGCTTAGGAATGGCGCACTGTCTTTGCCGAAGTGATCCGGGTGATATTGTTTCACCCTGTTTCGATATGCGGATCTAATCTCGTCCAAAGTCGCAGTCGGCAAAACGCCTAGAATTGTGTAATAGTCTTTTGCCATGCCTGCACCCTCTAGATAATTTTGTATTCCTCCTCTGGCGGCCCTGGGCCGCAAGCAAATAACCGATGTGGCCGGTGGCCGCGAGCTTTCAGAAGTCAGAACTCATCTTCTTTGTGTATCGCGCTTCAGCTGTTTTCAAGAGAAATACTTCTCTGCAAAACGCAAAGAAGTCATAGATAAAGACTCAAAAATTATCCAAGCATGAAAACAGCGCAGCTGTTGAGCCTATCGGTATCGGGGTCGTTCTCCGGAATCCCGATGCTCATCCGTGATATCTCAATTAGCCATCAATCTTCGACCCCGATACCGAATTCGACTCATATTTCGATTGTTCTACATCATCCCACTTTTACCTTGATCTGCCGCGGTTTTGACTTCTCGGCCTTCGGCAGTGTGATGGTCAATACTCCGTTCTTTGATTCAGCGGATATTTTCTCCTGATCAACCTCGTCGCTGAGCTGGAATTGACGGTAGTAACCCTGCAGGTTGAATTCTTCCCTGAGAACGTTTGCCTTCGGACGGTAATTGGCTTTTCCCCTGATAGTGAGAATCCCGTCCTCCACGCGGATGTCTACTCCATCCTTTTCCACGCCTGGAAGATCCACAATAACGTTCAGCGCGTCATCCGTTTCAAAGATATCCACAGGCGGCGCGAGGTAGAGGGTATCATCTCTTGTGGCAAGGGCTTTTTCACTCTTAGTATCCAGGGAACCAGTCTTCTCAGTCGTAAGAGCAGCGGTTTTTTCAGCCATTTCTTATTCCTCCACAGTGGATACAGCTGCCTGTATCATCCCACTTTTACCTGGATTTGTTTCGGTTTTGCCTCTTCCATTTTGGGCAGGACTATTTTCAGCACTCCGTTGGCGTAGTTGGCTTCAACTTTGTTGCTTTCCACACCTACGGAAAGGGATAAGCTACGGGCAAATTGCCCGGTGGATCTTTCGCTACGGTGTATATTTTCGGATTTCAGATTTTTGGGCAGAGGTTTTTTCTCTCCCGAAATAACCAGCTGATCGCCGGATACGGATACGTTCAGAGCATCAGGATCCAGTCCCGGCGCAAGAGCATCCACATAAATGTTGTTGCTATCTTCGCTTATGTTTATCAGCGGATATGCCTGCGATGCTCTGCCCGGCAGAAATGAGATTCTTGAGAACGGAAAAGTCCATGAGGAAAACCTGTCTTCACCCAGAATCCGGTCAATTTCCCTTCTCATCCTCGCCATTTCATCGAATATTTCAAAAGGCATCAGACTCATGGAATCAACCTCCTTTTGGTATCGATGTAAACGTCCAAAATTTTTTCGTTTTTTTGATAATGTCCGCTCCTGAATTTGTCAAACTGCCTATTGAAAAACTTCATTATCGTGATCCCGTTTTTTCGGGTAGAAAAATGCCGGCGCTTTATGCCATCCTCGAACCTGCGGTGAATACGCTTGGCTAAAATCTTAAATATCCAGGCTGAATGGGCTGTTTCATGGCTGCCTTCCTGGAAGATCAGCACGTCTGAGGGGGGAGGCTGCGCTTTTTGCGGCCAAATCCGGGATAAAATGATCGGTGCTCCTGCTCACATTTTCATATATATGAGGACACCCATTGAGATATCCATGCCCTATGGGGACAGTACCAACGAGTTGAAGAAAGGGGACACCCATCGAAGCATCCATGCACTATGGGGATAGTACTAACGAGTTGAAGAAAGGGGACACCCATCGAAACATCCATGCCCTATGGGGACAGTACTAAAGATCGGGAGGAGTTGACGAAATGCCTTGCTATCTGTTTGTAACCGGGAAACTGGCTGCTGAGTCTCTTGAGACTATGCTGGATAGAATATCTGCTGATTTCGATTATGAGATCGCTGTCCTTCCAATCTCGGTCGCGGCTTTAATGGATACAGGTTTTATAGAGAAGCACCTGACTGACGCAGCCGGTTGCGACAGAGTTTATTTGCCCGGCCTCTGCAAAGGCGATTTTGCAGCAATGGCACAGCGGCTGGGCGTGGAAGTAATACGCGGCCCGGACAGCTTGAAAGACATCCCGTCCTATTTCGGCGCAGCATCGGATCTTGTAGGCTATGGAGAATACAAGACAAAGATTATTGCGGAGATCGTCGATGCGTATCAGCTCAGCGTTGAGGCGATTCTCATTTGCGCAGAATACTATAAATCGGCCGGCGCGGACATCATTGACTTGGGCTGTCCGGTGGAGGGGGGATTCGCGAATATCGGGAATGTGATTGAGGCACTTAAGGCGCGCGATTTTAAAGTCAGCGTGGATTCCTTCAATCCCGACGATATCCTGAAAGCAGATCAGGCCGGTGTTGATTACATTCTTAGCCTCAACTCCCGCAATATAAATCTGGCCAAGCAATTGCGGTGCAAAGTGATTGTCATTCCGGATTTTGAGAAGGGACTTGATTCGCTGGACCGCAATATCGCTCAATTAGAATCCTGGAATATTCCGTATATCATCGATCCTGTATTGCGTCCGATCAGCTTCGGTTTTGCCGCGTCAATCGAAGATTTTATCCGCGTGCGCCGTAAATATCCGCAGGCTGATATCCTCATGGGAGCAGGCAACCTCACCGAGCTTACTGCGGCTGATTCTACCGGGATTACGGCTGTCCTGGCAGGCATCGTTGCGGAGTTGGGTATTAGCTACGTATTGACAACAGAAAAGGTCAGCTGGGCGCGCGGCGCGGTGCGGGAGTTCGATCTTGCCCGCAGGCTCATGCATTTCGCATGTCGGAACAAGGTACTCCCTAAACACCTGGATAATAGCTTGATCACAATCAAAGATCCTCCTTTTGAAACCTATGGGGAAGAGGAACTGCGAGTGATGCAGGCTAAGATACGTGACCACAACTTCCGCATTTTTGCGGATGGCAGCTCCATTTACGTTTTTAATAATCGTCTTTTTATCAAGGACAACGATATCCGGAAAATTTTCGAACGGCTATATGTCGAGGATGCTCCGCAGGCTTTCTACCTTGGGAGGGAACTGCAAAAAGCAGCTCTGGCTGTCCGCCTGGGGAAGAAATATGCGCAAGAAGAGGATCTCCGCTGGGGCTATCTGAGCCAATAAACGTTAAAAAGAAAGATTGGGAAACAGGATACGGGAAATGTTTTGAATGATTATCGAAACTGTTTTTTCAACGATCAATGAAATGGGGACACCCAATTTTGCTCCAATGGGGATTGAGTGGAACGGAGACGTTGTTTTTGTACGCCCATTCCGCGATACTCAAACTTGCCGCAATTTGTACACCGGTGGCTACGGGGTTGCGAGCTTTTCTGACAATGTCCTGGCCTATGTTCAATGTTGTCTATATGGCGAAGTATTGGAGCATTTCCCCGCGAGTTCAATACCGGGCGTTGTTATGAAGGAAGCTTGTACCTGGCTTGAGCTGGCGGTTACATCCCAGGGCGGTGATGATAGGCGGGCGGAATTTCAATGCCGTGTTTTATACAAGGGCCGGCATCGCGAATTCCTGGGTTTTTGCCGTGCAAGCAATTCAGTCATCGAAGCGGCTATAATGGCTACACGCTTGGATTTTTTGGATCCGAAAAAGGTTGTTGAGCACCTAAACCATTACATGAAGATTGTTGATAAAACAGGCGATGAAAAAGATAAACAAGCTATCCATTTGGTCCGCGAATACATTCGGAAGAGGGAGGCGCTATGATTGAAGTCAGGACCTGCGCTCGCCTTCATCTTGGTTTGCTTGATAACAATGGGGAGCAGGGGAGGTTGTACGGGAGCATAGGCCTGGCCGTGAACCATCCTCACCTTGTATTGACGGCGGAGCCGGCGAATGGATTGCATATCGAAGGGCTGGAGGCCGAGCGGATTACGACCTATGCGCAGGGCTTTATGGATGTTTACGGACAACCTAAGGGAGCGAAGCTGCATTTGGTGACCTGCATCCCTGCACATGTTGGTTTGGGTTCAGGCACGCAGCTTGGTTTGGCGGTAGGCATGGCTATGGCGCGCCTGGCTGGGCTGCCGGTTGGAGTACCGGAGATTGCACGGGCGGTAGGAAGAGGCGTGCATTCTGGAATCGGCATTGCCACATTTCAGCACGGGGGCTTTGTTCTGGATGGAGGGCATCGACTCCTATTGACTTCATCTGTTGGTGACAAACAATCCAGGCAGATAGAAAAGGGCAGTGTTCCACCGCTTTTGTTCCGGCATCCTATGCCCAAGAATTGGTTCTTTGTGATGATCATTCCGGAAACAGGTCCGGGTTTTAGTGGAGCAAAGGAGCAGAGTGCATTTCTGCAGTTGCCGATTGCACCGTCCAGCGTGGTAGAAAAGATCAGCTGGGTGTTATTGATGAAGATGCTGCCCGCGCTGGTGGAAGAAGATATCGCAAATTTCGGACAGGCATTAACAAGCATTCAAAACATGGTTGGAGACTGCTTTGCTTCTGTTCAGGGCGGCCGGTTCGCCACACCTGTTCTGGAAAAGCTGGTCGGTTTTCTTCTCGAAAAGGGTGCATTGGGTGCCGGACAAAGCTCATGGGGCCCGACGGTATATGGGCTCGTAGATGGAGAAAGCCGCGCTCGGAAGTTGGCGGGGGAGGTCCGGGATTATCTGGTGGGTTTTGGCGGTGGAAGCATATTCTGCGTGCAGGCACAAAACCGCGGCGCACAGGTGCGGACAATCTAGGAAGAGGGCTATGAAGAAAATACTCATTCAATTGGACAGCGACAAATTCGCCAGTACGTTTGACAGTATCGTAGCATACGATGCCGGCGCCGATGTTGTGCAGAGCTATGGCGGTGTTGCTCCGCGGGATATACGGGGGCTAATACTGAGCGCTTTTTTTACCCGCGGCATCCCGGACCTTAAAAGTCTCGCGGCATGGATTGGGGGTTCGGACGTGGATGTTGGAGAGCTTCTGTTGAAAGAGGCACGCAACGCATTCTTTGGCCCGTTCAAGATATCACTGATGCTGGACTCTAATGGCTGCAACACAACGGCATCCACGGCCATTGCCAAGCTGGCCGGACAAACGGATCTTCGCGGAAAGGAAGCGCTGGTAGTTGGCCCCGGTCCGGTTGGAATGCGCGCAGCTGTTTTGCTTGCCGGTGAAGGCTGCCGGGTTCAAATCACATCTGTTCCTTCCCGACTGCTGAGGGAGCGCTTCGATGAAGGCCTTGCAGGGCGGACATTGGAAAGCAGCCGCAAAGCAGCTGAAGAATTCCGTGCCGGGTCCTATGCTTCAGCCGGTGGAAGCATCCATGTGGATGAAATAGCCAGCCTTGCGGAGTTGGAAGGTATATTGGATAAGCCGGAAATCCTGGTGGCGGCGGGCCCTGCAGGAGTGCGTATGCTTCCTCGATCTTCGTGGGTGAACAAGCCGAGCCTGAAATGGCTGATAGATTTTAATCTGACGGAGCCTCTAGGCATTGAAGGCATTAAACCTGCTGATGATTTTGCAGTATATAACGGCAGGAGAGTGTTAGGGGCTCTTGCTATTGGCAATCCTAAGATGAAAATACAGAAAGCCTGCATAGAAAAGCTCTTCGAAAGGAATGACCTGATTTTGGATACTGAGGGTGTCTACGCGATCGCCAAAGAATTAATCTGACTCCCTGATTCGGGTAATATGAAGCACGGGACCGGGCGATGGTATTTCGTTAGCTGTACAGCAGATAGTCGTGATTTAAACCCTAAAAAGCGCTTTGCATTCACCTGCCCCATCTATTTTCTGCATCTAATAAAACATCATTATTAATTTTTCAGGGGAAACATTTATTAAATTTGGACACCCATAAGAAAAGTGGGTATAGCGTTTGGGCAACAGGCAATATTTGGACACCCATGAAGAATTAACAGGACACCCACATTCCAGATTGCCCGTATTCCGGATTGGGTCGCGCATCAATTCGGTCACAATGTGATACACTCGGCAATCTAATCGATGAAGAAAACAGATGAAGATTCTTATAGTTGGAATAAGCGCACGGGCTATGGTCGAATCGGCTGTACATAGCGGCTATGCTGTGCTGGCTCTGGATGCATTTGGTGATCTTGATTTGAAGGCGCTGACTGAATCCTGTTCTCTTCACCATGATTTCGATGCTCGGTACAAGCCCGGCAATCTTTATAAGGCAAGCCGGCAATTGGATTACGATGCAGTTTCATACACATCCAATTTGGAAAATCATCCCGACATACTGAGAAAGCTGGCCGGAAGACGGAAAATTATTGGAAACTTGCCTGAAACGGTTCGGTCTGTGCGCAACTGGCCGGCTTTCTTCGCCAGGCTCGATCAAGCTGGCTTTCTCGTCCCAGACTCGATTTTTGCCGGAGAAAAGCGAAAAGCAGAATGGCATCGTCAATGGTTGGTCAAGCCAGTACTCAGCGGGGGAGGGCATGGAGTTGCCTTTCTTCGCACGAACACATTGCCCTGCAACCGATTTTTCGTTCAGGAGTATATTCCGGGGAAGCCATGTTCGGCTTCGTTTGTAGCCAATGGGCATGAGTGCGTGGTAATTGGGATCACGGAACAACTGGTGGGCATGCACCAGTTCGGCTCGAAGGATTTTGGCTACTGCGGTAATATTCTGCCTTTACCGGAAAGCCTAATCCCTGAATTAGGAAAGACTATTCTGGAACAAGTGCGACGAGCTGCGGCATTTCTGGTACGAGAGTATCGTCTGAGGGGCGTAAACGGAATCGACTTCATTTTAAACGGAGATCGAGTGTATCTGACCGAAGTCAATCCTCGCTACTCGGCATCCATGGAGTTGATAGAACGTGCTTACAAACTGCCGATATTCAATTTGCACGCACAATCAATTCTGGATGGCCTGCTGCCTGCATTTATGCTTGAGGCAGCACTAAATGCCGGTGAGTTCTTTGGTAAATCCATCCTGTACGCTGAAAAAAATGCGATTGTACCGGATACCTCTGGCTGGTTTGATCGTGATATCAAAGACATCCCGTTATCAAATGAAAGACTGCGAGTTGGAAATCCCATTTGCACGGTTCTTGCCAGTCGTCCTACCTATCAAGAAACTCTGGCAAGCTTGAAGCGTCAGGCAGCCATGCTTAAAGATGAGATCTATAAATAACCTGGACATTCATTGTGCACAGAAATCTGGACACCCGTTTTTTATAGGGTTCTGAGAAAACATGGATATCATTTGTTATTGGTATTCGATCAACATCTCTGCAGAAATGGGATCCTGGAGATTAAGGGAGGAAGGCCGATCCTCAAAGCAATACAGCGAACGATATTGAAGCGCAGATACCGGCGTAGTGAAGATTATATTATGGGATCATGTATCAATAAAATCATGAGATCCCACCGTATATTCCGTGAATATAAAGATCGAAGAATACGGCTTAAGCCGATGGCGCTGGCGAGGCGGAAAAAGCAGCACGAGCTGCAGTAACGCCCATGAACCAACGCTTACCGATCTGATCTGCGAAGCTGCGCAGATTGTGGAGCCTGCCGGCGGCGAGACGGAATCTGGATCCGAAGTGAGAAATAGTGTCCTGCCAGGCTTGGGGATTTGCGCCTATACGCAGAAGGATCGGGACGAGATCGGGATCGATG
>JAFGIY010000111.1 GCA_016929335.1 Acidobacteriota bacterium | reverse complement strand
GTATCCCAGTCCTCACGGCATTGAATCTGGGTGCCGATGCCATTGGCGTAGGAAAGCGGCAGCGGCCCGGTTGGCGGATCGCCGGCATGAACCGGATGCTCAACCAGTCGCCTGGCCCAGTCATCAGGGTCGACCTTGGAATGCGGATTGGCCGGCGCAACACACCAGTGGTCGCAGCCGGGGCCTCCCGCCCCGCTTCTGATGGTATCTGCCTTTTCCACCATCGCCACTTTAACGCCGGTTCTGGCAGCGCTGATAGCTGCCCAGCACCCGGCGATCCCCCCGCCTATAATCAGGACATCGGTTTCAATTTCCCGTTCTTGATCGTAGCGAATGGGATAGGGCCAAGGCGTTGGCTTGCCGTATTTTTCAAGTAAATCCTGCCATTTTGTCATATCACTGCACTCCTTTCACAAGTGACGAACCTGAGAAAAAAATAGCATAAAGATCATCGCGAGTAGCGTCGCCGGACGGAACCATTTCGCAGGCGCGGACGGTCCAATCTATCCCGGTACCTGGACGGTATTATATTACCCAGCGCTCCGGTATGTCCTGCGTCGTGCTGGCTCATTGGCCAATCCATTCCCATATTCTGCGCAGGTATCCACGTATCCCACATATACAAATCGCCGGCACTATTCAGCCAGGCAATTTCAAGCAATCCATCGCCGTCGATATCCAGAACGGCGGGAGTATTGCCGGAGCTTGGATCGATGTCGGAAACAGGCTTGGGGAAACCGGGAAGCTCCATTCCATCCGCCCGGTAGGCATGCAATGAAAAAGAGACCTGCGAACCGGGAGATGCACCTGAGCCGATGATAATGTCTCTTTTGCCGTCCGAATCGAGATCCACGATCGCTGCGGATCCGCTTCCGTAAGATTGAGCGCCGGTTTCAACAGGCCAGCCCGGCATGATCGAGCCGTTTGCGTCCAGGAGCCAATACCCTTCCCCCCACTGCAAATCATTTAACAGGCTGACAAAGACTTCCGGACGGTCGTCTCCGGTCACATCAGCTGCGGAGATGCCCGTGACCAGGTATCCCGATGGGATATTCATAAACCATCCCGGAATCTCATTGCCATTATGGTGGTAGGCAACCACACGCTGGCCGTCGGTACAAAGGATTTCAAGAGTGCCGTCGGAATTCAGGTCGGCGAGCACAGGCGCCAGGTAAGGGATGAATCCGTTGCTGGAAAGCAATATCGGCCAACCGGGTCGAAGGGTGCCGTCGCCGTTGAAAAGATATACCCAGTTATCGGAACCTTTGTGCAGAAGAGCAACGATTTCAGATCTGTGATCTCCATCCAAATCGGCAACTGCCGCGCTGGGAATCTCGAATTCACGCAGATAGACCTCAACCCGCACTTCCCCGCTGGAATTCAGTATTCGGAGCTTTCCCCAATCCGTACAGACAAATTCCATCCTGCCGTCGCCGTTAAGGTCTGAAATGGCCTGTAGCTCACAATTCGCCCTGGGGAAACCGGAGCGCATGTTTCCCTTATGGTCCCAAACAAAAAGAAGCGGCTGCATCGATCTTGCAGATGCGGCAATTTCATAATTTCCGTCGCCGTCGATATCCGCAGCAAGCGGACTGCGCTGAAATTGCAGATCGGGATATAATCCGCTCATTTTTTTCGGCCAGCCCGGCGCCGGAGTCCCATCACTGCGCAATACGTGGACCTCATCGTCATAGGCAATTGGGATTTCCATTTTCCCGTCTCTATCGATATCCGCCGCTACCAAATGCTGCAAATAAGGCAAAGCGAAACTCATTCCGCTGCTCTGCCAGGTTTTCTTGCCGATATCTCTGGGCCAGCCGGAGTGCAGCATCGGATCCACGATGAGGACTATTTCCTCAACGACATCGCACAAACCTTCGCGATTAACAACCAGTTGAACTCTAAAAGCCTTTGCCCGATCTATGTTTGATGTATCCCAGGTTCCGAGCACGCCATCCCGGATTTTTCCTGTTCCACCGTCTGTGAGAGCAATGCCGTCGCTCTGCCATCCTTCAGAATTCCATTCCTGATATCGGATATAATACTTCTCAAATCCACCGCCGCTTGCCGTACCCGTGAAATGAATCAGCTGATCCGACCTGAACGCACTTTTGGTTGCAGGGGATGTCAGGACTACCCTGTCCAATTCGACCATCATCTGATCCCGAAATTGGTCGCCTTGCTGATTCGCAACTGTCAGGCGCAGCGAGTAGAGCCCGTCCGGAACCGATTCAATATTCCAATCCGGCAATTGATGATCAATCTGAGACGAGGCAGAAGAATGAATGACTGCAGGAAGCATCGCGCTGTCAAAATATTCCAGGTCCCAGCGGCTGAAATCTGCACAAGAAGCAGTGATTTTGAGCGGGATGGATTCAGCGGAGAATATGGCGGGCGGTACGGGCGACAGTATTCGTGCTGAACCCAGCGAACCGGCATTCATGGCTTTCAGAGCATTGATTCGGCCGTATCCGTTCGTTCCTCCCCATTTATTCGCCTCCAGGGCATTCGGTATCCAATCTGCTGAACGCCGGATGATCTGACGCACTTCTTCCGGAGTCGCTGCGGGAAACCTCTGCAGAATCAGGGCTGCCAGCCCCGAAACCTGTGCCGCAGCCATGCTGGTTCCCTGCTGCCTGAGATAGTATCCTGCCACTGTAAGAATTGGGTCCGCATATGTTCCAGTGATGCTCGACGCCCGCAGGCTGAGAATATTTTTATAGGTTTGGTCTGACGAACCATCGGTGCTGTCGCCGCCGGGCGCCAGCACGTCCAAGGAGTCGCCGTAGTTCGAGAAGAGCGAACGGTTATCCGAATGATCCGACGCGCCGACAGCAAGGACATGGCGGGAACCGGCCGGGTAGAAACCGGAAGCATATCCGCCATGATTGCCGGCGGCGGCAACCACAACGACGTTATTGGATACGGCCAGCGATAATGCGTCTTCGATCACTTGAGAAGTATTGGTCTCCCCCCAGCTTGCATTGATCACGCGGGCGCCATTTTCAACGGCATAGAGAATGGCATTGGCAAGATTGGCATTGTCTCCTTGGCCGGCGTCATCGATTGCCCTGATAACCATGGCTTTTGCATTCCAGGCAACGCCCGCTATGCCGAGTCCGTTGTTTCCGGAGGCGGCAATGATGCCGGCGATGTGAGTCCCGTGGCCATAATTGTCCTGGACGTCGTTGTTATAATGAACAAAGTTCCAGCCGTTGATATCGTCAATATATCCATTGTTATCGTCGTCGACGCCGTTATCCGGGAACTCACCGGGATTTATCCAGATATTGGTCGCCAGATCCGGATGATGGATGTCGCAACCGGTATCGATTACGGCAACAAGAACACCCGAGCCCGTGCTGAAATTCCAGGCCGCCGGAGCTGAGATCGCATGGAGTCCCCAAAGGTCCGCATAGGGCTGTCCCCAGGATTGCTGCGAGGCAAGGTAGGGATCGTTCAGCAGAACCTGTGCCCGGTAGATATAGTTGGGTTCCGCGTATTCGACCTCCGGCAGCTTGCGCAAATCCTCGATCGCTGCCATCACATCCATGCCCTCACCCAAGGTCGCCTGATAGACATTCGTCAAACCATGAGCCTGGAAGGATCGCAGGAATGCCGGCGAAGCTTTGCCGCCGTGAGCAAAATGCATTCCGCGGCTCATTGCTCTGGAGGAAGCCGAATGGAACAGTCTCGCCGTTGTTCGAGCTCTGTATTTCTCCACAAGCAGGCTATGAGCCCTGCCCGGAGGGAGCGATTGTGACAGATGTGAATTACTATTGCTTGTCTTTGCCGTCTTGAGCTTGATTACAATCTGGTTGGGCACATATTCAGTTGTTCGGGCATGCTCCCCTGGTCTGATTAGCCGTTGTCGGTTCGAGTGAATAGCGCGGCCGGAATCCTGAGGGAAAACGGAAGGGGTTGCTATAAAAAAGCATATAAATGCCGCAACAAATCGAGCGAATCGGCACATATTCAACCCTTGGCATGAATCAATATTTCATAAACAGATTACTTTTGTGGAGCTTACCACGACATCAAAGCTGCACGGAACAAAATGTATGAATCCGGTGACTGCGGGTACTTGAGATCCGGCCGGTAACAGAACAGTGCGCGGACAGCTATCAGCCGTCAGCATTCAGTTTCTTTGCTAAACGCAAAGGAATTCCGGATAAAGATTTGAGATGTATCGCCGGCTATTTACTCGTGGGCGGACACTGGTCCTTCATCAAGGTTGCTTCGCGAAGAAAGATAGTGGAATGCCTTTAGCGAAATCCACAAGGAATTTCCTCTCGCTATTCCTTTTTTTTATCCTTGTCTTTCGTATATGTGATCTTATTCTTTCCCCCATCGCACGAACCGACTACCTTCTGGTCCTTGATCTGGTCTGCCGGCACTATTTCCAGAGTGTAATTCACCACCCTCTTTTTCTTTAACTTGGCATCAATTTCACTCTTCAATTCCTCGCATGGTTTGATCTGTGCGAGTACCGGCATGCAAAGCAATATAGCTGAAACCATAATCGCCAAACATATGCGACTCATATCTCACCTCCTGTAATATTCGGGGTCGGACCGACGCAAATCCCGACAGATCAAGCTACTATCGCAAAAATGGAGATGGAAACAAGCCTTAAACACAAATTTACAGGCCTTTTTTTCATTCTAAGATGGAAAGGGGTGCATGGAGAGATTTGGCGTCCTGCATGCAGCATTGGAGACCCTGCAGATGGCAATACCCCGTCCTCAAAATGCACGAGTAGGTTAAACGAGAAAAACGGGCCCTAAAACTGCGTCTAACGCCTCTGCGGACGTCATTCCGATTCATATCCGTTGTCTTTACTGGTTTTGCGTCGGTCCGACCCTGCAGTAACCGTAGTATGAATTAAAATCCCGGCAATAAATCCATTCCTCATTTTTTCTTTGCTTACTGCCCGTATAGGAACGAGAATCAATACCAGCAATTCATATTAGATATTTGCTCTAGGAGGGACGCCATGGGTCGTATGCTCCTACCCATTTTCCTATTTTTCATTGTGAATACATCTGTCTCATCGGATGAGCAGAACCCGATATGGCCGCAGGATTCCACTGAACCGGGCATTACCGATACTGAAAGAGAACGCCGGAAAGAAGCCGAACGGATTGCAATGCCTCTGGTTTTCCCAAGTTATTCGATTACGGATCCTAAAGTGGCTGTGGCAAATCTTCTGCTGGATTTCAAGCACGGCCACCTGAGTGCCCAGGACTTCTATAAGAAGCTGTCGCTGATAGAACTGCCCAAGGAACCCCGGTTTTTCCTGATGGAGCTGAAGACGGAAGTGGAGACGTATCGCGGCACGGAGGGAGTCCGCTACCTATTCGGCGACAGCTATAAGGGGGGAAGCACTTATGTGGAACATAAACTGCTCTCCTGGCGACGCGATTTTGTATATGAAACCATAAAAGATGTCGTCGCCGAATTCCGTGGACGGAACGTCATAGACGGCTTCGAATACAAGGTTTTTCTGGCGGAGATCGGAGGATGGGCCAAGGAAAACTGGGATCAGATGAAACTGGCCGGAGACATCGACTTCAGCTTTGTTTCCGGAAACCGAGACCTGGCTCTGGCGATGAAACAGCGCTACGACGCTCTTGTTTCCCAGCGCGTGGGCATGTCGGCCGACAGCTTCGACGCGGTTTGTACCGCGCACGGCATGGCGACTCCGGAAGTCTATGTCGGCGAACACGGGAAGATATTTGCCGAGCGAGCCATGGAAGCCAACACAGATGAAGCTACGAGCAGCCTGCGAGAGATCGATCTTGAAAAAGGATCTTACGATCAGCGTGTTACGGGGCGGAAGGTGCTCGATACCATCGTGCTGCAGGCAAAAATGCGTGGAATCCGGGCGGAGATCGCCGGGGCGCGCCACCCGACGGAGCCGGGAATTTCCATGGAGATGATCCGCCATTTCAAGCACGACATTGTTCACAATCCGGTCTATACGGATCTGGAGTCGTTCATGAAGGCGGCCAAGTATATGAACCGCTCCGATACCGCTTTGAATAAAGCGTTTCAAATGGATCCCTCGGATCCGAAGCTGGCGGCGGTTGTGGAATCGTTGACAAATGCCAAGGGAAAGGGAGTAACCGCTCAGATAGAGATATTGCGCAACTATTTTGGCGGAGAATTGCCGTACAACGCCAAACTGGGACCGACAAGGAATGGGCAGTCGCAGGCAACGATAGAATCAAACCAGCGCCTTATCAGTGAATTCTGGAAATCGTGCGAAACGGCAATGTGGCGGAACGCCAATCGCGGGTTCCAGGCCCAGATCGACCAGCTTAAATCCGAAATATTCCGTGTCGGCGACAATCTCGAATCGGCAACCCGGGCGGCGGACCTGCTGTATAAAGTCCGGGAAATGATGGAAATCGAACTGCGGGTTCTGGAGGATCCCAAGCTCGGAACCGCTATCCCCGAAGAAACGCACAGGATCATGGACGATTTGCGGTCCACGTGCGACGATTTTAACCAGAAATGGGGCAGACGGCTGGCTGAATACCATGGGGATACCAAATACTTCCGATTTATGGAGGATAACCTGCGCAGCGGCCGGGACCTGAACATCAAGCTGGCGATCTCCGCGGTATTGCACTATGCCGACAAAGGCCTCGATGCCACCAACCAGATGCTCGACTTCGTCGACAACACGGTGATGGGGGACATCCGCGGCGAACGGGGCGACTGGCAATCATTCCTGAAACAGCATCGCGAAACTCATTGGGCGACAAAGGTCAATAAATTCGTCGGCAGGGATATTTTAAGCGCCGGCGAAGGCTCCTACACCACATATCTGCAATCCTTGAAAAAGGAGGGGGTAGAGTCGATCAACAATATTCTGCTGAACAATTTGCCCGTTAAAGTAGTCCGGGACATGAATCAATCGTTCTCGCGCTCCGTGCAGGGAAGCCGCGGCGGTCAATTGACGATGAAGGGACTGATGGTCTTTTCCCTTTCAACGGAGATCCCTGCCTATATCGAGGCATATAAAAATGAAGGCTGGAATGGCGTCGCCATCGAATTCATCCGCCGGCGGGTGCCGTTCGGCGCCGTCGTCGATGATGTGGTAATGGGCAGGTATTACCTGGCGCTGTTCGATACAGTGACGCTCTTTCTGCCGCCGGCGGCTCTCTTCCAGGCGGCCGCATCGATGGGTGACATGCTCGGCAATTACGCCTGGCAATGGTACTGGTCATCCGAGCTGGATCTTTTCGTGGATGAGCTGTACGCCGGCGCCTCCTTCCTGCCGGACGGTGTCGACCGCATCGGAGACGCACTGTCGGTGAAGCGATGGCGCCTGGCGACAATAACGTACAGAGATACAGAAATAGATGTGAACTCCATGATCGCGGAGGAGCGCCGCCAGATTGCCGAAATGAAAGCCGCGTGCCGCGTTCCTCCGAAAGAGCGCGTATTCCCCATGCAGTATGTCCGTGACGGTATCAGCGATTGGACGGACGCCGACAACGCGTTGCGGGAGAATCTGGTGGATCGGGATGCCTATCTGGTCATGATTGAAGGAATGAAAGCGCATCCCGATGTCGGCCCGAAACTGAAAGACCATTACCTTGACCTCTTCTATACACGGTTCGAGCAGGTAAAACTGGCGTTTGTGCAGGAACTCAGAAAAAGGTTTGAAGACCGCTACGCCGTCCAGGCAGCCGATGCCGCCGGGCAGATCCCAGAATTGGATAGCGAACTGCGCCGCATCGCCCGCGAACTGAAAATCTCTCAGCAGGTCGATGCCGAACTGAAGAAGGCGGTCGGTGGAACAATCGGACAATTCCTGGATTGGATGCGGGACCGGGCCGTCAATGTGAAGCGGGACTTTAAAGGTCAACCGCCGACAGAAGACGCGTATCAGGAGGGATCTCGCATCCTGCTGCGTTTTGTGCGACTTTATTCGGAAATTCTGAAGGCCCGCGGCGAAACGGAAGAAGCCTATGTCTCCAGCCCGAAGGAAGATTACGGACTGCGGATCCTTACCACGCCCTATTTACTGACCGGAAATCCGGAAAAGGATGAAGGCGGTTTTCAGATCTGGACGCAGGCGCCGGCGGAGATTCAATCGGCAGCCGTTTCGGAGCTGTCCAGGATAAAAAACTCCCTGGGCGCCGGCCCCCTCGGCCGGGAAGATTTTGACCGCACTACTCTGGAACAGATCACGTCCCATGATATCTGGAAACGCCTATGGCGTCATGTACAGTGGACAACGGCTGAAATCCGCACCGGCGCCGGAATATTCAGCTATGAAGTATGGCTGGAAACGTGGGAGCAATCGAGAACGCTGAATATCGTTCGCCCTCCGACCGGAGATGCGGACAGCAATCATGTCGCCGAGAATGATCAAGCCGATCAACTGGACGGTCTTGGCAACCGCGACCTTCCCCTGGATCGTTTCCGCGCACATGACGCCGCCCGGGAACGGCTTGTTGCAAGGTTCATCCGCCATTATCTTTCACAGCAGCTCGACGCCTTGAAGGCGGAAGCTGAAAAAACGGGAGAGGAGATCCAAGCTCTATGCTTGTCGATTCAAGCCGGTGCCGACCTGGCTCTCATAGATGCGCTATCCATTACCAAGGCGGCCGAGCGACTCGCGGATACAGCCTCACTCCTTGATCCTCGTATCCAGGGATTGTCGCAGCAGGCAACCGCAGTCCTGGACGCCCATGCTGCCGCGGAAAAACAGACAACAACTACAGGAGAGACCGCCAACGATCTTGACAGAACCGGTGCGACCATCTGCCGGAATCTTGAGACGGCGAAAGCAACCGATAACCTGGAAGCCCGACGGCGGATCCTGGAGCAAATGCAGCCATTCGTCGACCGGTTGCGGACAGCACTGGCTCAGGCGAAGACAAGCTGGCAGCAGACAAGGGAATCATCCGTTCATGCCACCAGCGCATGGAGCATTATTGAAAGTACCATTGCCGAGTTGGAAACGACGATCGAGGTTGATCGGCAAAACAACGATCTGAATGCGCTGGACGCGTCCCTATTAAAAATCGAACAGCAACTCCATGATTTGTCGTCCCGCATCTCGAAGTTTGAAGAGATCCGGAAAAAGGCGGATACGCTTTTCGACCGGGCGCGCGTGACGATTGAATCTCTGGGCCAAACCGAAATTTCGGGACCGCTGATGCAAACAGTGGAATCCGAAAAGGCGGCATTTGATTCCGAATTTGCCGGCCAGCACGAGTGCTCCGAACAGGCGCGTTTGCGTGTAGAGTCGGTGCGGAATGCAACAATCTCAGCCAGGAATGATCTTGAGCGTGCCAGGACTTCCCTGGCAGCTCTGGAAAACAAAGCACATGCCCTGAACTCTCAAAACATGGGACTGCGGGCAAAGGCAGAAGCGGCGGACTACCTTTTCAGCCTGGCAGATTCCTACCGTCGTCGCGCCGAAGAAGCGGCGGATACGGGAGCGCTTTGCTATGCACTCGCCGAGGACCTCATGCAGGAATTAAGAAGGCTCGTCATGCCCGATCTGCGCGGCATAAGCGCAGCCGGTGCCAAAGCAAAGCTGGAAACTATGGGCGTGAATCCAACATGGCGTGCCGGGGAACCGGCTCCTTCGGCGAAACTCAGCTTTGCGGTGTCAAGCCAGATGCCGGCGCCGGGAACAGGCATCACTTCAGAAACACCCGTAATCATAATCATTTTCGGCGAGCATGTGCCCTATGTGGCGCCCGATGTGATCGGGATGAAATTGGACGGTGCGAAGCACGTAATCCGGCAGTCGGGATTTGTTCCTGTCGTAGTTGCGGGCGACGCCGCTCCGGAAATCGGCCTGGAAGGAACGGTTCAATCTCAGCAGCCGGAAGCCGGTCGAACCCTTGGAGCAAACGCGCAAATTATGCTTAAGCTATACGGAAAGGCCAGGGTTGCTCCGGCTCGCGCGAACAACATTGTGCCCATACCGGATTGCTCGCAAATGCCCGGTACCGAGCTGGTATGGTCGGAAGAACTTAATGCTTTCAAATGTCTGTGTCCGGATCCATCCCGGGAATGGCACGCAGAATTGCGTGCATGTGCAACGCCGCTGGAATTGGACTGTGCGCGACTGGCCACTCTTTTTAACCGCCAGATGGCCGCCCATGATAAAAAAGCAGCCGACATTACCATGAACCAGGGAAGAAAATGCAGCTGGCACCCGGAAAATGCCGGTCATAAGGATTTCATTCTCGAACAAGCGGGCCCTTCACGAGATTGCGAAGTTCTCGGCCCCGGATTCTGGAAATTAATGATTGCAAACAGGACTGGCGATGCGCGGGCGGTTCTGGTTCAATCCACTCATTGCGATTTCCATAAAGACGGAATGCGCGAAATGAAGAAGAGCTCTGATATTAAATGCATGAAGCTGGAAGGTGAAATTCTCGATGCCAGCGTGGCCCTGAATTTAAGTCTGGCTCAAAATCGTATCCGCTTCGCCCGGGATCAGGGGTGTACTGTCACGGAAGATACGGTGGAAACTGTCCAGAAACTGGCTGAACTGGAAAGAGATCGGCGCGCAGGCTATTCTTCTGCGACAACAGAGCAGGTCTGGACATCCATATTGCAGGGATTGGCGCAAATGGCGGGGATGCAGCCCGGTATTGCGGAGGCGGAATCTCCGGCTCGCCCGGATCGCCCCCATTCGGGAGGTTCAGGCAGCGGCATCGGGACTTTTTCGGAAACGGGTGCTAATGAAGGCGGAACTGAAGGAGCGGGGAAAAGCAGCAGCGAATGCGAAAAGCTAATATGCGGGAATCTATGCGATGCCAAACAGGAACTGGATTTAATGTCACATTCATTTAATCCGCAATGCAATGAATGCAGAGAAATTAATGGACCGGCTATTCAGGCGTGTATCGAGGGGCGGCCTTTCAAACGGAATCCAAAACAGACGACCGGTGTATATCGCGTGTCCTGCAGCCGCCGCTTTGATCCGGAATTGAACAGAATGGTGATTGCAGGCTGTGGCCTTCTGAATCCAGAAGATGCTGTACCGGAAGGAGATATAATTCTTTACAGCTCCCGTTCGTGGCGCGATTGCTGGCAAAAAAAGGAGGAATATAACAGGACGATAGAATGATGAAAAACTTTATTGTATGCGGCGTTTTAATTTTCGGGTTTCTGAATACAGCCTTCGCATCACAGGTGCGGGGCCGGGTGGCGGTCATCGAGGAAGGCTATGTGCTCATCCGCCTTGATGAAGATGTGAAAGTGACGCCCGGAAGCCCGGTTCTCATCGGTTTTGATGTCCCGGGTGTCGGCTTCGTTCAAATGGAAGGGGATTGGCGTGTGGATTCATATATGTCCGGAGGGACCATTCGTGTCAAGCCGCTCCAGGAAAATCATCAACGACCCAAACCAGGCTATATAGCCGAAATCGAAATAGCAGCCGAGAGCTATGATGGCGGGAGCGCTGTACCCGATTCATCGGAAACTGCCGATGAACTGGAATTGAATGCGCCGTTTCCAAAAACGGATTCCGAAACCAATCCATTTGCAGGCACGGGCTGGGAACCGATCCCTTCGGAAACTCCGCAGAATTTATACAGCAAAGGACTTGCCCTGATTCGGGAAGGCAAAGATTCGGCTGCGCGAAAACAGGGATTAGGCTTTCTTCTGCAGGCTGCCGGGCAAAATCATTCCGGGGCGATGTTCGAAGCGGGCCTGGCCTATGCAAGAGGCAGAGGAACTTCACGCGACTATGTGCGCGCTGCATCGTGGTTTGAGAAAGCTTCGGCGATGGGGAATGCCGGTGCTCAGTTCAATCTGGGATATATGTATTATGCCGGAGTCGGCATCCCAGGAAATGACGCCAAGGCGATGCATTATCTCATGCTGGCTGCAAAACAGGACATCGCTCGGGCGCAGAGTCTTGTTGGAGAGCTGTTCCAGACTGGACGCGGAACATCGGTGAATTACAGAGAAGCGGCACACTGGTATCAACAGGCGGCTGATAAAAACGATTTTGCCGGCATCAATAATCTGGGAGTTATGTACCGCCAGGGTTGGGGTGTCGATCAGAATTACCAAAAGGCAATCAGACTTTTTATGCGCGGCGCCGAACTGGGAGACGATATGGCTCTATATAATCTCGGCTATGCGCACCAGCATGGACTTGGGATGACCGTCGACGCAGACAAGGCCGTATCCTATTATAAGAAGGCCGCCGGCCTCGGCAACGCGGAAGCGCAAAAGCGGCTCGCCGAACTTGGCCATTGATTCCTGCCATTGCATCTGATGTTGACGAAATCCGTCTGCAGGCCGCCGATTTTTTGCCGCTTGCCCCGGGCTTTTGCTACTTCTTTCTATGATGCTCCCAATTATTACCGTCTTCTGTGAGTATTTCAAAGGAATGCCCGTCATAGGCGAGGCGCATCCGCATTCCTTTTCGCGATGGGTCCCATCCATGCACAAGAGCGAATTGAATGGCTGACGATATCGTTTTTCTCGTGGGCAGTATATCGTGATGATAGGGATCGAGAAACAGCAACTGATTGTTCTCGCATCCCTTTTTCGCAATAACAATCCAGGAATTCTTCGTTTCCCAACGGCGGTTTAAGTGCCAGATATATTGCACAGCATCAACGCATACAGCTCGTGTATCCTTTCCAGGAAATGTCATATTAAGCTTCCCTACGCGACCAATTCTGATTCGGGATCGGGTCAACGCAAATCCCGATAGATCAAAGCTTCTATTGCATAAAAGCCACGAATTATCACGAATTTTTAAGAATTTGCCGTCCCGGTTCGTGCAATTCGTGGCTCAATATCAAAATAAAAGCGATTCGACTTTTATGCTTTGCCCAGAGCTTTCAGGACCTTTTCCGGCGTGGCCGGGGATTCGACCCACTTGCCGATCGCGTTGTGGATGGCCATGATGGCCAGATGCGTGTTCGCCAGGGAATGGCTGATGCCGCTGCCGCCGTAGCAGGCGTTGCTGCCACGCGTTTCCAGAAGATCCATATCCACTCGAGGCATGTCCAGCATCGTGACTTTCTTGTACTCAAACATATTTGTGCTGAGCTTTACTCCGGTCTTCTGGTCGTAGACAAATTCCTCCTGAAGCTGGCATCCGGCGCTGAAATCCATCACCTGGTCGATCTGGCTTTCGAGCGACGTCCGTCGCAATATCTTCCCGGGATCCGCCACGACCCCAAACCGGATGATTTCCACTTCTCCGGTTTCCGTATCTACCGCAACCTCGCACGTAGCCACATTCATGACATCCAGCGCTTTGCCGCGTTGGGTCCAGATAGCTGCCGGAGGTCTGCCGGAGTATGTGGCAAAAAGGTTGGCCTGTACGGCCTGGGCCAGTGGAAGGCCTTTTTCGGGATCTGCCTTGACGATGACCTTGCCGTCCTTCATGTCGAGGTCTTCAGGCTTCAGTCCCTTCAGCGGATTGGTCGCCTGCTTTTTGCCGAAACCGCCCATCATGCCGAAGCCCATGGGTGCCGGCGGATTGTTGGCCTCCTCGATAGCGGCTTCCAGGATGCGCTTTTTAAGGATATTGGCGCACTCTTTCATAGCCCAGGAAGAGGCGGTCGATCCGTCGCTGCCGCCTCCATAGGGCCTGTAGGCTTCATGGTCATCAAAATCAATGCTGATATCCTTGTACTCCAGGCCCAGCTCTTCGGCAATAACCATGGCGTTACATTCCAGGCCAAAGTGGCCGATGATGGGGCCTTTGGTCGGCAGATGCACTAAGCCGTTTCGGAGCTCCAGTTTAGTGATGTATCCCGAAACGGAATGACGCGGGCACTGGTTGTAGCGGAAGCTTGCTCCGTGCAGACGGCCGTCCGGCAGCTTTCTGGAGCCGGCAGGATGCCAGTCCCAATTCATCATTTTCTTTACGGCCGCAACACAGGCTTCATAGCTCGGCACGGGATTGGGGTCGATCTGGGATTCCGGCCCGTGCAGATTCAGCGTCGCGATTTCGATCGGATCCTTGCCCAATTTTTCCGCGATCAGATAAAGTCCAACCATCAACGAATCCCAGCTCATCGGATTATGCTGGCCGCTGACGTACATGTTCCCGCGGTTGCTGTCGACAATATCCATCTTCTGCCGGACGTTCCCGCACCGGGTGGTGAAATAGGGGCCATAGGTCTGATCCATTGTATTGCCGAAACTGGAGCTGCCACGGACGCCGGAATCCGCAATGGAAAAGTCGTCGATCGCCGTAATCAATCCGTTGCTCTTGAAGCCGACCTTCATATGCACATAACGCTGGTTCAGGTTGAAGTCGTACATCTCGTAACGATTATTGACGCAACGTACGGGGCGGCCGGTTCTTTTGGCAAGCAGAGGCGTAATCAGCTGGGTTTTGCGATTCCCCCAATCGCAATATCTGCCTCCTAAAAACATGCTTTCCCGAAAAATCTTTTCCGGAGGTATGTGGTGCAGGTCTGCAATCGAATCTTCCGTCCAGGCAGGGATGCCTTCAACGCGCAGGCTCTTTCCTCCCCCGTGATATGCATCATCGAACCACCAGGCGACGGAGCCCGTTGGATTGGGAATATGACCGGCAAAGGCGGCTGTGTTGACGTCATACTCGATGATATGGTCCGCTTCGCGGAACCCGGCTTCGACATCTCCATCGCTCATATTGGAATAGGAAACATTGCCCTTCTTGGGGGGATTATCCCCGCCGCCTGTCCTGAAACCGCCGCCACCGCCGGCTTTGGCGTAAGGAGGCGTCGGCCGGATCACGGGCGCATCCGGTTCCCGTCCTTTGCGCAGGTCCACAACATGGGGCAGCACTTCCCATTTCACATCAAGCGCGCGCAAAGCTTCTTCGCAGATGTCCTCATTTTCGGCTACAACGATGACGCCGACTTCGGTCCCCTCCTGATCGGCAATGTTGTCCAGAAAAGCCTGGGATGGCCCTCCCATGAATCCGCCGCCGCTGCGCAGGTTTCTGATGTCCTCGTCTTCCCAGGTGAGGATATCGACGACTCCCGGAATTGCCCTGGCTTTCGCCGTGTCGACCGACTTGATGCAAGCGTTCGCATACGGACTTCTGAGAAACCTGGCCTCGAGCATGTCGGGAACGACATAGTCAATGCCGAATTTTGCGACACCGGCTGCCTGCGACCAGGACAGTACTCCTGGAAGATTCGGTTTTCCGACGACGCTGAAATCTTTTCTGGTTCCGTTTACTCCTGCCAGGTCTGCCATAATATGCACTTCCCTTCATTTTCGTGGGAGGATCGCGGGATTGTTATCGATGCAGATCTCCACTTCATGTCCGGATTCATTTTAAAGCAGTTTCCGCCGGGAACAAAGCAATGGAAGAGAAGATGTGCAAAACTGAAGACAGAGGGCGCAATCCATTCTGCAGTGGATCCGTCTTTCTGTACGCCGACAAGTCATGCACCTTCGGCATGTGCGCGCCCGTCTCGAAACTGTAATGCGACGGATTGGCGGTCGTGAAAAGGCATAGCGCCGGATTTGCGCGCGCTGTTTGGGCTGGGAGCCATTGGACTCCGGCTTTGGTCCTTTGGATGATACGCCGTTTCAAGGCCGGCGGTTTTCCAGGCATGCATGCTATTTCCCGTTTCGGAGGAGTTGAGAGTCCATTATCATGCTAAGATACTCGAATTGCAGCAGATATCGGCTGCAATCATCATATGCAATTCTGCTGATTTCAAGATTGATCAAAAGACTTAGGTCTGAGATGTTATTTTGAGACAGGAGATCCAAAGGGCTTGACAGCGCAACTGGCAAAAAGAATTCAGATTCGTTTGAACGTTTTGAATCGCGCGAGGGAATTGAGGGATATTGCACTGCCCGGATTCGATTTTCATCCGCTCAAGGGCAATCGAAAAGGTGCATATGCAATCGGTGTTACGGGCAACTATAGGATGACGTTCCGATTTGATGGCGGCGATGTCCTCGATTTAAACCTTGAAGATAATCACTGAAAGTGAGCACGTTTGTGGAAAACAAGAAAGGATTACCACCCACGCATCCCGGTGAATTGCTGCGTGAAGAACTTATGCCGGCGATAGGATTGACGCAGGAAGCATTAGCGGGACGGCTCGGCGTATCGCGAAGAACAATCAACGAGATTTTGGGCGAAAAGCGCTCGGTAAGCGCGGACATGGCTCATCGGCTGGCAAGGCTATTTGATACGACTCCTGAATTTTGGCTCGGCTTGCAACAGGATGTTGATTTATGGAATGCACGGCAAGCCGCCGCTGGGGAATATTCAAAAATTATTCCGCTTCGAAAATCCGCGTAATCAGCTCATTATTGCCTGCTTATCCGGACCAGCCAATGAGCGGAAAATGCAATAAGTAACCCTGCGGGCAGGGCCCCATTCTCCCTGACTTAAATCCCACTCCGCAAATTCAGTTTTCAGTGTTTTTACAGGGCCGCGGCCCTTCCATTTAGCCAAATCGCTTATAGTCATTTCCTTCTTCGGGCAAATTTTCAAGCAGGAGGTTTGTATGCACGATCGCCGCTATGCAAAGATTCTACACCCCCCGAGGGGATGTTAACCCGCTTTATTCATGAAGCTTCTGCTGCGGCGGCGGATCCGGGCATGTCTGCGTTGCGCTTGGTCGGATTCCTCGACGTACTGGTCGAGGCCTGCAGCTTCGCTGCAGGTCTGGAGTTTATACATTTGAGACTGGAATGATAATGGAGGACCCGGCAAACAGCCGCGAAGCGGCTGCGAAACGAAGCCCAGGGTTG
>JAFGIY010000110.1 GCA_016929335.1 Acidobacteriota bacterium | reverse complement strand
TGCCCTTTTGCAGTCTGGCCTTAAGAGGTCAAAGGCCGAAATCAAAACAGTACCCTAAAGAAATCAACACTTTAGGAGACCACATTAAAAAGCGAAGATTGGATCTGGGGCTCCTTCAGAAGGAGGTAGCAGAGAGAATCGGCGTTCATACACAAACCATTACCAATTGGGAGAAGCAACGAACCCTCCCCGAAATACGGTTCATTGCCCCCATCATAGAGTTCCTTGGATATGATCCGCTTCCCCAGCCGAAATCATTTCCGGAAAGACTGAAAAACTACCGCTTGAAACAGGGATTGTCCCAGAGAAAGCTGGCAGCCAAGCTTGGGATTGATCCAAGCACAATTGGGAACTGGGAGTGCTGGAAGCATAGACCGACGAAAAAGTCACAAAAGCTGATTGATGGATTTCTTGGGGAGTGGATTATGGGCAGAAAATGAATTCTAGCACTGACCTATGCCACAGGGACACTACCTACCGGCTTTAATGTCCGAACGGCTCGGCACTGGAATGGGCATAAACCATTGGAAACGACAATGCGCTATTTATTGCATGCTAGGGAAGTCCTTCGGCGCTATCCAGAAAATGCCCAGGATTACTCGGCAAAAGTGATCCAGCTTGGATTTTCGGCAATTGGCTATTGGCACCTTCTGCATGGTATTTGGCGTGCGCCAATTGCTCTTAGGATCGATTCCCATGGCTTTCAGGAGCCAAAATATGGCGGTTGAGGGTGGAATGCCCCGATTTTTGCCCATGGGCAAGTCAAACACGCCTTCGGCGTGGATGATATTGGCAATATCTCCCGGATTCTCTTTCAAAACACTGTTCTTAATGAGGATCACTTCTATCAATCAAAGGTGGGTCACTTTTGGGTAGCGCCGAAGGGAGTCCGAGAGCGGCTCGACAGCGTGCAGATTGTGGGCATTTGGGGAATGGATAATACCCTGCTGTGGATATCGTTAAACAGATGTTTTGATGACTAATGCAAAGCAATAGCAGGCTACTGTCAGTGCCGGAGAAAAATGGCTTCCTTTTTCTCCGGCGCTAACAGGCTACATCGAATTCTTGACTGTTTTTTAAACTGATCGTAAGCTATCCATTGCTGAAGCCCATTATTGTTGAACATCGTGGAAACTAACCAATTATGGCAGAGCTGATAAAGCCGACGGTGGCATACGAAAAAGCCAAAAATTCACCTGTGTATAGGCTGTCAGAGCTAATGTTTGGAAGCCTTCTGGCTGCATATGTGCTTGGATTTGTTGGTTTTGTTGCAGTGAACACGGATTCAAATAGCCCACTGGTAGACCCACTGAAATGTCTGCCGTACTTAGCTATTTCGCTAACATATGCCTACGTTACGGCAGGACTCTATCTTTCATACCATTCAGGAATCCTTACGATGCATCATATCCCTCTGCATCACATTCGCCTCGATTTTGCGCTGGCGTTGTCCCAGGCTATTTTCTTTGGTATTTCGATGATTTTTCCGCCTTTATTTTCGCTTTTATTGGGTATTACGCTTTTGGCGTCCGCCTTTCGCCAACATCAAGAGCATAGGGCTCTCGTTAAGGGTTTTTACCGTGAGGTCCAACCTCCTCATTCTGCCTTGGCAGGTGGTCCAGAGACATCTGAAAAGCAATTCCAAAAGACATTCACGAGATTACTTAAGGAACCGTCTTCAGAGGAAAAATTAAAAGAATCGGGGCAACGCTTTAGGTATCAAGAGCTTCTTGGTTGGGGAAAAACCTCACTATGGACATATTGTTTTTCGCTATTTCTTATCGCGCTTTGCGTCGTTGGGCTTAGGATCTATCATTTCAACATCCCGAATAAGACGACCGCCTATTCATGCTGCTTAATTGCGGCACCCATTATTTTCTATGTGCACAAGATTCTCCGCCAGCGCGCAGGCTTTTTGATGAAGAGAGAAGATGAAACAACGGAAATGGATGATCAATTCGATGAGTTGGTCGAAAACCTAAAGAAAGAATACTCTACAACCAAGCCTTTAGCTTAGCATCACGTGAGTTGTTAATTATTTATGACTAAATTATAATTGAAATACATTATCCCATTTTAGCGATGAATGAATCAATCAAAGTGCAAACTGTCGTCCAAAGCATAAGGCTCTATTTCTGGCCAATCATAACTGCAAACATGTTGTCTATGACTTTAGTCCTTGGTGGCGACCTGAAGCATGCGGCCTTAATGTCTGTTGTTGTGTTTTTATTGGCTTCATTTGGTTTCCTTTTGAATGATC
This sequence comes from Acidobacteriota bacterium, assembly GCA_016929335.1. Lineage (GTDB taxonomy): Bacteria > Acidobacteriota > UBA6911 > UBA6911 > UBA6911 > UBA6911. The sequence continues at coordinate 2,481 of JAFGIY010000110.1, read as the reverse complement.
TATGGGATAGAAATGTAGATAGGATCAATAAAGCAGGACACTTTGAAAACTCGAATCGAGCCACCATAGGAATGGGTATTATTGCCGGGGCCTCGTTTTTGATTGCCGGCGTTACCTTGTCATTCTGGTTTGGCCGGCAGGAGATGTGGATAGCTTTAAGTATCGCTTTTGCGTTGATTGCCTATACTACTGTTTTGCGAAAATTCCTATTCATACCAAACTTTGTCGCAGCTCTGCTTTCTGCATCACCCCTATGGATACCCATGCTTCTTTGGCCGACAAACATCGACCGGCAGCTGTTCATCTTTATCGGTGCCGTAGTCCTTTTAATAGCGGGAAGAGAAATGCTCATGGATGTGCGAGATTGTTCTGGTGACATTGCCGGATCAAGGGATACACTGGCGACAATTTTCGGAACAAGAATTGCAAAAATCACAGCACTTATAACCAATATAGTCGGCGTCACCTTTCTTGTTGTTATTATGTCTGCCAGATCAAAAATGCTGTCAGGCGGGCTTGGATTAACCGCTGTGATTATTGCAGCAACAATTCTGTACCTAATAGCGGTATCGGCAATTGGAACACTCTCAGGTGCCAAATGCGAACGATCTGCTATTCAGAAATATGTGCTTCATTCACGAGCCGCAATGGCGCTAGCGCCATTGTTGATTCTTCTGTTGTGGGGATTTAAACACTCACTATGATAATGTCCCATACAATCGCATCTTTAAGCGCTTTGATGCGAAGTATTCAATACGGTTCCGCCCTTGCTATTCAAGGGGGTGAATGGAAGCGTTACCTAAAGAAATCAATTAGCTTTGGACTATGTTACGCAGGTCTCGGCAATAAGATCTCCAGTCGAGAAGCTTGGAATGCTGGTGAGGCTGCATTTCTATGTTGTGCATATGATGTTGTGACGGATTGGCGGTGTTTTGACCGCGAGTCTCGCAGAGTATTCGAAGAGATTTTGCGTGCTATGGTTCCTTCAGTGGAGCTTCAAAATCTGGCGATAGGATTATACGAAAAAGAGCAATCGCACAAATTGGAAGATAATGGACTTGATCGTGGATCCATTGCCCTTCGATTTGTGCTTGGGAAGATGCAATGTGAGGCTGACCGTGATGCAGCTTGGGGAGATATCGACAAGATAGGAAGATTGCTCCAGATCGTGGACGATGTCTTGGATTATGAAGAAGATGTTGTTCGGGGGGAGACAAATTGCCTTTCATCCTCAAGACGGGAAATTTATCTGACACAACTCTTGAAAGAGTTAAGTGATGATGCAGTCAACCGCTTATTCGGGAATAATAACTCAATTCTGGTTAGGGTAATTATAAGGGCAAAGCAAAAAGCTGAAACGTTCTTGACCAAAGAGGGATTCTTGCAAGAGGATGCTAATGTAGTTTCTGCGAAGAAAGGACCGATTTGCGCATCATCCTCCACACATCCCATAGAAGCCAACAAATAATGTAGATATAGGAAATCGGGATCAGCAGTTTAGGCATGTCAATTATCCCACCTGCATTGTACAGAAACAAAGCCCAGAGAACCGACCAGCCCAAGCTAATCGGCAGAAAAGATCCGAGATATCGCAAAAAAGGAACACTCTCGGCACCGGAGGCCATTGCAGTTATTCCAGCAAGTTGCGGATGCCAATAAGTACCGATATACCACAAAATCAGCAGCTTTGATGAGCGCTTCGAGGCTTCTTGATTCCGCCTCCCCGTCATGCGGCCAAGGCCATAACTTGCAATATTGGCTCCAATTGCTGGGACTAATACTGCAAAATAGGTAAGCATTGCTTGGTTCGGATTGCCCGCGGTCAACATCATTGAAGCAAGTAACGCTAACGAACCCGGGAAATAAGCTCCTATTCCAGCAAAGTTTTCAAGAAACGATGAGAGGATAACGAAAGGCAATCCGTGTTTGGAGATAATAGTAGTGAGGTCCCGGGAAATCTCCGTCGATGAAGGCAGAATAGAAACCCATGACAGGGCGTTCAGCACAAGCATAATGCTGAGAATAAGGATTTGTGGTGCAATGGCTTTTATCAACTTTTTCATGTGATATAAGAAGGACTAAGGTTCGATCTATCTCTGTCGTTAACCAACCAATAAAAATCTAGTTTGTTATTTGACCTTTTCAATAGTATATCAAATCGTTCAGTTCTGCATAGTTCTGAATGTCCGCAGGAGAGGTTCTATGGCAATCGATTATGGAATCAAAGGTATCTCTCCCCGAAAAGCTAATAACCTACCGGCCTGAGAATCGGATTATCCCAGAGAAAGCTGGCAGCCAAGCTTGGGATTGATCCTGGCACCGTTGGAAACTGGGAGACGGGGAGGCACAAGCCAACGAAAGAGTCTCGTAATTTGCTCGGCCAAATCTTCAGTGACAATTGAGAATAATAGTATGCTATCCGTACAGCCCCGCTGGAAACTGTCCGGAATTGGTGATAGTACCATTGCAGCGAATTGTTCG
>JAFGIY010000109.1 GCA_016929335.1 Acidobacteriota bacterium | reverse complement strand
TGTAATCCTCTCCGAAATTCCTGCCTAAAACAGATAAGAAATTAGTAGAGAAAATCGCTCCTTCAAATTGGGCGGGACACCCTGCCATTGGAGGAGACCATGAACGAAGAAAAGCAAAATCAGACCAATAGGGGACCACTTGTAGTGGCCGATGCTGCAGTAAATGAGATTCCCCCTGAAGAAAGTAAAAGCGGTCCCAAGGATGAACAAAATCCTGAGTTGAACACGACCGAAGAGGAGGACCTGCAGCCGCGACTGCCATTGCGGTCGGGGCCGGCAAAAGGGCGGAGTCTGGTGCGCAAGGAGGAAACTGCGCCGAAAGTTGTATGGACGGAATCGCAGCGATTGCTGTTGCTGGACACATGGAGGCGGAGCCAGTTGCCGGCGACGGATTTTGCTGATCTGGTTGGCATCAGCAAGCATTCGTTGTACGCCTGGAAAAAGCGCTTTGATGCAGATGGACCTGCAGGCCTGTCGGATCATCCCAGGGGAGTTAAGAAGGGCAGCCAACTGCCTGAAGTGACGCGGCGAACAATCCTGATGCTGAAGGAGGACAAGCCGGAATGGGGGTGCCAGAGAATCAGTGATGCGCTGGCGCGGGGGCCGGGATTGGGAGCCAGCGCGGGAGCGGTTGCGCGGGTATTGCATGAAGCGGGATATGAGCTGGAAGAGATTGAGACACAGGCGCATCCGGATCATGTCAGGCAGTTTGAGCGGGCTAAAGCGAATGAGCTGTGGCAAACGGACTTGTTCACATTCATGTTGAAGCGGCAGAACCGGCGTGTGCACCTGGTTGGGTTTATGGACGATCACAGCCGTTTTATGGTCGGCTATGGGCTGCATGCTACGGCATCCTCAGCTTTGGTCATCGAAGTGATGCGGGCGGCGATAGCAAATTATCAGGCGCCGCGGGAGATATTGACGGATAATGGGAGTCAATACGTGACTTGGCGGGGCAAAAGCGCCTTTGCGCGCGAATGTGACACGCGCGGGATACGGCAGATCGTCGCCACACCACGCCGGCCACAGACGCTTGGCAAAATCGAGAGATTCTGGGGAACGCTCTGGCGGGAATGCGTCAGCACGGCAGTGTTTCTGGATCTGGAGGATGCCCGTCGGCGGATTGGGCATTTTATTGATCATTACAACTTTCAACGGCCGCATCAGGGGATTGAAGGGCTGGTACCGGCAGACCGGTTTTTCCGGGCAGCGCCGGAAGTGCTGAAGGTTTTGAAGGCCCGTGTGGCTGCCAATGCCTTAAGCTTGGCTACCAACGGAATTCCGAAAGAGCCGTTCTACCTGACCGGGCAAGTGGCGGGTCAGGCCTTCAGTGTGCATGCGGAAGGCGAACGGGTCATCCTGACGCGACAGGAGGGAGATCGGCGAGAAATCGAGCTCGTGCCTCCTGGAGAGAAAAGAACATTGGAGCCTTCAGAGCCAGTATGCCCGCAAGCGGTACCGCGGGAAGATGAGGGGAACGAGCAACCGCCCGAACCGGGTGTATCGGCTATCGATGCCCTGATTGGAGGCGGCCATGAATGAACAGGCAAGGAAGAAGAGGCCGGGCCCGAGGATTGAAGACGGGAGCGAAGGGGCGCGGAAATGGGCGGCAACTATTTTACAGGTTCTTGCCGGAGAATGGACGCCGGGCGAAGGGGCGTTGACGTTAGGAGTTTCCATGGCGCGCTATTATGCGGTGGAGTTGCGAGCCATTCGAGGACTGGTGAGGGGATGTGAGCCTCGGACGGGCAAGCGAAGGCATCGACCGGAACATGAACTGATGGAGATGAAAAAACATATTGGTCGGTTGGAGAGGGATTGTGCTCGAAAACAGGCATTGCTGCGGGCCTCACAACGAACGGTCGGGATCCAGCCACCGGCGGCAAAAGCCAAAGGTAAACGCCGGCGGAGGCCTGCGGTACGGGCGCTGAAGATGGCGGCGGTGCTGCTGTGGCGGCGGGATGGGCAGGCAAAGCTGCAGTTCACGGTGCACATCATACATTTGGTCCTTTAGGAAAATTGCCACATATCCAGCTCAACTTCTGGCAAAAGGGCGTTAGTGGCAGCGGTTTTCCAGTACGAATACCCTTGCCATGGGGGAAATAATGAAGACCATCGAAATTGGTATGCCGGCTGAACTTGATCAAGTAGACAACCTGATACACGATTGCTGGTTCGATATAAATAGGGTTAAGGTTGAAGGAAATGTATTCGAGCTGCTTCTCATACGCGATCAAGTAGCTGGAATACGTAAAAGACGCTTTTTCATATTCAAACAGTACGAGATAAAGGGATTGGAATGCATATTGAAGATATATTCAGTTAAATCGTGCAAGATCGTCGATTCAGAAAGAGTAGATTTATATGACTTCAACAGATTGATTTTCGATGCTGACAAATATTCCTTTTCCATAGAATGCGGTATCCCTGTTGGAATTTTTATTGACGTGACGAGTTTCAAAATTTCCCTTACTCTTACTGACAAAACAGCTAGAACGAGGAATAGTTGGGGGATTATCCAGCCATTGGGAATAAGCTCACGGCCATAAACAGACGGCCAGCTTCAGATAGCGGCGGAACTGGACGGGTCGGGGGATATCATTTCCCGCTTTGTTTATGCGCATTGACGCGCATATCTTCATTGCTTTTATTGCCTATTGCCTGCACGTCACGCTGAAACATATGGCGCGTCAAAGCGCTTCGGGTCTTGCACCCAGATCCATTCTGGAAAAGTTCAAGACAATTCAAATGCTCGATGTCACGATCCCAACTGTAGACGGACGAATCATTGAATTGCAGCGGTATACGCAGCCGGATAAGGATCTCCAGCTGCTTTTGCACCAATTGAAACTTACCTTGCCAGCTCAGCCAACCCCCAAAGTAACGCAAGAAGGAAAGGTTTCTTGCGCTGATCATTGACTGGTTTGTAGTGGCGACCTTTTAAAACCCTTTGTTGGAAATAAACAACTTATGGGATCTATACCCTTCCAGTAGCGGAAGTTGGGGTAAGGCTCCAAGAGCAGTCAAATTATCTCCTGGAATTGCCATTCCTTTACTGCATCCCCGGCAGATGCAGAATTCCGGATTGCGAAAAATACCTCGTATACGTCCGCAGCCTATCGCCTGTCCTCCGACTGTTCTCATTGGCCCTTCTCCAGGAATCTGATACATTCATGGCCTATGCATATTGATGCGATTCATAGAATTCATTTAATCGGGATATGCGGAACAGGGATGGCTTCGCTTGCCGCCATGCTGCAGAAAAGCGGTTACAAAATCTCAGGCTCCGACGAAGGAATATATCCTCCCATGAGCGATTTTCTGGCCGAAAGGCAGATTGCCGTTTCCCAGGGCTACGATGCCAAAAACCTGCAGCCCGCCCCTGATCTTGTCGTCGTGGGGAATGCCCTTTCGCGCGGGAATCCGGAAATCGAATATATGCTGGATAATCGACTCCCATTTCTTTCCTTTCCCGAAACGCTTAAGAGCTTTTTTCTTCGCAAAAAAATTTCCGTTGTTGTGACAGGCACGCACGGGAAAACGACCACCACATCGATGATCGCCTGGGGACTCCATTCAGCAGGGCTGCAGCCTAATTTTCTCATAGGCGGAATTGCCGAGAATTTTAATTCCAGCTACGGAATGGAAGGCGGCCCGTATTATGTCATCGAAGGGGACGAATATGATTCGGCCTTTTTCGACAAGGGTCCCAAGTTTCTGCACTATCTCCCATTCCTTGCGGTGATCGGCAATGTAGAGTTCGATCATGCGGATATATATGCGGATCTGGATGCGATTAAACTCCAGTTCCGGAGATTCGTGAATTTGATTCCTCAGCGCGGATTTCTGGCCGTTGGCGCAGACAGTCCTGCGGCGCTTGAGGTGAGTCGCAACAGTCTGTGCAGGAAAGAGACTTTCGGCATGGATGAAGGCAACGATTGGAGCGCGCGCCGGATCGAGCTGAAGGGAGACCGTTTTTGTTTTGATGTCGTGTACCGGAAGAAGCTTTTCCGTCGTCTGCGCTTGAGCATCTATGGAAATTACAACATCCGCAATGCATTGGCAGCCGTAGCCATCTTGAATCAGCTGGATGTCTCCGAAGACGACATCCGGGAGGGATTGGAATCATTCACCGGCGTTCGGAGACGGCTGCAGTTCCGAGCAGAAGCACATGGGATTCGGATTTACGAGGACTTTGCACATCACCCAACCGCAGTACGGGAGACACTGCAGACTATACGGGACATGTTCCGGCCCGAGCGTCTCTGGGCTATTTATGAACCTCGCTCTGCAACCAGCCGCCGCAATGTCTTCCAGAACGAAATTGCGGAGGCACTGGGTGTTGCGGACTGCATAGCGCTCCCGAGCCTTTTCAGACCGGAGAAGGTGCCTGAAAGCGAGCGGCTGGATGAAACGCGTCTCGTAGAAGACCTGCGCCGGATGGGACGCGCCGCCTGGAATCTGGAGAATGTGGAAGGTATAATCCACAAGGTGTGCGAAGAAGCTCGATCGGGCGATCTGATAGTCCTGTTGTCGAACGGCGGATTTGGCGGCATTTACGAGAAACTGCCGGCAGCGCTTGAAAAACGATAGCTCCAGCCGGCCTTTAGCAACATCGACGGCCTGAAAAATGATGAGAAAAAAATTCTGTCTAAGGTCATTCCTTTTGATCCTGGGAGTATTCTCTGCCGTTCTTTTATGGAGCCAGCAACCCTCAGGACAGCCCGCTTCGGATGTCGGTGAGCAAGAAGGCTACAAGATACGTGCCGAAGTCAACATGGTTACGGTGCCGGTCACGGTTCGGCTGCCGGAAGGCGGATTTGTCAAAGGGCTTACCCAGAGCTCCTTTCAGATACTTGAAGATGGGGAACCGCAGGAAATTACATTTTTTGCGCAGGAGGGGCTGCCCACACGCATCGCCATTGTCCTGGACGCCAGCGGCAGCGTTGTCCACGAGTGGGGCACAATTCGATATGCGACGAAACGGTTTATTGAGCACCTTAAGCCTGAAGACCAGTTTTCGCTGGTAAGCTTTAACACCGAAGTCCGATTGAAAATGGACTGGGGAAGCAAAGCCGACCGCGTGGACGCTGTCCTCACATCTATCTACTGCAAAGGCACAACCAGGCTCTGGGATGCGATCTGGGTAACCTGCCGGGACCTTTTCAAGGGCATTTCGGATAAAAAAGCCATGATCATTATGAGTGACGGCATGGATAATGAAAGCATGGTCTCCTATGATAATGCGATGCAGGAAGCCATACGCTCGGAGGCTGCCATCTATGTGGTCAGCAAAACTGAGGCAGTCCGTCAAGCGTACGAAAGGTACATTCCGCAGGAAGCTTTTGTTCAAGCGGATCTGGTTCTGCGCAAACTGGCTTACGAAACCGGCGGGCGTGTTCTCTATCCGATTAATTTCGGCCAATTAGGTGATATCTACGCTCAGGTCGACGAAGAGCTTCGCAACCAATATACGCTCGGCTATGTCTCGTCCAACACCATCAAAGATGGGTCCTATCGCCAAATCACTGTGGGAGTGAAAGCCGGAGATGTTGTGATATCCGCGCGACCCGGCTACTACGCGCCGGATGCAAGAGGAGTCAGGAGCACAAGGTAAAGCGGCTTCGAATTCCGGCGATTCCTTTCAATCTTCTTAAATGCAAAACTCCGCAAAAAATCTCTTGACAGGCAATGGAGCGTCGACATAGCTTCTCATTGCCCCAGTTGTACCCTCGAATTCAAATCACTTACACAATTTGAATTGGAGGGGTACCTGTGCGCCATCCTGCCTATCCCAGCCCTATATTGCCGCCGTCTTTCATTTCGGAAAACTGCCCTTTTAAGGAGCGTCCATTCAATCCCGAACAACCGGAGTGGAGGGATGAAGAAATCGCGGCAATTCGTATCGTATTGCAAAAGCTCACGGCTCTCAGAATCTACAACGAAAATGATGCCGAAGATGTAGTACAAGAAACGCTTCTGACCATGATCTCCAAACAACGCGGTATGACATTGGAAAAGAGCCGCCTGGCATGGAGTCTGGGGATCCTGCGAAATAAAGTAGGCAATTATTATCGCAAAGCTCAACGGTATACGCCGCTAACCGAACAGGAAGCGAATGCGCTGCAGGGCCTGATGATAGCCTCGCCCGAAGCGAAGATTTTTCAGGAAGAACTGAAGACTATTGTGAACGGGATATTGTCCCAGTTTCCTCCACCTCAGCGTCATGCCATGGAACTCATGTTCGACGGCTTCAACGCAGGCGAAATTGCGAAGCAGCTGCACCCCGAACGTTATCAGAATGTCATCAACAGCCTATACCGCGGCCGTAAAAAGATTGCGAGGGCACTGGAAAAATATGGATATATTCCCAATTCGCTCTCCGGATTGCAGAAAATGAAAAAGAGCCGGGGCAGGAAATCGAAGCCCGATACGGGATCCCGTCAATGAGAGATAGAATGCAGCGAACTGTCACGAAGGGATGCAGGAAGGACTGGTGTAATCCGTGCTCCTTCTTAGCCGCTTATTGTCTTCGGGAAGGATCCTTAAATGATTAATCCCGGCGGCTTTGTTGTTGAGTTAGTCGAAGAGCGGAAAAGCAACGCCAGTTCGCCGCCGGGATGATGGGTTTGTTAATCCTTATATTTCGCGAAGCAGGATCCTATTTCACAGAATCGCATATATTTTGGCCTCAGGCCGATCCACCCGGTTTCAGGATTGCATTATCACGTTTGTGGCACAATGACCCAGTATCCGTCTGGTCGTGCTTCCAAAAAGAAGCTCACGAATCGGGCTATGCCCATATGCTCCCATAATCAGTATATCCACTCCACCGGATGTCACCAGTTCGCAGATGACATCAGAAGGCTTTGAACTGATCAAAATTTGTTTTTTAGGCGAAACGCCATGGTGGAAAAGGAAGGCTTCAGCCGGAGCAAGGACCTCACTTCCAATTTCTTCCGATTGAGCGACTGTGACCAGACTGCAATTCACTCCGGGGCGCCCGGCAAGCTCGGCAGCAGCCAGCAAGGCACGGGCGGAATGGGAACTCCCATCAAAAGCGACCAGGATATTGCGAATCTCAGCCCCTTCCTGAAACTCCGTTCCCGCTACAAGAACCGGCCGCACGGAACCGCGAACGACCGGAGCGATCCAGGAATCGATCGTCTCCTGAGCGTTGGCAATCCGGTTATATCCGGTACGCGATACAATGACTATGTCATGCGCAACTGCGGTCCGGCTGATCACATCCCCGGGGATACCCGTCTTGACTTCGGTAGATGACGGGATATTCCTGGATGCGCATTGGGATGCGAACGCGTCCAGTCTTTCGTTCGCATTGGCCGCTAATTCGCCCATCAACGACTGATTCTCATTGAGAGGAGGCGTCATAACCGACGGCATGAAACTGTCAGGGCCTCCCAACACGGGGACCTCAAAGGCTGCAATATCAATTACGGAAATCGCGTGAACATGACTCCCCTCTTTTTTTGCGAGCCAGAACGCGCAATTTCTGGCGCTTGAGTCGTAAGGCGACTCAGCCAGGGCAATCAGTATGGAGCGGATCATAGCACCTCCCAAGGAACCGTTAGAGCACCGGAGCTTCTTAACTGGTGCGCACTGAGTTTGTAGAATCAATGGTTGCTCATGCTACTCCAAGATCAGATTTCACTTTAAAAAAGTTCATGATATCGCGACGGGAAACGATGCCCAAAAGCCGACCGTTCTCGACAACCGGCATGCGTCCAATATCTTCAGAAACCATTCTGGAAAGCGCATCCGATGCATCGTCCGTCGGCCTCAGGCAGGGGACAAGTTCGACCGGCGTCATGATGTCGCGGACTTGTTTGAATCCCCATAGTTCTTTTGAAATGGTCTTAACGCCCTCCAGGGAAACCATTCCGACAAACTCATCACGATCAAAAACAGGATAATTGGCGAACTGATGTTTATAGATATATCTTTCCACCAATTCACTGATCGATATCAGCCAATCGACAGTGACGAGATTTTCCGTCATGATCTGCCGCACTTTTATGCCGACAAGCGCCCGCTGCAGCATGACGGCCTGATAGCTCCCCGTGGCCGACTGCTTCATGAACACGCCGACGAATATCAGCCACAGTCCTGAAAGGATGCTTTCTGTTATCAGAAACTGCAGAATTCCGAAGATGATCAGGAATAGGGCGAAGGCGCTTCCGATCTGACTGACGATCTTTGTAGCACGCTCTCTGTCTCCCCATCGATCCCATAAAAACGCTCTCAGAATACGCCCGCCATCGAGGGGAAAGCCCGGTATCATATTGAGGATCGCCAGAATAATATTTGCCCAGGCCAGGCACCAGGCTACTCCCGCGGCCGGAGTCATTCTGTCGGTCAGGAGAAAGTAGGTATATATCGTCAGGAAAAACATGCCCAGCGCCATGCTTGCTGCCGGTCCCGAGAGGGCAATCAAAAACTCGGTCCTGCCTGTTTTGGGTTCGGATGAAGCTTGCGCAAGTCCTCCAAAAATGAGCAGCCGAATGCTCGTAATCCGGATTCCCTGTTTGATGGCGACAAGAGAGTGCGCGACCTCGTGTATCAGGATGGAAATAAAGAACAGGACTGCCGCGACGGTTCCCATAATCCAGTATTGCGGCGCCGAATAATTCTGATGCGTCTGCGGGAAATAGCCTTCCGCCATGGTATAAACCACAAGGAAGAAGATGATAAACCAGGAGTAATCGATAATAACTTCGATTCCGCCGATGCGCATTAATGTAAATCCGCCGACCTTCATGTATCTACATATATCACGAAGTGCGTGGGGAGGCTACTCGCGACGTACATACCGGGCATGATCCGGAATCGAGGATCACCGGCGGCTTACGCCTATCAAGATCCCGGGTGTTTATTCGTGAGGACTCGCGCCAATTCGTGCTAATGCGCAGCCTGCTTTCTGTCCGTTGCATCTTCTGAGGAAAGAGCGCAGCGGAACCCCAGGTCCATGGAGCGGAAGCCGGCAGGAAGGCGAGCACGGAATTGGGAACGGGCAAACTCCTTCGAAGCTTTTGAAGATCCGCCGCGCAACACCTTGAATTGCTCGCCGTATTCCTTCTCTTTTCGTTTGTTAGCGGGATAAGGCTGGTACCAATTCTGCGTCCACTCTGAAACATTGCCGGCCATGTCAAAGAGGCCGAACTCGCTAATATCGAAGGGATGAGAGCCTACGTCTGCGGTGCCATTGCCTCCTTTTTCGCGGGTATTAGCATCACCGGAATTCCAGCGGTTTCCCCAGGGCCAGGTCTTCCCGGAAATTCCCGCAGCGGCCACCTCCCATTCAAATTCCGTAGGCAGCCGCTTCCCTGCCCAGCGCGCATATGCATCCGCGTCGTTCCAGCTGACCATAACGACCGGCTTTTTTGCGAAGCCGGGCGGATATTCCTTGTTTATAAAATACTCCGGATAAGCATGACCGGTTGCATCACAGAATTTTTTGTAGTCGTCATTGGTTACTTCGTGTCTGTCTATGTAAAAAGACCCGAGAGACACCTGATGTCTCGGCAGTTCATTTTCAAACGGAGATCTGCCGGGGATCGATCCAACAGAATATAATCCTGCTTCTATCCGGACCATGTTCCTAAGCCTCAGCGGGAGGCCTTCCGGAGGGTTTGTATCGGCACTCGAAGGCGCCGCAGGCTCGGGTTCACGCACGGCGGCTGCCTCGGCGATCCGGACAGAGGGAGAAGGAGGGCCCGGCGCTGCAGCAGGCACTTTGGGCTGGGATGGCAACCCTCCGACTATGGGGGCCGGAGATCCAGGCCTGGCTGTCCACTGCGCCAGCTTATCCCGGTACTTAAGAGTCTCTGTGTCTTCCGGCTCGATGGCAAGAATTTTGCCGACATAATCCTGAGCCAGTTTAACGCTTTCAGGATTGTCCGATTTGAGTGAGGCGCGAATAACTTCTTTGTAATAGGGTATATTCCGCCGCTCGCGCAACAGGGCGTTGAGTTTTTCGAGCTGCTCATTACAGTCTTTTATCTGGCGTGTGGCGAAGGCATCGCCCGGCAGGATTTCAAGTATGCGCTGATAATACTGCTGTGCCAGTTTGAAATCCTTTGCCGTATAAGCCGAGGAAGCGCGATTGTTGAAGAAAAGCAGAAGCTCGCCCAGAGGCTTTGGAACAAACTGAGCGCTATATCCGACGTTGATAACTCCGGACATTTCATAAAGCACGCCGACCGATTCGCGGTCCTCAACGCTGGAAAGGCGCACCTTCGCCGGAATAATCCGTTTCTTCTGTCCCGCGACGGAAATCTCATAGCCGATTTCGCCCTCCATCCCCTGCTCCAGGCCGTCAATCAATCCCCCCTCGATCCAGACCTGATTGTCCTGCACGGCGGAAATTCGGAACCTTGCTGCGGTCTCAGCAGGCTGGGCGCCGGCTAAGCCACTCCAGAAAGGCATGAAGCCTACAAAGAAAAACGTTCGGAAGAATCTCGGAATGCTCATTTAGGGCCTGCAGGTATTTGGGGTTCTGAAAACACCTCGGCTTCGAAGGTGTGGATGGTTGTGCGCGGATCCTTCCAGGCGGATTCCGGCAGCCCTGATTTGAGACAGGTCTGCTCCAGAAAGGTTTTTCGATCCCAGTTGTATTGTGTCGCGACCTGGGGCAGCAACAATCCCCGGTGAATTCCGCGCACCATATACAACCCATGCCGCCCCACTTCAATCTCCTCGATGCTTTGAATGTGATTAAAAGGGGTTAACACCGAGATCTCAATAGTCAGATTCTTCAGTTCGTTCTGCGTCACAGAAATGAAACGGGTGTCTTCCAAAGCCGCGCTCAAAACGCAATGCTGCACGACCCTATAAAGCTCATAGTCCGGCATTAATTGTCCGATGCAGCCGCGAAGCTCCGTTCCCCGGTGCAGGGAAACAAAGGCTCCCTTTGGTTCGAGCAAAGCCGCGCCGGGCGTCTGACAGGGAGGCATCTTCCCGTTGACAAAATAAGCTTCCAGGGTTTCTCTTGCTAGTTTCAGGAGTACGGCCTTGTCATTATCTTCCAGCATTAAGCACCTCCTGTCGGCAAGGTTTGCGTCAACCCTAAGTCGGAGGCCCCATCCCCTGCTTGCGCACCTGCTCGACTTCCTCCAGACGGCCGACTTCAAGGCGTTCGGCTTCCATTTGACGCCGCAGTTCCATTGCCTTACGACGCCGCCGTTCACGGTACTTGATATTGCCGTCAAGCTTCGACCAGAATTCCCGGAAATATTGCACCATCGATATGAGCGCGAAGAATACGACCGCCCATAGTAATACTTTTGCGGTCAGCTCAACCCAGCCTCCGTATTTGTGACCCAAAAGCAATCCCACGACAGCCGCCACCTGCGTGACCATTTTGCCCTTGCCCAAACGCGACACATTGATGTCAAATCCTTCATGTGCGGCGATACTGCGCAGACCGCTGACTGCGAATTCCCGTCCCAGAATGATGACAACCATCCAGGCCGGGGCAATCCGGAGCTGGACAAGAGAAACCAGAGCGGAAGAGATCAGCAGTTTGTCGGCAATTGGATCCAGCAGCCGGCCCAATGTGGTTACCTGTCTCCTCCGGCGGGCAAGATATCCATCCAGCAAATCGGTTAGCGCCGCAGCCAGGAACAGACTGGCTCCCCATATGGCCCAGGTACGAATCTCGACCGTCAGAAACACCACGACCACGATGGGAACAAGAAAGATCCGGGCAAGGGTTAAGGCATTTGGCAGATTCATAGACAGAACTAGGGTATCACAAAACGCTCGATACCGGATGCAGGATTACACGACTCTTCTTCGGAGATTGTCGGCTCGAAATCACATGGGCCCTGCACGCAATTCACTGACATCGAATCTCGAATTCTGAATTTAGAGCTTGGCTATGGTATCATAATCCTTCACCAGGAGGCGTTTGTGATAAAAGCCCTTATACTTGCGGGAGGCAAAGGAGCGAGATTGCGGCCGCTTGCGCTGCACATTCCAAAGCCCATTGTCCCGCTGGCTAATATCCCATTCCTCTTTTTCCAGATTGACCGGATAAAGCGTGCGGAAATCACAGAGATAATCCTCAGCCTCTCCTATCAACCACGCAAGATCACCGATATTTTCGGCGACGGAATGAAGTATGGCGTTACGATGCGCTATACCCATGAAGATCTGCCGCGCGGTACCGCCGGCGCTTTTAAAGCATCCGAAAACCTTATTGACGATACCACCGTCGTGCTCAACGGGGATATTTTGACAGATACGGATCTTCTGGATGTAATTCGATACCATCGGGAAAAGAAGGCGGATGCCACAATCGTGACCGCGCGGGTAATGAATCCCGTCGGATATGGTCTTGTGGACGCAGCCGCAGACGGCCGGGTAACGCGTTTCACCGAAAAACCTCCTGAAGACGAGGTGACCGGAGATACAATCAACGCAGGTATTTATATACTCGAGCGGTCCGTTCTCGATCGGATTCCATCAGAGGGAGCTCAGAGCTTTGAGCGCGACCTCTTCCCTTCCATGCTGGCGGATGGAGCTCGCATATACGCATATCTCACTCACGATTTCTGGCAGGATATCGGAAGTCCTCAGAAATACCTGGAAGCAAGCTACGGCATTATCTCCGGCAGATCGAAAATGCCCGGATACCCTCAAAAGTCCTGTCCTCCCAATAATTGGGAAAAGCATCAGGTCTCCATCGACCTGGTTTCAATTCTCGACGGCAAGTGCGTTGTCAAAACCGGAGTGGCAATCGAGAATTCGGTTCTCGGGGAGAGTTGCCGCGTAGAAGAAGGAGCACTGATCAAAGATTCGGTTATCTGGAGCGGAACCCGCATTCTGCCGAATGCGCGAATCGAGAGAGCCATTGTGGGCAGGCAATGTCACATAGGTGAAGGGGCGCGCCTGCGTCCCGGAACCGTCCTGGGAGACAAATCAATCGTATCCGATTTCAGCGTGATCTAACCTCCAGGACTATACATCCGTCTTTTTCATGTAATTCGTGTCTTGCTTTATATATTTGAAATGATTCGATTTATGCAAAATCCGCCCCAAGACATGGCAAAAGAACTGCGGCGCCATATCCGGATCCGGACTTCTGTCTGATCCCGGCAATTACCTCTTGACTATAAAATCGCCAATATGGATTTCCGACAGGCTGTTAACGACCTTGCCTGTGGAAGTGGATTCCCCGGTCTCGACGACAACGATATCCCCCAGTATCAGCGGAGATACCTTGCGATCCTTGAGAAGCGACCTCAATTTGAAACGGTATGCCGTGTTCTGAAGAGGCGCATAGCTCCGATCGGTTCCTTTGCCCCATGTATCCAAATCTCTGGCATTAAATTCCTGGGAGGAGCGAAATACGGTAAAACGGTCTCCGGGCTTTATTCCATCACGACCGCCAAGGCCGAGAAAACAGATATTTCCGGAACTCAATTCCTTTGCATCCTCTTTGCCGAGCAGGATCGAGCTTACAAGTCCATGATCCGGGAGCAAAGTAAGGCCATTAGACAGAGCTCCGCTGAATTCCACCGCCGGTTTCGGAGTATATGGGATTACCAGATCTCCTTTAAGGATGCCGTTGCAGGATATCTGGACCGTAGCTTTTGCCCTATCCCCTTCAACCGCCTCTATCCGGACCGTGCCAATATCCAGATAGTAATAGCCCAGGCTGTCTTCAGATATGGGATCCCGGACTTTGCCTTCGGGGCGAACCACTCGCTGAACAGACCCAGGCTTAAGAGAAGAGATTTTGGGACCATTGAGATAAACGATCTGTCCTTGGGCAGCCAGGGTCGCAGATCCCTCCATCTCCACGCTGGCGACATAAACATCCAGAGGCAGCCTCGCATCCTGAATGGATCCGACGCAGGCCATTTCACTGGGATTTATAACCTGTAATACAAATAGAAATAGAAGTTTAAGCATGTCTGCCTAATCGGCGGACACGGTTGGGAATTTGGTCATATAAATCACAAAAAAAGCAAAAAAAGGCTGGCAATTCCTTTGTTTATTGAGTTGCTACTCCTTACCCTCCATTCTCGAGAAGTGCACGATAATTTGTGAAGCGACTTTCGGTCCCACATAAGGCGAGAGTTCGCTAAACGAAGCCTTTTTAACACGTTCCAGGCTTCCGAAGGCTCGCAACAGCACTTTTTTGCGAACTTCACCGATGCCCGGGATATCCATCAGCTCCGAATCAAAATCGCGCAACTCCCTCCGCTTGCGGTGATACGTGATCGCAAAACGATGGGCTTCATCTCTCATCGATTGAATCAGGTGCAAAATGGGAGAATTTTTGGGCAGTTCGACCGGATGATCCTCTTTCCCCTTTATAAACAGTATTTCCTCTCTCTTCGCAATGGCAGCAACAGCCTGGTTTTCCAGTCCCAGATCATCAAGCGCGGAAATCGCAGCCGACAACTGGCCTTTGCCCCCGTCAATAAGCACCAGATCCGGCAGATTTCCCTCGTCCTCTTCCAGAATATTTTCATAGTGCCGGTGAACAACCTCCCGCATTGCTGCAAAATCATCGGGACCTTTTACATTTTCTATCTTGAACTTGCGATAACCGCTCCGCTTCATTTCACCATTGATGCACAGCACCATGCTGGCCACAGTGTCTGTTCCCTGCACATGAGAAATGTCAAAAGTCTCGATGCGCCTCGGAAGCAATTCGAGTCCGAGAATATCCTGAAATGGCTTCAGCAGCTCTTCTCCCCTGGGCTTCAGAATACGAAAGCGAGTGTCGAAAGACATCCGGGCATTGTGCATTACAAGATCCAGCATTTCCGATTTGAGCCCCCGGCGCGGCGATCGAATATAGACACGGCTTCCTTTCCGCTCCGACAGCCAGGATTCGATCACCTCCGCATCTTCAATGTCGGTTGGTATGTATACTTCCTTTGGGGTAGACGTATCCTGCAAATAATACTGATTCAAAGCCTGCGAAAAAAACTCGCCCGGATCGAAAGAAATCAGGTCTTCCCAGAAAAATTCGCGGCGTCCGACAACTTTCCCCCCGCGCATGGCGAATACTTCCAGGGCAAGCTGTGAGCCTTCCTGGTAGTACCCAAAAAGGTCGCAGTCGTCCTGGCCCTCAAGAGCCATCTTCTGCCGTTCCGAAATATCCCGGACCATCAGAATCCAGTCACGATACATGGCGGCGGCTTCGTAATAGGTATTTTCAGCCGCTTCATTCATGCGGGCCTCAAGACGGCGGATCAGGTCGTCCGTCTTGCCGGAAAGAAGCAGTATCACATCCTCCACGGCGCGCTCATATTCCTCCTTTGAACAGATACCCGAGACGCATGGACCCAGACACCGCTTCATCTGATAGTCAAGACACGGCCGATCGAGCGTACCGTCTATTTCAAGATTGCAGGTGCGCAATTTGAAGTATTTGTTGATGAGCTTGAGAGTCCGTCGCGCATAACTGGCCGGCAGAAATGGTCCGAAGTAGAGCGCACCATCTTTTTTGATGCGGCGCGTGATAAATATGCGCGGGAAGGGCTCATTGACCGTAAGTTTAAGATAAGGAAAGCTTTTGTCATCCTTGAGGTGGATGTTGTAGCGCGGCTGGTTTTTTTTGACCAGCGTCGATTCGAGAATCAAGGCTTCGACTTCGTTGTCGGTAACGATGTACTCCAGGTCGGCAATTTCCGCAACCAGATGCTGGGTTTTTGCATCAAGCGGCCGGCTTTCCTGGAAATAGGAACGCACTCGCTGGCGCAACGATCGCGCTTTGCCGACATAAATGATTTTGCCTTCGGAATTTTTATAGAGATAAACGCCGGGCTCAGCCGGCAGATGATCCACTTTTTGCTGCAGCACGTGTTAAAAATATCACAAAATTCGGCTGGATATGGGGCTAACGATTGACGATTGACGATTAAAAACGTTCGTCAATCGTCAATTTGTCAGTTTGGCTTTTACGATTTCGCTGACTTTGCCGCCGTCGACAGGGCGGCCTGCAAAGCACGCCATGCATGCCTTCATCACTTTTCCCATGTCTTTGACGGATGCCGCGCCGGTTTCGGCAATAACGGCGGCGATGGTGCGCTCTATTTCATCGTCGGTAACGCCTGCCGGGAGGTATTCCTCAATTACCTTGATTTCTGCCGATTCCTTGTCAACCAGGTCCTGGCGGCCGCCTTTGGCAAACTGCTCAATGGAATCTTTGCGTTGTTTGATCAGGCTCAGGAATACTTGTATAACCTGCGCATCTTCCAGCTCCTGGCGTGAATCGATTTCCTTATTCCTCACGGCCGCCTTCATCATTCGAAGCACACTCAGCCTTTCTGCTTCCTTTGACTTCATGGCCGCCATCAGATCTTCGCTGATTTTGTCTCTTAGTCTCATAGCCCCTCAATTCGAGATTCGAGATTGAAGATTCGAAATTTTAATCTCGAATCTCGAGTCTCGAATCTTCAATCTTCCTGGCTGTTGTATCCAAAACAGCCAGCATCTGATCATGGATTAATTTGTTGGACGCGATGACTTCCCGGTCATAAATCGAGCCGGGCAGTCCACGATAATTCGTCACCTTGCCCCCGGCTTCTCGGACCATCAGATATCCTGCCGCGCAATCCCATGGATTGAGTTTGGATTCCCAGAAACCGTCCAGACGGCCGGCTGCAACATTGCATAGATCCAGTGCCGCCGATCCACTCCTTCTCACGCCCTGGGAACGCAATGCAAAAGCACAATAGTTTTCCAGATTGGTTTGCTTGCTGGTCCGGATATCGTAGGGGAATCCGGTTGCCAGTAAACTTGCATCGAGAGACTCCATTTTGGAAACTGAGATCAAAGCGCCATTGCAGAAGGCTCCCTTACCGCGACGGGCAACATACAGCTCATTCCTCACAGGATCCAGAACGCATCCCCATTCCACTTCTCCGTCCATCTCGAGCCCGATGGAAACGGAGAACACCCGGTATCCATGGGTAAAATTCGTAGTCCCATCAAGGGGATCGATAATCCAGCAGATGGCATCCTTTCTCACATCGCTATAGCGCTCTTCTGCAAGGATTGCATGGGTTGGGAAAGCCTTACGGATGCGTCCGACGATCAGCTCTTCCGCAGCCAAATCAACCTCTGTCACGAGGTTGATGGCACCCTTTTGAGCAATAGTGAAATCCGTATTGAAACGTTCGAGAATTAGAGCTCCTGCTTCTCGCGCCGCTTCCGTTCCGACTTGTATAAACTGATCGATATCTGTCATGGCTGCCTGAGATTCGAGATTTTGACCTCGAATTTCCAATCTCGAATCATTCTTCACTATTTAGCCGCACCACTTCGACGCCCTTTGGAGGTTTAAACTGGAAGTCCCTATTCTTCATCCTCACATTCAGCGCAATGTTCGAGAGCAGGAATTCCGACGTATTGCCGCCATGTTCACGGATCACTATGCGTCGAAGATCAAAGGACTTCGGATCAATCTCCAGGATCAGGGACTCGTATTCTGCTGCACTCGAACGAGGAGTCAGCCGGATGAGGGCGGTTTGTTCGGATGTCGGTTTGAGTTGCTTCTCCCAGGAAACGTCAAAGCTCTTTCTGATTTCTGCCCCGCCCAACAGCAGATCCAGCGGTGTGCCGTGGATATCGGATGCGCGGAAGGACTGTACGGTGACCTGGCGATCCAGCGGAACATAGAGAAAAGCTTCGCGCCCGTCTGCAATAAAAAGCTTTTCTTCAGGCTGGCGATATTCCCATCGCATGAGACCGGGCCGTTTCATCCGGAAAATACCGGATTCGACCTGCTCGACTCCGGGAGCGCGATAGGTCTGCTGAAACGTGCCTGTCACAGTCTCTGCCTTCGCATAGCGCCGCTGCAATCCATCGACTACTCCGTCCAAATCCGATCCGTAAGATTCCGCGGCCAGAAGGCATCCGCACAGGAACAGGCAGAAAGAAACAACGAAGGCGCGCACATGAAATGGAGCATAAAAAGAATTCAGGCGCAGCAAGATTGGCCTCATGTATCCTGAATCCCGCATTCCTAATACCTTGCCTGTAATTCTCATTGAGTGCATTGAACTATTTCGAGCCGGTTTCTGCAGGCTGATCCGCAGCTTCCTGCACAGCCGGATTCCTCACCGTATCTATTAAAAGAAGCGCTATTCCGATTGTGATGGCAGAGTCCGCGACATTAAACGTCGGCCAGGTAAAGATATCGTGGATATGGAAGTCTATAAAATCGACCACATAGCCGCGGGCGATCCGGTCCACGAAATTTCCCAGGATCCCTCCAGTCATGACGGCGAGTGCCGTCTGCAGGAGTTTTCGATCGGCAGGCATGTGAAGGCTGTAAAGGACAATAATTATGACCGCAATAACAGCCATCGCGGCAAGAATATAGGGTTTCCATACAGAGGAAACACTATCAAACAACCCGAAGGCAACGCCCGAGTTTTCCCAGTATGAAAGACGCAGGTAGCCCGGGATGATTTCAACAGGCAGGTGCGGATCCAATTTTGCACACACAATCCACTTCGAAATATAGTCGATAAGAAGTATCAATAATGCAAACAGGTAATATCGGTTTCTTGTCATAGTATCCGAAAAATTTGATATTGACGATTTACGTTTGTTTTCAATCGTAAATCTCTTTGATTGCCGGTACGCACCGCTCGCATAGCGCAGGACAGGTGCCGTTTTTTCCCACTTCTATAGAATAATCCCAGCAGCGTGCCCTTACGGGCCAAGGCCCTCCGCTTGATGATCTTATTAACGGCATGCCCCATGTGAATAGCTACATCGGCATAGGGCGGACCGTCATGGAGGACATAGCCGGGACTTCCGGCCCGGGCTTTCCGGATCCTGCCGAAAATGTCGATACTTCCCCAATGCCGAAGCATCTCCGGCTCGCGCTGGGGAAGATTGGCCTTCATGCTGAAGGAAGTTTTTGGCAGGTTGAGGGTATTCTTGATGTCCATGGCCTCAAACGGGCTGTCTCCTTAAAATTTATTACTATATCATAGTCATACTCCCCTCCGAATTTAAGGCGCGGTCCCATTCCTTCATCCTTGTATCTCCTGACCTGCATCTTGTATCCTGCTGCCTGTATTTATCCGTCCTAAGATTCCATCAAAGGAGGACTATCCATGCAGAATGCCGAAGAGAAACCGAAGTTCCGGCCGTATGTGCCGGCCAATATACCGATGAGCGAGTTTACATTCAGGGCCATAATTCTCGGCCTTCTGATGACCGGAATTCTTGGCGCGGCGAATGCCTATCTCGGACTTAAGGCAGGTATGACGATTGCGGCAACCTATCCGGCTGCGGTTTTAAGCATGTCGCTACTGCGGCTTATGAAAGGATCTTTGCTGGAAGAGAACATGGCTCGAACCATCGGATCCATCGGCGAATCCGTTGCGGCCGGAGCCTGTTTTACCATCCCTGCCTTTGTGTTGGCGGGCCTTTGGCCGGCGCTTGGTATGGAGCATTACTGGCAATCGGTCGCGCTGATGGTGATCGGCGGATTGCTCGGCATACTCTTTGTGACTTTGCTCCGCCGGGTCATGGTCGAGGATACGGAACTTCCCTTCCCTGAATCGGTTGCAGCCGCGGAGATTCATAAAGCCGGACAACACAGTTCAAAGGCAGCAAAAATTCTGTTCGCCAATATGGGATTTGGATTCTTGCTGAACGGGCTCGCTCAGCTGAATATCTTCGAACCGATAAAGACATTTACCGTCCATATCGGAGCTCTCGGCAAGAGCCTGCTTTTACGTACCAGCACAAACCCAAGCGTTGCCAATCTGACAACGGGAGGCATCAGCACTTTCAGTTCGCCTGCAGTCAGTCCTGCTTATCTGGGAGTTGGCTATATCATCGGCCCGAACCTGGCCGCCCTGAATTTTGCAGGCGGCGTGCTTGCATGGGGATTGCTGGTTCCACTGCTGACCTATTTGCTGGGGCCGCAACTCCAAGGCTCCTTGCAGGAAGGCAGCGTCGGATGGGATACACTGGCAGGTTCGGTTTACTTTTCAATCGTGCGCCCCATCGCTGTGGGCGGAATGCTGGTAGGCGCCGGCTATACCCTTTTTCGCATGCGTAAACAGCTTGGGATCGGCATGGCGCGCGCCATAAGCGATCTCAGAAAATCCGCTGAGGCTCATAGCGCCGCCGATCGCACGGAGCGCGATCTGAATGCAAAGGTTGTATTTTTCAGTATCGCCGTTGTGTTCCTGGCAATGATAGTTCTTTATTACTATTTCATCGCCAATTCCGGCAATCTGACCGGGGGCACGATCCTTGCCGGAGCAATAACTGCCGCCCTGGTCATGCTGATCCTCGGCTTCTTTTTCGCAGCGGTTTCCGGCAATCTGGTCGGCATGATCGGATCGTCCAATAATCCTGTCTCCGGACTCACGCTTTGTACCCTGGTGGTGGCTGCCCTGCTGATGGTTGCCATGGGCGTTGCCGGAGTCAGTGGCGTGGCAGCCGTTCTTGGAGTAGCCGCAATAGTTTGTGTCTCCTCGGCAGTCGCCGGTGAAATGCTTCAGGATTTGAAAGTCGGGCACATACTCGGCGGTACGCCTTCAAGAATGCAGATCGGAGATATTCTCGGCGTTATCGTCGCATCGTTCGTTCTGTTCTTTCCCCTGATGGCATTGGATCGTGCCTGGCATTTCGGCAGTCCGGAGCTGTCTGCGCCACAGGCAGGATTGATGGCTATGCTGGCCCAGGGAATCGTAGGCGGAAATATGGCATGGCCGCTCGTGGTCGTGGGAATTCTCATGGGTTTCGCCATGATCATGGTTAAGGTGAAAAGCCCTATGCTGTTTGCCGTCGGGATGTATCTTCCCCTGAACACGACTTTCGCCATTTTTATCGGCGGCATCGTCCGCTGGATAACAGACAAGCTTCGCGACCGACAGGGATTAAACGAAGCGCAAAAAGCGCGCGTCGACAATGCAGGCATACTGACGGCTTCCGGCCTCATCGCCGGCGAAGCACTCTGCGGTCTCGCCGTTGCCGCCATCTGGCAGGGACAAACACCCCGTATCCTCGATTCGCCCCACTGGATCGGCATGCTGATAGCCTTTCTGGCCCTCTTCCTTGTCATGATCAAAGTCCCTCTGGCAAATGCCGGCAAACCCGATGAACCGGCGCCGCCTGCTGCGATCATGTAATTCATAATTCGAGATTCGAGAATAAAATCTCGATCTCGAATCTCGAATTGCCAATCTCTAATTCTCAATATTTGACAATAATCCGCTCTGATTTTATTACCTCCCTGTAATAAAGGAACCTCTTCATGAGAAAGGAGAGGCACCTATAGCAGGGAGGAATGAAATGACGCCTGACATTGTTCGATCTGAAAATTCCGAAAGGCGGACTAGAAATATTCCGGTTTCACCATTCAGACTATTTGAAGATTTTTTTAACGACTGGGCACTCCGCTCAATGGAAGACCGGCGATCCGAAACCTGGACGCCTTCCGTCGACGTGATTGAGAAGGACGGGAATCTGATTCTGAAAGCTTTATTGCCGGGAATGACTGAAAAGGATATTGAGCTGAAGGTGGAGGGCCAGACTTTAACCATAAAAGGCGAAAGAAAACCCGAGGAAGGATATATCTTCCATCAGCAAGAAAGCCGCTATGGCTTCTTCTCCCGCTCTTTCACCTTACCCGATTCAGCGAATATGGGGAAAATAGGCGCAGATTACAGGCACGGCATTCTAACAGTGTCCATTCCTCAGAAGCCCGAAGCCAAACCCAGAATCATTAAAGTCAATACATAATGATGCGAAGCATAGGGCCGATGCTTCGCAGAAATTTGACAATGCTATGCTCACATATTATATAGCGAACGGACTAAATAAAATGGGAGGGAAGAGAAATGAGACTAGTTCCTTATATTCAAAGAACAGAAACACCAATGGTAAGCAGATTGTTTGAAGAGTTTTTCAACGATTTTCCATTGACCAGCTCTTTAGCGGATGCCAGAGAAAGCTGGAATCCCGCCGTTGATATCCTCGAAAAAGACGGGAACCTGATTCTTCGAGCGGATCTTCCGGGAATGACAGAGAAAGAGATTGAACTTAAGCTCGAAGGAAATACACTTACGCTGAAGGGTGAGAGAAAGATGGATGCCGAGGATAAAAAGAATAATTATCACCGGGTTGAAAGCTTTTACGGCTCATTCATTCGCACCTTCAGGCTTCCGGACACAGTGGATATGGAGAAGATCAGCGCGGATTATAAAAACGGAGTTTTGACTGTAACCATGCCTCAAAAACCCGAGGTCAAACCCCGTGAGATTCCGGTCAGCACCAATTAATGAATTGCAGGGATGCAGGAAGAGGGACATTATCACCCGAATCCTGCATCCTGCATACGGGATTCCGAATCAAATCCGATAAATATTGAGAGGTTCCTAAAACCATGCGGTTGGACAGATTCACAATTAAGGTTCAAGAGGCTCTGCAAGTAGCTCAGAGGAGGGCTGAATCCCTGAAGAGCGCGCAACTGGAACCCGAGCATCTGCTTGAAGCTCTTCTATGGCAGGAGGATGGCATTGTTGCTCCCCTCTTGAAGAAACTTGGCATTTCAATAGATACCCTTCGCTCCGAGCTCGACCGGCATTTTTCTTCGCAACCTAAAGTTGACGGGTCGCAATTGGCTTTGTCTCCCGGACTGGACGCCGTGTTTCGCCAGGCTGAAAAGGAAGCGGATCAATTCAAAGACGAATACATTTCGACCGAGCATCTGTTGCTGGCGCTGGCCGCTTCAGACGGCTTTGCCGGAAAGCTGTTGCAGAGGCAGGGCGCAGAACGGGCAGATATTCTTAAAGTACTTGCTTCTATCCGGGGCAGTCAAAGAGTCACGGATCCCAATGCCGAAGAAAAATATCAGGCGCTCAAGCGATATGCGCGCGATCTGACAGATCTGGCACGCAGAGGGAAACTGGATCCGGTCATCGGGCGTGATGATGAAATCAGAAGAGTCATACAGGTCCTGTCCCGCCGGACAAAAAATAATCCCGTGCTCATTGGAGAACCCGGCGTAGGCAAAACCGCGATTGTTGAAGGATTGGCGCAGAGAATAATCGCCGGAGACGTTCCGGAAACTCTGAAGAAAAAACAGATGGTTGCTCTTGACCTTGGAGGAATGCTGGCGGGAGCCAAATATCGCGGCGAATTCGAAGATCGTCTGAAGGCCGTCCTTCGAGAAATAGAGGAATCCGCCGGTGCCGTCGTCTTGTTCATAGATGAACTCCACACGTTGGTCGGAGCCGGCGCCGCGGAGGGCGCCATCGATGCGTCCAACATGCTCAAACCGGCTCTGGCCAGAGGCGAGCTGCGTTGTATCGGCGCAACAACTCTCAACGAATATAAAAAGCACATCGAGAAGGATGCGGCGCTGGAACGCAGATTCCAGCCCGTATATGTCGGAGAGCCTTCCGTAGAGGACACGATTGCCATTCTGCGTGGACTGAAGGAAAAGTATGAAGTTCATCATGGAGTCCGGATTACGGACTCATCTCTGGTAGCGGCCTCCGTTCTCTCTCATCGCTATATTGCCGACCGTTTTTTGCCGGACAAAGCCGTGGATCTCGTCGATGAAGCCGCCTCGCGCCTGCGCATCGAAATAGACAGCATGCCGGTTGAGATTGACGAGGTGGAACGGCGCGTTACTCAGCTTGAAATCGAGCGGCAGGCACTATCCAAGGAAAAGGATAAATCCTCACAGGATAGACTCACAGCATTGAATAATGAGCTTGCCGAGCTGCGGGAAAAAAGCTCGCAAATGAAGCTGCATTGGCAGCAGGAACGTGAAATCATAGGCTCTATCCAGACAGTCAAGGAAAGGATTGAAAGTGTGAAGGCGGAGGAGCAGAACGCCGAACGACTCGGAAACCTCGGCAGGGCAGCCGAACTTCGTTACGGCACTCTGGTACAGCTTGAAAAAGATCTGGCGGAGCAAAATGCCAGATTAACTCAGCTGCAATTGAATAAAAAATTCCTGAAAGAAGAGGTGGACGAAGAGGATATAGCCGAGGTCGTCGCCAAGTGGACGGGGATCCCGGTCAGCAAGATGCTGGAGGGAGAAGTCCAGAAGCTGGTTCACATGGAAAGCCGACTGCGGGAACGAGTTCTTGGACAGGATGCGGCGCTGGAGGCGGTTTCCAATGCCATTCGCCGCGCTCGAGCCGGATTACAGGATGCGAGACGCCCCACGGGATCATTCATTTTTCTAGGCCCCACCGGCGTGGGGAAAACCGAGCTGGCGAGAGCCCTGGCCGAGTTTCTATTCGATGACGAACATGCCATGGTCCGCATCGACATGTCCGAGTATATGGAAAAGCATTCCGTTGCACGGCTTATCGGTGCCCCGCCGGGATATGTGGGCTATGAAGAAGGCGGGCACCTGACCGAATCCATCCGCCGTCGACCCTATGCGGTTATACTTTTCGATGAAATTGAAAAGGCGCACCCTGATGTTTTCAATATTCTGCTGCAGGTTCTCGATGACGGACGGCTGACCGACGGCAAGGGCAGGACAGTCGATTTTAAAAACACCGTGATTATCATGACCTCCAATATCGGCAGCCAGGCAATCAGCGAGTCTTCCGGAGACCTGGATTCAGTCACGCCTCAGCTGATGGAAGCCCTGCGCAGCACTTTCAGACCGGAGTTCCTCAACCGGATCGATGACGTGATTGTATTCCACCGTCTGTCGCGCGATCTGATAAAAGGCATTGTGGAACTGCAGCTCAAGCAATTGGGCAGGATACTGGCCCAGAAAGAACTCTCGCTGAATGTCAGGCCGGACGCCGTAGAAGAATTGGCGCGGGAAGGATACGATCCCATTTATGGCGCACGACCGCTTAAGCGCTTGATCCAGAAAAAAATACAGGATCGCCTGGCATTGATGCTTCTCAACGGCGAGGTCCGCCCTGGAGACACGATCGACTTGAACGCCGATAAAAAGACGGGAGAGCTGGTTTTCAAGACGGCGGCGCGAGGCCATTAAGGATTTACGATTGACGATTGAAAACCGAAATCGTCAATCGTCAATTGGAATGGTATTATTAACCCGCTTTATTCATGAAGGTTCGTCGCGAGGCGGTGCAGACGGGCGTGGCTGCAAGGCGCGCGACGGGAGGCTTCCGAAGGCG
>JAFGIY010000017.1 GCA_016929335.1 Acidobacteriota bacterium | reverse complement strand
GTAAGAGATATTTATGCCTGATCTTCTGTTTGCACCAACATGTCGCGGCTGAAGCCGCGACCCACATGGTTCAAGGCATGCCTAATTAGATCGAGTCACATGAAATATGGCCGGATGCGCAGGGTGTATGGCGACTGCAGGATGATTATGCGATGTATGGCGTTCCGGATGACGGGATTTTGTGCTAACCGGCTTTCTGCCTGCTATGCCGCCTGCCTGGTATTGGCAGCCGTCCTGCTGCTTATTCTTCCGGTTGCTTCGGCAAGCGGTGCACCCGGAACTGTAATTCTGAGCGGCAGCGTTGTAGACGAAGACGGCAAACCGGTGGCTCTGCTCGAAGTCAGAATCCAGGATCCCGACGGAACGATACAGATCCTTCACACGAATGCAGCCGGCATTTTTGAATATGCCGGAACGGAGGCCGGTGAGTACCGGCTGAGTCTGAATAAGGCCGGATTTTTCCGCGTGACGGAAAAGCCGTTTGCATTGAGCAAAGGCGAAAATGAAATTTCCATCACGGTAAATCATGAGACTGAAATCCATGAAGAAGTCGAAGTCTATTCCTCTTCAGATACCATCAGTCCGACGGTTACCTCCAACTCCGAAACCCTTATTGCACGTGAAATCCGCGACATTCCGGTCACATCCACACATGATCTCAGAAGCAGTCTGGTAACGCTGCCTGAAGTGGTGCGCGATTATTCCGGCCGGCTGCACATTGCGGCCGGACGAACGGGAGAGACTCAATATCTGCTGGACGGATTTGATATCGGCGATCCCGCCACCGGTGATCTCAACGTCCGAGTGAATGTGGACAGCGCACAAGCCGTTGAAGTCGAATCCGCGCGGTTCAACACGCAGTATGGACGAGCCGGAGCCGGTGTGCTTTCCCTGAACACGGCGGTGGGCGATGACCGATGGAGAGCCGGCGCGACCAATTTTTTCCCCGGCGTCAGCGCCGAGCGCGGAATTCATCTTACCAGCTGGTATCCCAGGTTTGCTCTGTCGGGGCCGATAAGCAAAGGCCGCGCGTGGTTTTCGGAAGCTCTGAGCGTTCAGCATACGCTGAGCCTTGTCCAAGATCTTCCGCCTGACGAGGATTCCGTCAGTCAATGGGCCGGAGACAACATGCTTCGGACTCAGATTCGGGTTTCGCCGGAGCACATCCTACAGGGCAGCTTTCTTTACAACCAGCTCCGAGCCTCCAATCTGGGACTCAGTCCCTACTCGCCGATTTCCACAACTCGAAGCATGCGCGCATACCGATCCTTCTTCTCTTTGAAAGACCAGGTCTGGAGCGGAAGGACGTTTTATGAGTTCGGTGTGGCGGCCGATTTCAGCCACGACGAGGTCATGCCGTATGGACTGGCGCCGTATCGAATCACGCCTGACGGCTCTGCCGGCAGTTATTTTGAATCCCTGAGGCAAAAGACACGAAGATGGCAGGCGATTGCCGGCATGAGCAAGCCGGGCCGCAAGTGGCATGGCACTCACGATCTGCAGTTCGGACTGAATGCGGCGGAGCTTGTATGGAAGCACTCCGCGTATCGAAGTGAGATCGAGGTAGTCCGGACCGACGACAGTGTAGCGCAGCGCACCGTTTTCTCCGGGAAGCCCCAATTCCGATTGACCGATACTCTGGTGGGCGTTTATGGATTTGATGTCTGGCGCATCGCCGGAGCATTTGCGCTGCAGTTCGGCATCCGGGCCGACTGGGACCGGGTTTTTCACAGCACGACGGCATCGCCGAGGGTTGCGGCAAACATCCTGCCGTTTAAAAACAACGACGCGAAACTCACCGTTTCATGGGGAGCGTTCCTGCAACCGGCGACACTTTCCATTCTGGGGCCCGCTTACGATCAACAACGCTCGGACACCTTTTTCCCGCGAGAGGACTATGCCGAAACAATCGGCCCGGTTACCGGCCATTTTGTTCTGCCGAGGGAGCAGCTGAAACAGCCGCGTTTTTATACTACGAGCTTCGGATGGGAACAGTATGCCGGCAGGAACTCACAGATCGAGGCTAATTTTACGCTAAGGAATGGAAGACTCGGACTTGCCTACAACAGAGAAGTCAGTGATTTTTACCGCAATATTTTCGTGCTTCGCAACAACCGCCAGGATCACTACCGGTCATTTGTCATCACATTCCGGCATTCTTTTAATGACAAGAGTTCCATCTCGGCCACCTACACAAGATCGAGCACCCACACCAACCAGGTTTTCGATTACTCGCTCGATACCTTCGTATACAATCCGCAGGAGCCGGGGCCTTTGGCATGGGACACGCCGCATCGTCTGGTTTCTTCCGGCTGGACTCCAGTGCCTCTATGGGATTTGTTCCTGAGTTACTTTTTTGAGTTCAGAACCGGATTTCCGTTCAGTACGGTGAATGAACAACAGCACGTCATCGGAGCGGCGAACAGCCTCCGATATCCGAACTATGCGAATCTGAATATAGGAATTGAAAAACGCATTCGCTTGTTCACACGGGAATGGGCGGTGCGTCTCTCTATTGTAAACGCCACCGGGCATGCCAATCCGGATAGTGTCATCAACAACATCGACTCGCCCAGATTCCTGCGGTTTGCCGGCGGCCAGAAGCGGTCCCTGAAAGCCCGCATCCGCCTCATCGGCTGAAGCTATTCTGCGATAATTCGTGATAATTCGTGGCTAATAATGGTTGCTTAGAAAAGCAATCGCGTGCGGATATTGCTGTCCAGCGATTCGATCTGTTTTCCTATCTTGCGCGAAAGACTCCGCTCCACATCCATAATCAGATATCCGACACCGTTCCGTGTATTGTACGACTGGGCTTTGATGTTGACGCTCATTTTGGCAATGAGGCCGTTAATGCGGCTCAGCACTCCGGGCACATCCGTATGAATATTGAGTATGCGGTAGCTGTCCTCCATAGGCGGCAGATGAGCCTCAGGCAGATTGGCGCATCCGTCGGAACTTCCGTTTTCCACGTAGGAAATCAACGCATCCGACACTTCGAGCCCGATGTTTCTCTGCGCTTCTTCCGTGCTGCCGCCGATGTGGGGCGTCAGGATTACGTTCTCCAGTCCCCGCAATTCCGAATTGAAGGGATCTTTGCCGGAATTGGGCTCTTTTGGAAAGACGTCGACGGCAGCGCCGGCAAGATGACCGCTTTTCAAAGCATGATGCAACGCTTCAATATCAATGACGGATCCGCGGCTTAAATTCAAAAGGTAGCTCCCCTGCGGCATCATGCTCAGCTGTTCATGACTGATCATCCGGCGCGTCTGAGGAGTATCCGGAACGTGGAGTGTGACGAAATCCGAAATCTTCAGCAGCTCTTCGAGGGCGGATACCTGTCGGGCATTGCCGAGGGGAAGTTTTTTGACGATGTCGTGAAAAACGACCCGCATCCCCAGCGACTCGGCCAGCAGACCGACCTGCGGCCCGATATGGCCATAGCCTATGATGCCGATTGTTTTGCGCCGAACCTCCACACATCCCTTGGCGGATTTTTCCCAACGGCCCCCGTGCAGTTCCATGGATCGCTGGACAGCCCGCCGTGCGAGCATAACAACTTCGGCGATCGTCAATTCCGCCACGCTGCGTGTATTGCTGAAGGGCGCGTTGAAGACGGCAACTCCGTGACGGGTCGCAGCCTCCATATCGACCTGGTCCGTTCCGATGCAGAAGCATCCCAGCGCCATCAGCTGCGAGGCGGATTGGAGGACGCGTTCCGTGATATGGGTTTTGGATCGGATCCCAAGGATATTTACATCGGGCATAATCTTCAGCAACTGCTCTTCGGCAAGAGCGCCAGGATGAGTCTCCATCCGGCCGAAATTGCGGGTACGGAATGATTCCTCCGCCACCGGATGAATATTCTCGAGCAAAAGGATATTGATGGCTTCTGCATTTATTGCAGAACTCGATATTTTTTGTCTTTTCAATTCATTTTCCTCATCTGTTCTTCGTCCTCGACTTAAAAATTGTCCAAGTCCAAGTCCACGTCCACGTCCAAGTCCAGGTTGCATAAGATTGCTCG
>JAFGIY010000108.1 GCA_016929335.1 Acidobacteriota bacterium | reverse complement strand
CGGTCGGATTCCTCGACGTACTGTCGAGTACGCCTGCGGAATCCTCCCGTCGCGCGCCTTGTATCCATGCCCGTCTGCGCCGCCTCGTGACGAACCTTCATGAATAATGCGGGTTAAAGACAACCGACGACCAGCATCAAGGAGAATTACTGTGCCGAAACGCAATGATATACATAAAATACTTATCATCGGATCCGGTCCCATTGTTATAGGCCAGGCATGCGAATTTGACTATTCCGGCACTCAGGCATGCAAAGCTCTGCGTAAGCTCGGCTATAAGATCGTGCTCGTTAATTCCAATCCGGCGACAATCATGACAGATCCGGGCATGGCCGATGCAACCTATATCGAACCGCTTAACGTGAAGTCGATTGAAAAAGTAATTGCAGTCGAACGGCCCGATGCGCTTCTGCCGAACCTGGGAGGCCAGACAGGATTGAACCTCTCCTCACAACTCGCCAAAGAGGGGATTCTGGAAAAATACGGCGTTCAGATCATCGGAGTAAAAGAAGATGCCATCGAACGTGGCGAGGACCGTCAGGCTTTCAAGAACACCATGAATAAGCTGGGCATCGAAATGCCCCGAAGCGAAATCGCCCTAAGCCTCGAAGAAGCCGAAAACACCCTGGAAAGGATCAACCTTCCATGCGTCATCCGTCCGGCATATACACTGGGCGGAACAGGAGGAGGGCTGGTTTATAACATCGAAGAATTCCGCGTTGTTGTAAGCAGAGGGCTTTCCGCCAGCCTGGTCGGGCAGGTCCTGATTGAAGAATCCGTTGAAGGATGGGAAGAACTCGAGCTTGAAGTCGTCAGAGATGCCAAGGGACAAAAAATAACCGTCTGTTTCATAGAGAATATTGATGCAATGGGCGTTCATACAGGAGATTCATTTTGCTCCGCACCCATGCTTACTATAGACAAAGTACTTCAAGATAAACTTCAAGAATATTCCTACGCAATTGTTGATGCCATAGGTGTCATTGGCGGAACCAACATCCAGTTTGCGCATGATCCCAAAAGCGGGCGGGTAGTGGTTATTGAAATCAATCCTAGGACATCACGCTCTTCAGCCCTCGCATCCAAGGCGACCGGCTTTCCCATTGCCCTCGTTTCTTCGATGCTTGCCGGCGGGCTCACTCTCGACGAAATACCCTACTGGCGTGAAGGAACTCTTGATAAATACACTCCCTGGGGAGATTACGTTGTTATCAAATTCGCACGCTGGGCATTTGAAAAATTCAAGGGCGCGGAGGATCGCCTGGGAACTCAAATGCGCGCGGTAGGCGAAGTCATGAGCATAGGCAAGAATTTTAAGGAGGCTTTCCAGAAATCGATTCGTTCTCTCGAAATCGGCAGGTTCGGGCTCGGATTTGCAAAGGATTTTAATAAGAAATCCGTATCCGATCTTCTCGAAATGCTGTCATACCCGACGAGCCAGCGTGTTTTTGTGATGTACGAAGCCCTTCGCAAAGGAGCAACGACCGAAGAAATCCACAAAAAAACGCACATCAAGTCCTGGTTCATTCAGCAGATAAAAGAACTCGTCGATCTTGAAGAGCAGATTCTGAAGCATAAGCACAATCTTCTGCCGGATGATTTGCTGATTCAGGCAAAAAAGGACGGCTTTGCCGACGGATATCTGGCAAAGCTTCTGGACATTCCGGAAGAGAAAATCCGCGGCCGCCGCATTGAGCTTGGAGTTTTGGAAGCGTGGGAACCGGTGCCCGTCTCCGGCGTTGAGAATGCAGCTTATTATTATTCGACGTATAACGCGTCGGACAAGGTTGGAGTCAGCAACCGCAAAAAGGTTATGGTTTTGGGAGGCGGCCCCAATCGCATTGGCCAGGGCATTGAGTTTGATTACTGCTGCGTGCATGCGGCTTTTGCACTGCGCGATCTCGGATATGAAACCATCATGGTCAACTGCAATCCCGAGACGGTTTCGACCGATTACGATACATCCGATAAACTTTACTTCGAGCCTCTGACGGTTGAAGATGTTTTAAGCATCTATCACAAAGAGAAGCCGGAGGGAGTAATCGTCCAATTCGGCGGGCAAACGCCGCTAAATATCTGCAGAGCTCTGGAAGAAGCGGGTGTGAAGATACTTGGCACATCGACAGATGCTATCGATTTGGCCGAGGATCGCGACCGATTCCGGACTATGATGCAGAAGCTCGGCATTCCTCAACCTGATTCGGGAATGGCGCACAATCTCGAAGAAGCCCTCGCCATAGCCAAAAAAATAGGCTATCCGCTTATGGTTCGTCCATCCTATGTTCTCGGAGGGCGTGGCATGGAGGTCGTGCATGACGAAGAGGACCTCACTCTATATGTTTCTCGCGCAGTGGAAATCTGGCCTGATCTGCCGATCCTGATAGACAAATTCCTGGAAAATGCGCTCGAGGTCGAAGCAGATGCCATTTCGGACGGCAACGACGCATTCATTCCTGCCATTATGGAACATATTGAATTGGCGGGAATTCATTCGGGCGATTCCGCATGCGTTTTACCGCCCGTCAGCATTCCGGAAAAGCATCGAATAACAATTGAAGAGTACACCAAGAGGATCGCCAGAGAACTCGAAGTCCTGGGATTGATCAATATTCAATATGCAATTGCCGGAGATAAGGTCTATATCCTCGAAGCGAATCCCCGTGCGTCACGAACCGTGCCGCTCGTATCCAAAGTCTGCAATATTCAGATGGTGCGCGTTGCCACGCAGCTGATGCTGGGCAAAAAGATGAAAGATCTCAATCTGTTGCGCAAAAAGATTCCTCACTACGGCGTAAAAGAAGCCGTGTTCCCCTTCAACATGTTCCATGAAGTCGACCCGGTACTCGGCCCGGAAATGCGCTCGACGGGCGAAGTTCTGGGAATGGCCGATTCCTTCGAGCTGGCATATTTCAAGGCTCAAGAAGCAGCGCAGCAATTGCTGCCTCAGAGCGGCACCGTCCTTATATCCGTCACAGATCCGGATAAACCGGAGGCTCTGGATGTAGCGCGCGAATTTGCAGGGCTTGGATTTGGATTAGTTGCAACCGAAGGAACGCAGCAATATCTCTCATCCAATGGTATTGCTTGCGATAAGATTCTGAAGATTAATGCCGGAAGGCCGAACATAGTTGACGCAATAACAAACGGCGAAATTCAGCTGGTAATCAACACTCCGATAGGCAAACGCGGAACGACCGATGATTCCTATATCCGCAAAACCGCCATTAAATATAAGGTGAGCTACATAACGACTATGGCTGCCGCCAGAGCCGCAGCTAAAGGCATCGCCGCATACCGGAGGAAGGAAGCGGAAGTATTCTCCCTCCAGCGCTATCATGCCGGAATAAACTGATTGACGATTGGCTATCGATGAGCAAAGATCGGCCCCCTGATCGCTATCAGCGATCCCTTTTATGTTCGAAGCCTTTGCGGAGCATTGCTTTTACATTTTCTGCCCGGTTCCGGTTTATATGATGTCAGGCAATCCCAAAAGCGACAGCTGCGCACAACCCGGGAATTCTCTTTCAGAGGGTCACAAGTATCTAAACGCTGCCTGTTTCCCTCTTGCCGCACTCCTGATTATTGCTCTTGCATTTTCCAGCATGTATCGCCTGAGCAGCACATATGACGAAAATGCGCATTATAGATTCGGGCGGGACCTTTTAAGCAGAGAGTTGAAGGGAGCGTCCTGGTGAATCCGGATGAGCCTTCAGTGGGAACCATAGTCGTGAATATAAACAGGCTTGATGGAATAAATGCGGATCCCGGAAAGTATGAATGGCTTTGCCAGCACTTCGAACCCGCGGATCACATTGCATATTCGTGGCTTGTATACAATGTGGCTCGCATTCCTTAAGCAAGGATTGAAGCCATATGCAGCGGATTCAACGGCTTAATGGACAGCTGAATCGGCCAATGCTTGTTTGAGATCCTCGATCAGATCGTTCGCATTCTCAATGCCTACTGAAAGCCTCAGCAGAGATTCAGAGATGCCGATTCTTTCCCTTTCTATATCTGAAATTTTTGAGTGAGAGGTTTCAGCCGGACAGCATATTATTGTTTCGACACCTCCCAGGCTGACTGCAGGTGTAATAATCTTCAGGTTTCTGAGAAATCTGGCAGAAGATACGGATTTGGCGTCCAATTCGAATGAAAGCATACCTCCGAAGCCTTTCATCTGCTTCCTTGCTATGGCATACCCTTCAAAATCGGGAAGGCCCGGATAGTGGACCTTTCGCACGGCCTGATGAGAAAGAAGAAAGGACGCGATTTTCATCGCATTGGCCGATTGCCGCTCGACTCTGAGTGCAAGTGTTTTCAGGCTGCGCTCCAGCAGATAGCAGGTGATGGCGTTCACGCTTCCACCAAGATAAACAGCCATTGAGCGAATCCCAGCCGTAAGGGCTTCGGAAGCCAGCGCGATGCCGCAGCAAAGATCGCCGTGGCCTCCCATGTATTTCGTGCCGCTGTGTACAACGATATCCATTCCGAGCGAGAGCGGCTTCTGATTGATCGGAGAAGCGAAAGTATTATCAATGATGGTTGTAATCCCGCGCTCTTGTGCTGTTTCTGCAACGCGACGGATGTCCAGAACGCTCATCAGTGGGTTGGTAGGGGATTCGATAACTATTGCTTTGGTTTCCGGCAGTATAGCCTGAGCTACGGCATCCGCATCGGTTCCGGCAAACGAGTATCGGATTCCCAAACGATCAAAGGCATTAGTGGCAAAGGAATGAGTCCCGCCATAAAGCTCATCGAGCATCACTACATGATCGCCCGATCGAGCCAGCGAAAGGACAGCCGTGCTGATAGCCGCCATCCCGGAACTGAAAAGGATTCCGCTTTCCGCGCCTTCCAGCGCGCACATTTTCCTGACAACGGCTTCCTGGTTTGGAGTATTGAAATATCGAGGATAGACAATCTCTTTGTCGAGGTATTCATAGGACGAAGAAGTAAAAATCGGCGTATTCGTTCCTCGAGTGACAGAATCCCTGTATTTGCCGCTATGCACGCATTGTGTCTCTATCTGCATCCTCTCCATCTTGCGTTCCATTGTGTCTTCCCTTCCCTGAATCCAAATTGTCAATTATTTACCTTCCATACTCTTATTGCTTTATCCTCATAGGCTGGGCAGGCAATTTCACATGTGCCGTAGCCATGGTATCGCAAGAAAAGGCTTAACTCCAAGCCTCCCTGCATTGAATTTTCAGGCATTGTGAATACTGCTTGGGTTCCCGTAATCATGGTTATAAACTTCCAGTATCTCGGGGTGCTCTATGGAAAACAAACCCTTAGCTCCTGTGCTCGCTGGGAAAGGGATGGCGGGAAAGGCAATTGTGCGAGGGCCGGCTTGAAGGCTATGTGGAAATAACACGACAGACTCTGCGCCACGCAGCCCGGCGCCCCTCCATTGCGATTCCGGATCTGAGTAAATCTCTGGATGCGACGCAACTTTTATTAAACACACGTATCGATACTCAATAGGTTGGCTGGATGGAACCTGTTAACAGATTTAGCAATAGATTGAGGAAGAAAATGGTGCATCAAGGTGCTAAAATTTCTTCATTGCTGTATTCGAAATTGTATTGCTGTTGCGGCTTGCTGAAACATACCCTCTATGGAGGCATATAGAATGATCAACAGACTTTCGCGAAAAATGGTTCTTCCGGCTATCGTAACCTTGACGCTCGGAGTGCTGGCTTTTGGACAAACGGCTACACAGATCGCGGGTGGAACGGGTGGAAATTCTTTTCAGGACACATCGATTCCTCCAAATGCCCGCATTTCCGAAGTGCGCGTTGCTTCGGGATCATTCGTGGATTCGGTGCAGCTGGAATATGTTTTATCGAACGGCCGTACCGCAACGACTCCTCTTCGCGGAGGTACCGGAGGACAAGTCAACCATTTCCGTTTGGATGCGGATGAATATGTTACCGGAATTTCCGGCCGCTATGGCCGAAACATCGACTCCTTGCGCATTCACACGAATAAGCGCACATCTCCTGTATATGGCGGGTCGGGCGGCAGCAGAGATTATCGAATCGACGTTCCTTCAGGAAATCAGGCTGTAGGCTTTGTCGGGCGGGCTGGAAACTATTTAGATGCGATCGGCCTGGTATATGGCCCGGCTTATCTCCGTCCGGACGGTCAGACAAGATCCGCCGGCGGATCGGGTGGGTCTGCATTTTCGGATACACAAATTCCATTCGGCGCCCGAATCTCTGAAATTCGCGTGAACGTCGGCAAACTGGTAGACGGGATCCAGGCTATATACATCCTGCCGGACGGAAGTGTTTACGAGGGGCCCCACTACGGTGGAAGCGGCGGCAATACTCAGGTTTTCCGGCTTGAAACAAATGAATATGTGACCGGGATTTCAGGCCGCCATGGCGACTATATCGATTCCCTGAAGATTCATACCAACAGGCGTACTTCGGTCCAGTTCGGCGGCTCGGGCGGCCGTCAGGAATACCGCATCGATATTCCCTCCGGGAATCGGGCTGTTGGTTTTATAGGACGCGAAGGCAGATACCTCGATGCTATCGGTCTTAGTTATGCAGCGGAAAGTACCGAATCGCGGTCGCGAGGATTTTTCAGGCGCCGCGCTGTTCGCGAACGCAACTAAGATCTTGATTCGTGCAATTCGTCGCTGTTGCTGCTATTCCTTTAAATGCTCAACCGGAACCTTGTTTGCCCGGTAGGATCGGAAACGTTCTCTGCATGCCTCATGTATTTCAGGAGATGACCTGTTAACGAACTCGTGAACAGTATCGAATTTCTCTGCAAACTCAAGGCTGCAATGCCCATCCGCTATGAGTATTCCTGCGTCAACGGGATTTATCTCGGAGGTAACGATGCCGATAGTGATGGACGGATCCGGTTCATTTTCGGGAAACTGCTTATGAGGCATGAAGGATTCCTGCTTCAGTATCCAGAGAAACCGGTCAATAGCATCCGCTCGCTCTTGACTCGATGCATAAATAAGCACGCTTGTGCGGCTATTAAAAGCATGCTCTACCACTTCGAATATTTTTCGGTCTTGCTGACCGGGGCTCATGTCATGAAATATGCAGGCCTTCATTAAGATCTCCTGATTTTGCCTGTAAGGATTGACTTGCGCTGCGTTTTATAAATTATCCTTGCGGAGACATCATGTCATCGGATACATATCTCCGGGACTGCCGGCCACTCAGCGGGGCAATTATCCGGAAGCCAATACCTCGACGGCCGGCTTACTTTTTCTCCGGAGGCGGAAATTCAACTTCAATAACAAAGGCGGAATCCAATACTTCGCCGTTTCTTGTCGCAGGTAAAAAAATCCAGCTGTTTTTCACGCCCTCCAATGCTCTCTTGTCCAGGCTTTTTTCCAGCCCTTTTACTACTTTCGCATCCTGAATGTCTCCGTTTTTATTGACCAGAACGGATATTTTAACTCTTCCATAGGTGCGTGATTTCCGGGACTCGTCTGTGGCAGGAACATCCGGCTGCTCCAGGATCTTGGGTGGATTGATCCCTTCCGGCGTAAGCAATCCCTGCCAATCGTTGTCCCAGTCGGATGTCCCATCAGTGGTCCTTACCGTTCCCATTTCCGAAATGTTGGCTTCAGAAAGGGCAGCAGAAGCACTGGGATTCTCGATATCCAGATTGCTGATTTTCGAGGCAAGCTGTTCAAACTGGATGTTATCCAAAGGCTGCATGTAATATCGCTTGGCTCCAATGCGCACACTGATTTCTTCTATCTTATCCAGCTCATGAAAGGATCCGACTATCGGAAGCCCGATAAACGAGTGCCCTTTCAGCAGATAGGATGCAGAGTACCTCTGCGTTTCGCCCCTCTGATTTTTATATTCCTGGTCAAAGACCTGCCCGATATAAAAGCGTCCGGATGCTCCCCTGTAAATAAACTCATTGGGCTGGATCACAATTACGAAATCGGACAGATTGATGAAATTCACGACAAAGGCTTTATCGGATGCGACTTCTGCCGTAATGGCGTATTGCGTATTTACAAAAGCAAACGTCTTTGAATTGGCTTGTGCGTTAGATAGAAGCGCCATCAATAGAAGAGGAACAAGAGCCGCGCAGGTAATCCGCTTAAGAGCATCTAAGGCCATCTGCTTTAAAATCCTCCAGCTGAAGCAAAATCCGGACACATAGAGGAATGTATTCTTATGTTCTGAGATTCCTTTTCAAATAGTCTATGACTTCAACGGGAGTAGGATCCACATTGTTAAGATACGAAAGGTACAGGCTCACGAAATCGCCCAGATAAACTACAGAAAGGATCCGCGCCATAAGCGATTCTCCCTCGCTCCATACTTCGTGTATGGTCCCCGCCTTATCGCCGATTATGCCTTTCACCAGATCAAACCTTCGCTGAGTCTGCGGATGATCTCCCTTATCGCGAAGGAAAACCACGCCGATTTTGCGGAGTACTTCTTCCGGGTGCTGCCAGCCTACAAGTTCATTGTGATTCATCTCGGGCAACACATGATGAAAAGCCAGATTTTTTGCATTTTCCGCAATCTGGGATCGCCACCGATAGGCGGCTGCTTCCATGATGCCGGTTGATCCGTAAACAGCTACTATCTTCCGGTGCAGTGCTCCTGCAAGTTTTTTGGCAGGATTACCCGGTTCCAGATTGTCCGTTCTATATCGGTTCCGCAATTCGCCCAGCAAGGTGATAGTTTCTTCAATGGATTCCTCCATGCCTGGCAGTATATGCATCTTTTGCATCGCGGACAAAAGCGCAATAAGCGCATACCCTAACGCTGCGCGTGGCGGAAGACCATCCGGGAGATGCACCACCGGGTAGCCGTCGGCATTTGCCATGCTTTCGAGTTGCCCCCCGGATGTTATACAGACAATTGCGGCTTTGCGCTGCCGGCTTTGTCTGTAAGCGCTTAACGTTTCTTCGGTATTTCCCGAATAGCTGCATGCGAAAACCAGCGTGGCCTCCGTTACAAAAGCCGGAAGATCATAATTGCGATTGACAATAACGGGGATCTTCAACCGGCCTTCGGCGATGGATCGCATCAGATCGCCTCCGATTGCAGACCCACCAAGGCCCGTCACCAGTATGACATGGACATCCTTTGATTTCTGCAAGGTAAGATTCCGCCCATTTTCAGCCGCAATCTGGACATGCTCCGGGAAAGATTCCAGCAGCGACCGCATGGACTGAGGATCGACCGACACCCAGCAATCCCTTTGATCAAGGATAGACATGACAGTCCCCATTTTATGATTGCAGAAGGCTAAAGCACTGTCCGCGGAAATCGACAATATCAAGTGGTTTGGTAAAGAACAGATCCGCACCCGCATTTAGAATGCGCTCCCTCACTGCCGGATTGTGATCACCCGATATCGCCACTATTTTTATGTTTTGAGTGCTTCCCGAAGTTCTCAGCTTCTGGCAGACCTCGATGCCATTCATCCCCGGCATCATAATATCCAGAATCAACAGGTCGGGCTTATACTCTCCAATCATCAACAAAGCGGCAACGCCGCTCTGAGCACGAACAACATTGACGGCTATGTCGCCCGTTTTCAGCATTTCCTCCAACATGTCCAGGATGTCCTGTTCATCATCGACTATCATCACACGCGGCGGATTTATCGAAAGACCTTCCGGAAGAGGCATGCCAAACTCCTTCATAAACGCAATAAGATCTTCCCGACGAACGCGCCTATGTCCCCCCGGAGTCTTAAATGCTTTCAGCTGCTTTCTTTTTACCCAGTTCTGCACCGTTGTGGGATTAACTCCACATATCTGGCTGATTTCGAAAGTGGTAAAAAACTGCCGGCTGAGTATATTCTTGCTGCTATTTGATGGTCCAACGTTCGCGTTTTTCAATTCTTGAAAATCTCAAATAGTCGATTCAATCCAAAACATTCGGGATAATTCATAGATGAATTCTCAAGAGGAATTATCGCCCAATTATTATGTGCGTCAAGCTATTCCGGGTCCGGACGAACCGCTCTCCGGATTTGACACTTGAATCCGCATACTATCCTGTGTTCCATGAGGCCCAACGATTTTGGCTACAATCAGAGTCATATCATCGTCTCTTTCTTCGGCAAAGGTCCAGGAGAGAACCTGCCGGACTACGATATCCTTGATTGCATTGGCATCCAGATGACGATTTTTATCGACCAGTTCCGTCAAACGATATTCACCATACTCCTCTCCGAATTCATTGACGCTCTCCACAATACCATCCGTATAGGCTACAAACAGATCCCCGGGTTTTGCATGAATGGTTTCCTGCTCGTATTTGGAATCGGCAAAAACACCGACAACTGTTCCACCTGCGTTCAGGCGGCGGATGCTTCCGCCATTCAAGTACAACGGCGGGTTATGGCCCGCGTTGCAATACGTAAGTGTTTGGCTTTGATCATTGTAAAGAGCGAAGAAGAAAGTGGCGAACTTATTGGCAGCGGTAAAACCATAAATCTGGCTGTTCAGTCTCTCCACAACCTCCGAAACCATTTTTTCTCCGTTTGCTTCCGAATTGCCGCGCAAATTAAGTACATTGCTTCTCAGCGTGGCTTGAAGATTTGCCATCAACAGCGCAGCCGAAATCCCTTTTCCGCATATGTCGCCCAGTGCAAGGCCCAGTTCATGGGATCCGAGAGGCAGGAAGTCATAATAGTCTCCGCTGACGGTTCTGGCGGGAAGGCAGATCCCCGCTACATCCATGCAATCCATGTGCGGAGGCCTGTTCGGGAATAGACGTTCCTGCACCTCTTTGGCGATTTCGAGTTCTCTCTCCAATCGCTCCTTTTGAACGCGTTCCTTCACCAGATGCTGAACATATTCCGTCATCTGATTAAAGGAGTTGGCCAGCGCTCCCAGCTGATCCTCCGATCTGACGATAATTCGATGACTGAAATCACCCCTTTTCACAAACTCCGTGCCGCGATCCAGGTTGTGTACTGCATCCGTAATCGATTTGGTAAGCAGAATCCCAACCACAATGGACGCGATTTCTACTATCAGGAAAAAGAAAAAGATGGTCTTCAATACGCTCCATATTTTTCTTCCTATGGTGCTTTCCGACCTGAAGAGATTCCGCATCAGTTTGGAAGTCGATAGCTCCACAAGAAGGGCTCCCGTATCCGCTGTGCTTTTCTCAACTCCGTCCGTCCAGGATATGGGAAACAGGAAAATATGCCAGGGAGGACCGGCCGACAGCTGTGTACTTTCCGTTTCAAATGTGGAATAGAGGATGTTTTCCTGAATGATATCCGTGTTCTGTAGAATGACATCAATCCCCGGACGCTCTACGCGCCCTGCCAGCAACAAATCCGCCCCCATAGCCGCCTTTAATCTGCCCAACAGGTATTGATCAAGAGGCACCGAAACCTCCAGTGTAAAGGAAAAATCGTGCTGGAAGTCGCTGGGCACAAGGCTTCTGAGAAGCAATCGCCCGCCATTTTCCTGAGGTCGGGTGTCATCAACGATAAGCCCATGAAACTCTCTGTCTCCGATCCAGCCCGGGATTTGATATTCGCCGATCCGCCGTTCACCCGAATCCTGGTTCATATAGGTAACGATCCGGTTGGTCTTTGAATCTTTTATGCCGAGAATTATTGAGGCGGAAGGATAGGAGGACAGCAGGTATTTTGAATCGCTATCCAGTTGGGCTTGAATAGCTGCAGGACCTGGAATACCGGTTCGCATAAACAGATCCTGCAATCCTTCACGCAGCGATAAATTAAAGGCGTGTATCTGCGCGGAATGAATGCCTATCTGATTCGTGATCAGGTAGTAGCTGAACTGGTAATAGAATCCGAGAAAAGAGACATAGAAAATTCCAATTACGAGCAATATGGGTATTGCGCCGATGAAGATATGCGCCAGGATAAGACGCCGCTTTATCTTCCAGAGCATTCTGTTCCGGATGCACTTGAACAGCTTCCAGAGGTAATAGACGGCAGGAATAGCCAGAAGAAGAGGGAGCAGATCCAGGAAGAAACTCAGCAGCGGCAAGCTTCTGCGTGCGCTTGACGAAAAGAACAGCATCTTCACCATCCAAATGGCCGCCAGCACTATAGTGAAAATTCCCATTCGCGATCTTGGGACCAACCGGTTCACCGTACCCTCCACGGCGCATTTTTAAAGGAAATATGACTCCGGCAGGGCCGGAGGTTTACCCCAAAGCAAACCCAAAAGATCTATTTTTCAGGTTTTCCGCGCACACAGATTACAGCTGCCTTATCCAGATTTAGAATTCTTTTTGCTGCTTCTGCAAGGTTTTCGACCTTTACCATCTGCACATCAGACGCGAAATTCAGGAATGCCTCTATTCTCTTCCCAGCCATTAAATTTTCAGCCACCCGCCGGATCTGATCGCGTCGAGCTTCATTCATCACCTGATAAACCCCGGCGGCAGAATGGATCGCCGACCGGAACTCACGGTATGGAATCGGTTCATCAACTGTTTGCCTTATCGTGTTCTTCAAGGAATTCAGCGCCTTCTCCTCACTGCCTGGGGCCGCTTCCACAAAGACTGTGAAACTGCCGCCGCGAAACCTCGGTGAATAGGCTGCCGATAGCTTATAGGCCGTATCCGGACCCTCGCTGATGGCCGAAAGCCGCAGACTCTGAATCTCGACCAGCTTTTCCAGAACTTTTGCGGCATATATATCCTCATCATCCATCGGCGGAGCCTGAAATCCAATCAAAATCAGGCTTCGGTTCTTTTCCCGGACTTTCTCGATCGCCTTGGATTCTTCCAGCGCTTTCGTCCACTCATCCGGGATGCCGGAATCCCGCATTCGAGATCCGCTGAAATTTCGGACAAAGTGGGATGTGAGACTTGTTCCTTTGCTATCCCCGATGATAACAATAAATGGTTTCCGGTTTTTCACATGCTCGGCATGCCATTCGACAAGCGCACCGGGCGTGATAGCGGACAGACTGGCCTCCGTACCGAGATCATTTCTTGAATAGGGAAAATCCGTAAAAAGAGCTTCCATCATCAGATCC
The DNA here is from genome assembly GCA_016929335.1 of Acidobacteriota bacterium. Taxonomy (GTDB): domain Bacteria; phylum Acidobacteriota; class UBA6911; order UBA6911; family UBA6911; genus UBA6911. Next base: position 6,770 of record JAFGIY010000108.1, on the reverse strand, counting down.
TGAGAAAAATCCGGGCCGCTATTACGCTTAAGGATCATTTTCTTTTGACTCTCTTTAAGCCTGTCGACATCCTCTTTGTCAAAAACCGGCGATTTAATGGCCTGCTGAAGCAGATCAAAACCTGCTGCAAAATTGCCGGATAAAGTTGAAAATAGAATCCCGAAATAATCGTCATCGATTATGGGCTGCACACGAGCCCCGAATATCTCGAGCTGGCGATTAAAATGACGGCCTGCAAAATCCTTCGTTCCCATAGCCATCAACTGGAGCATAAGCCTGGTAATCCCTGTATTCCCCGGTTTTTCCGCAAACTTGCCGCCGCGGAAAAAAAGCCCCATTTCAATTATGGGCGCCGTGTGATCTTCTCTGATAAACATGTCCGGACCGCGAAGGATGGACGCCATCTGGAAGGGATATTGGACCTGGCTGTATCTGAAGCTCTCGACGGATTTTGGAACCTTCAAGAAGGGAACGGTCTCCTTTTCACGTTTGGCCTGTTCCTCGTCGGCAGAACCCTCCAGAAGCCCTTCCAGTGTTTGCAGCACGCCTTCCGCAGTTGTATTTCGAGCTGCGTCTGAAGCCGGAAGATACTCCAGCAAAGAGCACTGCTCAAGGCGCAGGTATTTGTTGGCTACGCGTTTGATATCTGAAGGCTCCACCTTTTTAATTTCCGCAATATAGCGCGTTCCTCTCTTCCAATCGCCCAATAATTCGTAATAGGCAAGAGCTTCGGCTCTTCCGGCAGCATTTTCCCGATTTTTCCAATAGTCCAGTTCCAGTTGTGCCTGAGCGCGCAGGACCTCCGCTTTGTCCGGTTCTTGTCGCTTCAGCAGTTCGATTTCGGTCAAAGCCGCAATCTGGCTCCGGTCGATGTTCGCGGAATCGACCTCCATCCTGATCATCAAATATCCGAAACTCGATTCCGCAAGCAGATGTGTTTCTTGTGTCCAGATTATTCCCATCTGGTCTCTCAAACGGGAGTTCAGGACAGATCCCTCTCCCAATCCCAGAATTGCAGCCAGGACCTCTAATGCGCGAAAATCTTCCGCATTTTCGGGAACCGCCCGAAAACCGAAAAGAACATTTGGTATCGCAGTGTCTCCCGGAATGGCGCGATATCTGAATCCGCTTTGAAGCTCTCTGCCAGGAGTCGGCATCCGTTTAGAAGATGAAGCAGCAGATTTTCCGTAAATTCGTGCCACCTCATTAAGAACATCTCCGGGTGTTACGTCCCCTGAAATAGCCAGCACCGTCGCTGAAGGCGTATAGGATGCCTGATAAAAGTCCTTCAGGTTTTCCCGCTTTATTTTCTGCAGGACATCGATTGTCAGCTCGCTGAGTTTTCCCATCCTCGATTGCCCATAAGCCAGTTCAAGGAGCTTTTCCTTCGCAGATTCGGCAGGATGATCCAGTGCATCCCGGGCTTCGTTGAATGCTCGATAGGATTCTTCCACCAGACCGTCCGAATCCAGTTCGGCGTTCAGAAGCGCATTTGCCTGCAAGCTTAACGCCTGTTTCCATTGAGAGGAAGGAGCGAGAATTTCGAAGCGGCTGTTTTCGTAATCCACAGACCTGCGAATGATCCCCCCCAGAGAATAAACATTTTGCCGGAGTGTTCCGCCGGCTTTCTCGCCGGGTCCCCTTTCAAGCATGGATGCTAAAAGTCGGGCGACTCCTATATCTTGAGAAGGTTCGTGAAATGAGCCTGCGCGGATAATCGTTTGAATGGATATTACCGGCTGAGTTCTGTTTTCCTCTATCAGAATCGTTAAACCGTTCCTCAGCACCAACCGGGTTACAAAAGGCGTTTCTTCAAACGATTTTGCCTGTTGCAGGAAAAGGGGGCGATCCCGAACGGCAGCGGGCTTTTTGGCCGGTTTTCGAGCCTGAGAGTAGCAGAAACAGGGCAATATAATAAGGAGCAGCAACAGGATCTGAAATCTGTTATGTCTATTCATTGAGCTTTCTCCACAGCATCCGTTTAATAGACGCAACATGAACCTGAATAATATCAGATTGCTTCTGGAAACGTTTCTGAATGCAGGAATAAAATTGATTATAGGTCAGGCACCCGGCAACTGCAATGCGATATCTATGCAGACGCGGGCTCTGTCTCAGCTGTGATGGTGATATATAGGGGTTAAAATAAGAAATCCAGCAGGTAGACACCTTCCGATTGTGTGCCTACATAAATCCGGGAAGGCCGTTCCGGATCCTTGGTCATGCAATAAACCGCCGATTCGATTTCAGGAGAATGGATTCGGTTCCAGCTCTGCCCTCCGTCTCCGGAGTATGAAATCTCCTTAGAAGCTTTTTCCGCTGCAATAATTCGTCCTCCGGATTCATCAAGGAAGAGAATCGACAGGATATTTCCACCCATTCTGTTGTCTTCGATCCTTTTCCAATAAACTCCGCCGCTTTTTGATTCAAAAAGGCCCACGGATGTGCCTGCAAGCAAGTGCTCTTTATCAAAAGGCGAGACAGCCAAAGCTTGAATCACAACTCTCTCAGGCAGGCCATATGCAGAAATCACGCTCCAGGTCGTGCCCCTGTCATAGGATCGGAGCAGCCCGAGACTTGTTCCGGCGTAAACGACCCCCGGATTTGTCTTCGGAGCTGCAAAACACCAGGTAATGGGGCTGAATCGATATCCAGGAGGGATGCGGAAATTCATGGCTTCCAGAGATGTCCTGTATATGCCCTGGTCCGTTCCTGCATAAACGATAGGGTTCAAGGGATCCAGACTCAGGCTGTATATTGTCCGCTTGGCAATGGAACCGGGCAGCATTTTCCATCGGTCCGATCCGTCCGGAAGCCAATACAAACCACGTGTTGTTCCAGCCAGTTTCCCATGCTTATCCGGCAAAATCAGAAAGGACAGAATCCGCATACCGGGTGCAATCTGGGAAAAGGTCCATGTTTTGGCATTATCGCTATAATAGTAGATACCTCCGCGACCTGATAATACTCCGGCGATGAAATTCCCGGACTTTTTCAAATCCGGCAGTATCCACGAAATCTGCTTCCGAACAAAACCGTTATTGGATTCTTGCCAGCTCTTTCCGCCGTTTTCGCTGAGCATCACTCCCTGATATTCGGTCCCGATTACTATTCGGCTGTTATTTTTCGGATCTACCTGTATTGCATTGACGGTTACATCGCTGGATGAAAGCCGCGACCAGGTCAGCCCGCTGTTATTGCTGACAAAAAGACCTTCTGTCGTTCCACTATAAATTCTCTTTGGGTCGACCGGATCAATATAGACGAGATGCGCTCGTACGGTAAAACGGTTCGGGAGCAGCCTAAGCCTTTTCCAGGACTGAGCCCTATCCGAAGATCGATATACTCCCGAACAGGCGCTTGAGAACACGATTTCAGGATTATGTGCATCGATGGAAATGGAGAAAACGTCGGAATCGAGAGGCATTCCCTTATCGATTCTGGCCCAGCTCTTGCCGAAATCCTTTGATTTATATGCAAGTCTCCATGTTCCGACATAGAGGATGCGGGGATTTTCGGGATCGATGGCAACGGATTCCGCCTTCTGAAGCCCCTTTCCACCTGCCTTTTTCCAGTTGATGCCTCCGTTTTCGCTTACATATGGGCCGTCCAGAGTGCCGACTATCATGTATGAAGGATCACGCCTGCATATCGACATTCCTCGAATCGCGGAGAACGCGTTTGGCAGCATAACGCGCTTCCATGTCAATCCGCCATTCCTCGATTCAAGGAGGCCTCCGCCTTCCGAATGCAAATCCCAAGCGCCGGCATAAATATGGTCAGAATCCGCCGGATGCTGAATGAGAGTATCTATGACATATTCAAAATGTCCTATCCCAAGAGATATAGGAGTCCATGAATATCCGGCATCCGATGATTTGAATATCCGGCCGTTGCTGGTCCCCAAGAAGATATTTTGGGAATTCCGAGAATCTATAAGAAGAGAGCGCGCATCTCCTCCAAATGGACCAATGTGCTGAAAGCGCACGAGCCCTGGATCCACTTCGGCCGAAATGCTTTGGATCGGCGAGTATCGGAGGAGAGGAAAGAGAGATAGAAAACAGAATAATATCTTACGAGTAAGGCTGCTTCGCATTCAAAAAGAGAGTGGGGAAAAAACAAAAGAAGGGCGATTATCGAACTTGCGCCCAAAACCGCCCTTCTTTGTTCATCAGAATTTAGTGAACCGTGAGTTCAATTTCTACACGGCGATTCAGCTTTCTTCCGGCAGCCGTCTTGTTATCACCCACCGGATTGTTGGCAGCGCCATCCGTGATCGACAGGCGGGAAGCTTCAACGCCCTGTTTTTCGAGGTAGGCAGCAACGGCTCTGGCACGCTTTTCGCCAAGGCCCTTTCTCCGCGTTTCCAATCGCGAATCATCGGTATAACCGATGACGTTTGCCCGCAGCTTCGGATCGTTCTTCATACGAACGGCAAGGTCATCCAGGATGGCCTTGGCGCAGTTGTCTACGCGCGTTCCGCCCGCGGCAAAAAATCCGCAATTTTCCTTGGTGATGCTCAACCGCTCGGACACATTGACGGTCATGCTGCAGGAGGCTTTCCCTCCCTTTCCATCATCCACCGTAACGGTTACAGCATAGCTTCCGGCCTTAACACCGGCTGCATTGAAAGTTGCAGTTTCTCCCGCGCCGCTGACGGTTCCGCCGGTTGAGGACCAGCTGTAGTTCAGCCTGTCTCCATCCGGGTCGGCAGCTTTTGCGCGCAGTTCAATCGAGCCGCCCGAAGCCACGTCCATCGTTGTGGTCAGGCAATCGATCGTTGGAGGGCGATTCGGGGCTATTCTCTGGCGAATCGTTCCCTTTGAAGCAGCGCTTGCGGAGGCTTCGCCATCGCTCGCACTACATTGGACTTCATAAGCGCCGGGATCGCGACCTTCAGATCCAAACGTAATCTGTGGTCCTTCTGCCGCCAAACGCTGGCCATTGACCGTCCAGCTGTAAGTCAGCGGATCATTATTGCCGTCGGTAGCCTTGCAGCTGAAACTGACGCTCTCACCTTGCGTAATGTCAAAAGTACCCGGTTCGAGCGAAACCGTCGGCGCCACATTTCTCTTCAGCACAGTGATGTCGGAAGAACAGGTTGCCTGATACTTTTTATCAGAAACGGTTGCCGTTACCGTGTATCTTCCGGGAGCGATGTTGGCAGCATTGAAAGTCGCCGTATCATCCTGGCCGTCAACGGCACCGCCGGAAGCAGACCAGGAATAGGTCAACCGGTCGCCATCCGGATCCACGGCATTGGCGCGCACCGTTGTGGTATCCCCCTGCAGGATGGAGGGCTTGGCAACGACGCACGATACCGTAGGCGGATCATTGCGACGGGTACCAACCGCACCCTGAATGACGAAACCATCATAGCCGAATTCCAGTGTCCCGGTATCGGTAGGCTTGGGATCCTGGTGGAAAGAAATCTGGTAGCCGCCGGCGAACGAGAGCCATTCTCTCGGGTAATAGCGCACGCCGAAGATCAGATCCAGCGGACTCTTAGGATTCAGCCCATCCGAACCGGTCCCATAATACTTGGTCCCGTTGAGTTCGGCGATAATGCGCGCCGCTTTATAGGCCGGAAGCTCAATACCGGCTTTATACAGAAATTCGTGCTGAAGATCCGCCAATTCGACACCCTGGATGTCCGGATTGGCTACGTAGTTCGAGCCGATGTTGAAATGGATTCTTGCAAAATCGGCAGCATTTTTGGAAAACAACAGAGAAAATCCGCCGGCGAATGCGCCATTGGACAGCCCTCTATTAAGACCCGTAGCAGTGCGCTGGCCAGGGAGGGTACCAAAACCGGCCAATGCCATGCTGAGTGCATTTCCTCTACGTTCGGAGAGAAGGTTGAATTTAACGCCAAGATGGACATCGCTGCGGCCGGTTGCGTCCGGAACATCCATAAATGGCGCCACTTGAGAAAAAGTCTGCACCCCAGTAATCGTATTTGCAGGGATAGGCAGCATTCCAGGCCACAGACGATTGGTTTGTAGGTATTCTTCTGAGATGTGTCGCTGGATGTCCATCGATGCAAAAAACTCAAAGCGGTCCAAAATGCCGATCGCAACGCCGACTGGAAGTCGTCCCACTTTCAGATAGCCGGGATCACGAGCGAACCGATCGTATCCGACAGTCCAGTTGGTCTCCCATTGCCGTAAGGTCTCGGCATCCCAAACCTTGAATAGACCTGTTGTGCCGTCAAAACTGGCCGCTTTCCATTGTTTTTTGTTTTCCTGTTGTGCCAATGCGGAAAATGCAAACAAAAGCACAACAATTATCGCCGCTAAAATACGTACGCACCTGCTGTTCATGGTAGCCTCTCCACTCTGCTAGATCTCCTGTAGTTTAATAGTTGTAAACCGACCTGGTACCACAACTATCCGGTAATACGATATTCGCGTTGACTCTTACAAAGATCAGAAATGCTTTTTGACAAATCGATTGCAAGTATAGCACTGCAATCCGGTATACATCAAATCTTATGAACATTTTTTTTGGCTGATTTCCTTTCCGCCCCACATGAGCAATATCATGCGATTGAAGGACTTCAGAGAAAGGAGACAACCGGACTGGATCCCTTTGGAATAATATCAGCCTCCATAGCTTTTGAATCCCGCTTATTAATCCTCCTTGAACTGCCGGAAGTAATGCGCTATTATTCGGCGCCTTTGATAAGGTGGGGTCGTAGTTCAGTTGGTTAGAACGCCGGCCTGTCACGCCGGAGGTCGCGAGTTCGAGTCTCGTCGGCCCCGCCACCT
>JAFGIY010000107.1 GCA_016929335.1 Acidobacteriota bacterium | reverse complement strand
CCAAAAAGTCACAACAAGGACAACGGGAAACGGGCAACCGGAAACGGGAAACGGAATAGCAAGGAGGCAATCATGGGTGCGGAATACAGAGTGCTGATCAATGGTGAGTTGTGTGAGGCATCAACGAAGGAGACGATGGAGGTAATCAATCCCGCAAACGGGACGGTCGTCGGTCTGGCTCCGAAGTGCAGCGCTGTTGAGGTGGAAAGAGCTGCGGAAGCGGCTAACAGGGCTGCGCCTGCGTGGGCCGAGGTATCGCCGACCGATAAGGCGGCAATTTTCTTCAAGATGGCGGAGCTTCTCCGAAAGCATCGTGAGGAGTGGGCTAAACTCGAAACCATGCAGTATGGCGGGCCCATTTTTAAAACCCTTAACTTTGACATGACCTTCGATGCGCAGCATTTCGAATTCATGGCGGGGGTTGCGCGGGCTATGACCGGCATGACTCTGCCTGTCGGCCCGCAGGCCATCTCCATGACAATCCGTCGGCCGCTGGGCGTCGTCGGTCTGATTACGCCCTGGAATTTCCCGCTCGTAACGGCTATTTCAAAAATCACTCCGGCGCTGATGATGGGGAATACGGCCATCGTGAAGCCGGCTTCCTGCGCTCCTCTGACGGTTCTGAAATTGGGGGAGTTGGCCATCGAAGCCGGTTTCCCGCCGGGTGTGCTGAACATCGTGTCGGGTCCCGGATCCTCCGTAGGCGAGGCGATTGTAAAACATCCCTATGTCGCCAAGGTCAACTTTACAGGCGATTCCGAGACGGGCAAGCGCATTCTGGCGCTGGCCAGCGCCGCCGTCAAACCGGTTGCGTGCGAACTGGGCGGCAAAAACGCTTTCATCGTCATGCAGGATGCGGACATGAAAGCAGCCGTTGAAGGCGCAATCTGGGGCGGTTTCTTTAATTCCGGCCAGAACTGCGGCGCATCAAGCCGGTATCTGATCCATGAATCCGTCTACGACGAGTTCGCGGAAAAATTTGCTGCTGCGGCGAAATTATTGCGCGTGGGGGATCCGTTGAATCCCGAGACCATGATCGGTCCCGTTGCGTACAAAGGGCACCGGGACAATATCGAGCGCTTTGTCGAGCGTGCGAAGAAATCCGGTGCAAAGCTCCTTCTCGGCGGGGAACGTCCAAATACTCCGGAAACAAAGAATGGATATTTCGTCGTTCCCACGATTTTCGGAGATTGCGATCCCAAATCGGAGATCATGCAGGAGGAGGTTTTCGGTCCGGTAGTCGCCCTGGCCCGATTCAAGACTCCTCAAGAAGCTGTGGCTATTGCCAACGACTCGCGTTTCGGCTTATGCGCTTCCATTTGGACTAAAGATATACGGCAAGGGCTCGTCATGATAAAGCAGCTTCAAGTCGGAACGGTATGGCTGAACCAGCACCTTTCGATCGTTTTCGAATGCCCATGGGGCGGATGCAAAGAGTCGGGGCACAGCAAAGAAAATTCCATCATGGCTCTCGATGAATACAGCATGATGCGAAACGTGTGGATTGACCTGGTCGGCACGCCCGCAACACCATGGCAAGGGAAGCTTGGATAAAGGTTTCCCGTTCCCGGTTTCCCGTTTCCCGTTGAAGACAATTTGGTTTTTGACGGAAAACGGGAAACGGATTCATTGATTGAAGAAAAATAGCTGGAGAGATGGGTGGACATAGGGACCGATTCTGCGTGTCGACCTAACGAACGCAGAAACGAAAAAGTATCTCGATTCTGCACTCCTTCGAAAATATGTCGGCGACATGTATCTCTGCGAAAAGGTGCCTCCGGGCTTCTAATGTCCGGTTCCCCCAAAATTGAAAGATCCCTTTGATGCCATGGAAGTCTCGACCGTGAATGCCATGGATCTTGGGGGCCTGGACTCCCCGCTTCCGAGCTGCTCAAAAGACAGCGGCATAAGATTTTAGGAACCATCGGCATCATTGCGTAGTACTATTCTTAGAAATATCAGCTGTTAGCTTTATCGAATCTGTCGACCGCCTCTGCCGGCGCCAGGCTTTCGGCGCATGAGGCCCAAGCCGGAAGAGTTCGAGCCGGTTGCCGTGATCGAGTGGGGATGGGCATTGATCCCCAATATGAAACAGTTGGTATTGAAGGTGAGTGAAGAAGATGAAATCAATTCACTGACAGGAGGATTCGCTGATGGGCAATTATCTGGCAGGCCTGAATGGACTTGAGAAAATCTTTCTGGCGTGTGCGGTGTTCGGAGGCGGATTCTTTATTCTCCGCACTATTTTGATGCTGACGGGTTTCGGAGACACGGATTCGGATACGGATTCCGGGCATATCGATGATACAAGCGATCATATAGAGGACTTGGACCATGCCAGTCACGCAGCCGCCGACGCCGGGCTTAAGATCCTGACGGTCCAGGGATTAACTGCCTTTGTCATGATGTTTGGATTGACCGGCTACGCCATCAGCCGCAGTTCACTGTTAGGTTCCATCATGACAATCGTTGTCGGAATACTCGTCGGCATTTTCACAATGTGGCTGATTGCCAAGGGCTTCGCATTAATGAAATCCATGCAAAGCAGCGGAACCATGCAGGTTTATGAGGCTATGGGCCGGGAAGGCACGGTTTATCTGACAATCCCGGCGGAAGGCATCGGCAAGATCCAGGTTACCATAAGCGGTCGGCTTCAAGTCGTGGATGCAGTCTCTCTGGACAAGGTCCAGTTGAAAACGGGAGAACGAATCTGCGTTTCCGAAATTGACAGCACGGGAATGCTCGCTGTCCGCAAGTATGCAGGCGAGCAATAAAAAGGAAAGGACTTTATCATGCAAATATTGCTGATTCCACTCGGCCTGATCTTCATCATCTTTTTCATGATTGTGTATATGGCATCGCGATATAAACGATGTCCGTCCGACAAGATCCTCGTTGTCTTTGGAAAGGTGGGGACGGGCCGGTCGGCCCGATGCATCCATGGCGGAGGGACGATGGTTTGGCCTATTGTGCAGGACTATGCATTCCTTAGCCTGACGCCGATGACAATCGGCATTCCTTTGAAGAATGCATTGTCTATGCAGAACATTCGTATCGATGTGCCAAGCTCTTTTACGGTAGGAGTCAGCACGGATCCGGCTATCATGACAAATGCAGCGGAACGTCTGCTGCATCTTGGCTTCAAGGAAATCGAGCAGATGGCAGGCGAAATAATTTTCGGCCAGCTTCGTCTCACCGTTGCTTCTCTCACGATCGAGCAGATCAACCAGGACCGGGAAAGCTTTCTGGAATCCATCCGCAAAAATGTGGAACCGGAACTCAATAAGATCGGTTTATACCTCATTAATGTCAATATTACAGACATCAGCGATGAGTCCAATTACATCACGAGCATCGGCAAAAAAGCGGCGGCTGAAGCCATCAACAGGGCTAAGGTCGATGTCGCCGAACAGGAAAAGTCCGGCGCTATCGGAGAAGCGGAAGCAAACCGGGAAAAGGAAATCCGTGTTGCAGAAAATCTGGCCCAGGCCGAAAAGGGCAAAAAGAAAGCCATGGCCGATCAGCGAATATTTGTTCATGCGCAGGAAGCCGAGGCTGTCGCAGGTGAGAACAAAGCAAAAGCTACTATTGCCGGCACGAACGCCGAATTGGCAATCAAGGAAGCCGAAGCCATGCAGCGCGGCGAGGTGGCGAAGCGCCAAGCGGAGGTGGAGATCCAGAAAGCTCAGTATCTTGCCGAACAGGAGCGGCTCAATGCCGTAGAAGTTGTAAAGCAGGAAATTGAGAAGAGAAAGGTTGAAATCGACGCTGAAGCCGAGGCAGAGCGCAGCCGCCGGACGGCCAAAGGTCACGCGGACGCCATTCTCGCCAGATATGAGGCTGAAGCCAGAGGTTTGCGCCAGCTGCTTGAGAGCAAAGCAGCCGGATACCAGGCGCTGATTGACAGCTGTGGTGGGGACGCGCGCGCTGCAGGCATGCTCCTCCTGATCGAAAAGCTCGAGCAGATAGTCGCTAAACAGGTCGAGGCGATCAGCAATCTCAAAATCGATAAGATCACCGTATGGGATTCGAACGGCGGAGCCGGGACTGGTTCTTCAACATCCAACTTTGTTTCCAGCCTGATCAAGAGTCTGCCTCCCCTGCAGGAAATAGCGGCAATGGCAGGCGTCGAACTGCCGGGTTATCTCGGCAGCATGACTAAGGAACAACCGGCTGCAAAAACGGAATCGCCTGCTTAGTGCCACTAAACCCACGGCCTCGGGCCGTGCGACCCTGACAGGCTAAGCCGTTCCGGCGTCCCGTTGACATGGAGTGATATG
>JAFGIY010000106.1 GCA_016929335.1 Acidobacteriota bacterium | reverse complement strand
CCGTAGCTCCATTCACGGCTCTTGTTGCCGGCCTGCTCTATCGGTCAGGGGAGAGCGAATGCGATCGGAGCACGACACCCATCTTGGATGATTCATCGCCCGAATAATCGGTGAACCACAGAGGCTCTTCAGCGGGATTACGATGGCCGAACGCCTTCTTCAGAACTTCCAGAGTGCTGCTAATCCGTTGCGAGATGCACCGGCTCTTCCGGTGAGGCAGCAAAAGTCTGACAGATGCGTGAGTCCATAGTGGCTGACCCCTCGTGCATTTGGCCTTCAGTGCTATATTTCCCCTGTCGTTTAGAAAGCAAAACCACTCGGCATCGGTAATTTCGGTAATAGACAATTCATATTCTCTTCATCATAGGACAACAAAAAGCCGGTATGAATGCACTCGCATTGTTGCTGAGCTTTTTTTGCACTAAAGCGCATTTGATAATCCAATCTTCGAGCATTGAAAGGCCAAGTGCGGCAACCAATGCTGTGAGTAGCGACAATTCGCCGAATTGCCGGGTGTAGGCAAAAAATCAATTAGCAGCGAATAGGGAGAGAAATTGCATGAAAGAAATCCTCTGTCACCACCGCAAGCTACGGATAAAGCATCGAGTTAAAGAGAACTGGCTAAAGATGTACGACAAAACCGGTTTGGTTTTTCGGGTGGAAATGGTGATCAACAATCCCGAGGAATTTACAATCAGAAAGAAAGTGAGATGCAAGATCAGGCAAGTCATGGAGTGGGTATCGATGAGAAAGGGGGTGGCCTATCTTTTCCGCTATCGAGACGTATCACAGCAAGCAAACTATTGATATCTGGAAGCGTTGACTGTTGTGGAGGATCCTACGGATGCAGTCCAGCGGCTTTATGATATTACGACAAGAAAGAAGACGAGGTCGGGTCGTGGAGTGCGGGCTTTCAACCCTCTTTCGTTTGATGATATCCAGCTTTTTATAGCAATGATGGCGGGCGAGCATTTTATCCGAGGCTTTTCTAATGGAGATTTATGAGCCTGCCTTGAATCTTCGCCGCACCTACTAAAATTTACAGATAATCCGAGAAAGCAAAGTGCAAAAGTCAGCCGAATCTTGAGCCGTTTTCATGCTCACAGATTGGTCGCGAAGATTCCTCGTGCCCGACGATGGAGAGTAACGAATCGAGGGAAACAAATCACGGCAATAGGTTCGATCTCGGTCACTCTTCAGGACAAAGAGAAAAGGATCGACGGATTGAAAGAATATTTATCAGATACTTTGAATACCGGATAGAGATATCACGATTTGGCTGGCGATGAGGTGCCAATCCTATTTATTCATGGCTTGGGCCGTGTCTCCTCTTTTGATTATCCGCAAGTGGCTGCGACGCGGGCTCTGAAGTCCCATAAAAGAATCCAATAGTATATAGCCCCCGCTGATACGAAGCCGTTGTCCATGCCGGAGGATGATTCCTGGGCGCGCTTTTGCTTTCTTATTGCGATCTGGAAAGCAAAAAATTAATCAATTCTTCATCTCATCTTAATAATATCCAAACAATATTCCCCTAGAAACTATGATTGTCAAATCTCACTGCGGTCGAGGCTCAAAAGCATCACAGGCTTCGACCGCTTCACCCAAGAAAGCCGCGGCAATTGGCATTCCGCTTTGCTTCCTTCCTGATGAAGGCTCGGATTTTTCTGCAATCAAGCGTTGCCGTGCTATCAATCCATGCGGATTGACTTCACCGGAATCCGACTGCGTCAACCGCAAACAGATCAGCGCACGATTCGAGTGCCATCCAGGCTTAAAATATGAGTATTCTCCGACGGCAAATGAACTGCTAATCGTGGCGATGCAATAATTCATCCGCGATCTGAAAATCAAAGATTCGGCTTTCCGAGAGATTGCGGAGTGCTCGGGTTCACAACCGGGTCCGTGCACTTTGGGACAGGCGGTTACTCCCCATCGCTATCAATATCTGCGTCTTCGGCAATCCGGGACCGGGCAAGACACACATCGTCGCGGCTGTCGGCCATGATCTGGACCGGCGGGGCCAGTCCTTATGGCCAAGGGATTGCCGGCCGCGAATATCCTCAATGCGCCTTTCGTAGCTGCGGAGATACTCAATATACTTGTCGGCAGTTTCGGCCTGGTCCCCGTAGCTCCATTCACGGCTCTTGTTGCCGGCCTGCTCTATCGGTCAGGGGAGAGCGAATGCGATCGGATTGCGACACCCATTTCGGGCATTTGAGAAATGCCAGCTGGAAGCCGTGCCGCCTGATGTGTGCTTCTCAGGATTGAGATTAGGACCAAGAAGCAACATTAGGAAAATGGAAATGTGTTTATGATCATTTGTCGAACAGCAGGATTTTTATTAAGGAGGAGTGCTCTGGGGCGATTCCTGCCGCGTGATGGTTTTCAAGCGTGTTTGATTTTATAAACCGCCGATAATTCATCCAACTTCCGGATTTGGTGATCGAAGTCTGTCTGAAATTGATTGATTTAATTCGGACAGATCCAAATTTCTCCGCTTAACTAAATATTAATGTGAAATTCACTTGATTGTAATGTTCGGTGTGTATCGTTACGCCGGTTCTCATAAATGGTGATTCACGGGCTGTGGTCGCCCGGAATTCGGGAGTTGGATTAAATTAACAAGGAGCGGCAAATGCGCAAGCGAAGAACATGTTTTAGTCTGATGAGCGGAATTGTGATCCTGTTTTTCGGGTGTCAGGCCGGATTGCTTCTGGCGGCTGATCCGACCGAAGAGAAAAGCCAGGAAATGGCATTAGCGGAAACCAGCGCTCGTAACACTGCAGAAGCCATCGCCCCAAGCAGTCCCTCTCCTGCAGCGTTGGCAAGTGAATTGAATGAAATGCGGGAGTTGATAAACCTCCAGCGCGAGCAGATTGAGAAACTGCAGTCTACGGTTGAGATGCAGCAGCAAGAGCTTAATAAAGCGATGAATGCAATGTCGGCTAAAAATGCTCCGGTTGCGGAAGTCGCAGGAATGACAGCCTCTCCAGCCCGGCCGGCGCCGGCGGCGGCCCAAGGCCAGGAAAAGGTTGATGATCTCGAACTGGTCAAAGGCGAACTGGAGGCAGTCGCCGATAGCGCTGCTCAGGCAAATCAGCGCCTGGCCAAGATTGAAACAAATACTGCAGCTGCTAAAAAGGAAGCAGATTCCAAGTTCAAGCAGTTAGGTACATTCAGCTTTGGCGGCGATATGCGGGCAAGGCTGGAGCCCTTCATACAGGAAGGAGCCCAGAACAGGCATCGCCAGCGTTTCCGCCTCCGCTTCAACGTAACCGGAAAGATCTCCGATGAATTCACCATAGGTTTCGGGCTCGCTACCGGTTCTTTGGATGACCCGGTTTCCACAAACCAAACGATGACCGGTTTTCTTAACCGGAAAAACTTTGGAGTCGATAAGGCGTACATTTCCTACCAGCCGAAGTTTTTCAAGAACCTGAAGCTCGATGCCGGCAAGTTTGCTTATCCCTGGTACCGCACCGGACTAACCTTTGACAGCGATGTGAATCCTGAAGGTTTTGCACAGACACTATCCTTTGATCTGAAATCTTCCTTCCTCACGAATATCAAGATTGTTGGTTTTCAGCTCCCCTTCAATGAAGTGAGCAGCGGACCCGACAGCTTTATATATGGCGGGCAGGTTCAGGCTCAATTCAAGATGGGATCAAAAGCCAGCTTGGGCCTCTATCTGGCCGGAATGGATATTGATCGCGCCGATCCTATCGCGGTTGCTATTGCGGGCGGAAGCCTGAAACCAAGCCTATCCAATTCGAACACCTACCGCTATAGCTCGAGCGGCGCGGTGGTGGGCTATGCGAACCAATTTGCATATCTCGATGCGATTATGAAGCTTGACCTGGATGTCCATCCCCGATTCCCTGTCGGGATTCTGTTCGACTTTGTCAACAATATGCGCGGATCGCGTGAGCGCAGCGGCTATTGGGCGGAACTGACGGTTGGAAAACAGAAGGAAGCAAAAGATGTGCAGTTCGGCTATTCATTCATCCGCATCGAAAAGGATGCGGTGATCGGCGCCTGGAGTGAAAGCGATCTGCGGTCGTCCACCAACGTTCGCAATCACCGGCTGAACTTCGCCTATATGTTCCACCCCAAGGTAACCGGCCAATTCACGGCCTGGGTCGGCAAGCTGGCGAATCCACGGGATAACGTCAGCCTGATCCCTTCAGGAATACGCGGCGCCTGTACAGGGACGGATGTTTCCAATTGCGACGATTCCTACCTGAAACGTCTTCAGTTTGATGTGATTTACAAATTCTAAAGATACTAAAGATACGGGCATCCATTCGATGCCCGTGTCGAACGAAGAGAGATATGCACTCAATATCATGGGAGGAAACAAAATGAAGAAAGCTTTGATGATTTTGATGATATGCAGTCTGTGCATCCTTGCCGGCACGACCGTGTATTCCCCTGCGTATGCACAAGGCCGCAGTATCACAATCAAGGGATCCGATACATTGGTGATACTGGGACAGAGGTGGGCTGAGATCTACATGAAAAGGAATCCCGATATGAAGATTCAGGTCACCGGCGGAGGCTCCGGCGTTGGAATCGCCGCGCTCATCAATGGCACTACGGACATTGCGGAAGCATCCCGGCCGATGAAGGATGCTGAAAAAAACCAGCTTCAGCAAAAACGGGGAGTTCCTGCATTCGAGCTGCCGGTGGCGCTGGACGGACTGGCAGTTTATGTTCACGACAAAAATCCTATACAGGAACTGTCGCTGGAACAGCTTAAAAGGATCTATACGGGCGCAGCGAAAAGTTGGAAGGATGTAGGGGGCAGGGACGAACGCATCATTCTGTACGGACGCGAGAATAGTTCCGGCACCTATGCATATTTTAAGGAACACGTTCTGGAAGATGCGGACTATTATCCGACCACTCAGACTTTGCCGGGCACTGCCGCTGTCATCAATGCGGTCGCCAAAGATGCGCGCGGGATCGGATATGGCGGGATAGCCTACCTCAAAGGCGTCAAAGCGATCAAAGTCAAAAAGGACGATAAGACGCCCGCTGTTGAACCAACCCTGGAAAACGTCCAAAAGAATATATATCCAATCAGCCGCTTCCTCTTTTGGTACCTTGCCGGTCAACCCAAGGACCAGATCAAGAAGTTGACAGACTGGGTGGTTTCACCGGAAGGCCAGGCCGTGGTCAATGATGTCGGCTATTATCCGCTCTCTCCGGATACGCTGGCGAAATTGGGCAAAAGGTAGTTTCCCAGAGCCCTGGAGTTTTGGAGGCTGGCATCCCCCTTTCTCCGAGACTCCAGCGCTCGTAGGACCGGATATGGAACTTTTAAATCGTGGCTTCACCTGGCGCAGTGCACGCGATTTAATTATTGCCAGATTCATTCGGATCAGTGCATGGCTATCCATTGCGATCATGTTCTTGATCCTGCTCTTCATTGCGAAAGAAGCTGTTCCGCTCTTTTATGAAACGGAGGCGGTAGCCGAAGTCGGATGGAGCCGTCTGTTTCTTCCCCAAAACTACGGTACTCCGGAGGCGCCCCTCAAGTATTCGTGGCATCCGGTATCGATTGAACCGAAATACAGCCTCGCGCCGCTGCTTCTCGGAACCCTGAAAGTCACGATCATCGCAATGATTTTCTCCATCCCGATTTCTCTGGCGGCCGCTATATATACGGCGGAATTTGCATCCAAATGGGCACGGGAGACCATCAAACCTGTGGTGGAACTCCTTGCGGGTTTTCCCTCTGTCGTCCTTGGTTTTTTTGCCCTCATTGTCCTCGCTTCATGGGTACAGGACTTATTTGATTTTGAATTCAGGTTGAATGGCATCGTCGCAGGATTGGCTCTCAGCCTCGCAGTGGTCCCGATCATTTTTACCGTGTGCGAGGATGCCCTTTCCGCAATCCCCCGAAAACTTAGAGAGGCTTCCTGGGCGCTCGGCGCTACGCGGGCTGAAACCACGCTTCGCGTGGTCTTGCCTGCCGCAATGCCTGGTATCTTTGCAGGCGTTGTACTTGGGTTCGGCCGCGCCATCGGTGAGACCATGATTGTTCTGATGGCCTCGGGAAATGCGGCCATAACATCGTGGGCTTTTACCGATTCCACCCGGACAATTCCGGCGACCATTGCCGCGGAGCTGGCGGAAGTGGTTTTTGGCAGCCCGCATTACCGCGTTCTGTTTTTTCTCGGATTATTGTTGTTTCTAATTACCTTTGTCTTAAACAGCACGGGTTCCTGGGTCATCAGCCGGCTGCGGAACAGGCTATTGGGGGAATCCTAGAATGAAGACAAGTCGGCATCGATTCCTTTTGGATCATGCAACACGCTGGCTCACAGCTCTGGCCGGCCTTTGTATCCTTGCCGTTCTGGCGATTCTTATCGGAATCATCTGCTATAACGGATGGGAAAGGTTGTCCTGGGAGTTTCTGACGGCCGCCCCTTCTGAAGGCATGACTGCCGGCGGCATTTTCCCGGCAATATTCGGCACAGTGGCGCTGGTATTCGTGATGACGATATTTGTCGCCCCGGCCGGTGTGTTCGTTGCCATTTACTTGTCGGAATACGCCAACCGCAACTCATGGTTCTATTACATCTCAAGGCAGGCGGTAAACAACCTGGCCGGAGTGCCTTCCATTGTTTTCGGTCTTTTTGGATTGGGCTTTTTTGTGCAGTTTGTCGGCAAGGGGATAGACCGAATGACGGGCGGCGCAGAACTTGCCTATGGACAACCTGCTCTCATTTGGGCTGCCTTGACTATGGCTGTCCTGACACTTCCGGTTGTGGTTGTCAGCGTTGAGGAGGCGCTTCAATCGGTCCCACGCAGCTTCCGGGAGGCAAGCTATGCACTCGGATCGACCAAATCCCAGGCGGTTTTCAGGGTGGTTTTGCCTCATGCCATGCCCGGAGTATTGACGGGCTCCGTGCTGGCAATCAGCCGTGCGGCTGGAGAAGTGGCTCCCATTCTTTTTGTCGGCGCCGCCTATTTTCTTCCTCAGATACCGACAAGACTGAACGATCAATTCATGCACCTGGGTTATCACGTTTTCATCATGTCCACGCAATCGCCGGATGTCGATGCCACAAAACCGTTGTTGTACTCAACCGTCTTCGTGTTGCTGGCATTGACCTTTATCCTGAATGCCATTGCCGTCGTCATCCGCGCGCGCATGCGCATCGCCCAAAGGAGCGTCTGATGCTTTCCACAGCTGCAGAATCCAGTTTCCCGGGGATCCGGACCAGGGTCCAGGAGCGGACAAACGGAGATGATTTGTCGACCCCCTCCGATGTTCGCGTAGCCGTAAACAAGTTCAATTTCTGGTACGGCACGCACAATGCGCTTCGCAATATCTCGATGGATATCTATGCCAAGCATGTCACGGCAATCATTGGTCCCTCGGGATGCGGGAAATCAACCTTTCTTCGTTCGCTGAACAGGATGAATGACGTCATTTCCAACGTTCGGATGGAAGGCGAGATCCTGCTGGACGGCCAAAACATCATATCTCCGGATATTGACGTAGTAACGCTGCGCAGAAATGTAGGAATGGTTTTCCAGCAGCCGAATCCGTTCCCCAAGTCGATTTTTGATAACATTGCTTATGGCCTGAGAATCAACGGCCTTGCGAGTTCTGCATCAGAGCGGGCAAACCGGGTTGAAGAGGCTCTCCGCCATGCTGCAATCTGGGATGAAGTTAAGGAGCGCCTTCACAAAAATGCCCTCAGCATGTCGGGTGGGGAACAGCAAAGGCTTTGCATTGCAAGAGCTCTTGCAGTACGGCCTGAAATCCTGTTGATGGACGAACCTGCGTCCGCACTGGATCCGATTTCCACGGCAAAGATTGAGGACCTGATATTTCGGCTGAAGAAAGATTACACAATTGTGATCGTGACTCACAATATGCAGCAGGCGGCGAGGGTCAGTGATTACACTGCCTTCTTCCTTCAGGGAGAATTGATAGAAATCGGGCCGACAGTTGATATCTTCACAAATCCGCGTGACAAGCGCACCGAAGATTATATTACCGGACGTTTCGGGTAGCTTTTAAGGCATTAACTCAAAGGCTCTAAGACTCGAAGTCTCGAAGAATCTGGAGAGTAAATTGGAACACCTTCGTGAAGAACTTGAAGAACTGAACAATCGGCTGCTCGAAATGAGCGGACTGGTTGAGGATTCTATTGTCCGCAGCGTGAATGCGGTCGTTAACCGCGACAATGAGCAAGTGTTGACCGTGTTTAATAATGAAGCCCGGATCAATAAGCTGGAGATACAGATCGATAACCTCGCGATTCGCCTGCTCGCACTGCAACAGCCCGTAGCCATTGATCTGCGTTTCGTTACGATGTCGATCAAGATCAACAACAACCTGGAGCGCATGGGCGACATCGCCGTCAATATTGCGGAGTGTGCGCATTCGCTTCTAGGCATGCCCGCGATCAAGCCGCACATAGATATTCCCTATATGGCGAAGCTCGCCCAAGACATGATCCGCAGCAGCATCGACGCATTCGTCCGCAAGGATGCCGAACTCGCAAGAACGGTTTTACGCTCGGATGATGCTGTGGATAAGCTGCGGGATGAAATGTATGCGGATATCGTTAAGTTTATGGAGGAGGCCCCGAGCCGGGTTCATCCCGGTATCGACTACCTCTTTGTCGCCAGAGGCCTGGAACGTCTCGCCGATCATGCCACCAATATTGCCGAGGATGTTCTTTTCTTCGTGCAAGGCGTTGATGTCCGCCATCATGCCGAAATGAGCCAGAATCCTCTCTAAGGTCTTGATTGGCATTAGGGAGAATGCTCATGCTCCGATATAGGGCATTATCTTTTGGGGATTTTGCGATGGTTGACCTTTTTCGATAGCGTGTTGCGATGGATACCCAGCTTGGCTGCAGTACGGATCAGGTTGCCGTTGTTTCTCCGCAAGACCTCTGCGATAAAGCATTTCTCAAAATGCTCTGTGGCTTCCGAGAAGAGGATGCCTTTCTCCACCATATCCCGGCAGATGTTTTCCAGACGTTCTTTGAGCCGGAGCGGCTGTTTTGATTCATTTTCGCTCATACCGCGCTCCTGCTTTTGTTCCAGGCCTGAAGAACCCTTTTGTACTGTTCGTTGAATTGTTCCTTAAGATTTTGCGGGACCAGAAGAACGGCAGCGCGGGCTCCGGCCAGCAAATAGGGAGCCAATACCGATCGTGCCATCAGGTTCTCGCGAACAGGAAACGCAATAAGCCCAAGAACCAGGATGGATGCGATCGCCCATCCGCGAAGGAGTCCGAACACAGCGCCCAATAGACGATCGATCCATTTGAGTGATGCTGCTTTTACGAAGCGATTGACCAGAAAGGCCGCGATGATGCCGATCAGAATGCAGCCGGAAAACAAAATCAGGAATCCTGTAAAATTGGCAACGGCTTCAGTGCTGCAGAATTCAGCCAACCAGCCGGCAGGGATGCGGTAATAAAGCACCGCCAGAATAAATCCGCCAGTCAGGGCGACAAGGCTAATGATCTCGCGTACCAGTCCCTTCATCAAAGCGAAGATTATCGAGACAAGAACTATACCGGTGAATACAAAATCCACAAATGTCCATTGGCTTAAATGCATGACCACAGATTACACAGATTTTCCCCATAAAAAAATATAATTGTGAAGTCCGGAAAGAGATGAATCCTATGCCAGTTTTGAGCCCGTGAGAAGACGGTATGCTTCAAGATATTTATCCGTTGTTCCCTGCACGACTGCCGGTGGAAGCTCCGGCCCGGGAGGTTTCTTGTCGAAGTGAATCTGCTCGAGATAGTCCCGCACGTACTGCTTGTCAAAGGACGGTTGCGGACCTCCCGGCTGATAGCCTGAGAACGGCCAGAACCTGGAGGAGTCGGGCGTCAGGACTTCGTCACAAAGGATGATTTCGCCGTTATAGATTCCAAACTCAAATTTGACGTCGGCAATGATAATGCCCTTTGAAAGCGCATACTCGACGGCGCGATTGTAAATGGCGATTGTCAGGTCCCTCAGCTTTGCGGCGTTTTCGTATCCCACAATCCCGGCGCTTTCATCGAAAGAAATATTCAGGTCATGTCCGGAATCTGCCTTGGTAGCCGGAGTAAAAATGG
This sequence comes from Acidobacteriota bacterium, assembly GCA_016929335.1. Lineage (GTDB taxonomy): Bacteria > Acidobacteriota > UBA6911 > UBA6911 > UBA6911 > UBA6911. Next base: position 20,239 of record JAFGIY010000106.1, on the reverse strand, counting down.
GCACAGGCAACCGGTCGCACTCACGCAAGCCCGGAGGAAGCGGAATTCCGCAAATCGAGCCGCTCTCCTGATACTCCTTCCATCCGGATCCTGCAAGGTAGCCGCGGGCTACGCATTCGACGGCAAACATATCTGCCTGGACGGAGAGCATGCTGCGCAAGTGCAGCACATCGCGAAAGCGTTTCAGGTCTTCCGGGAAATCATCCACATCGGCGCTGATCAGATGGTTGGGAACGATGTCGCGCATCATGCCAAACCAGAACTTGGACAGCTGCGTCAGCACTGCGCCTTTCATCGGTATCGCAGTAGGCAGCACCACGTCAAAAGCGGAGAGCCTGTCCGTCGCAATGATCAGGAGTTTTTCCCCGTACTCATAAATATCGCGAACCTTCCCCCGCCGAACCAGCTTGAGCCCCTTCAGCTCGGTCTGAACGCATACATTCGACATAATCCCCCCCTTCAATTGACGATTGACGATTGACGATTTGAAAATAGTGAAGCCTTGCCGTATCAAATTGCATAAATGATCCCGTCAATGATGTTGGATTCAAATCGTAAATCGTCAATCGTAAATCGTCAATTGCTAGCTGGCCAGTGCGATCGGCTGATGCCTGAAATCCACTCCGATAATCTTGGAAACGCCCGGCTCTTCCATGGTGATGCCGTAAAGCGACTGGGCGATTTCCATCGTGTTCTTGTTATGCGTAATGATGATGAATTGAGTTTCGTGACTCAATTCCGCGATAAGGCGCGTGAATCGGGCGACGTTGGCGTCATCAAGCGGAGCATCGACTTCATCCAGGACGCAGACGGGACTTGGCCGATAACGGAAGATCGCAATAAGAAGCGCCAGCGCGGTCAAGGCCTTCTCTCCGCCCGAAAGCAGCAGCACGTTCTGGAGTCGCTTGCCGGGCGGCTGCGCAATGATGTCTATGCCGCTTTCCAGAACATCGGCATCGTCCAGCAGTCTAAGATCGCATTGTCCGCCTCCGAACAGGATCTGGAATGACTCCTGGAAGTTTTTGCGGATTGCCTGAAACGCTTCCTCAAACTGCTCTACGGATCGGCGGTTGATATCGGCAATGGCTTTCTGAGTGTCCGCGATGGATTTTTCGATGTCGAGGCGCTGGCCGTTCAGGAATTGATATCGCTGATCCAGTTCTTTGTATTCTTCGAGAGCGCGCATGTTGATAGCTCCGAAGTTTTCAATCACTTCTTTCAAACGATCGTGAGATTGCATAACATCTTCATATGCCCGTGCCCATTCCTGGTCCTGAATATCAGTTACAGCCTCGGAAATCGAAAGATGGAATTCTTCCTGGCAGCTGCGCTCCAAGTGCTCGAGATCGCTTTCAAGCCGTGTTTTTTCGATCTCGATTTTGCTGCGCACGTTCATGGCTTCTTCGCGGCTGCCATGCAGGCGGCGCAGCTGTTCATCGAAATCCGCCAGGGCGGTGCGTTGTGTGTTGAGCTCGCGCTGCTTTTCTTCTAATGCTGCTCCGGTTTCCTGGATAGCCTTGATGCACTCCTCAATCCTGATCCGGATCTCTTGCTGAACGGTTTCGAGATCCTCAATACGCTTAAGTGCCGCAGCCGCTTCCGACCGGTTAATCCTGGCACGGTTTCCAACATCCTCCAATTCCGATGCGAGGCGCTTCAGATCTGCTTCCATACCGGATCTGCGTTCCTGCTTTACGGCGTGGGCTGAAACAAGCATTCCCAATTCTTTCGAATGCGCGGCGCTTTCCGCGCGCAGCGATTGAAGGCGAGTATTGAGTTCAGCCAGTTCTTCAGTCCCGGTTCCGCTGCGCTGTTCAATTTCCGCGATATGAACGGCGGCTTCCTTCAGTTTGGATTCAAAGTCTTCCTTTTCCGTCTTGAGCTGCGCAAGCTCGGAGTTTGCAACCCCTTCAGCCTGGCTGATTTTCTGAAGCTCTCCCTCCAGTCTTGCGATTTCATGCTCGGTGAGTGCGTTCTCGATTTCAAGTTTGCGCAGTTCGGCGGTGCAAGCCTTTATGCATTCGGCGACTGATGACTGCTCCCGCTTCAGATTGGCCAGTTCGTCGCGGGCAGCCTGGATTTTATCGCTCAGGACGCTGAGCTTTTTACCCAGTTCCCGTTTTTCACGTTTCAGCGCGAGAAAGCCAGCCATGGATTTCCGTTCTCCCGCCGCCGATAACGTTCCGCGCGGCGAGTACGATTCGCCGGCAAGGGTCAGAAAATTGACTCCGGGAGCGCTCTCGGCGACCCTGAACGCGGTGTGCAGATCGGAGACCATGATGGTTGATGCGTATTCCGGGAGAGCTCTTTCAAAAGCAACCCGGACCTCTTCATTCATGTGCAGCAACTCATCCAGATAACCGACAACCCCATCCCCGCTCAACCTGGGACGGTTTTCGGGTGACAGATGGATGCCGTGTCCATTGCGCAACGTCATGAACGTGCATTTGCCGGCGCCGATGCGCTTGAGCCGCTCTACGCTGTGTACGGCATCTTCGCGGCTTTCCACGAGAATGTACTGCAGAGGATCGTTCAGGTAGTCTTCCATCGCCGCTTCGTAGGCAGGATCGGTTTCAATATGGTCGGCGAGTGTTTTCGCCTGGCTGAACTCCTCACCCGGGATGCGCGTCGACAGGTACTTTTGTACGCCTTCAGAATAATTGCTGCGCCGCCTTTCGACTTCTTCCAGTGAGGAATAGCGATGCTGCATCAAGCTATGTTCATTCACCTGCGCAGATACCTCTTCGGTGACTTGATCCACTTGCGCGGAGAGCTGTGCTGCCTTGTCCTCCAGACTTTCCAGCTCTGCTGTCGCTTCCTTCTGTCGAGCGGCCTTCAGGCCGAAATCCGCGCGGACATTCTCAAACTGAGAGGCCAATCCCATCCGTTCCTGGGATTTGACCTGACTCTCGTTTTCCAGGCGGCTGGCCCGCGCCGAAATTCTCTCCAATCCCTCCAGACATCGCGCCTGCAGGTTTTTCAAGTCCGATAGCCTTCCGGCTCCTGTCAGCAGAAAGGATCGCATGTCGTCAATTTTTGTTTCCGTCTGATGAATGGCATCCTGCAAAACCTCGCCTTTGGCACGTTCCGAATCCAGAATGCCCTGCTCAACTGAAATTTCCTCAGCAAGAACTCGAGAGGAGTTGCTCAGTCGATCCATCTCGTGCCGGACAAGCTGTTCGCGCTCCTCAACGGCTTTAAGCTCCCTGTCAAGCTCTCCGCGACGAGCGATAAGTCCCAGCTTCTGGGTTTCCTGATTTTCCAGCATGTTCTGAGCATTCCCCGCATCCACCTTCAGGCTGGACAAATGCTCCCGCGTTTGATTGACCTGTTCCTCCTGCGAACCGCAAGCCTTCCGCGCAACTTCCCGCGAAAACTCCGCCGAAGCGAGTTCATCCAGGATGGCCTGCTCCTGTCCCTGCGCCGCGTTGAAGCGGGAGGAGCAGTCGGACAATTTTGCCCGGAGTTGGCGATCTTCCATCCCTATTTTAAGTCGCTGGATCGAGCGCAGTTCTTCGCGCAACCGGCCATAGCGTCGAGCTTTGGCTGCCTGCCTGCGCAGAGAGTTGAGCTGCCGGACCACCTCGCGGATAATATCCTGCGCACGGACGAGATTCTGCTGAGCCTGCTCGAGTTTCATTTCAGCAGAGTATCGGCGGCTCTTGAAGAGAGTGATGCGGGCGGCTTCTTCGATCAGGCTGCGACGCTCCGCAGGTTTGGAGCTGAGGATCTGCCCGATTCGCCCCTGTTCCAGAATGGCATAAGAATTCGGCCCCAGTCCTGTTCCTTCGAATAGAGCCTGGATGTCTTTGAGCCGACAACGGCGGCCGTCGAGATAATATTCACTTTCCCCCGAGCGATAAAGGCGTCTCCCAACGGTAAAACCTTCCGGTTTCAGATCCGGTATGCCGGGGATATTGACGGCATTTGCAAGAGAAAGGGTCAGTACGACTTCGGCGAAACCCGTAGGCTTTCGCGCCTGGGTCCCGTTAAAAATAACCCCTTCCATCTTGTCCGTGCGCAGCGACTTTGCGCTTTGCTCCCCGACCACCCAGCTGATGGCGTCAGCGATATTGCTTTTACCGCAGCCGTTCGGGCCCACAATCGCCGTTATCCCTTCGTTAAACGGTATGTGGGTGCGATCGCAAAACGATTTAAATCCGACGAGCTCCAGCTTCCTGATTTGGTTCATTGAAGTTCATACCCGTAGAAAAAACTGATGGTCCGTTTATGAATCTTACCGATGCCTGCTTACTTCAAATTCAGATGGAAGAAATTTGCCACCTGCATGTCATAGTTTTTAAGATCTTCTCCGCTCATCAAATGAATTCGAGCGGCTTTGAACGATATCAATTCCTTTTGAGGCCTGACCGCGTCATAGAGGCTCTTCGTCAACTGCCCCAATCGCCCGCGATTCTCTCCTTTAATGAAAAGAACACTCCTGTCGGAGAGCTGCCGCAGAGGGAGTTTCGAGCTTGTGGAGATGCTATCAGGAATATGGCCCAGCCTGAAAATCTGATAGCATCCAAACTGAACGAGGCGATTGTTTATGCCAAAATTCTCTTCAATTTTACAGGACAGAAAATCCGACGGAGAAGGGAAAGCACTGTCGACCGCTATCGCGCGGACTTCACGAAAATCAGCGGCCGCCCTCAAAGCGGCCAGTGCTGCAACATCCACTCCCCAGATTCCTATCTTGTTGCCGTCACTCCCCGGCCTCTTACGCATATACTGCACGGCGCCCGCCATGTCCTCGATTTCAGATAAGCCTAGACCGCTCGCTCCTCTCGGCGCTGCGCCACTTCCTCGCTGGTCAAAAATGAGCTGATTGAATCCCTTCTCATGCAACGCAACCGCCAGGCTCAGGGCGTCGGATCGATTCATCCCATATCCTGGGGCAAGAATGATTCCCGGAGCCTCCTTGAGGCCGGGAATCCACCATGCGGGGATGGCATCCCCGTTGGAAGACGATACCAGTACATCCAATGACGGCAATAGATAGTGGGATGGATTGACGGATTCGGGAACAGCACCCGGATTGGATACCTTGTAAACGAGAAAACCAAGGATCACACAGATACCAACGACCAGAATAACAAATGGGGGAAGGGCGGTCCTAAAAAATTTCCCGATCCGGACCTTTTCGGGCGCTTGCTGTTTCATTCAGATCGAAGCTCCGGAATCCAGCCTCCTATCCAAAAGAAATCCTGAAGGAGGCCATAATTGGCACTGCCAATTATGGTTGCGGCTCGACTTCTTTTGGGTACTATAGGCTTTTTTAAACACCCCGTGAACTACGAGCGCCAATATAGCACAGGCCAATCCGGAGGGCCAAGAGAAATCACTATATATCGGGGTATTTAAAGTATTGACTACTACATATAGAGTCTAGGCGTCATCTTTGCCGGGGAGCGAATGGAGCCTTTGTAAGTCCTCTGGAGTGTTGATATTAGCCAGATCCGAGTCTGCGAACAAGCCCTCTTCCGGCCTGACCCACTTCACTCTGAGCGTATCGTTCAGGAAGGGCTCGATTGCTTTGTTGGAGCCCTGTTGCAGAGCTTTTTCGATAAGGGGAAGGCAGGTTTGACGATAGACAGCACAGAGGGGATGAGCTATTCCGTCATTGGACACAGGTATAACCGCATCAAAGCCGTCAGCCAAGGCGATTAATTTGTTCAGGAAAGAGGCCCGTAGATTAGGCAGGTCGCAGGCGAGCACAATATAGAGAGAGCAGGTATTGGCAAGCATGGCCGCATGAAAGCCCGCCAGCGGACCGCGCTCCGCAAACCGATCAGGCACAACAGGAACATTGAGAAACCGGTAACTGGAATCGTCGTTGGATGAGATGATGATCTGGTTTGTCAATGAACGCACTCTGTCAACCAGAATGGATATCATCGGCTGTCCATTGACTTCCAGCAGCGCTTTGTTAGAGCCCATTCTACGACTTCTTCCTCCCGCAAGAATTACGGCGCAAACATCGTGCATGTGCATAATAAGAAATTAGGCCAGGTCAGCGATAAAGATCAAGTCGAATGACGAATTACGAATGACGAATTACGAATTTGAGATCACAGATTAGGGATGAATCAAATGGGGGCATTATCTGTGAAGCATGTTTTAATTCGACATTCGTAATTCGTCATTCGTAAATCTGGTATACTTTTCAACTTCGAGAGGTTTAAGGGATGATGAAAAGAAAATACTTGCCGGCTTTGGCTGCTCCGGCGTTCATGCTGGCCATGATTTCACTGGCTTGGGCAAATACCGAATTTTTTCGGATCGAGGATCTTCAGCCCGGGATGAAAGGGATCGGTAAAACATGCTATCAAGGTTCCACGCCGGAGGAATTCCAGGTTGAGATCCTTGGGGTTCTGCGCGGTGTGAATCCCGGAGCATCTGCCATCCTCGCGAAGTTCAGCGGCGGTCAAGTGGAAAAGACAGGAATTTTTGAAGGTATGAGCGGCAGCCCTGTCTATATAAACGGCAAGCTGCTCGGAGCCGTTGCCTATTCCTTTTCTTTTTCAAAAGAAGCCATCGGGGGTATTACTCCGATCGCCGAGATGGTGGAAGCCTTTAAGGAAACTCTGGCCCCATCTTCGGGAATCAGGATTGCAGGCAGGCATTTGCTGAAACAAGGACGGCTATTGCCTGCGAACCGGAATTTAATGGCCGGTCTGACCCTGAATCCCGACCAGGCCCAGCAACAGCCGCTTCCGGCGACTCTCGGCGGTCATTCTCTGGTTCCCATCGCGACTCCGCTCAGCATGGGAGGATTTCACGGTGAGACTCTGAAGATATTTGCGCCCCAATTCCGGTCTTTAGGGATGTCGATATCGCAAGGAACTGGCGGCGCAAGTCCTGAGACCTCTGCGTCCTTAAGCCATGCGTCTTCGAGCCGTCCTATGGAGCCCGGCTCCAATATCGTCATACCTCTGGTTCGCGGTGATCTTGAGGTTTCGGCCAGCGGCACTGTCACGCATGTGGATGGGGATCGGCTTTACGCCTTTGGTCACAGTATGCTCCAGTTGGGTTTTACTGAGCTGCCCATTCACAAAGGAAGGGCGATCATGGTTGTGCCGAGCCTCGAAAGCTCGTTTAAGATTCTGGAAATCGGCGAGCAGGTCGGTACGCTGCGCCAGGATAGGGGAACAGGAATCTTCGGCATTCTGGGAGAGAAGCCGAGAACAATACCCCTCCGAATACGCCTCACAACAAGCCGAGGAACAAAGAGAAATTATAGCTTTGAAATAGCTCGCGATTCACTGCTTACTCCGCTGCTGGTTAACGCCGTCGTATATAACACAATCGTCACGTCGGAGCGTGCCCAGGGTTTCGCAGCCTTGACCGTCATAGGGAAAGTAACCGTCAAGAATGAGCAGCCGGTTGAGGTGGATAACCGTTTTTCTTCAGACAGCGGTGCTCCCAGTTCGGCCGCTCTTTCGATTGCCGTGCCGGTCAATTATCTGATGGCTGCCGGATATGGCAATCTTGACATTCAGAGCATCGATTTGGAAATTTCGGCTCAAGAAGATGATCGTGCCGCCCTGCTGGATTCCATCAGGTTTGAGCGAAGCGAAGTGCGCGCCGGTGAATTGTTGAACCTTGAGATTTCTTATATGAAGGCCAACGGAGAACTGATTCAGGATATCTATCCCATAAAAGTGCCTGCCAATGCTTCTCCCGGATCTCTGACGCTGTTGGTCGCCGACGGATCGACCCTGATGGCGCTGGACGAAAAAGAGGAAGGAGAAATCCTGATTCCGCGTGACCTGACCCAGCTTATAAGGTTCATCAACAACCTGCGCAAGAATGATCATTTATACGCGAGGTTTTTCCGTCAAGAACCGGGCGCTGTTGTTAAGGGAGAAGGATTGCCCGGCCTGCCTCCTTCTATGCTTTCCATCTTGAGGTCCGAGCGCAAGGTGGGGGCTTTAACTTCGATTCATATGTCCACTCTGATGGAATACGAAATGCCCAGAACCGAATATATGGTGTCGGGCGCCAAAGCGCTGAAACTGATAGTCAAGCCCTAGCTGATAATTCTGGTGTGCTTCAGCCTGCTGCTGCACTCCTTGGAAATGAGGAATTTTTATCCTGGAGTTGCCATGAAATATTGCGGAACTGCATCTCTGGTCCTTTTGCTTGCTGCGTCGATCGCTGCCTTAGCCGTCACTCCTCAGTTCTGGGAGGATTTTGCGCAGGAAGATCTGCTTAAAGGGAGTCTGAATAATCTGTCTCTATCGCCGGACGGAAGGCTCTATCTGGCTCCCGCATATGATCTGGTTTATGACACCGGCCAATCCTATATCTTTTCAATGGCGCGCGATAAAGCCGGCAATCTATATGTAGGGACAGGCGACGAGGGAAAGGTTTTTAAGATCGACGCGCAAGGGAAGGGGACTCTTTATTTTCAATCCAAAGAGCTGAACGTTTTTGCTTTAGCCCTGGATAGTGCCGATACCCTTTATGTCGGGACCTCTCCCGACGGAAAAGTGTACAAAGTTACAGGACCGGCCCAATCGTCGGAATTCTGCGATCCGGAAAGCAAATACATATGGTCCATGGTCTTTGATAGTGCGGATAACCTCTATGTCGGCACCGGCGCGAACGGCACAATCTATAAAATTGATAAAGACGGAAAACGGACAGACTTCTATACGTGCAATGACAATCACGTTGTATATCTGGCGAGGGACAGCGGCAATAATCTCCTTGCAGGAACATCTCCCGGCGGGTTGATAGTCCAGATATCTTCATCCGGAAAAGGATTTACTCTTATGGATACTCCACTCGAGGAGGTCCACTCACTCGTTATCGATCGTTTCGGCACTATCTATGCAATTGCATCCTCTGCAAGGGGAGCTGATGTAATTCCTTCTGCAAAGCCGGCTGCTGCTTCCGATACGACAGACTCAACCTCTACGGTTTCTATTACGGTGGAAGCCATATCTTCCTCGTCAGAAAAGTCAAATGATTCCAGGACTGTTACGGCCCCCGGCGGTCAAAGAGAATCGGCCGGAATCAAATCGGCTGTTTATGCCATCACAAAAGACGGGAGCATAGAAACCGTTTTCAGTTCCGGTGAGCAGATGGTATACAGCGCGGCTATGAGAAGCGACGAATCCCTGCTTGTTGCGACAGGGCCTAAAGGCCGCCTGATGTCAATTGACAGGGCCAAACAGGTTAGTGTCATCACGGATTTTCCCGAAGAGGATTTAACTCAGCTGATCAATGCCGGAGATGTTATTTATGTCGGCGGCAGCAATAAAGGAAAGCTTTATCGCCTTAAAGCTCAAAAGGCACAAACCGGTACATTCGAATCCGCGGCTTTGGATGCCAAGACTGTAGCATCGTGGGGAAAAATTTCCTGGCGTAGTGCAAATCCCGGCGGTGCCGGCATTGAGCTTTCTACCAGAACAGGAAACACAAGCAAACCGGACAGTTCCTGGAGCGACTGGAGCGAAGGATATGCTTCGGCCGGCGCGCAGATAACCAGTCCCCGCGCGCGCTATTTGCAGTGGCGGGCGTCTTTTAAGGGAGGTTCTGCTCAGACCGAATTGTTGGATCAAGTCCGGATCGCTTATCTGCAGCAGAATCTGCGGCCTTTGGTTACAAGCATTGATGTCCTGCCTTACGGCGTGGAGCTTCAAAAGCAGCCGTCGCTGGCCGCCGGCGGTTTGGGATTCACGGCTCCTGCAAGTACATTGGCGGGGCGTTCTCTCAACGCCCCGCGCGAGCGCGGAAAGGAGCTGCAGCCGCTGCCTCCCCGGCAGGCGCTACAACCTGGAGCCCAGTCTTTTACCTGGAAAGCCGCAGACGAGAATGAGGATTCTCTGGAATACGCCCTGTATTTCAAGGGCGAAGATGAATCCGATTGGAAAGTGCTGGAGAAGAAGATTACGGATAATTTTTATACGCTGAATGCAGCTTCTCTTCCCGACGGCACATACAGGCTGAAGGTTGTTGCGAGTGATGAGCCTTCAAATCCATATGACAAATACCTCATTGGAGAACTGATATCCAAGCCTTTTGTGATAGCCAATGCATCACCTCAGATTCAAATGAGCGACAATAAAGTGAATGGCAAAAGGGTTGAAGTTCAGTTCCAGGCACGCGTATCAACGGGCCGTATTGCCAGTGCGGAGTTTTCCATCGATGGTGGTGAGTGGCGTCTGGTTTCCCCGGCGGATGGCATCGCCGATTCCATGATGGAAGAGTACAGGATTGTGACTCCGGAGCTTTCGATCGGGGAGCATTTGATCGGAATTCGCGTCAGCGACGGCGACGGCAACACGGCTACCGCCAGAATTCTCGCTAAAATCCCCTAGATTTGCAGGCAAGGCGGAACGAATCCCGGCATGAGTATTAGTTGAAAGATTTAAAATGTGCGTGTAATGTCTTTAGGGCCGATCCGGACGGCTTGGCCTGATTGATCGGGTAAACAGGCGTTAAAAGCCCTTATGCCCCCAAGGAAAATAGGTTTATGCTTTTCTCACCATCACAATTTTGAGATCACCATGAAAATTAATAGCTTCAAGTATTTAGCGTGTTTTGTATCCTTATCCATCGTATTTCTGGCACTGCCGGGACAGGCCGATAACGGCACCCTTCTGGTTAAGTGCGTGGACGCATCGGGAACTCCCGTCCAAAATGCCAAAGTCGTGGCTCTGAATGTAGGGACGGAGAAATCCAAGGATAAAAAATCCGATGCTCAAGGCAGCGCGGAGTTTACAAAATTGGATGACGGCGCCTATCGGGTATTCGGGCGCAAAGATGGATTTGCGCCGGCGCTCCATGAGTTCACTGTCCTTAAAGGATCTACGGAGTCCGTTACTCTGACCTTTGCCGCTGGTGAAGATAAAAAGCTCTATTTTGAAGATCCGGCGGAAATGCAGCGGGCAAATTCGATGCTGCAACTGGGCCTCGATGCTTTTAAACAGAATAAGCTTCCGGAAGCAGAAAAGCTGTTGGCCCAATCCATTGAGATCAATCCTTCCCTTGCTGAGGCTGTTTATTACTATGGGGCGGTTCTGCTGCCGCAAGGAAAATTCGATCAGTCTGAGGAGATGTTCGTCCGGGCGGAAAAGCTTGCCGATATCCTGAAAACAACAGTATCCCCGAATCCGTCGGGTACGAATCCATATGAACTGGTATCGCAAGGCGCAAAAGCGCAGCTGAAACAATTGCCTTTGTACAAGGCGGAGCAGGCGGTTAGACAGAAGAATTATGATCTGGCAGCCAAGGAGTATGCTGAAGCAATAAAGAACGATCCCCAGAATTCCGAGCATCATTACAACCGGGCAGTCGTGCTATCCAACGCCGGAAAGCATGACGAAGCGCTCGCATCCATCGATAAAGCGATTCAGTTAAAGCCGGAACAGGCAGCCTACGCCGATGTCAAAGCCAGAATTTCCGCACGAAAAGAAAATGCCATGCTTGAAAAAGCTCAATCCATTATGAACGAGGGCAATAAGCTGCTTCAAAATGGCAATGCAGCGGAAGCCTTAAAGAAATTCGAAGAATCAAGAAGCATGGTAGCGGAAGATAAGCAGGGGCCGCTATGGTCTCAGATCGGAAAGGCATATGCCAACCTCAATCAACGGGACGAAGCGATAGCGGCATTCAAAAAGTCGATTCAGCTCGCTTCCGAAAAGAATGCAGCGGACTTCCGGAAAGCTTTTGCTCAGTTTTATATAGATGCCAAAGAATACGATGAGGCAATAGGTGTCCTGGCAGAGTCAAGCGCATCCTCGAATACCGAACAGGCGCTTCTGGAATTGGCAAAAACATGGAAAAACAAAGAGCCCAATTTCGCCATTGCCGCTTTGGAGAAAGTAATCGGAATCAATCCTCAGAATGACGATGCTTACTTTGATCTGGGTCAGCTGTATTATATCGAAGGTAAATCCAAAGACAGCCGAACGAAAGAGCTCCTGACGAAATATCTGGAGATAGGGAAGGATCAGGAAAAGATTCAGGGAGCAAAAGATATGCTGGTCATCGTCAACAAGCGCAGCAAATAGGCTTGCGAACCGTGCACTTAAAAAAAGCGCAGGCTGCGTGCCCATGCCGCCTGCGCTTGCTGCGTCCTGTCTATAGCGTCTTCCGGCGCAATTCCCTCTCACGCTTCTCAAAGGGAGTAATGCGCTTCCGGAACTGCCGGTATGCATAAACAAAGGCCGCAATGGCAACGCAAAGGTGAAAATATCTGTATTGGCTATGGAAGTACGCAAAGGCTGTGAATAGAAGCCCTGCGAGAATGCCAATAAAACCTGCGCTTTTCTGTGAGATCCATTCCGAGTTCATATAAAATCCCGTAAAAAATTCAGGCTAGAGCCATTCGTTCCAATTCGTGGCTTGCCTTGTTATTTTCTACATAGCTTCCGTCGCTGTCAATTCATGCAGAGAGATATATAACGAACGGGTTCTGACACACTGCCGCATATCATTGCAGTTGTTGGGTATTTGCCGCTTCATACTTCAATTTGCAGCCGCCTTTGATGCTCCGGAATCCTTTGTTTTTTCACGCGTGGATTTTGTTTTGCGTGTTTCTCCTTTGCCGGACTTGGCCGTTTTTGTCGGCGCTGTCTTTTTGCGGGCTTTTGGTTTTGGTCTCTGAGACTGTGGTGATTCCGCGGCTTCGGATGCAACCGGAGCCGCTGTTTCCGCTTGCAGTGCCGGCTCATCCGGTACGGGCAGAATTTCAGTGACTACGGCAGGAGGTTCCGATTGCAGGATGGGCTCGGACGACTGAATTTGGGGCTTGGGCGTGGAAATCTCAAACTCCGGCTCGGTTGTTTCTGTTTCCACGGGAATGGTTTCATCGGCCTGTGGTTCTTGAGGTCCCCGAGGGAATCGCTCGGTGGGGAAGATTCGAAGAATTCCCTGGCGATTCCTCTCGACACGAAGCAACCCGTCCCGGCTCGCCTGACGAACCAGGTCGTAGGTGCTGGCCAAACCATATTGGCGTTCATCAAAGGGCGGTTGAAGAGATCTCAGGAATTGTTTGAATGTACGCAGATACATCGGCCAGTGAGGTTTGGCCTTCGAGTCCCTCAGAATCTCTTCCAGAATCCTGGTTGCATCCGAAGCCGGGGCTGCAGCCGGAGGCTGTTCGGGTGCCGCCAGAACTTCCTGAGCCGGCTCAGGAAGTGGGGCCGTCGCTTCAGAAACCTCACCCTTGCTTTCCTCCTCCGTTTCTTTTGATTCGACCAGCAGGCTTCGATCTACCTGTTTCAGATTAACATGGCCGGCGTCGGAGAGCTTTTGGATGAAATCCCTGAAGCTGCTTACGCCGTAATCCCGCTCGGAAAAGGTGGAGTCAAGCTGCAGCAGGGTGCTTTTCAGGAGGCCCAGCTGAGGAGACACCTCACGGTCCGACAGAATTTTTAGGGCTCGGCGGATCAGCGGCAGGGCGTTGTTCAGCGATGCCGTAATGGAGACCTGCGCTTTTCCCGCGGACTTTCGCGAGCTGGAATGCATGCCGACGAGATTTTCATAGGATATAAACTCATGGCAATTTTTCTGGAGAATGACACTGGTGAAAGCTCGGCCCCCAACGACGAATACGGTTTTGTCGAACTGCTTGAGTTTTTCCACAAGAGCTATGAAATCGCTGTCTCCCCCGACAATGACAAACGCATTGATATGGTTTCGAGTAAAAACCATTTCCAGAGCATCCAGGGCCAGGGCAATGTCCGCTCCATTTTTGTCGCCGCCCGGAGTAAGATTGCGCTGAACCATCTGGACCGCGTGCTGAGTCATTGCCCGGCTGTAATCTTCCGCGCGTTTCCAGTCGCCATAGGCGATCTTGGAAATGACCTGTCCCTTCTCTTTGATGGCTTCCAGGACCGTACCGATATCAAAGTTGCGGCCCAGGGATTGTTTCACTCCGATGGCAATATTATCGAAATCGACAAATACTGCAATTTTGAGACGTTCTTCGCTTGAATTATTCATATTGAACCTGTCTGTCTAGCTTACATCATTCTGCCTTAAAATTCGATGCTCGGCTTTTTATGGCCGTTCGCTCCTGTTCTTCCGGAGTTCGCAAGCTCGGTTCCATAATTCCATAGGGATACAGGGCAAAAAGATTATGCCGGCAAGGTTGCATAGCAGGATCAGGGCCGAGGTGGCAAGAGATATGATAAGCCCCGGCCCTCGTGGAACGCCCACGAGGATCAAAGCTTCCACATAAACCCACTCGCGAACTCCCAGGCCGCTTAGAGTTACCGGCAGCATAGTCGCCAGTATGACAAGCGGAAACAGCCCTGAAAATGGAATAAAATCTATCTTATATCCTGCTGCGACAGTTACCTGCCGAAAAATCCATAATACCAACCCGGAATTGATAAATGAATATAGAGTGATTCGCAAAAACCCGCTTGTTTTCAATCTGCTCATTCCCAGAGCCTGCTGGAACTCGGCGATCATTTTCAGCATTTTCTGAAAGAATGAGGCGCTTTCGGGGACGATGAATCTGCGATAGAGCCTGTCACCTTTTAATACGAGCCAAAGAACAAATGCTACGGCTATCCAGGAAAGAAGATAGGCGGTCCACAAGGAGAATCCTTTCCACAAAATTGGGTGAAGCAGTATGGCAACGGAACCATAAATGAGCAGCGATATGAGTCCCGCCGCTCTGTCTTGCAGGACTGATGCAAGACCCAGATAGAGCGGTTTGCCGTTTTTTCGGCTTAGAATATAGGCTTTTATCGCATCGCCTCCAATGAGCGACGGCAGCCCGATGTTGAAAAACATGCCGATAAAGTACATCTGAACAAAGCTGAGGTAACTGCCCTGCATTTGCATCGCTGAGGCGAAAATTCGCCAGCGCTCTGAACAGAGCAATTGACCTAACCAGCAGATAGCAAGGAGGACAAGGATAGGTCTCAGGTTGAATGCACGGAGATCATGAGTGATTTTGGAGACGTCGATGGATTGAAAAACAAGAAAAAGAAGAAGTATGGTAAAAATTAGCTTAAGAATCGGTATCAGGGCCCTGGACATTTTCATGGAAGGCATTGTACTTCAGTCGGGGGAATGCAGCCATGAATTGAAGGGGCTTGTCTGGAAGATATTGGGCAATCCACCTTTGTTGAGGGGATTGTTGATATTCCATAGGGGAACTCATGGACTTGGCTTTGGCAGAAGCTTGGATGCGGGAAGCCATTTGTGAAGCCCGCAAAGCAGAAGCGGAAGGGGAAGTGCCTGTCGGCGCGATCCTCCTGTTGAACGAGAAAATTATCGGCCGAGGACATAACAGCCCTATTCAAAACCATGATCCTACGGCACACGCCGAGATTCTTGCTTTGCGCCAGGGCGCCCACTATTGCAGGAATTACCGGCTCCCAGGCTCAATCCTAATCGTTACGATTGAGCCCTGCATGATGTGCGTCGGCGCGATGATTCATGCCAGGGTGGTGGAATTGATTTTTGGAGCAGAGGATCCCAAGGCCGGCGCGGCAAGGTCCCGCTTTCAGCTGGCGGATAGCGATCTCCTAAACCATAGACTCCGAATGACATCCGGGGTTTTGGAGAAAGAATGCGGATCGCTGCTTAAGTCTTTCTTCGCTTCCCGGAGGTAGAGCAGGCTGCGCTATAAGTTAAAGGCCAGATCGAGGGCCAGATCGAGCGCCGCTGCACTATGAGTAATCCAGCCAATGGATAATAAGTCAACTCCCGTTGCTGCAATGCTTCCGGCGTTCTCGGGTGTAATGCCGCCGGATGCCTCCGTGATGGCTTTCTTGTCGGCGATACGAACCGCCTCAGCCAGCATTTGTATCGGCATATTATCCAGGAGCACGGCATCAATTTTTTCTCTCAAAGCGATTTCCAGTTGATCCAGGTTGTCCACTTCTACCTCGATTTTCACCAGATGCCCGATATGACTGCGGGCTCGCCGGATAGCCTCCGCGACGCCTCCTGCGACCACGATATGGTTATCCTTGATGAGCACTGCATCGTCGAGCCCGAAGCGATGGTTCGAGCCGCCGCCGGCGCGTACGGCGTATTTCTCAAGGCCTCGGAGACCGGGAGCTGTTTTCCTGGTACATACTACACGGGCAGCATAAGGCTTGACGATCGCTACGATATTGCGCGTTTCAGTCGCGATGCCCGACAGCAGAGACAGGAAATTCAAGGCAGTCCTCTCGGCTGTAAGGATAGGCCTCGCGGCTCCCTGGATATGAGCCAGGGTATCCCCCGCTTCGACATCGTCTCCATCGCGGCGCAGGATTTCATACCTTATGTTGGAGTCGAGAGAATGGAAGGCATGCCTTGCGATCTCAATCCCGGCAATGCGGCCGCGCTCACGCGCGATGATCCGGGCGGAAGCGGTATCCTCCGGGGAGACAATCGCATCTGTTGTTATATCGCCTCTCGCACCCAGGTCTTCCAGCAGTGCGCGTCGAACGGCTTCTTCATACAATATTGGCAACAGCGGCGCCAGGTCGGTGTTTGTATTGTTTTTGTTTGGCATAATAGAAAGAAGATTAGAGTCTTTATTTATGGCTGCTTTGTGTTATGCATAGAAGCTATGCTTCTCTTTCGGAATCCAAAACTCTTGCGAATATATTCATGAGCTGAACGCTGAAAGCTGGCGGCGTGCGGCTTCCATGAGTCTTCAAAAATACAGTTGCGGCCACAAGCCGCGCTAGGGTTTAAGCCCAAGCATTCGATCTACTGACTGTCGGGCGCGATCCGCGATCATCGGATCCACTTCGACAACATGCTTCCTCATTTTCAGTGATTCCAGGATTGCAGGCAACGTAATCTTCTTCATGTGCGGGCAGAGATTGCAGGGGCGCACGAACTCGATTTGTGGAAAATCTACGGCAACGTTATCTGTCATGGAGCATTCGGTTACCATCAGAACCCGCCGTGGTACCCGCTTCCCGACTTCTTGGATCATTGCCGCAGTGGATCCCACAAAGTCCGCTTCGGCAAGTACATCCGGCGGGCATTCAGGATGGGCTAGAATGACCAGGCCTTCGTACTGCTTTCTGTAGGCCAGGAGCTCATCTCCCGTAAATTTCTCGTGAACCTCGCAATGCCCCTTCCAGAGAATGACTTCCTTTGAAGTCCGGCCGGCGACATAGCGGCCAAGATACTCATCAGGCAAAAAAATGACCCGGTCAGAGTCGAGAGATTCAACCACCTGCACCGCGTTGGCAGATGTACAGCAGATGTCGGACTCGGCTTTAACTTCGGCAGATGTATTGACGTAACATACAACCGGCACTCCAGGGTATTTCCGGCGCAGTGCTCGTATGTCTTCGGCGTTGATAGACGATGCCAGCGAGCAACCCGCCTCCGGATCCGGGATCAATACCGTTTTTGAGGGATTAAGCAGTTTTGCGGTTTCAGCCATGAAGTGAACGCCACACAACACAATATAGTCTGCATTAACCTTTGATGCTTCCCTTGCCAAAGCCAGGGAATCCCCTGTCAGATCCGCGACGCCATGAAATATTTCGGGCGTCTGATAATTGTGTGCCAGCAGGATGGCTTTGCGTTCCTGCTTGAGTTTCCTTATGGCGGATATATAGGGAGCATGAACAGCCCATTCAGCGGCGGGGATGATATGACGTACCCGCTCGTAGATAGCCGACGTCTCACGGATAACTTCGGGTGTTAACTCGAGTGCCTCGTTTCCCACTTCTTTATCCAGTACCTTCATTCCCATCGACATACCTTTCATATGCTCATGATGAGCATATATGGGCGCTAAAAAACTGACCCGGCCTTCCGGGCCATAGCCTTATACTAGACCTGAGTATAAGGCTTGTCAATTGAGAAACCGGGCATTTTGCATGCCTCATAAAAATCATCGGCCAAACGGACAGTACTGATGGAAGCAAAGGATTTGCTCTCGGGGTGCCGTTCCGTCACGTGCCAGAAATGCCCTATGGCATTGAGTGTAATCAGTCATACTGGCGGCGCGTGCTAAAAGGCAGTTGTATTCGACAATATTTCAGAATTCGTGCGTATGTGCCGTGCGTTATTTGGAAACTTGCTGATGACAGGCAATCGCACAGACGAAAGACCTGCATGAAGAGGCGAAGCCGGTTCCTCATGCAATTGATGGATGCTTCGCCGGGTGACATGCCCAGCCCTTAATCCGCATTATTCATGAAGCTTCTGCTGTGGCGACGCATCTTCATGAATAGTGCGGGCCCGGATGATTGATTGTCCGCCCGGCAGGAATTGCTTTCCGGTGAAGGATATAAAAACCCTCATTGAATAAATGCACTGTCGGTCAAACATGTACAATACAGGCGTTTCTTCTATGCAGCTCCTGTCGAAGCGCTACCCCTGTTTGGGACGCGACTTTTTTTTGTGCCAGTTTTCCCAATAGGCCTTCATCCTCTGAGATCTTCGAAGCCGTTCTTCTTTTGAAAAACGTGCACGCTTAAGAACAGGAGCCTTTGTTGTTTGAAGTTCCTTCTTGTCCGGCTTTCCTCGGAGTTCTCGAGTGACATCTGCAATTTCAGCTTCCAGCTGCTTTTTCTTATTTTCCAGACTTTCCAGCGCTAGTTCTAATATCCTGCGACGATCACTGGGCATGCGCATATCCTTTCGAATATTGGAGAAGATACTGCCGCTGCATTGTATGGACCGCAGCCGGCGCAAATCAACAATCGATTCCATTATACAGCTCCCGCCTGCGTGCGTAATAAAAAAGCTGCTAATTGTTCTGTAAGGAAAGCCGATATGTAAACCTGAATCGAAAATATACAGTGATGGAGCAGGATATATAACCTATACCGCTCTATTATGCGCGGGACGTTGAGGTCAGGCGGAGAAGCGCTCGGTTAATTAAACACGGGTGAGGGGACCGCCTAATCTTACAGCGGCCCGCGCGCCACCATTTCATTCTCCAATCAATTTCTGTTTCGTCCATTTTTGAAGCCGGGCAGGTATTTGCGCAAAAGCAGCCAGAAATAGGTTGTACTTGCCCCCGCCACAAACATAATAATCACATTATTTTCAAGACTGGGGGAATATAGGGTGTGCCGGTAATAGGCGCAGATTGCACCCATGAGAAAACTCAATCCGGCCAGGAAAGCGGCCAGTAATCCGTTCGGAGCACTGCTGTTCCGAAATTTTTCCCATGCAAGGCAGACCAGATAAGAGGAGGAAGCCGCGGCAATGGCCGGCAATAACCATATGTTGATTTTAAAAAACATACCTGCCTCCCTCTTAACCCGCATTATTCATGAATAACGCGGGTTAAAGTGTACCATTTTTGATCCCTCCGATGCATTTCCGGAAAACCGCTTGTACACGCAGTACGAATGGCTTGTAATACAGCTGAAGATTGAATTGGATAAACATGCGCAGTACACTATTCATTAATGTAGAGGAACGCTATGAGGCTGACCTTTGCACGCTTTCTTGCATTACTTCTGATCCATCCATGCTTTTTGCTATGCCAGGGAGGTTGCTCCACGAACTGGATGCCGGCGACACAAAAAAACCAGTCCAATACACCCTCGCCCGACGAATTTGCGGAACTTCGGGAACGGATGGTCCGCGATCAACTGCAGGCTCGGGATATAATCGATCCGCGAGTTCTGGCGGCGATGATCAAAGTGCCGCGGCATGTATTTGTCCCCGAAGATCTGCGGCGATCTGCATACGATGACGGCGCTCTGCCGTTGGACATGGGCCAGACTATTTCACAGCCCTATATTGTTGCGTACATGACGCAGGCTCTCGAATTACATGGAACCGAACGGGTGCTGGAAATCGGCACCGGCTCAGGTTATCAGGCGGCAGTATTGGCGGAAATGGCATCAGAGGTCTATACCATCGAAATTCTGCCGAAATTGCAGGATCAGGCCCGCGCAGTTTTGGACAAACTAGGCTATAAAAAAATACATTTTAAAGCCGGAGATGGTTATCTGGGTTGGCCGGAACATGCGCCATTTGATCGAATCATCGTTACCGCGGCACCGGAGGAAGTTCCCCAGCCATTACTGGATCAGCTCAGCGACGGCGGACGCATGATTATTCCGCTCGGCAGATTCAGCCAGGAATTGGTCATTTTTGAAAAAGAAAAATCCAAGATCAGACGCCGTTCCACCATAGGTGTCCGCTTTGTCCCTATGACCGGCCAAGCGCAGGAAGGCAGTCGGTAGTCGGCAGTCGGTAGTCGGTAGTCGGTAGTCGGTAGTCGGTAGTCGGTAGTCGGTAGTCGGTAGTCGGTAGTCGGTAGTCGGTAGTCGGTAGT
>JAFGIY010000016.1 GCA_016929335.1 Acidobacteriota bacterium | reverse complement strand
TTTTCCGCGATGATTTTGAGAACTTCCTGCTGCACAGGATCCGCTGCAGAAACCGCGGGTGCTGCTGAGGCAACAGGAGCTGCGGCCTCCGGCTGCGCCGGGGCCGCCGATTTCAGATCCGGGCGCCGGTCATACACAAATTTGATAGTGTGAGCCAGCGTCGGGAAGTCGCGCAGTTTGAGATTGTCTTCGCGCGGAATATCGTATGCGGCGCGTATGGCGGCAAACATTTCCGCCTGCTTGACCGTATCGATTCCGAGATCCGCCTCGAGATCCAGATCGAGGTCGAGCATATCCGGCGGATAGCCGGTCTTTTCCGCGATGATTTTGAGAACTTCCTCCTGCACGGGATCCGCTGCAGAAACCGCGGGTGCCGCTGCGGGCGCAGCGACGGGAGCAGGGACTGCAGGCGCCGGGGCCGCCGATTTCAGATCCGGCCGCCGTTCATAAACGAATTTGATGGTATGAGCCAGCGTCGGGAAATCGCGCAGCTTCAGATTGTCTTCGCGCGGGATGTCGTACGTCGCCCGTATGGCGGCGAATACCTCAGCCTGCTTGACGGTATCAATTCCGAGATCCGCTTCCAGATCGAGATCCAGATCGAGCATATCCGTCGGGTAGCCCGTCTTCTCGGCGATTATGGCCATGACCATGGATTGCACCGCATCCGCCGGTCGGGCTGCAGGCGCTGCAGGAGCGGGAGCAGGAATCGCTGCAGAAGCGCTTGCCGGGACTGGCGCTGCGGCGGCGACAGGAGATGGCGCTGAAACGCGGGCCGGAGCTGTCGCCGCAATATAGCCGTTCTCAAATGTCTTTGTCGGGCCCTGATCCTTTGCGCGGAGAGTGCGGTGAACGACTTCGAGTTCGGGATTGGCATAGCCGGTAAGGTGCTGCAGCCAGTTGTTCCAGGCGGCCCTGTCCTCGATTCGATATTGATAGCCAAGCGCATTGGGTCCCGGTCGTCTGCCGTCCGGCGTCGGGATCCAGCGAAGCATCGTCATGCATATCTGCGATCCGAATCCGGCGCCCAGCCGCAGCACGTAACGCACCGGATGGGGGCCTCCTTTTGAGAGATTCAAATAGCCCAGCTCCGGATCCATTTCTTTGAAATTGGGGACGGGAGGAACAATTCCGGTTTCCAGAATCTTGGCAGAAACCACATCTTCGATGCCGACAGCCATCGGATGCCCTGTCGCTCCCTTGGTGTTTGCGACAACGACCTGATCGATAGCTTCTTTGAAAACATGCCTCAGGGCGAACACTTCGGCTGAAGCGCTTCCGCCGCGAGCCGGTGTGTAGGTCTCATGCGAAACAAAAACGGTTTCCGGAGCGATCTGGAAACGATTAATCCCCCAATCCTTCTCCACGGTGGAAACCAGCTTTTCCATCACGTGGCGAATATGTGTCACATCGAGCCGGGTGCCGTGGAATGCGCTGTTGGCGACAACGGTTCCGAGCACCTGGCATATGGGCCGGATGCCGCGCTCGCGTGCCGCGTCCATGCTCTCCAGAACGATAGCGGATGCGCCCATTCCGACAATCAAGCCATGCCGGCGCCGGTCAAAAGGCGTCGCTTCATCTTCAACGATCTCGCCGGTGGCTGCGGATCCGGATGCGAGGAAGCCGGAACCGAACCAACCCATCAGGTTGTTGGAGGTGATATCGTCGGCGGAAATGACGATTACGCGACTGCAACGGCCGGTCCGGATCCAGTCGCCGGCCAGAGCCAAAGCCTGAGTGCCACTGGCGCAAGCCGCGTTTGTAGCCGTATTCGGGCCTCTTGCGCCGATATACTCGGCAAACTGAGAATGCCCCATGGAAAGCACGCGGAAAAGGAATCGGCGATCGAATTGGTAAGTGTTTTCTTTGATCTCCCGGCCCAGGATATCCATGCGCTTTTGGATTTCTTCGGCAATGCCGTTGCCCGAACCGGATTGTTTCGCGAGATCGGCGAGCTTTTCCAGTTCCTGCAGGCGCTCGCGGCGAATGCGGTCCTCATAGAATCCGGAAATGATTTCGGCATAGGAATCACATCCCGGGAAAGCGGAGGTAAACAGAATTCCGGTATCATCGCGGATCTCATCAGGCAACATCCAGCGATCGGGCAGCTTCGTCCCTTTCGTGGTCGTCTTATAGCGCATAACCAGCGGAATGCCGGCATCGCGCAAAGCTTCGATCCCCGCGCCGATGGCCAGTTTGGTAACACGATCGAGCGCCGGCAAACGGTCGGAGGGGAATCCGAAATCGCGGACCAGGTCAAATTCACCTGCGCGCGCTGCCAGCTTGATGACATCATCCATGCTTTCAATGGACTCGAAGCGGCCTTCGCCGCCCTCGGTTTTTACCAGGCGGGTTATATTCTTCTCGACCATCTGCTGGCGCAGATTCATGGGAATCGGCTTGATGAAAACATCGCCTCGCAGCATGCGTTCGACGTTGGAATCGCTGAAAACGCCGTCGACACCCGGGAGCCCCAGGGCGGCGCCTGAAATGCATATATCCACAGGAGCCTGCGTCTGTCTGCCGCCCGCGTAGATCTGGAATCCCCGATCGAGAAATTCCGTAAACAGCTTGCCCAGTTCCATGTATCGATCCGGTTTCAGGGCAGCAGGCACAGGCGGTGCTTCAGCCGGTCTCTCCACCCTGTAAGCCGGCATCAGCGCGGGAGACGGCACAATCGAAGCCTGAACTGCAGGAGCGGCAGCGGAACGTACTTCTACGGCCGGTTCTTTCCGGGATTCGCCCAAGCCGAGGCCGGCGGCATATAATCCGCAAAGAGCCAGATTGAGCGAAGCCGCATCTCCGATTCTCGGATGGTTGGTGAACAGGGAAACGACGCCTTCACGATCTCCCAGAACATCTTCCACAAAACCATAGAGGATTCGCTTCGGTCCCATTTCGACAAATATCCGGGCGCCGGCATCATAGAGCGTGTTCAATCCTTTGATGAACTGGACAGGGGAAGAGACCTGCTTCCCAAGCAGACCGATCATGTCCGGCACTACGCCCGGCCCCATCGGATAAAATGCTCCCGTCACATTGCTCACAATCGGGATGGAAGGCGGGCGGATATTCATCGTGCCCAGAATTTTCGCCAGAGAATCACCGGCAGGCGCAACGATTCTTGTGTGGAATGCATGGCTGACCTGCAGCGGACGCGCGACATAGCCGGCATCCCTTACAGCGGCCATCGCTTTCTCGACACCGGACGTGGATCCGCCGATCACGGCTTCCTTGGTGCTGTTGATATTTGCTATGACAACATAGTCGTCGACCGTGCCGAGTATTTCTTCAATTTTGCCGATAGGACCGAAGACGGCGGCCATCATGCCGTTATCATCCAGCGCGCATCGGGTCATCTCGTTGCCCCGTGCGCTCACGGCTTTCAGTGCTTCTTCAAAGGAAATGGCGCCTGCGGCCACCAGGGCGCCATATTCACCGAGGCTGTGTCCTATCACCATATCCGGAGCAATGCCGTATGCGCCGACCATGCGCGCCAGCGCCGTTTCCGTTGCGAGCACTGCAGGCTGCGTAATCGCCGTCTGCTTCAGCCCGTTTTCCGCGGCGGCAAGGGCGGCTTCATCGGATTCATCCAGATAGATGCAGCTGGTCAGAGTTCTTCCGAGCAGCGGTTCCATCGTGCGGTCCGCTTCTTCGAAAACCTTTGTTACGATGGGCTCGGTTTCCTTAAGGTTGTGGATCATGTTTACATATTGGGAACCCTGACCGGTAAACAGGAATGCAACTTTGGGAGCCGGTCCTTTCCCCAGGAAGATGCCTTTGGGACGCAGCGCCTTCCATCGTGCAGCCTGATTTTCTTCGAAAGCTTTGAGCGCTTTGCCGATTTTGTCGGACAACTCGGCTCCGTTTCCGTAGTCAATCGACAGGCGCACTTCGGCGTGCAGATCGGATTCAAGAGGCGCAGCCACAGCCGGAACTTTGCCGCCGGCGACTTCCTGTTGCAGCGTATTCAGCCGCCGGACCAATGCGGCTTCTGATTCCGCACCTATCACCAAAGCTCCGCGCAGAGGCGCCTTGAGGGCGGCGGAAGGTCCGGATGCCGTGCCGGACTCAGCGACCGAAATGGTCACCTTGCTCTCACTTGCGATCCGTCCGGGGATGTACTCCTCCATCACCATGTGGAAATTGGTGCCGCCGAAACCGAAAGCGCTGACGCCGGCCCGTCGAGCCTGCCCCGGACTGACATCCCATGGTTTCAGCTGTGTGTTTACATAAAATGAAGCTTTGGAAAGATCGAAATTCGGATTAGGCCGGACAAAGTTCAGGCTTGGCGGCAATATTCGATCCCTCAGAGCGAAAGCCGCTTTCACGATACTGGCGGCGCCTGCAGCGCTTTTCAAATGCCCGATATTGGATTTTACAGATCCGAGCGCGATGCACCCGACAGGCAGATTCAGATCCTTGAAGATATCAAGAAGCACTTGAAGCTCCGCGGCGTCGCCTACGGGTGTTGATGTACCGTGTCCTTCGATCAAATCTCCCGGAGAAAAAGAAAGCCCGGCATTCTGCCATGCGCGTATAACGCACATTTTCTGTCCAACCGGATTGGGCGCCGTAATCCCTTTTCCCTTGCCGTCGCTCGAACCGCCCATGCTGCGAATGACCGCATAAATCCTGTCTCCATCGCGCTCGGCATCCAGGAGTCGCTTCAGCAGCAGCGTGGCGCCGCCTTCGCCCATTACGAAGCCATCGGAACCCTCGGCATAGGGTCTGCTGCCCGTGGCTGAGAGCGCGCCGATCTTGCAGAACTTTACATAGCTCGACGGGCTCATGTTTGCATCGATTCCGCCCGTCAGTACGGCGTCGTACTGCCCGGCGACCAGCCCCTCGATGGCAGCGGTCATAGCCGCCATCGTGGACGCGCATGCCGCATCCGAAACGAAGTTGGGGCCTTTGAAGTCATATAGAGCGGCAATGCGTCCGGCGACAATGTTGGAAAGCTCTCCGGGCATCGTATCTTCGGTAATCGGAGGAGTCTTTCTTCGGACGCCTTCCAGCACCTGTTCCATGATCTGCCGGCGCACAGACGGAGGCAGGGCGGAAAAACCGGAAGATTTGAGGATTTCTTCGGCAATCTCCGGAAAAAGTATCCGGACAGCCGAATAGAGATGCATGTCGCCGGACATGGCGTTCCCGTAGATGACGGCAGTTCGTTCCGGATTAAGCGATCGCGAAGGATAGCCGTAATCGCTCAGAGCTTCGCGCGCCGTTACCACCGCCCATTTCTGGGTAAGGTCCATAGCTTGGCCCACTTTGGGAGGAATTGGGAGCTTCCATTTCAGAGGATCCCATTCAAAATCCCGCACCCAGCCGCCGATTTTCGTATAGGACTTATCCGGAGCTTTCGGATCCGGATCGAAATAGAGATTGGGATCCCAACGATCGCGATCAACATCCGTAATGCTGTATCGCCCATCCCTGATGTTCTGCCAGAATTTTTGCGCGTTTGAAGCGTCGGGCATCACTGCGCCTATCCCGACGATGGCAACAGCTCTCTCTGCTGCAGATAGTCTCATTGAATTAAATGCCTCCGGAAATTCCAATAATTCGTATAGTTCTTAGTCTCAGCTTATCCCGAAACCCTTTCGTACAGGACGTCTGCAATGTAATCCATATCCTGGATCAGTCCTGCCTGAGCGCGGTGTATTTGAGGGATAAACAGCTTTTTCTCAAGATTGACGGCATCGGAATCGGGAATCAATCCACCGATCCAACGGGCCCCTTCGCTTATTATTTTCATGGCTGTGTCGCGAGCGTAGATCCTGCTGAGCGCGGCAAGATGATTCATATTGAAGCGGGAATGGGCTTTTGCATTTAAAGCTCCCTGGAAGGCGCGTGCCGCTCTCCGCGCGAGGCTCGCAGCCCCTTCGGCGTGAGCGATCAACTCTCCCAGGCGGAAAAGGATGTGCTGGTGGCGTGTCAGCCGCTGAGCCCGGGCTGATTCCAGAAGCTCGGCAAGGCCATGCAAGCCATAGCTGACGGTCTGCGCGCCTAATTTGTCATTCTGCTTGTGAAGCTCTTCGACCTGGCGTGCCATGTCGTGATAAAACCGGCCATGAGTTTTGAGGTGATTCTGCCAGCGGTCACGGCAGATAGTCATCTCCATTATCTCAGACGTTCCTTCATAGATTCGTGTGATACGCGCATCGCGCTTGATTTTTTCCACCATATACTCGCGGGTGTACCCATAACCGCCCAGCGCCTGAATGGCCGCGTCGGCCGCCAGGTTCCCGGCTTCGGTCGCCAGGTATTTTGCGATTGCGCCCTCGGTATTCAGGTTGGTATCTTCGCTGTCCAGACGCTCCGCCGTCTCTTCGATGTATGCGCGGCTCGCTTCGAGCAGCACGGCGTGGGGAACGATCAGCTTGTGCGTATAGCCCTGTTTCTCGGACAGAGGGGCGCCACCCTGGATACGGTTAACCGAATATGGGATTGCGCGGTCGAGCGCCGCCCAGCCGGCCCCCAGGCCGAATGCGGCGACCATAAGGCGCGTGTAGCCGAAAACCAGCTGGGCTTGAATGAGTCCCTGCCCTTCTGCTTCTCCGAGCAGACGGTCGGCGTCGACATAGACGCCTTCCAGCGAAACCGTCGCCGTATTGCTGATCCGGATGCCGTGCTTATCTTCGGGCTTGCCATGGCTGAGACCGGGCGCATCTTTTTCAACGATAAACCAGCTGGGGCCCCCCGGCGCCTTGGCGAGGACGGAATAAAGGTCTGCATATCCGCCGTTGCTGATCCACTGTTTGTTGCCCGTAATTCTGTAGCCCTTGATCTTACCGTCTTCCATTACGGGGTTTGCAACCGTCCGGAGGGCTCCCAGATCGCTGCCGGCTTCCGGTTCGGTTGCGCCATAGGCCATGAGCAGTCCTTCCTGGCCAATGCGCGTCATCCAGTTTTTCCGCTGTTCGTAGGTGCCGCCGTAGACGATCGGATCACTGCCGAGGAAAGTCGCAAAGATGCCTGTAGCCACGCCCAGATCCACCCGAGCCAATTCTTCGCATATCCTGTAGATATCAAAAGCTCCGGCTCCCATTCCTTCGAATTCTTCAGGGATGAACAGGAGCTGAATGCCCAGGCCGGGACCGCACATTTCTTTTATGATCTCATAGGGGAATTCATCCCTGGCATCGAGTTCCAGGAGCTTCTTTTCGGGCAGGTGTGCCGCCGTAAAGTCCTTCAACGATTCCAGGGTCAGATCAAGTGTTTCTTTATCAAATCCTTTATTCATAGCAAGAGTCCGTATTAATAGTGTAATTTACCGCTGCTTCCAAACTGCGGGCTATGCCCGCAGGAGCAGCGATCCCCAATTCATTCCCGCTCCAAAAGCAACCATCAGCACCAGATCTCCGGCATGAATCCGGCCGGTGCGCATACACTCATCCCAAAGCAGAGGGATTGTGGCGGCTGTAGTATTACCGTATTTGTGAATGTTGTGGATGATTTTTTCTTCGGGTATGCCCAACATGTTCTGTACGCGCTGGTTAATCCGTTTATTTGCCTGATGCATGAGCACCATGGATACATCATCCAGACTCAGATTATTACGTTCCAGTATTTCCCTGCTGACAGCCGCCATGCTGTTTGCGGCGTTTCGGAAAACATACGTCCCATTCATCACCGGGATATGATCGCCCCTCTTTATCTGCTCCATATCGACATAGGGCCTGTGCTTAAATCCCGCGCCGGGGACATAAATCCGTTCAAAATCGCTTCCGTTGGTGCGCAGGATGCAATCGATCACGCCCCGATTGCCGTCTTCTTCCGCCTTGAGAACAACCGCAGCTCCCGCGTCTCCGAACAGCACCGTCACATTCCGAAAACGGGTATTCCATGCAAACTCTTCAGGGGTGGGCGGCGTACCGGACTTTCCGTACATATAGTCGTAGTTGGCGGGAGTCCATGGCATGAAACCCGTGTGCGTCTCAGCACCGACGAGCAGGACGGATTTTGCCATGCCCGATCGGATATGGGCATCGGCAAGCTGCATGCCATAGAGGAAGCCTGCGCATTGTTGCCGGATGTCAAAGCAGGGTGTGTTTTTAATTCCCAGTTTGGATTGAAGAAGCCCCCCGCAGCCGGGGAAAAAGTAATCCGGAGTCATGGTCGCAAAGATAATTAGGTCCAGTTCCTCCTTGTCGATCCCGGCAGCCTTGAGGGCTTCGATCGACGCCGAAAAACCAAGGTCCGAAGTGGCCATGCCTTCGTCTACATAGTACCGGGCTTCTACTCCGCTGCGTTCTCTGATCCATTCGTCCGTGGCGTCCATTATCCGGGACAACATGTCGTTTGTAACCCGGTTGGGTGGAATAAAAGCACCGCTGCCGGCGATAACCGCTCGAACCATACCGATTCCTCTCATTTATTAAGACAGAACGGTGATTGTAGCATGTCAGGAAGCCTGAGTCTTGGGGTCTTTGTACTATGAAATTCTTATGCTGCCGGGCATATTCCCGCTATGAGCTTTTGTTTTGATGGCAATCCCGCTACGAAGCATAAATATTAGTTCTAAAAGGTTAAGAGAATACCCTAAATTTCCCGATAAGCATACGCGAATAGTGCAAAAAAAACAGGGGCGCAGTTTAACACGTACATGTTTCAGCTCAAAGAGATATAGAATATGAAGGTATTGAGCGGAAGGCGCGATACTTTAAGGCAGTTTGGCTCCGGCTTGAACTCTCCATGATGATGAATCCGAATGCAGGACTGGTGACGGTTATTAAGGCGATTCTCTCCTCCATTCTTCTTTTATCGGGCATCTGGCCGGCCTGTAATCCGGCCGGAATATATGCAAAGGACAAACTGTCTTTATTGACCAGAGCCGCATCGGTCCGAACGTTGTCGGCCGATCAGGCTCTTCTCGGCTATCCGGTTCGTTTGCAGGGATTTGTAACCTACTATGATCCCGATCTGCCTATCCTCTTTATACAGGACGAAAGCGACGGCATTCTTGTTGAGCTGGAGCAGCAGATACCTTCTCTGGCATCCGGCCAGCCGGTGGAGGTTTCCGGGATCAGCGCGCCCGGAGGCATTCTTCCCATTGTAGCTAAGGCTCGGCTGAAGCTTCTCAATATAAACGGTTTCCCCTCTATCCGAAAAGTGCCCATTTCTCGACTTGATTTCCGGCGGGATGATTGTCACTGGCTGCAGACGGAAGGAATTGTCCACAATGCTTTCCAGGAAGGCTCCCATTCCGTTCTCGAGGTATATGAAGGAAGGAGCAGGATTCAAATCCGGATACGCGCATTGTCTCAAACCGCTGCCAGCAGCCTGATTGATGCAAGAATCGAGGTGAAGGGTGTGCTGGCGGTGACGGCTGATTCGGCGCGAAAGCCCATTGGTTTTGTGCTGCGGGTGCCGAGTGAAAGAGAGATTTCGATATTAACGCCCGCGCCGACGGCTCCGAAGAATCTACCGGTTACAAGCATCCGGGAGCTTGAAAAGAGCTGGAAGAGCAATCCGCCCCAGCATCGGATCCGGATTCAGGGCACGGTAATGCCTGGAGATAAAGCCGATACTCTTCTTATCCGGGACAGTACGGGAGTGATTGAAGCCCGGACGCTGTTTACTCGGCCGATTGATCCTGGAGACGAAGCGGATGTGATTGGATTTGCGGATTTGGGAAGCACGATTCCGCGCATCATAAATGCCACCTATCTGCGGATTAAGGCACTGGCGATCCAGAGCAAGGAAGAAAAGGGCCTGCCAACCTTAACAGGAATCCGCCAGATCCGCCGTCTCACCGCCCAGGAAGCTGCTCGTGGATATCCCATCCGCGTACGAGGGCTTATCACCTATCATGACCCTCAATTATCTATGACCTTTATTCAGGATGGCGGCGATGCCATATACCTGCAATCGCTGGATCCCATACTGGCACTGGAAGAGGGCAAGAAATACGAGGTCCAGGGTTTCAGTGCTCCGGGAGATTTTGCACCTATAATTATCAAACCCGAATTCCGCCTCATCGGATCCGCCGCCTTGCCTCCCGCCGTGAGTCTGACGCTGGATCAACTGTCTACAGGACTGTATGATTGCCTGCGCGTTCGGGTGCAAGGCATCGTGCGCTCCGTCCGCCAGGTTGGCAATCGCTGGTGCCTGGAGTTGTTCAGCGATGGAAAGCAAATCCAGGTCTGGCTTCCAAACCGGTCTGATTCGGCTAATGTCCATTCACTCCAGGACGCGAGAATCACTGCAGAGGGTATTTGTTCCATACAGATCAGCGATCGGGGAAACATAAATGGATTCAGGGTCAATGTGCCATCCATAAGTGGAATTCATCTGATCGAGCAGGCGGTCTCCGATCCATTCTCAATCCCCTTACGCCCCATTCGGGATGTATTCCGATACTCCAGTCAGAGGGAAGCCGGTCACCGGGTAAGGATTCAAGGAGTGCTGCTCCATCAACAACCCGGAAGAGCTCTCTATGTTAAAGACGATACAGGCAGTATCGTGGTAACCGTTGATCACATGCTGCCCGTTAATTCCTCCGATCTATTGACCATAAGCGGATATCCTGAGCCCGGAGAATTTGCTCCCTTCATGCACCATGCGCTGGTCAGAAGGCTGAGTTCTCAGCCTCCTCAGGAGCCTCGAGTCCTCGAGGACAGCTACGCTTTGAACAATCATATCCATGGAGATCTGGTAAAAATCAGAGCTGAACTGGTAGATCAATGGCGCAACTCCGCCGGACAGAGCTATCTTCTGCAGGACCTGAATACCGGAAGCACTGCTTTTGAGGCTCTTCTTGAATCCAGTTCCTATCGATCGCCTCCTCCGGAAATACGGAACGGAAGCAAGGTTGAACTTACGGGGATCTATCTCCTTCAGGAAAAAGCGGCCGAGAAATACGGATTCCTGCTTCTGCTGCGCACTCCGGAAGATATTCGTGTTCTAAAGAGCGCACCCTGGTGGACGCTGAAACATACCTACTGGACCATCGGCATTCTCTTTCTGCTGATCGTAAGCGCCTTAACCTGGATTGCCATGCTCAGGAAACGCGTTACCCGACAGACGGAAATCATCCGGCATCAGGTGGAGGCGGAAGCAGCCCTTGAAAAGAAGTATCGGGAGCTTTTTGAAAGATCGAACGACATTGTTTTTGCCTGTGACCGGACGGGCAGACCGAAATCCATCAACCCTGCCGGAATGCGCATCCTGAAATACGATATCCAGGATTTGCTGCAGATGGATCCTGAGCACCTGGTTGAACCGGCATCGCTTCCCAAAATCAGGGAATGGATTGAACAGAAGCTGAAAGGAATTGAAAGCCCTCATCTGGAATGCGACCTGCTGGCAAGGGACGGTTTGAGCATTCCGGTCGAGGTGAACGCTGAAATCATTTACGAAGACGGCAAACCGGCGGGAGTTCAGGGTATCGCCAGGGATATCACGGAGCGCAGGCAGGCGGAAGAAACCCTGCGCCGCAGCGAAGAGAAGCTTCGTCAGGGACAGAAGCTTGAAGCCATCGGGAAACTTGCCGGCGGCATCGCACATGATTTCAACAACATTTTGGCTGCCATTCTCGGATATGCCGAGCTTTCATCCGAAGAAGTGCCGCCGGATCATCCCGTAAAAACCAATCTCGACCAGATCGTCAAAGCCTCCAGACGGGCAAGCGATGTCGTGAACCAGATACTCGCCTTCAGCAGAAAGCTGGACCAGGAGCGTCGTCCAATTTATCTGCATACGATCATTGACGAAACGATGAAGCTCCTCAAAGCAACCTTTCCTTCCACAATTGAGATCCGTACCCGGATGGATCCTCGATGCAGTCCCATCCTGGCGGATCCGACGCAAATGCATCAGGTTATCCTGAACCTGGCTACGAATGCATGTCATGCAATGCAGCAGAAGGGGGGAGTGCTGAGAATCGAGCTGGATCCGGTCTGGCCGGTCAGCGGCTTCACCAATCAGCCTCAGGATCTGGCCCCGGTAGAGCACATCCGGTTGAGCATCATCGACACGGGGCCGGGCATAGATCCGGAGATACAGAAGCGTATATTTGAACCGTATTTCACAACCAAGTCCGCTGGACAGGGGAGCGGTTTGGGCCTGGCTGTGGTTCACGGAATCATTCAAAGCCATGGCGGAACCATTCTCTTGAAGAGCGCTCCCGGACAGGGTGCATGTTTTGAAGCATATCTGCCTTGCTGTGAAGAGAAACCGGCCCGTCCGGCGGTCCCCGCGGCGGAAATCGTGAAAGGACAAGGGCGCATCCTCTTGATTGACGATGAGGAGGCTATCGTTAATCTCGGAAGGAGATCCCTGGAAAAGCTGGGATATTCCGTAACCGGCGAGACCCACAGCACGCGCGCTTTGGAGCTGTTTATGAGCGATCCTCACCGGTTTGATCTGGTCATCACGGATCAGACCATGCCTCACTATACCGGCATTTCATTGGCTCAGGAATTCCGGAAGCTGCGTCCTGAGCTGCCCATCATCATCTCCTCGGGCTATAGTGATCAGATAACCACCGAAAAAGCCGCCCGCATGGGATTTAAGGCTTTTCTCAGCAAGCCTTATTCCATGTCCGAACTCGCGAAAGCCATCCGGCAGTCATTGGGCGCGTAAGCAGAATACCGTGCAAATACATAAGCAAAAATCTCATGTGGGTCGCGGCTGAAGCCGCGACTCGCAATTAATCCCATTTGTAAGAGATATTTATGCCTGATCTTCTGTTTGCACCAACCTGTCGCGGCTTCAGCCGCGATTCACATGGTTCAAGGCATGCCCAATTGAATCGAGTTTTGAGACGGTCTCTCACGCCCTGGGCTTTTCTGCCCGGCCTTTTCAGGACCGGCCGCGAGGGATTACGGCAGAACAGCCGTGGGACAGCCTCTTCAGTCGCTACATATAGGATTCACCGCATATCGAGGTATAAGAGACAAAGAGCGACCCCGAAGCATTCCGGATGGTGAATGATAAATTCGGATTCCTTAGAAAGTAGGATATGAACCCAGCACCTTAAAATACGGGGCCAGTTCACGGAGATGACGGAATGCATGAGAGCATTCGGGGCTGCGGCTGTCACTCTGAAGATCGAGATAGAAAAGGTACTGCCAGGGCTCTCGGCGGATAGGACGGGACTCGATTTTGGACAGATCGATGTTCCGCAGCGCAAAGACGGACAAAGCCTTGAAAAGCGCTCCGGGTTCGTTCCTGAGTCCGAAAACGATGCTCGTTTTCGGGCCTCCGCGCAAATACTTCCCGCGACGCGCGAGCGCAAGAAACCGCGTGTAGTTTTCGGGTTCATCCTCGATTCCGCGGCGCAGAATCTTCATCCCGTAAATCCGTGCCGCATCTTCGGAAGCTATGGCAGCAGCCGAGCGAAGTCCGCGGTCCCGTATATGCTTTACGCTGCCCGCGGTGTCGTAAAACGAAACCTTCTCGATCGCCCTGAGTCTGCGCAGCAGGCGCCGGCACTGTTCCAGGGCCGCCGGATGGGAATAAATCTGCTTTATCTGCCTCAGCCCGACACCCGGATGAACAATCAGATTATGTTCCACACGTAACGAAGTCTCAGCGGCAATTTCGAGAGAGTGATGAGCGAGCAGATCGAAATTCTGATGGATGCTTCCGGCCAGAGTGTTTTCAATCGGGATTACGGCGCATTCGGCTTTCCTGTAAACAACCGCAGCAAACGCTTCGTCAAAAGAGAAACAGGAAAGCGGCCGTATTGCCGCCCCGAATATCTTCCTGGCGGCATGATGACTGAACGAACCCAGTTCTCCCTGAAACGCTATAGCGGCACCGGGAGCTGTGTGTAATCGGTTCTGTTTCATAATAGGAGAACAGATTGACGATTGACGATTTACGATTTGAACCATACGGCAGCAGCAACCATTCCGTATGAGTTCAATCGTAAATCGTCAATCGTAAATCGTAAATCACTTCTTTCCGTTATGTACCTCCAGCGCCATCTGATAGGGAATCATCTTATTGACCGCATCCACGTAAGCGCGGGCGCTCGCATCGACGATATCCAGGCTGGCGGCTCTGCCGATGAAAGAGACTTTGCCGAAATCCACCTTCATGAAGACTTCACCAACGGCATCCGCACCATGAGTGACGCTGTGGACCGTGTATTCGATCAACTTCCCTTCCATTCCCGTAATCCGGTTGACGGCTTTGAGCACGGCATCCACCGGCCCGTCCCCGGTTGCGGAATCCTGAAGCAGAGTTCCCTCTTTTTCGAGCAGGATGGTGGCAGTGGCAATAACCTGGTTGCCGGCGATTGACTGGATGTTTTTGACCTTATATACCGGCGGAGCGATTCTGAGGGCATCGCGTACCGTCACGATCAGATCCTCGTCAAAAACATCCTTTTTCTTATCCGCGACTTTTTTAAGCAATATGTATGCTTTTTCCAGCTCTGCGTCGCTCAGGTTGAATCCCAGTTCCTCATATTTCTTTCTGAGAGCGTGCCGGCCGGAATGCTTGCCCATGACCAGCTTGCTTTCCTTAATTCCGACATCTTCCGGGCGCATGATTTCGTAGGTCAGCTTTTCTTTGATGACTCCATCCTGGTGAATCCCGGCTTCATGGGCAAAGGCATTTCTTCCCACGATCGCTTTGTTCGGCTGAACGATCATGCCCGTGAGATTCGTAACCATAGCGCTGGAAGGATAAATCTCTTCCGT
Source organism: Acidobacteriota bacterium (assembly GCA_016929335.1). Lineage (GTDB taxonomy): Bacteria > Acidobacteriota > UBA6911 > UBA6911 > UBA6911 > UBA6911. Next base: position 11,385 of record JAFGIY010000016.1, on the reverse strand, counting down.
CTTAATCCCGGTTTCGATGCCGAAGAGGTCCTTTCGCGTTCGCAGCGCCATGGCGATCTCTTCCAGCGATGCATTCCCGGCGCGCTCGCCGATTCCGTTTACCGTGCATTCGACCTGGCGCACGCCGTTTTGAACGGCAATCAGCGAATTTGCCACGGCCAGTCCCAGATCGTTATGGCAATGCACCGAAAGAATGGCCTTCCCGATATTGGGGACGTGGGACCGCAGGTACTGGATCCGCTCCGCGTATTCCGTCGGGAAAGTATAGCCGACGGTATCAGGGATGTTTACCACGTTGGCGCCGGCATCGATGACGGCTTCTACGACCCTGGCGAGATATGCGAGATCGGACCGCGTTGAATCCTCCGCCGAAAACTCGACATCAGGACATAGGGATTTGGCATAAGCCACTGCCTGGCGTGCTTCAGCGAGAACCTCATCCCGGTTTTTCTTCAGCTTATATTTCAGATGAATATCGGAAGTGGCTATGAACACGTGAATCCTCGGCTTGGCCGCAGCCTTGACTGCTTCCCAACAACGATCGATATCGCCCTTGCTTGCTCTTGCCAATCCGGCGATCGTTATGGTTCGAATTTTCTCAGCAATGCTGCGAACGGATTCAAAATCGCCTTCCGAAGAAATCGGGAAACCGGCCTCGATAACGTCCACCCGTAGTCGTTCCAATTGCTCCGCCAGCATCATTTTTTCGCTGATGGTCATGCTGGCGCCCGGAGATTGTTCTCCATCTCTCAATGTGGTGTCAAAAACGAGTACTCGGTCCGTCATAGTTGAATCCTTTCGAATATATGCTTGGATATTTGCCTCGAACCCGGGAATTCTAGAATCGCCCGCCGGGAAGAGGCAGAGGAAGGGGGAGGCTTAGGAGCAGAAGAACTTTGTCATTTCGAATTGCCGTATAGAGCCTCATACAATTATCCATTGCTTTCTGGTGATTGTACTCTCTGTATCTTAAACAGCAACGGAGGATTGTCAAGACAATTTACGATTGACGATTGACGATTGTACTCATGATAAACAATTGATGATTGAAGCACGATGTAAATCACAAAGCATCGTCAATTGCTCCATATGGCTTCAATCGTAAATCGTCATTCGTAATTCGTAATTCGTAATTAAGAGATATAACTGCCGTTTATGTCGACGTACTTATGGCTGAGATCGCATGTCCATACTTTTGCGAAGGCACGGCCGCAGTCCAGGTCTACTTCGATCCGGAGATCGTGAGCCTTCATGGCTTTTTCGGCGCGCGCCCGCGTCGAACCGACAGGCGCGCCGTTGCGGAAGATGGGGATTCCATTCAAATTCAGGGTGACCTCCTCTGGATCAAAGGGAACACCGCTGTAGCCGACTGCGCACAGGATCCGGCCCCAGTTCAGTTCTTCTCCGTAGAGCGCTGTTTTAACCAGGGGAGAATGCGCGATTGCCTTGGCGACTTTTCGGGCGGCTTCAAAATCAGGAGCGCCGCCGACAGTGATTTCCACAAATTTAGTGGCACCCTCTCCGTCCCGGGCAATGCTTTTAGCCAGTTCCTCGCAGACCAATGCCAGTCCCTTCTCAAAGAAGGAACGCGAACGGTTGTCCCCGACAAGGGCTCCTGAAGCTCCGTTTGCCATGGCAAAGACCGTGTCGTTTGTTGAAGTATCGCCATCGACAGTAAGACAGTTGAAAGAGCATTCTGCTGCGTGGTGCAGCATTTTATTCAGATCCCGCGGCAATATCCGGGCATCGGTCGTAATCACGGCAAGCATGGTTGCCATTTGCGGATGGATCATGCCGGCGCCTTTAGCCATGCCGCCGATCCGCACGGTTTTTCCACCGATGCGTCCTTCCACCGCGATGCATTTTTCTCTGGTATCGGTCGTCATGATGGCGCGCACCGCCGCCGTACCTCCGCGTGAGTTCAGCGCGGAAACAGCGGCGGAAATTCCTTTCAGGAGTTTTGGAACAGGCAGGAAGCTGCCGATCACTCCGGTGCTTGCCACAAGAATCTGGCTGGGATCCGCTTCGAAATGAGACGCAAGGCATTGCGTGCTCATCAGCGAATCGTGCATTCCCCTCTCGCCGGTGCAGGCATTTGCACAGCCGGAGTTGATCAGAATCGCACGAGCACGTCCGCGCGAGACTTTGAGATTTTCGCTGCTCAATACTACCGGTGCGGCCTGAACACGGTTTGTAGTAAAAATTCCGGCTGCAGAAGCCGTCTGTGAAGAAAACACCACGGCAAGATCAAGCCCCTTTTTCTTGATACCGGCCGATACGCCGGAGGCAAGATATCCCTGGGGAGCCGTTATACCGCCGCTGATAATCTGCCAGCCGGAGGATTCCTTTGTTCGAGATGCGCGAGTTTTCATAATGCAATCTATATCAAAAAGAAAAAACGCAAGCCACGAATTTCACGAATTATATTCGTGTCACTTCGTGGCCTCCATTTCAGTCAGAATTCCGTCGAGGGTGTTCAGGAATTCATCGATGTTGCTTTTTGAAATGACAAATGGCGGCAGAAGCCGAAGGACGGTATCGTGCGCCGCATTGGTGATAATTCCTTTGCCCAGCAGGCGGTTTACAATATCCTTGGCCTCGCTCCCGATCTGAACGCCGATCATCAGCCCTTTTCCTCGAACCTCACTGATCAGGCGATGCCGAGTTGCCGATGCTTTCAGGCCCGCGATCAGATAGTTCCCCAATTCATCCACTTTTCGGATCAGGCCCTCCTGCGCGATCACGTCCAGCACTTCCAGAGCGAGCCGGCACGCCAGCGGGCCGCCTCCGAAGGTGGTCCCGTGATCTCCCGGCTTGAAGCTGTCGGCCACGCGCGCATTGCCGAGCATAACGCCCAAAGGGTAGCCGGCTGCAAGTGATTTGGCCATCGTTATGACATCGGGCTGGATCCCGTAGTGTTCGAAGGCAAAGTACTTGCCGGTTCTGCCGAGGCCGCACTGAATTTCGTCCGCAATCAACAGCGCATTAAAGCGGTCGCACAATTCCCGTGCCGCACGCACAAAGTCGGCAGGCAGCGGCACAATCCCTCCTTCTCCCTGAACCGGTTCGATAACCAGCGCGCAGACTCTTTCGGAAAACGCTTTTTCCAAAGCCGCAGGAGTGAACTCGCCGACGAACTCGACATCGGGAATGAGCGGACGAAACGGAGCCTGATACTGCTCCTGGCTCGTAATGCTCAAAGCTCCGAGAGTTCTGCCATGAAAGGAATTGGTGAGTGCAAGAATGAGAGACTTGTCCTTGCTGCTTTGAGCATGCCCATAAGCTCTGGCTATCTTGAGGGAAGCCTCAATCGCTTCGGTGCCGCTGTTGGTGAAGAAAGCTTTGGACATGCCCGAAATTTCCGTCAACCTCTTCGCCAGAAGCCCCTGAAACGGATTATAGAAAAGATTGGAGCTGTGAATCAGGCGCTGTCCTTGTTCCACCAGAACGCGTACCAGGCGCGGATGATTATAGCCGAGCGAATTTACGGAGATTCCCGCCAGGAAATCGAGATAGCGTTTGCCGGAAAGGTCGTAAAGATACGGTCCGGATCCATGAGAACAGTAAAGCGCGGACCGCTTGTAAGTGGCAAAAAGATATTTTTCTTCAAGAGCCTGTATTTCTTCCGGTTTGAGTTGCATGTCAGCTGTTTCCATGAATTTTTGTCCCTTCGCTTAAAGATCCGTCAAAGAATTTGGTCAGAATATCCCGGCCGGCGCCCGGAAGTATGTGTACGGATGAAACCCCCGCCTCGAGTGCTTCCAGGCATGATGACGTTTTCGGCAACATGCCGCCGGAAAGAATCCCCTGCAACCTCATGCTGAGGATTTCCGCTTTCCCGATATCTTTCAGTACGGCTCCGTCTCCGTCCCTGACGCCCGGAACATCGGTCAGATAGATCAGAGAATGGCAGCGGGCGCCTGCAGCACAGGCCGATGCCATCTGATCCGCATTAACATTGTATAGCTGCGAATCCGCACCCATCGCGATGCTGGATATTACGGGCACCGTTCCGGAATGCAGAACCATCTCGAAAAATTCCAGATTCACCGCCGTCGGCTTTCCGACAAAGCCGATTCCCTGCGGGTTGCCGGGCAAGTCTTCAAGCCGGACGCAGCGGACGGCTCCGGCATCGGCTCCGCAGATTCCCAGGGCTCTGGTCCCCAACCGGCTCATTTCGGCGACAATCCTTTTATTCACCTCTCCGGCCAGCACCATGACGGCGACCTGCAGGGTTTCCGCATCCGTAACCCGCAGGCCCTCGATGAATTGAGACGTCATCTGCATCTGTGACAATCGCCTGTTCAGGCTTTTGCCGCCGCCATGCACCAGCAGAATTTCATGGCCTTGCGATGCCATGCGCGAAATCTGCTCAAGAAGATGAGTACGGATACCGGTATCCTCCAGAATACTGCCGCCCAGCTTGATGGTGATTCTCAAATCCTTCTCCTTAGAACAAGCCCGTCCGCTCGTCGAGCTCATGCATCCTGTATTTCATTCGCACAGATCCTGAATTCTCCCAAGCACCTTTTTACCATAGCGGCCGTTGCGCAGAAGGATGAAAACCGTATCATCGCCCGCAACCGTCCCGAGCATTTCCGGCCACTGTGCGGCATCCAGGACCACGCCGACCGAATGCGCATTGCCCGGAGAAGTCTTGATCATGACAATATTGCCCGAAACATCGGTTCGAACCACAAATTGCTTAAAGGCACGCCGCAACATCTCATCCGGCAGAACAGGATGCGATTCTTCCGAAATCCGATAACCGGCACGCATCTTCACCAGGCCCAGTTCCCGGATATCGCGGGAAAGAGTGGCCTGCGTTACATCGATCCCTTCCTGCCGCAGGATGGAGGACAGTTCCTCCTGGCTATGGACCTGCCGCTTTCGGGTCACCTCCAATATTTTTCCCTGTCTTGCCCTTTTCGATATCATAGCTGAACCCAGGCGCATAATTATGCATATATTAGATTATTTATGCAATACAAAACAACCCGGGCGACACATGAAAATTGCATGACCGCATGCATGGGCGGAAAAACCCGTTTACGCAGCCTTCATGTGGGTCGCGGCTTCAGCCGCGACATGTTTGCGCAAACAGAAGATCAGGCATAAATATTTCTTACCCATGGGATTTATTGCGCGTCGCGGCTGAAGCCGCGACCCACATGGGAATCATTGCTTATTTTGAGACAGGCTATTCATGGCACACTATGAATCAACCTGATTTCGGGGTTTTATGCTAATCTGATTCTCTATGCACAGGATTCCCGCGGGGCTTGCTCCCCTGCTCTTTATTCCAGGTCTGGCATTCGAGGCGCTGCTCCGCGCGCGTTGTGCTCTGTATTCATACGGGCTTCTGACGAAGCGCCGGCTGGCTGCGCCGGTTATCAGCATTGGGAATATCACCATGGGAGGATCGGGGAAAACTCCCCTGGTCATCCATGTCGCTCAGATACTGGAGAAACTCGGCCATACGCCCGCAATATTGAGCCGGGGCTATGGGAGGGTTGAGGCGGGCAGTTCCCGTATTGTTGCTCCGACAGACACGATCCCATCGCCCGCAATAGTCCTGGGCGACGAACCCGCTCTAATCCGCCGTCATGTTCCTTCGGCATATCTGGGGATTTCCCGCAATCGTTTCCTGGCCGGCAGTCTGCTCGCGGAGAAAATGAAACGGACGGTCTTTATCCTGGACGATGGATTCCAGCATCTCCGGCTGCACCGGGACCTCGACATCGTCATAGTCGACGGCAGCCAGCCGCTGGCATCGAATCGTGTATTCCCCCGGGGAACTCTCCGCGAACCCCTGTCGCATCTACGACGATGCCAGGCTGTCGTGATCAATGAATCCTGCGGGGAGGAAAAAAGCGGAGGCATTATTGAAGAGATCCGGCAGTATCATTCAACTGCAGCCGTCTTCCGCTGCAGGCAGAAGATAAATTACTTTGTCCCTTTTTCGGCATGGAAGGAAGGCCGGACCGATGCCTGCCTGAAGAAAACGGTTTCGCAGCCGGCTTATCTTGCGGCTGCGCTGGGCAATCCGGAGCGGTTTGAGCGCGACATCCGCGGGTTGGGTATCCCGGTAAGGGGAAAGAAATTTTTTCGCGATCATCATCGGCTCAAGCCGGGCGACTGGGAAAGATGTATTGATGAAGCGCGCGGTCTGGGAGCCGAAGCCATCATCGTAACCGAGAAGGATGCCGTTAAAACATCCGATCCTCCGGAGTTCTCTTTGCTGGTTTCGATTCAAGCGACGGAAATTTCCGATGCGAAGGAATTTGAGCTGATGCTGAAAAAATGCATCGAGGGCCGAGGCTGATGTTAGGCGAGACTTCCGCGGTTAAACGGATATTCATACGGGGAACCAACTGGGTTGGCGATGCGGTGATCTCCATTCCGGCGATGCTGGAGGTCCGACGTCTGTTTCCTCAGGCGCATATTTCTCTTCTTGTGCGCCCGTGGGTACGTGATATCTACTCCGCAGTCGATTTTGTGGATGAGGTTCTTGAGTATGACAGGGACGGACGGCATCGCGGATGGACCGGGCTGTTGCGGCTTGCAGCCGACATAAAGAAACGCCGCTATGATCTGGCAATCCTGCTGCAGAATGCATTCGAAGCCGCCCTGATCGCCTGGCTCGCAAGAATTCCGAGGAGGATCGGATATGCCCGTGACGGCCGGAGCCTTTTGCTGACAGATGCGGTCGCCATCGATCCTGAAGTCCGCACTGTTCATCAAGCCTATTATTATCTGGGCATTCTCTCGGGGATGGGGATGTTGGATCCACGCCCCTGGCGGTCGAATGAATTTCCGCCCGGCGTCCGTATCGGAGTGCGCGATGCGGACCGCTCTGCGGCCGGTGAAATTCTCCGGTCTCACGGCATCCGGGAAAGCGAGGTGATTGTAGGCATCAATCCCGGTGCTTTCTATGGCGAAGCCAAACGCTGGTTTCCCGACCGCTATGCCGCGGTTGCGGATGCGCTGGCCGGCCGATTCAATGCGCGCATCCTGCTCTTCGGCGCTCAAAGCGATCTGCGGGCAGCGGAAGAAGTTGCGGCGAGCATGAAGCAGCCGCGCGTGATTCTGGCAGGCAGAACGACACTGGGTCAGCTTATGGGATTGATCCGGGAATGCACGCTTCTGATTACGAACGATTCCGGACCGATGCATCTTGCCGCGGCTCTGGATGTTCCTCAGCTGGCAATCTTCGGATCCACCAGCGAAGTTGCCACGGGCCCGCTCAGCCGCAAAGCGGTGGTGATAAAACACCCGGTTGAATGCAATCCCTGTTTTTTGAGAAAATGCCCTGCTGATTTTCGCTGTATGAAGGAGATTTCAGTCCGAGAGGTATTGGAGGCGGCTCAAAAATTACTGGAAGAACATGGCCGCGGCCAGATGTGAATAAGCTCGGTATCCCCCGATTATCGAGCCATCCATCCACCATCTGGGCCGCGGGTATTCGCAAAGACAGTGTGATTCTAACTCCGGGCGGAAATGGGAACCGTGACGGCGGTCACAGATACCCGCGATTGCCGGACGAGGATTCAAAATTCGTAAATTGTCTTTCAAGAGATTCTTTGTTACATTCACGCATCTGAAATGCACAAACAACTGCTGAATATTCTGGACCGATTCTCAAGCCGTAAAATCCTCGTAGTGGGGGATTTGATTGCCGACGAGTTCCTCTACGGGCGCATTGCGAGGGTTTCGCGCGAAGCGCCGGTCCTAGTGCTGGAATACCGCAACCTGGCCCGCATGGCGGGCGGCGCTGCGAATGCAGCCCATAACCTTCTGGACCTCGGCTGCCGTGTCGCGATCGCGGGCGCGATTGGAAACGATGAGGCGGGAAAAGACCTGGTTCAAATCCTGCGGACCAAAGGAGCCAATGTCCGGGCAATCCGCAGGATCCGATCGTACAGCACGCCCATAAAGACCCGCATTCTTGCAGGGGCTCATCATTCGGCACCGCAGCAGGTTGTCCGCGTGGACCGCGTTCATGGGTCCGATCCTCTTCCGGCCGCTTCCTGGAATCTCATTGCCGGAAGCATCCCCTCGGTGGATGCGATTATCATCAGCGATTACGGATACGGAATGATTACGATGCCGCTTCTGTCCAAATTGCGGATCGCAGCCCGTGCAAGAAATATCCCCATTGTCGTGGATTCGAGATTCCGCATGGCGGAGTTCCATGAAGTCACATCGATTACGCCCAACATCACGGAGCTCGAAGCATCTCTCGGTGTCTCCATCGGCAGTGATGCAAGGCTGCTGGGGAAAATCGGCCGGCGCGTTTTGCGCCGGCAGCGGCTGCAGTCCCTGCTGGTAACCCAGGGACGTTTCGGCATGACGCTGTTTGAGAAGGACAAAGCCCCTCTTCACATTCCCATCTATGGAACGGATGAAGTCGCCGATGTTACGGGAGCAGGCGATACGGTCATTGCAGTATTCACTCTGGCGCTTGCGTGCGGCGGCGAGCCGGCAGATGCTGCACGACTTGCCAATTACGCAGGCGGGATCGTGGTCATGAAGCGGGGAACAGCCACCTTAACCTGCAACGAGCTGCGGGACGCAATCCAAAATGAAACCTGATCTCGAATTCCAAATCTCAAATCTCGAATCATAAAATGTGGACGGATCCGACACTCAAAATCAAGACGCTGGCCGAGCTTAAGGAAATATCGGCGCAATCACGCGCTTCCGGACGGAAGGTAGTGTTCGCCAACGGCTGCTTCGATCTGATCCACGTGGGTCATGTCCGATACCTTCAGAACGCGAAATCTCTCGGCGACATACTTATCCTCGGCATTAATTCAGACGAAGGAGTAACAGCGCTGAAAGGAAAGGGACGGCCGCTTCAGCCTCAGTCGGAGCGGGCTGAAATTCTTGCGTCGTTTGAGTGTGTCGATTATGTGCTTTTATTCGATGCCTTGACCGTTGACGGCATCCTGCGTGAAATCCGGCCGGATATTCATGTCAAGGGAACGGACTATACGGAAGACAGCGTTCCCGAGCGGGAGACAGTTCGAGCCTATGGCGGGCAGGTGGCGATTGCAGGCGATCCGAAAGACCATTCGACGCGGGATCTGATTCAAACCATTATTTCCAAGACTCACCCATGAAATCTTCTCCCGGAATTCTGATCATCCGCCTCAGTTCCTTAGGAGACATACTGCATGCATTGCCGGCTTTTGAGGCTCTGCGGAAAGCTTATCCAGGCTCGAAAATCGATTGGCTGGTGGCGGGAAAATGCAGGTTTCTTCTGTCTGCCGTGCGGGGCATTCATGAAGTTCACGTTCTCGACACAAGTGCTCTATTGCGCTTCCCTCCGGACAGGCATGCATGGAAAAAGCTGTGGGATCTGATCCGGAACATGAGAAGCCGGCATTATGATCTTGCGTTTGATTTCCAGGGGCTTCTGAAAACAGCCATCCTCGGCTTGCTGAGCGGAGCCCGGACACGTCTGGGATTTTCCCGTGAACTGGTGCGCGAATTCCCGGCCCACTGGTTTTATCATCGGACGCTGTCCAAACCGCAGGAGCCGGTTCATGTGCTGCAACTGAATCGGATGCTGGCGGAACTGGCAGGGACTCTTTCTGTTTCCTCCCCTGTTGATTTTCTCGTTCCGGAAGCTGATCTGCAGTTCGTGGATTCCCTTCTGAAGAGAGAGCAGCTTACCGACTTTGTTGTTATCAATCCCGGCGGCGGATGGCCGACCAAAAGGTGGAGCCTGGAGCGATATGGCGATCTGGCAAAGAGAATCAAATCGGAATTGGGGCTTAAGGTGGCCGTAACGACCGGACCGGGGGAGGAATCCTATTATCGCACTATTGCGGAACGCTGCGGCAATGATGCTCCTTCTCATTTGCACATTTCATTTATCCGGCTGATTCCCGTGCTGAGAAGAGCGCGTCTGGTTATCGGAGGGGATACAGGCCCTTTCCACCTGGCTTGCGCATTGGGCGTTGCCGTAGTCGGTATCTTCGGGCCGACGTCGCCCATCAGAAATGGTCCGTGGACGAGCGGGAGCGAGGCAATAGCACATACGCTGCCATGCAGCTTCTGTTATGGAAGAATTTGTGCTACAAAGAACGAGTGCATGGATATCTCTGTAGATGAGGTATTTGCGGCCGTAGTGCGGCGGCTTGTCCATAACGAGGGTTCTGCCAATGCGGTCTGTTAGGATCCGGCTTTTTGTTGCCTGCCTGTTGGCGGCTATTCCTGCAGGAACGCACTCTCTTCAGGAACCGCCATCCGGGACCGCTCAACCCAACCCGAATCAGCCCTTCTCGATCGGCGAACGACTGGTTTATCTGGTAAAATGGGATCCTCCCTGGTATCTGTTTTTCCTGCCCCACATGGAAGCCGGCGAGGTCGATCTTCAACTGGTTGGGGAAACCGAATACAAAAATAAAAAGGCATTGAAAATAATCCTTAAGGCACATTCCAGCGGTATGCTGATGAAGATGTCGGGAATGAAGGTCGAAGACGAATTCATCTTCCTCTCGGAGCCGGAGACATTCTGCTCGCTCAGGGTTTCCCAGAAAATCCGGGAAGGAAAACGCAAGCGGCAGGTAGACATAGATTATCTCAGGGAAACCCGCCGGCTTCATATCCGCGTGATGGACGAATCGGTTGTTCCTCCCAAGCTTCAGAAGGATGAAATCAAAGAGAATATTCCCCCGTGCGTTCAGGATCCATTCTCCGCTCTCTACACTTTCCGAATGTCAGAACTCCGGCTGCAGCATGTCCAAACCTTTATGATCGGGAATGACGACAAGTTCAAAGAAGTCCAAGCTCGTGTTGAAAAACAGGAAGTCCTGGATACTTCACTCGGGAAGCTTGCCGCATGGAATGTCGACACCTCTGCGCTGAAGGAAGGATTGTTCAAAGAGGGCGGTCAGTTCAGGATCTGGTTTTCAGCGGACGAGCGGAAACTGCCTCTTCAGTTTGAAGTCAAGGTAAGCCTTGGCCGAGTTTTGGGGAAGCTGATATCCGTGGAAAACCAGCCGCATATTTCTTGAACAATATTATTTGTGGAATTCGTGGCTGATCCGGAGCCGGCCGTAAGCCGAATTCTGTTTCCCTGCAAAGCAGGGACGGCAATCATTCATCTAGTCCCGGGATCACTCCCGGGATCGAGCGGTCTACCCAAAAGCGTCGGACGGGCCATCCTTTATCCCTTTCGGGAGTGCTTTTCTATTTGACCTTGCTCCGTGTGGGGTTTGCCCTGCCGTCCCTGTTGCCAGTGACGCGGTGCGCTCTTACCGCACCTTTTCACCCTTACCCCGCAATGCGGGGCGGTATATTTTCTGTGGCACTTTCCGTAGGGTCGCCCCTCCCTCGCGTTACGAGGCACACTGCCCTGTGGAGTTCGGACTT
>JAFGIY010000105.1 GCA_016929335.1 Acidobacteriota bacterium | reverse complement strand
CGGCCAGACTATTGCACACTACCGGATCGTTGAAAAGCTGGGTCAAGGCGGTATGGGGGAGGTTTATCGCGCGCACGACAGCAAGCTTGGGCGCGATGTTGCCATCAAACTATTGCCCTCCGAGTTCGCGCGCGATCCCGACCGCATTGCACGGTTCAATCGTGAAGCGAAACTGCTCGCCTCTCTGAATCATCCGAATATCGCCGCTATCCATGGGCTGGAAGAATCGGGCGGAACAAACTTCCTTGTACTGGAGCTGGCTGAAGGACAGACGTTGGCAGATCGGATTAAAGCCGGGCCGATCCCGATCGAGGAATCGCTGAAACTGGCGCTGCAGATAGCCGAAGCGCTGGAAGCTGCGCATGAAAAAGGAGTGATTCACCGCGACCTCAAGCCTGCCAACATAAAGTTGACTCCAGAGGGCAAAGTCAAGGTACTGGATTTCGGATTGGCAAAGGCCTTTGCAGGGGAACAGGCGGAAGTAAATCTGTCCAACTCCCCTACATTGAGCAACGCCGCTACACAGCAGGGCGTGATCCTCGGAACGGCTGCCTATATGTCTCCCGAACAGGCGAGGGGGAAGACCGTCGACAAGCGCACGGATGTCTGGGCATTCGGCTGCGTACTGTTCGAGATGCTGACGGGACGCGCCGCATTCAAAGGGGATGACGTATCCGATATTCTCGCGTCCGTGATCCGTTCGGAACCTGATTGGAGCAAGCTTCCTGCAAACCTGCACTGGAGGCTGCGGGAGATCCTTGATCGTTGTTTGAAGAAGGATGCCAGGGATCGATACCACGATATCTCGGATGTCCGAATAGATATTCAAAAAGCCGCAGCTGATCCCGAAGGTATGGCGGCACAAGGGATCGCAACGGCAGAGCCTCGGATGAAGCTGAGAACGATACTCCCTTGGGTTGCATCGGCTCTGGTTCTCGGACTGATTATTGCCGGAGCGGCTGTCTGGAAATGGAAGCCGCCAGAGCCGCGGCCGATCTGGCGTTTTTATCATGAGCTGCCCGAGGGCCAGCAATTCAGCGATCTTAGCCGTCATGTTCTGGCTGTTTCACCGGATGGCCAAAAAATTGTCTATGGCACTTCAAAGGGACTGTACATTCGCTCCGCAGACGAATTGACGGCCAGACTTATTGCCGGAACTGAAGAGAGTACAACAAACCCTTTCTTCTCACCCGATGGTCAATGGATTGGATATTATTCGATCGGCAAGCTGAAGAAGATTTCTGTCAACGGAGGCGCCCCAACGGTCCTATGTGATGCCGGAACGGTTATGGGATCGTGGTGGAATGAAGACAACACGATTGTATTTGGCCAGTGGGCACGTGACATCATGAGGGTTTCCGCCGACGGTGGAACTCCGGAATCCATCGTTAAACGGAAGTCTCTGGATCTCAGAGATCCCCAAATCCTGCCGGATGGAAAGTCGATACTGTATACATCCGGCCAGAAGATTATGGTTCGGTCCCTAAAGGCAGGAGAGCCTAAAGAATTGTTCTCCGGTTCTGCCGCCCGATATTTCCCGACCGGACACATATTATACGGACTGCCCAATAACAGTAACCTGTTCGCCATCCCGTTTGATGTTGACAAGCTTGAAGTGACAGGAGGAGGAGTTCCCATCATTGAGGGCGTGATGGACTATGCCATTGGCAATTCGGGAGTGCTGGCTTATATCCCTGGAACATCAGGCGGAACTGCAGTCAGACAGATCCTGGTCTGGGTGGATCGGGAGGGGAAAGAGGAACCCCTTTCAGCCCCACTGGATGAATATTGGGTTTTTAGAATATCTCCCGATGGGAAACGGGTAGCTTTGACCGTGGGGACAACGCCCAAGTCCGACATCTGGATCTGGGATATAGCCCGTGAAACAAGAACGCGGCTGACCCTTGAGGAAGGCGCCAACAGCAGTGTTCCACTATGGACCCCCGATGGCAAACGGATCTTTTATTGCTCAAGCCGCGACGACGTAGCGTTTGGTGATCTCTACTGGAGAGCCGCAGATGGTACCGGAGTGGCCGAAAAGTTTGCGTCAGCGCAAGATCGAGGACTTTGGCCGTATTCCTGGTCCAGGGACGGGAAAATCCTTGTGCTATTTGAACTGACTCGAGATCCTATGCAAGCAGACATTGGAACGCTTTCGATGGAAGGCGACCATGCAATGAAAGGACTGCTTCAGGAAAAATATAACGAAACGGATCCCCATGTCTCTCCGGACGGAAGATGGATAGCCTATGGGTCCAATGAGTCGGGAAAGACCGAGATATATGTGCGTCCTTTCCCCGATGTGAACAAAGGCAAATACCAAATCTCCACTAATGGTGGAATAAATCCATTGTGGTCGCCGGATAGCTGCGAGATATTTTATCGCAGTGGCGATGCAACGATGAGAGTTCGAGTTGAAGCAGAGTCAACCTTCGGAAAGCCAAGAGTTATTTTTCGCGGAGCATTTGTCAGCAGAATAGGTACCACTCCCTGGGACATCAGTCCCGACGGCAAACGCTTCCTTATGGCGAAGGAAGCTAAGGCAAGTGAAGTTGAAGTCCCCCGCAAAATCAATGTCGTCATCAACTGGTTCGAGGAACTGAAGCAGCGCGTGCCGGGTAAGTAATCGGTGCATATCTTTAATTCATCCCTCCATATAGGGACGAATATTGATATATCGTCGCCATGAATAGTGACAATCTAAAATACGTCCTCCGGCAGTTTGTGGAACGGCCTTTGCCTGAATGCAAGCCCCGAAGTATTTCCCTGCGTTGATTAGTGTCAGCAAGCTGCACCGCGATGGATAAGCGAAATAAGCTGCCAAGTAGTCTTCGATTCCGCACGCCATGACGGCGTCACAACTTCTGGTAAAGGATAATCTGTAAATCTGCAATCCCGAACTTGCCTGTTTATTGAATTCAGCGGGCTGACCAAGGTCGGAGACCGCCATCCATCCCATTCCCCCTTGTGCTGACACAACCGGGGCAGGCTCCTAGTATGCAACATCGGACTTGATCAGCATCTTTTTTACCTTAAATTCCAGGAAGGCTCTGCCCTCTCCCATGCCTCCGATATTCGGATAGGGGAATTCCAGTTTAACAGACTTGTCTTCATTCGTCAGAACCGGTTTGCCATTAAACTCCCTGGGAAAAATGAACTGAAATCCCCCTTGGGCGGGTGTGTAGCTGATTATCGGAATCCAATTCTTATTAACAATTAAATACGCAGAGTTTTTATATGTTGCCGTTGTTTGAGATTGCCACCAATGCGCCAAATCCAATTCGTATGGAGGGTGGTTGGTCGTATACTCCACATACACAACAATCGAGTTGGCGGGATTCGATGATATAAATTCTTCGGCTTTCTTATCAAACGCTTGTTTTTCCGCATCCGACATGTTTTCGTACTTCTTCTCGATCTGCATTTTGCGAACGAGAGCCATCCGGATCGGCGAGGCCGACTGGAACTGCGCTGTATATTTCACATAAGGTTGATGTTGAGCGCCGCTGACTGTAGCCCTGTCATTTCCTTGAGGCATGACCAGCACTTGATTCAAAGTGTATCCTTTGGCCCATGGTGAATTTTCGAGCAAACGTTCGCATTCCTTCTGAGACCAGAGGCGATAATCGTGAGTTTCCCAGAATTCCGCGCCGAGACTAATCGAAACGCCTGCGCTCAGGAACAGAAGGAATAATATACAGGGGGGCATTCTTCGCGTGCGCGTATTTTGCAGCATTGGCAGCATAGCAATGAATCGCATTATCACCTCCGGAGACTGACAAAGAAGTTATTCCACTGACATCCACGACTTCAGCTTTTCAAACCTGTTCATAGCGATGTTGACTTCACGCAGCCCTTTGCCCGAGGACGATGACGATGGGTATTGCATCAGCTTATAGGTCGTTCAAGCGCGTTTTTCGTCCTTTGTCCCTCAGCAGCGGCTGCATCCGATCATCGCAACTGTATAGCCGTTCGCGCTGAAAGCGCGTGCCATACCAGGGGAAACGCCCTAGGATTATAGCAGGATGGATAAGCAAAATAAGCTGCTAAGTCGCCCCCGATTCCCCACGCCATGACGGCGTCACAACTGATAAGGGATAATCTTTAAGCCTGCAATCCCGAACTTGCCTGTTTATTGAATTCAGTGGCATTTTAAAACCGAATTGCAGCTTTAGAAAGCGATTCTGAATAGACCCATAGTGCAGTAATATATTGGCAGGCTTCAATAAGTCATTATCAATACCATTGATTCGGAGTTCTTTATGTTCGATTGGCTGGACCGCGTCCTGGGTACGGTCAAAATGGCGCCGACCCCATGATTGATTTCGCAAAAGAATGGAGCTGAGGATTGTTGGCGGAAACGGGGTCGGATCGAGGGATGTTATTAAATATCAGCAGGGTCCGCTGAAAAACCACGCGATTTTTATCCTTAGAACAATTTTCACCCTATCAATTTTATCGGAATATGAAGGGTGATGACCTGTCTTAACTCATCTTTAAGGTCCGGACATTTTACCGCCATTTGTCAATGGAAACGGTTATGGGTCTGTACATATGCCAGGCCTGCATCATGGGGCTGGCATCACCTCCCGCTACCATAACGTGAACCGTTCCGGGTCTGAATACACGATGTTCGACGCTGTCAGGCTTGCCCGCGGTATCCGGAGTATCGCTGAAATAATGGGAGGTCCGCAGTTCGCTAAGGGGTTTTGTGGCATGCTCAACCAGGTAATCGGCTACTCCCTGTTTGGTATATCCTTGAGCCTTCAATATCTCCGCGCGCTTTGGCGATAGGATAATGGCAGCGCCGCTTGGAAGCTCAAACTCAGCAATGTCTTCGGCCACATGCTTCAGCGTAAAACGCACATGGCCGTAATTGCCGGCGTGGGCCCAGCCGCCGGTAAACATTGTTAGCGTGTTGTCCTCTTTTTTAAATCCCTGTGATACGCTTAAAGACTCCCAGGGGCTTTGCTCCTCAAACTCAGCGAACATAAACGGCCAGGTGCTGATATTGCCCACAACCGACATCATATTAATGCCGGACACTCCCCCGCCCAGATTCGTGATGAATAATCGCAGAGCACGGCCCATGGCAGCGTTGGCATAATTCCCCGGACCCAGCACCGAAGTCCCGGCATTCATCTCCAGCTCTTTGCGGATGGGCCCGTTTACAACCTGCATAAAAGAGAACGCATTTGTGGACCGCACAAGAGAGTTGGTTTTATTGTGCAGATCGTAGGCCTCCAGGGCAGCCAGAAGCACCGGCATATGGCGGGGCTCACAACCTGCCATGACGCCGTTGATGGCAACTTTCTCCACTGTGACTCCGAGGCCTTCCGGCGTTAAGGCTTTGATCACTACGGTGTCCGGTTTCTGACTCGTGCCCCGTAACATGGCTGCCACGCGCGCTTCTGTGGGGGGGACAATCGGCAGACCATCACTCAGGCCATGAGCATGGAAATATGCTTGAATTTCATCAAAGCTGCCGGTGGTCATGATCCGCGGTCTTTGCGGCGCTTCAATGTAACCGGTTTGTTGTTCATGAGGCTTGAGAGGGAGGGTGAGGCATCCCAGAATATCATCGATAGCCTTGATCTCCCGGGATGGGCTCATAGTGTCAGCAGGGAAAGGGATCGCGACATAGCGCACTTCCGCTCCCTGCCGCTTGCGCGTAGTATCCGCAACACTCAATAGCGTGTCATACATCAATACGACACCCGGCAACCCCATTTTTTCCAGCGCCGCCGCCCACTGGAAGGCATAGGAAGTAGTGGATGAGGACGGGGCGCCGGCATAGATGAAGGCATCGGCATTGGCCTTCATTTCCTTCCAAAGCTCCGGATCATCCAAGGAATATCCGGTATTGCGCCCTTTGATCGTTACTGTGGCATCGGGCTGGCGCTCTCGCATTACCGCGGTGATCTTTGAGAAAACAGTTTCAAATCCGCTACCACTGCCCCAGGAATTGATAATATAGATCCGCGCTCTTTTCAGGGATGGCAGCCTGGGGCTTAATGGAATACGCTCGATCTTTGGCCAAATGCCCCGTGGATCGAGTACAGAGTCTGCGGCTTCCTTATTTTTCTCATTGCGTTCTGCTGCAGGCATCGATGCAGTCTGAAGCAGCAAAACGGCAACAATCAAGGAGCATAAACTCTTCACATTCACAGTATGTCTTTTGCGCGCCATATCAGTTCCTCGCATATGGATAAGCGAAATGAGCTGCCAAGTCGCCCCCGATTCCCCACGCCATGACGGCGTCACAACTTCCGGCAATCTGTAAACCTGCAATCCCGAACTTGCCTGTTTATTGAATTCTGCGCCATTTTAAGACAGAATTGCGGCCTTGAAAAAATATTTTGAATAGACCTATGGTGCAAGGCAGATTGACTGCCAACGGAAAGGCTAGGCCGTGAAGCGTGGGCTCAGTGCAGATTAGCTTCTGACCTCATCAGAAAAGCTTATCGGCCATATGCGGTTGGGCAGGACTTATGGGCGGGGCTCTGGAGGGCAGCCCAGCCGGTCCGTCTTGTCCATGCCATACAACCATCATCAGGAAAGGAAAACCCGTGAAATATACAAATTTAATCACGATGTGCGTCGCGCTCTGCGCGGCGATGCTGATCCCCGCGTTGGGACATGCGCAGTTACCGAAGGCTAAAGCGAAACCGGGGGATCCTCCCCCGGGGGTGCAGGCCACTCAGGTGCCGATGGTATCCTGCCAGCGCGGAGGCCTGCAACATGCCGTCAGGCTCTACCTGGCCGCGCAAGCCAAGGGCGACATCTCCATTCTGCCGCTTGCCAACGGCCTCGGCTACCAGGAGAACATGAAGCCCGCCGACATCAAGACCGGCTTCATCACCAAGCCGCTCACCATTGATAAGAGCATGAGCCTGTATGACGACGCCTCGTGCCAGACCTTCACCGAGGTCATCGTGACGGACAAGGCAAACCCCTATGTGATCGGCGTTCGGTTGCGCGTCAATCACGACAAGATCGCCGAGGTCGAACTGATTACGACTACGACGGGAGATTGGCTGTTCAACGCCGACAACTACCTGGAGTATACGTCGAAAGAGAATTGGGGACCCATCCCCGCCGAGCGCCGCAACAGCTACGCCGAACTGGTGCGCGGGGCCGCCGCCTACCTTGACGCCTTCCTGGAGGGGAAGGCCGACCTGGTTCCATGGGGCTATCCGTGCGTGCGTGTCGAAGGCGGCATGACCACGTCCAAGGGAACGGACGCGGATACCTGCGAAGCCGGCCTGCCGGCCGGCGTGAACATCGGCAACCGCCGCTTCGTGGTGGATGAAGTGATCGGCTCGGTAGTGGTCTGGTGCGCATTCGGCGTCGGCGGGCCCGGCGGCTCCGGCGCACCCGACACGCACCTGTTCCGGATGGAGAACGGCAAGCTGCGCTTTGTGCACACGATAACACATCTCAAGATGAGCGACTTCCGCGGCCCCACCGGCACAAACGCCGATACTCCGGCGCCGAAACGGTGACCTCTGCAGGACAAATTCTCGGCAGGAATTTCCTGCCGTGCAGATAAAACAGGGCGGAAGCCAAACGAACGCCGAACTGGCGGGCGCGGCGCTTTCGCCCTTCCATCTGAGCATGCGGCCTTTCGGGTTGCTTGCGGGCACGTGTCCAGGGAGAACAATCGGAGACTGCGTTCCCTTACGCCGGACGAATGCGAGATCCTCTTGAGCTCCTGTCCGCTAAGGGCCCGCGCAACAATAAGTTTACATTTTGACGCGAGCGCCGGGCGGGCAGATGCAAGGCGCCGCGACGCAGGCAATGCG
>JAFGIY010000104.1 GCA_016929335.1 Acidobacteriota bacterium | reverse complement strand
TCTACTGCGGCGGCGGATCCGGGCATGTCTGCCGCGTTGCGCTCGGTCGGATTCCTCGACGTACTGTCGAGTACGACTGCGGAATCCGACCGTCGCGCGCCTTGCATTCATGCCCGTCTGCGCCGCCTCGCTACGAAACCCTGTTAGAAATGCGGGTTAAGTCTTCTTTATTTGGAGTGCGGCAGCTTGCGGCAAACAAAACTTGCTGCCGCTTTTGCGTTTCCAGTTTCCCGTTGGCATCCCTCACCTAAAAACGGGAAACTGGGAGCGCCGGCATTCAGCCGATACAATACAGATTGATTGGCAAAAACCGTATTCATCCTGATAGCGATGCAGGCGAGACTCCGGCGGTCCGAGGGGGATTTTGCCTGATCTGAATGCTGATTATTCTTTGTCAAAGAATTCCGGGTAGAAGTGTTTGGCGCATTCCGGGCAGATTCCATGGCTGAAGTCTACGTCGGAGTGCTCTTTGATATAAGCTTCTATCTGGTTCCAGTAGCCTTTGTCGTCGCGGATCTTTTTGCATGAAGAGCAGATGGGGAGCAGACCGCTCAAAATCCTGACATTTGAAAGCGCTTCCCTGAGTTCCGCAATAAGCTTCTCTCTTTCCTCTTCTTCTTGTTTGCGCATCAGCGCCACGCCGATGCTTGCACCGATTCCCTCAAAAAAGCGGATGATATCGAGAGTAAAGCGATCCTTTTCGCGGTCGTTCAGCTGCAGCAAGCCGACGATCTCTCCGCGAGCCCGAATGGGGATCAGTGCGACCGATAGATATCCCTGGTGAATGCAGTTATTGCGAGGGTGCAGCCTGGGATCCTGACCGGACGGCAGTTCCAGCAATGGCAGCGAGTTGTTGGTCCACACGCTGCCGCCTTCGGTGCATAGAGGGTTTGCCGGATCGGTATTCCCGGATATCACCATGCCGCAGGTGCATTCCAGATTGATTTTGCCCGTTTCATCCCGGCACGGACTGCCATCAGCATCCCGAACGATGAGGGTATTTTCGGTCAGCAGAAAATCGTGAGAGAATCCATTCTGAACAAAATAGGGAAAGTCATCACCACTCCGGAGACGAATTCCCACCGCATCAAAAGCAGTCTCCTGTTTAATTATTTCCAGAATAGGGCTGATTGAATCGCTCAGAGTAGACGGATTGTTGAGAATTTCGAGGATTCGCGCAGCGAGCTTCTGATAACGCTGGTTTTGCTTGAATTCGGCTTCCGAATGCTCCAGCTCCCGGATCCTGTCATGCAGGGAGGATATTTCTTGTTCCACGGCCTCTTTTGCGTTGGATGGATTACGCATCGGCTGCTCCTCCATCATTTTAGGCTCTGCGGCGCGTTTCTTCTAGTCCTTTAGTTCGATTTAAACCCACGGTCTATGACCGTGCGATCCGGATAGTGGTTGTTCCGGCGTGCCGTTGACATGAAAAGATATGCGACGAATGGGAAAAGTTATTCGGGATCGAGGTCGCCATCGGGGTAGAAATGATAGTAAGCGCCAACACAATTGATAGGCTATATGGTTAAAAGCCGACCCCGATACCGAGATATCAAAAAGTCGCCCTGCCGTGCGCTGACCGCCGGTTAACACTGTGCATGTTTTCGTTCTGGCTGCAAGCAGGGACGCATGGGAAGAGGCCCCATTTCAAGCAGGCATGCCGTGAATCATGTGGGTCGCGGCTTCAGCCACGACACGTCCGTGCATGAGGCGGTAAGGCTTCCATGGGGATCGGTATAAATGCCACCCTTTTCACAAATTCAAAAAGCGGACAAAAGTGCTGAAGATGGAGCTTTTCGGTGCCGATTTTGATGTTCGCGCAATGGAGGATTCTGCAAAAGGCCGGGATTCTGACCACTTGCGCAAGTCTCAACGGTTTGCTTGTTAAATCTTTGTAACGCAAGGGACTCAGGGCGTATTTCACCTTGACAAGTTAGTAAGCACTTACTTAATATTTGCCGCCTATGTTAAATGAACGTACAACCCAACATCGCATGCCGGCTGCCGACCGGCAGCGTCAACTGCTCGAGGTTGCCTTGAATGCATTCTCGCGCCGGGGCTTCAAAGGCACAACCACCAAAGAAATAGCGGCGGCTGCCGGAGTGGCTGAAGCCGTTATTTTTCAGCACTTTCCATCCAAGGAGGCGCTCTATAGCGCCGTCCTGGAGCTCCATCTGGGGACAAGTGACGAGCAGCAATGGATCGAAGAAGTAAGCGCCTGCATGGAGCGCAATGATGATGAAGGCGTTTTCGGGTCGTTTATCCGGCGGATCCTCAATTCTTATCGTTGCGACCCTCTGATTAACCGCGTCATCCTGTTTGCGGCTCTGGAAGGTCATGAGCAGGGATTAGCCCGCATGCAGAAAGAGTTCGCTCCGATTTTTGAAAAGTTCATGGAGTATATCGCCCGCAGACAGCGGGAAGGGGCGCTTGCAGACTGCAATCCGCACTCAATCATGATTGGTCTTGGCGGCATCGCCCATCAATACGGTTTGATCACGCAGATTTTTCGCGCTCCATCGCCGCGTATTTCTGACGAGGAAATGGCGCAGCTTTTTACCAGGATATTGCTGCACGGCGTCCAGGCGCCTCCCTCCAGCGAAGAGGAGAACGGCAAAACACAGAAGCCTGCAAATGAAAGCAAGAGAAAGGCGAAAGACTAGAAATGTTCCGACCCATATTACCTCTGTCTCTAATTATTCTGCTCCTGTCAGCGTGCGCGCCTCCCAAAGGCGGCACTACCAAAGCAGAGAATACAACTAATGAGAACATCGTCTTCAACACCGCCAAGGCAACGGTCAAGGAAGTCCCATTTTCATTCCAGGCAACTGGCGCGTTTATTGCTGAAGAATCTTCCGATGTCGCTCCTGCAATCGGCGGAAGAGTAGCTTCTACACCGGTGGAAGTGGGAGATTTTGTCAGAAAAGGGCAGGCAATCTGCATCCTCGAACATCGTGATGCGCAATTGAAACTTGACCATGCCCATGCAGGCCGGGAGCAGGCGAAGTTCATGCTAAGCCAGGCGCAATCCAGAGTCGGCTGGAGCGGGGACGGCAGCTTCAATCCCGAACTGGTTCCTGAAGTTGCATCGTCGAAGGCTGCGTATGAATCGGCCCTGGCATCTTCCAGGCTTGCGGCCGCAGACGCGCAGCGATACGCAAACCTGGTGGCGAGCGGGGATGTTTCACAAAGCAATTATGAGAAGTTTAAAACCCAGCAGCAGGTGGCTGAGGCTGCGGCCAATTCCGCTCGCAAACAGTATGAAGCGCAAGTCAATGCCGCGCGTCAGAACTACCGTGCGATAGAAGCAGCCCAAGCCTCTCTGGCGGCAGCCGAATCTCAGCTGGCGCAAGCGCAAAAGAGTCTGGAAGACACGACGATTCGCGCGCCCTTCGACGGATACATTACCGATCGCCCGGTGTCGGTCGGGCAGTGGGTGGGGACCAATAACAAGGTTGCCACTCTCGTTCGTATTTCCACGGTAAGGCTTCAGCTGCAGATTCCCGAACAACGCGCTGCCGATGTCAAAACAGGCATGACCGTAACGGCTCGCGTCGCCGCATATCCGGACCGTGACTTCAATGGCAAAGTGCATGCAGTCGTGCCTTCCGTGGATTCAAGCTCGCGAGCCTTCATGGTCGAAGCCCGATTCGACAATCCCAAAGGGGAACTCCGTCCGGGCATGTTTGCCAATGCGAAGCTGATGCTGCCGGGCACTGAAAAGGCAGTTTTCGTGCCCGCTAAATCTGTTTTCTACGACAGCACTATAGATGCCAACCATATTTTCAATGTAGTCAATGGCGTGGCCCGTTTGAACGTTGTGCTTAAAGGGGACACGGACGGCGATCAGGTGCGGGTCCTCAACGGGCTTACGGGGAATGAAACGGTTGTCCTTAATAATCAGGCTGATTTATATGATGGCGCTCCCGTCAAAATCCACCCATAGCAGAAAAGGTTACCTGTCATGCATGCATTAGCAAAGCTCTGCATTAAGCGTCCCGTATTCGCGACGATGTTGATGTTGTCCTTCCTCGTAGCCGGTATCTTTACCTACTTCTCGCTGGGTGTGGACCGGATGCCGAACATCGATGCTCCCATGGTGATGGTCAACACCATCAATCCCGGGGCTTCCCCCGAAGAAGTTGAAACTGAAATTACTAAAAAAATTGAAGATGCGGTGAACAGCATCAGCGGGCTGGATGAAATCAGTTCTACTTCATCCGAAGGGATGTCCATGGTTCGAATCGAGTTCGACCTTTCTAAGAGCGGCATTGTCGCGGCTCAGGAAGTGCAGAACAAGATCAACCAGATCGTCAATGAATTGCCCTCCAGCGCCGAAGTTCCGGTAGTGTCGAAAATGGATCCGGATGCCGGATCCGTTCTGCAGATCGCCGTTTCCGCCAATCGCTCTACGCGCGATGTGACCTTGATCGCCGATAAGCTGATCAAGCGGAAGCTTGAAAACTGCGAAGGCGTCGGCCAGGTTCAGATCCAGGGCGGAGCCGATCGCGAGATCCACATCGTTGTGAATCCGGAACGGCTGCGCGCTTACAATCTCACGGTTACGGATGTTTTTAACGCGCTGCGAAGCCAGAATATGGAAATGCCCGGGGGAAGCCTGAAAGCCGGAGTGAACGACTTCACGATCCGGACTTCCGGCAAGATCAAGGATCCCGCCGATTTCAATAACATTGCCATTGCATCAAAGAACGGATATCCGGTTAAGGTCAGCGATATCGGGTATGCAAAGGACAGCAGCAAAGAGCCGACGACGTCGGTGCGGCTGAATGGCGTGCCGGCTGTGCAGCTGGCTGTTTCCAAGCAATCGGGTACCAACACGGTAGAAGTGGTCCGAGCCGTAAAGGAGCGCCTGGCGCAGATTGAAGGTACTCTGCCCAAAGACGTCCGCGTGCAGATCATTAACGATCAGTCGATCTTTATTGAGGCTGCGATCAATGGAATCCGCAATCATCTCTTCGAAGGAAGCCTGCTCGCTGCCATTGTGCTGTTTTTCTTTTTGGCCAACTGGCGCACGACTCTGATTGCCGCCATTGCGATCCCGGTATCGATCATTTCCGCGTTTTCGTTGATGGCAATCATGCACTACACCATGAACCAGATCACCATGCTGTCTCTCACGCTGATGGTGGGAGTGGTGGTCGACGACGCCATTATTGTGTTGGAGAACATCTACCGCTACATGGAAGAAAAGGGGATGTCGCCGGTTGAGGCGGCCATTCACGGCACCAAGGAGATCGGTCTTGCGGTGCTCGCGACAACCATATCGTTGCTGGCCGTCTTTCTCCCGGTTGGATTCATGGGCGGTATGGCGGGAAAATTTTTAAGTGCTTTCGGAATCACCTGCGCGGGTGCTGTTGTGGTTTCACTGCTGGTATCCTTCACGCTGACTCCGATGCTGTGTTCGCGTTTTGTCCATCCAAGGACGGATAAAAAAGGCCACAAGTCCAAGGACGCGCGGTTCTTCCATGTCCTGGATGCCACCTACACCAAAGCGCTGGTCTGGGCGGTGGGGCATCGTAAAACCGTCATCGCCGGCTGTGTCCTGGTCATACTCAGCATTCTGCCCATGTTTATGTTTATCGGCAAAAACCTGATGCCCAGGGACGATCAATCACAGCTCAGTATCAGCATCCGCCTTCCGGAGGGGAGTTCACTAGCCGAGACCACCAAATATTCCGAAGGTATCGCGCGCGCAGTACGCAAGCTGGACGGTGTAACGCATACGCTGAACACGGTTGGCGGAGGTTCCGGCGGTTCGGTGAATGAGGCTTCTATCTACGTCAAGCTGGTGGACATTGGAGACCGGGACCTGTCCTCCAACGATATGGCGACAAAAGTGAGAGGAATGCTGAAAGATCATCCTAAGAGCATCTTCATCTCGGTAGGTGCCGGCGGCGGCATGGGTCCGGTAGGAATGTCCGACATCCAATATTATGTGCAGGGCCCGGATATTAAGAAGCTGGATGAATATTCGCGCAAATTGATAGAGCAGGCTAAAACCATACCCGGTCTGACGGATTTGGACCGTTCGCTGCGTGCCGGCAAGCCCGAGGTAATTCTCGATATCGATCGGTCGCGGGCGGCCGACCTCGGCGTCTCGGTGCAGAACATACAGCAGGCGCTCAACACGCTGATCGCCGGACAAACGGCAAGCACCTTCAATGCCGGTGATGATCAATACGATGTTGTCGTGCGGGCCGAGGACAGATTCCGGGGATCCCTGGAAGGTCTCGACAAACTGACGGTGGCTTCTACAAAAATCGGATCTGTCGGCCTGAACGAGGTTGTGCGCAACCGCAGGAGCGCAGGTCCGTCTTCTATCGAGCGGCTCAACCGCCAGCGGATCGTTGAAGTCACAGGCAACACTTTGCCCGGCGCGTCTCAAGGCGCCATCGTGAACAGCTTTGATCGTTTTATGGACGAGCTGGATATGGAGTCGGGCTATAAAGGAGGAGCGACCGGAATGACCGGAGAGATGAATGAGATATTCAAACTTTTCGCAATCGCATTCGCGCTGGCGTTCATCTTTATGTACATTACGCTTGCCGCTCAATTCGAATCGTTCATCCATCCGGTGACAATTCTAATCACGCTTCCGTTAGCCATTCCATTCGGCCTTTTTGCAATGATCGCTACCGGGCAGAGCATCAACGTCTTTTCGGGACTGGGACTTCTGCTGCTGTTCGGTATTGTGAAGAAGAACGCAATTCTGCAGATCGACCACACGAACGGATTGCGCGCGGCCGGCATGAGCCGCTACGAAGCCATCATTCAGGCGAACCGGGATCGGCTGCGGCCGATTCTGATGACAACGCTGGCGCTGGTATGCGGCATGATTCCGCTATTGCTTTCGCGGGGCGCAGGCGCCACAACCAACCACTCCATCGGTGTGATGGTGGCGGGAGGCCAGTTGCTCTGTCTTGCCCTTACGCTGCTGGCTGTTCCGGTCTTCTATTCGTTGTGGGAAGACCTGGGGCAGCGGATCAAATCCTTCCGGCTCATCAAACGGACAGACAATCGCATGGCAAAAAGCGCTGCGGCCATTTTGCTTGTGGTCATTATGGTCTCCGTATCCTTCGCTCAGGAGCCGGCATCGGCTCCTCAGTCTGTAAAGATCGAGCCGCTGAAGGAAGCAAGAATGCAGGCTCGCGTCGGCATTGAAGGCGAGAACCATATTGCCCTGAAAGATGTCATCGAACAGGTGCTGGCCAATGATCCGGAACTGGCAATATCGCATATTATGCTGGATCAGGCCGGATACGGCATAAAGACCGCCAAAGGGAATTACGACCCCGTATTCAGCCTCGAAACTTCCCGATCGAAAAGTGCCATCGCCATCGCCTCGGCGATCGGCGGATCTTCCAGCGGCCGGTTGAGCAACAAGGAACTTGTTTTTAAACCGAAAATCAGCGGCAATACTCCATGGCTGGGATCCTCGTACAGCCTCGCTTTTTCCGATTCTAAGCAGATCAGCGACAGTTTATTCAGCCAGCTGAATCCGCAATACCCTTCGTCCCTGACTCTCGATTTCACGCAGCCGCTATGGCGCGGCTTTCGCATTGATGCAGGGCGCCGCGCGCTTATGGTGGCGCGCAAGAACAGAGACCTGAGCTACGAACAACTGCGTCAGAAGGTGATCGAAAGAGTAACGCTGGCTGTGCAGTACTACTGGGAGCTTGCCTATGCCTGGCAGAATCTTGAAGTGCAAAGGGAAGCCGTGCGTCTTGCAATAGCACAGTATGAGAGCAATCGCCGGCAGGCTGAACAGGGACTGCTGGCGCCCATCGAGGTGGTTGCGGCGCAGACACAGGTGGCGACATTTCAGCAGACTCTGGCTATGGCTCAACAGGGGCTCACTTCTGCCGAAAACAATCTGAAGCAGATGATGATGAGCGGCAGAGATAATCCATTGTGGAATGCAGCGTTGATTCCCGAAACGCCGCTGGATGCTGATGCCAATCCGCCCGACCTGAAGGAGGCGATCGCGAGGGCTCTGGAGTCGAGGCCGGAACTTGCCGAAACCTCCATCAGCCTGGACATCAATAAGCTGAATGTGAAGTTCTACAAAGATCAGGCGAAGCCGCAGATCAATGCGGTGGCAACATTCGCCTCCGCAGGTCTGGCGGGAACCATGCAAACGGCCAATCCGTTCGGTGATTTTCCTATGGGCAGCGTTCCGCCGCACCTGCTGGGGGGTAACAGCCAGTCGCTCTCCAACCTGTGGGAGGGAAGATATCCGACGGCTAAAATCGGAATCTCCGTCTCCCTTCCGCTGCGAAACCGCACGGCGGAAGGCAATGCCGCAAACGCGCTTGCGGAAAGCCGCCGCCTGGAAATCGCCAGAAAGCAGATGGAAATGCTGGTGGAAGCGGATGTGCGCAACGCGCTGGAACGGTGGAACTCCGCGCGCGTGCGCCATGATGCGGCCATCATCGCCCGGAAAGCCGCGGAAGAGCAGTACGCAAGTGAGCAGCGTCAGTTCCAGGCGGGCACATCGACCATGTTCCTGGTTTTCCAGCGCCAGAACAGCTATATCGTTGCGCGGAGCAGCGAAGTGCGAGCCCGCGCCGATCTGGCGGAAGCCATTGCGAACATGGACCGCGCCACCGCCCGCACCATCGACACCCACGGCATCAAACTCGACCAGTAGGCAAGGCCGTCAACCTCAAGCTAATAAATGCAAGCCACGAATTAACACGAATTCATTTATGAACAATCCGTATGATTCGTGCCAATTCGTGGCTGTATTCTTTTGCCCAATTCTTAATAGATTAGCTTTTCCTTTGGCGAAGTGGTCTGAAAATGTCCGACCGCGCCGGTGTAGGATGGATTGAATCGGGAGTTCATTATAATTCCCTTTACCAGTTCCGAATGCTCCGGCTCAACAATCGCAACACGACGAACGACATCAAACGATAGGGAAACCGTGTTTCTGTCCAGATATCGGACCGCAACATTGGAAAAGCTGTAGGGAGAATTCCGAATATTATTGAGACTGGCGCTGACCAGGGCCTTGTCGGTCATTTCTATTGAGGAATCGGGCGGCCGGCTGCCGAGCCGGGATGCGATGAAGCCGAGCGCAAAGACGACAGCGAGGAGCGTGGCCGGCGCCTGTTTTGAGACTCCACCTTTTGCACAATGGATCTGCGCGCATCTGTAAGATCAACGGCTTCCATCTCGTCAAATCTTGAGCCGAAGTCGGCGAGAGTGCGATGCATCTCGAATAAATCGCGGCATTCCGGGCAGGTCTTGCAGTGTTCCACGAGTTCTTCCAGCTGATGGAATTGCGGATTGCCCGCAATGAGCGATTGAATGACATCTTCATATACGGTGGTGGTCGTCTGTATCTCATCAAGCGTGCCGAAGACATTCCTGGCAAGCTCCCGGACTGCTTGCCGGTTCCTGCCGATAAAGATATCCATGTAATCTTCCGGCACCAGAGACATGAGTCCTTCGAGATCCTCAGCGGCGGTAAAAGCACTCTAGTGGGCATAATATTTTTGGACTTTGGCTTTAAACCCCGCATCATTTTGCGCCCGGGCATTTGACAGACAAGCGGTGAAGAGAATGAAACCGGCCACAACAGTCGATTTGCTTTTCATGATTTTCTCCATTTCCAATTAATTAAAAGCTGCAACCCTGCTTGTAACAATCCGTTTTTCGAGAGATAAGGACGCATCATCCCGGAAAAGGGTTGCAGGTTGGCACAAAAAATCGGGGTCGGTATCGGGATTGAAAGAAAGAAAACAAAGACCGACCCCGATCTGTCTTGGGGTACACAATGTGCCATCTCATACAAGAGGAGAAAACAAGCGGATTTCCGGCATTGGATAGTGCTTTTTATTGATGGTCCACAAGGAAAGGCCGGCCACGCCTGCCGAAGCGGCAATTAGCGCATCGCCCACTTCAAGGCCGTGGGATTTCGAGTACTTTTGCAGATAGTGTCCGGCCTTCTTCCCTATTGTTTCGGAAATGGGGAGGGTTTCGAGAATCTGGAAAAGCAATTCGAGTCGCGCGCTTTCGTTTTTCCTTGCTCCGGCGAATATTTCCGCGATGGAGACCGGAGTCCAAAGCAGACTCTTGCCGCTTTCCAATAGACTAAGGATCACGGCAGTCACCGGCTGGTATCCACGCAGCCAGGCGATGATGACATCAGAATCGAGAAGAATATCAGCCAATCCGGCACCTCTTCAGACGGGAGCCTTTTCGCAACTTTCGGACAGCTGCATCGATATCCTTTAGGTCCCTTCGGTTTTTCCATATTCCGGCGATACTTCGCGCCAGCGAAACCCTGTCGAGGTCTTTGCCCGGCATGTATCGTTCACGCAGGCTTGCCCTGACCAATTCTGAGACCGTGGTGCCCTTCTGGCGGCTCAGGGTTTCCAGGACTCTTGCCATCTCTTCATCAAGATAGAGCTGCGTTCGCTTCATGCTTGCCTCCGGTGGTGTATAGTATACATCGCGCGTATCCTTTGGGAAAATCCTTTTGAGAGCTTGCTGCCCCCCTGGCTGCGGTACGAAAGCGGCGGCAAGCCGCCGCACTCCAAGGAGTCTGCTGACCCTAAGGTTGGCAGAGCATAGCATATTTTTTAACCGCGGATTTTCACAGTTTCCCACGGATTAAAGCTTTATCTGTGAGAATCCGTGAAAATCCGCGGTTAAGATCTTAATTTCGACGCGCGGTCGAGAGACGGCTGCATTTTCATTTCGCGGAATTCCTTGATGGCGATGTCGAGATGCTCCAGGGCCGCGGCCTTCTCTTCGGGATAATGTTCCAGCAGAAGCTCGGCGAGCTGGAGACGCGTGAGAGCAAGCTCCGGGCGGAAGCGCATTTCGGCACAAACCTTCAGCGCCTCGTCATAATATTTTCGCGCTTCATCAGGTCTGCCCAGGAGCGCTGCTGCGGCGCCCAGATGACGGGGAATGCAGGTCAGATAGGGGGCGCCGGTCGTGACCATCAGGCAACCGGCGAATCGACGCAAAAGCAACTCAGCCGACGGAGGATGCCCGATCCGCACCGCAGCTTGCAGCAGCATGATATCGATCCAGGTCGGCGTTTCATCATCCGTTGAGCCGATGCCCGGCCGCATCATGACCCACCGCTCCAGAATCTTCACCGCTTCCATATCGGGAATCAGATTGGGCCGAATGGCAGGACTCGCCAGATTAGGATTGTTTTTATAGAGCTGAGAAATTTCACTTATTCGGCCCAGATAGAGCAAAGGCATGAAGCTGAATACAAAGGCTACAGCGCTGCCATAATCGGCAGGACCAAGCTGTTGGGCAGCGGCCACGGTATTCTGGGCTATTGCCAAAGCCTCTTCCATGCGACCCTCCAGCGTAGCTTGTATGCCTTCCACCCACTTGGATAAAATCAACAAATTAGCTTGTCCTGTGCGCTCGGCTGCCTCCTTTAATTCGCTGAAGCATTTTTCTGCACGCGCCCTCTGTCCGAAGGAGAGGAAGACGTCTCCGACCATGAATGCAGCGATCCATTGGAACCTGGCGGTCACCCCGACACGCGATTTTTGTTCTATCTCCTCGGCCAGCAGGAGCCTCTCCCTGGAATGTTGCGGGGCCGTTGCCCGCCAGATTCTGGACCCGACTGTATCCCAAAACGCCTGGGGATTGCCGACACCACGGGCCAGCTCCAGGTTATGTATAAGCAGCCGCAATCCCTCGTTGGCTGCATCAAAGCGCCCCTCCATTAATCCCATTGTGGCTTTCATTTCTCCAATCCCCATGTTGGCCATGAGGCGCTCCAGAGTATTCGGCTTTGCATAGCGGTCAGCCCGTTCAGTCCACCTGGCGGCTTCCGGGTTGGTCCAGCTGGCAAGACCGCTGCCTCCGTGAAGAATAATGCTGCTTACAGCGAGCGAGCAGGCGCGCGCAGCACGGACTCTGTCCTCGATATTTTCGGCTAATGAAAACGCCTCCTCCAGCTCTGCGGTAAAAGCCCTTTTGGGCTCTCCGGCCGAACACAAATAATCGCCCAGAGCCAGCAGTAGATCGCAAACCTTCGCCTTGTCATCCGGATCGAGCACCCTCTGTACCTTGAGAGCCTGTTCAAGCAGCCGAACCGCCTCGCCGTAGGCATAGACGGATACAGCTCTTTGGGCCGCCATCTCTCCATAAGAAACGGCCTTTGCCAGATCGGCGGGATCCGTGGATTGCGAAAAGTGCTCCGCCAATTCTGCGGCATGATCTTCCAGACGTTTCGCGTATTGAATCTCGAGAAAGCGCGCGACTTGCTGATGCAGCTTGAGGCGCTGCGGGGCGATCAGCTCCTCGTACATCGTCTGGCGGAAGAAAGCGTGAGTGAAGCGATAGCGGATCGAACCAAGTTGGGAGCGCTCCTCCAGCACAGACATTTGAATGGCTTCTTTTAAAGCATTTACAAAGATTTCTTCATTGATACCGGCAACTGCCTTCAAGATATCGAGAACAAACTCTCTTCCTATTACGGAGGCAACGGAGAGCAGGCGATTACAGTCAGTGCTGAGCATGGACAGGCGCTTGCCGATCACGTCGCGCAATCCCTCGGGTATAGTCATTTCCAGCGGCGTTTCGCGGCTTGATTGCCAGCGGCCGCCTTCCCGCTTGATCAGTCCTTCTTCGGAGAGGTAGCGCACAACTTCCTGCACAAACAGCGGATTGCCTTCCGTCTGGCGATGAACCGCCTCGGCCAGCCCCCAGGGGACATCCTGTCGGGCAATTCTTTCGAGCATACGCCGGACTTCGTCGGCATTGAGGCCGCGCAGGAGGATGCGTCCGTAATTCGATGCGCGTCTAAGCTCGGCCAGAGCTGCCGAAAGGGGATGACCGCGATCAACTTCCACATCTCGATATGTTCCTGCAACTAAAACCCTCATTCCGGAGAGGTGGCGCGAAATGTGCGTCAGCATGTCCAATGTGCCTTTATCGGAATCGTGCAGATCTTCCAGGACGAGCAGAATGGGTTGGACACTTGCGGCGTTGGTCAGGAAGCCGGTCACGCCCTGCATCAGGTGGTAGCGTTCTTCTTCGGGATCTTTTGGAAGACGCAGTTTTATCTTAAGTTTCTCTCTTATTTCAGAAAAGATGCGGGCTACATCGGCGGCGCCTGATCCCAACTCTTTTTGCAGATCCTTGCTTTCACGAGAGAGAACGTAGGATCGCAACGCTTCGACAAAAGCGAGGTAGGGAAGTGAGAGGGAGCCTTCTTCGTAGCAATGGCCGACCAGCGTCCTGCCGCCGCGCAGTGTGACATAGGTGGAAAGCTGCTCGCAGAGGGCGGTCTTGCCGATGCCCGGTTCGCCCACAACCATCATGAGAGCCCCTTGCCCTGACATTGCACCGTCAAAGGCAGACTGAAGCTGTCGTAATTCCGATTCTCTGCCCACGAAGACGCGGCGATAGAGAGGATTTTCAGCCTGAGCTCGAGATTCTGCTACTCCTTCCTTGATTTTGCCTGCTTCAATCGATTCGAGTGCCTGCAATACCGCCGACGCAGATTCCGGCCGTTTGTTCGGATCTTTCTCGAGTAACTGCAGAATAAGAGCTTCCAGCGCGGGCGGGAGATCCGCCCGATGCCATGCAGGGGAGACCGGCGGCGTATTGATGTGCTGCCCGATGATGCCGACCGCATCTTCTCCTATGAATGGCCGCCGTCCGGCTACCATTTCGTAGAGCATGGCGCCGAGTGAATAGATATCGGTTTTGGGTGTCATCATGCCGCCCATCGCCTGCTCCGGCGACATGTAGGCAAGCGTACCCATAATGATGCCGGAATCGGTGAGGCGTGAGAGATCGACGGCTACGGCCAGGCCAAAATCACCAATTTGTGCTGTGCCGTCGGCGCTTAGCCAGATGTTACCAGGCTTCAGGTCGCGATGAATGATTCCTTTCGAATGAGCAAATGCCAGGCCGCTCGCGACGGCTTTGGCAATGCCGATTGCGCTATTAATCGGCAGGCGATGATCGGGCGCCTTCGCAATCAGGTCTTCCACATCCCCGCCGGGGAGCAGCGGCAAGACCATGTAAGGCGCGCCTTCATCTTCGCCGAAGTCGTGGACGGCAACGATATTCGGGTGATCGCCAAGACGCCCCATTGCCTGGGCTTCGCGTTTGATGCGCATCCGAGCGTCTTCATCAAACTTTTCGGTTTTTATCTGTGCGAAGGCGACATCCCGGTCAAGAACGGTGTCATGCACCAGGTAAACCCTTTTCCTGCCGCCCTCACCAAGCAGCTTTTTGACTTGATAGCGTCCTGCGACAAAGGAAGCAGGCTCGGGCAAGAATCTGGCTGCCGGCGCAGGCCGTGTCAGAGTTGACTGCGTGGACATTTCGGACTTGAATGCTTGACCACACTCATAGCAAAACTTGGCTTTTTCCGGATTTTCTGTCTGGCAGTTCGGGCACTTCATCGTAAGCACCCTCCACGGAGATTTTTGAAGCCAATGAAACAGGGAATTGAAGTCGGCAAATCATAGCATAAATATTGGCAATAGCATTCCCGGTTCCCGCCAGAAATCCTCATTCTAAAATTATCGGGGTCGGGGTCGCTATCGGGGTCGAAAGAGAGCGATAAAAACCTGAAAGCCTTATAAAGGATTACCCGATGGGTCTATGGCCTTCTTCAATCGAAAAATTAATTTCAGCTCCGAAAAAATTGGGATCGAAGGAGTGAAGCAAAAAGCCGACCCCGATTCCGACCCCGACCCCGACCCCGATTCAAATGAAGAGGAGAGACGCCACTTTTGCTGTTATAGAAAAACCGGGAACCGGAAACGGGAAACCGGAAACGCAGAACACAGAACCCAGACTTTTTTTGGCAAGCGAAACGGGAGTTATGCTAATCTATAAATTCGGGTTGCGAGGTATATTGCCATGAGGTTACCGATATACCTTTGGTGAGCATTCCTCCTCTGATCGACGGAATACGCTGAAGTCAAACCGTGTGTCTCCCACCGGCGGCTGCGCCGGTGATTTTATATAAGAGGGTGGTTTCGATGAGTTCAGTCAACATTGAAAAACTGAAAGAAATCGTTGGTGAGAACAACGTGCTGTATCACAAGGCGGATCTTTACGTTTACGGATCCGATTCCTCGGTGCATGAAGCCATGCCGGAGGCCGTTGTACGGCCTCTGAATACGGAGCAGGTCCAGGCGGTCATGCGCTATGCCAACAGTGAAAAGATCCCCGTCATCCCGCGCGGTTCGGGATCAGGGATGTGCGGACAGGTTGTACCGGTTCAAGGCGGCATCGTTCTGGATATGAAGGCGATGAATCGCATTCTCGAGATCAATCCTCAGGACGGCTACTGCCGGGTCGAACCGGGAGTGGTGGATGACGATCTCAACAGAGCCCTGAAGCCCTACGGAGTTTTTTATCCTCCGACGCCGGCTTCCAGCTGCGCGGCGACCATCGGCGGAGAAATCGCAAACAACGCATCCGGTGGACGCTCCGTCAAATATGGCGCGGCGCGCGATGCCATCCTGGCCATGAAAGTCGTCATGCCGAACGGAGACCTTCTTTCTTTCGGATCCACGACGCGTGTGGCGGCTTCGGGATATCCGCTGGAACGCCTCATGGTAGGGTCCGAAGGGACGCTGGCCGTGATCGTCGAAGCGTGTCTGCGTTTCGTCCCCATACCCAAGCTGCGCTGTTTGGGTACCGCAAAATTTAATAAACTTTCTGAAGCCGGCAACGCCATCTCTGACATTATGGGCAGCGGCTGCCAGCCTTCCATGCTTGAGCTCATTGACAAAATCGCCATCGTTGCCGCCAACAAGGCCGCAAAGCTCGGTTTGCCGGAAGTCGAGGCCATCCTGCTTTATGAAGCGGACGGCATGACAAAAGATGTGATCGACACTGAAATGGCGAAAATTCAGGCCATCTGTGAAAAGCACAACTGCTTCGGCATTGAGAGCAGCTACGAAGAGAAGGAAAGAGCCCGTATTTGGGCGGGACGTGCTAAGCTCTTCCCCTCGCTTTCGAAATACGACGAACGCCTTGCCTCCACTTCTCTCGCCGACGATATGGCGGTGCCTTTCTCCAAGATGGCCGAATGCGCTGATAAGATTCACGAAATAGCGGAACGGAACGGCCTCGTGATGACGGCATACGGCCACTGCGGCGCCGGCTGCATGCACACCAAGATTCTGATGGACACCGACCAGCACATCTCATGGGAAAACGCACGCAAAGCCGTGGCTGAGATTTACGATTTTGTCCGCTCTGTCGGCGGGACCACGTCTGCGGAGCACGGCATCGGTCTTTCCAAAGCCCAGGCCTTCAAGACAGAAAAGGCAGCCTCTCTGGAGCTGATGCGCAGAATTAAAAGAGCATTTGATCCAAACAATATTATGAATCCCGGAAAGCTGATGGATGGCCCCGACGACTGGGTCGAAGCCACGACTTTACGTTATCAATCAAATTAAGCAGGTTGAACAATGAATGAGAATAGCAGACTTGAGTTACTGGAAAAGTGGAAGGGTGCCCTCAATAAGTGTATCCGATGCGGCTATTGCTACGAGCATTGCCCCATCTATAAGAATACCCGCTGGGAAGTCGACAGCCCGAGAGGAAAGCTGATCCTGCTTTATGGATTGCTTAGCGGCGAGGTTGAGCCTTCGGATTATGTCGCCAACAAGATTTTCGAATGCTTTCACTGCAATCGCTGCGTAAAAGCCTGTTCGTCCGGCGTTCCGATCCAGGATGTCTATAACGATGCCCGCAAATTCTTTATTGAGTCCGGCTTCGATGTCGTCGGAACGACCTCCATGACCGACCATGACGTCTGCGCACGCTGCCTGAACTGCGTCCGCATGTGCAAACATGAAGCGCGAAGTTTTGTGGACGGGAAAATCGTGACCGACCGGCTCAAATGCCAGAGCTGCGGAAGCTGCCTGGATATCTGCCCCGAAAAGGGCGTTACCATCGGCCACGGATTCGGGACCAATCCCAGCGAGCTGATGCAGCAGGTGGATTCCTATTTCACACCGGAAAACCCGGATGCCAAAGCGATTGTGTTCTCCTGCGGATATTCCAGCTTTCCCGGTCTTCAGACGGCGCAATACGACAAGTTCGAAATCAGCAAGGAATATAAAATATTGGTAACAGCCTGCAGCGGCCGCCTGAAATCGCACACCGTTCTGGAAACCCTGGAACGCGGCGCCTGGGGCGTGTTGATCTGCTGCTGTCCCGAGGATGAGTGCGAGCATGGCGGAAGTCCCCGAGTGAAAGCGCGAATGAAAGCCCTGACCAATACTCTGGAAAGAGTGGACATCGATCCGAAACGCCTTCAAGTAGTCGAGGTTCCTCAGGGGAATCCGGGCAAGTTCACGGAAGCGACGAAAAACTTCATGAATGAAATCCGACCCCTCGGGCCCATTGTGTAAGGGAGGAAACAATGAAACTTCAGGTTCCTTACGGCAAAGACGGCAAACTCGAGGCTGAGATCGACGAACAGGCCGTCCTCGGCATCATTGAACCGAACGAGGTGAAGATCGGCGATGAGACCGAAGTCATTCGCCGGGCATTGGCCAATCCGATCGGCTCTCCAAGCCTTAAAGAATTTTTGAAGGGCGCGCGAGATGTTTTGTTTATCGTCAATGATCCCACGCGGCCAACGCCGACGGCCCGGGTTCTGGACATGATCCAGGACGATATTGCCGGACATAAGGTCAGCTTCATCATCGCAACCGGTATCCACCGGGCTCCGACCGAAGAGGAATATATTCAGATCTTCTCGGGAAAATACTACAAGAAATACAAGGACGTCATTCATTCGCACGATGCGAAACGCGATGAAATGGTTTATCTGGGCACGTCCAAAAACGGCACGGAGATGAAGGTGAATAAGCGCGGAGTCGATGCGCATAAGATCGTTATCATCAGTTCCGTCGAGCCTCACTATTTTGCCGGATACACCGGCGGTCGCAAATCCTTCCTGCCCGGAATCGCCGCTCATGAGACGATCGAACAGAATCACAAACTGGCCTTGAAACAGGAAGCCTGCGCGCTCAAGCTGAAAGGCAATCCGGTTCACGAAGACATGATCGATGCGCTGTCGACTGTGAAGAAGGAGATTTTCACCATCAGCACCGTGCTCGATAAGAACCACCGCATCTACGCGGCCACCGCCGGCGATATCTATAAATCCATGGAAGCGGCGGTTTCCAAGGCCGAGGAAGTGTTCTGTGCAACGATTCCGCAGAAGGCCGACATCGTGGTCTCGGTCGTCAAATTCCCTTCGGATATCGATCTGTACCAGGCTCAGAAGGGGATCGACAATGCCAAGTATGCCCTTAAGGAAGGCGGCATTCTTTTGCTGGTTGCCAAATGCCGCATGGGGATCGGCGAAGAGTCCTTCGTGAGATTGTTGAGTTCTGCAAGCTCGCCTAAAGATGCGCTGGATCGCATCGAGAAAAAATTCGTGGTCGGCTATCACAAGGCCGCCAAGATGGCGGAGGTCGGTCTATGGGCTCAAACCTGGGCTGTAACCGATCTGGATCCCAAGCTGCTCGAAAGCATTTTTATTCGCCCGTTTTCTTCTCTTCAGACGGCTTTGGATGAAGCCCGCAAGGAAAAGGGTAAAGACGCTAAAGTGCTCGTATTGCTGGACGGCAGCCTTACTATTCCGCACGTGAAGGAGTAATAGAGATGATCGTAGGCGAACAAAAACCGATTGAAACCATAATGTCGTATCTTGAGGGCAGCGAAAGGATTCTACTTGCAGGCTGCCACGGCTGCGTCACCGTATGCTGCACAGGCGGCCAGAAGGAAGTCGATGTTCTGGCCAGCATGATCGAACTGGCCAGGATGAGAAAACATCAGCCGTGCAAAATCACCAAAATGACGCTGGAGCGCCAGTGCGATCCGGAATTCTTGGACGAATTAATTGAGAAATCCAAAGAGAATGATGTGGTCCTGTCGATGGCCTGCGGCGCCGGGGTGCAGCTGGTTGCCGAGAAGATCGGCGCCAAGAGAGTTTTTCCTGCCATCGATACGAACTTTATCGGCGCAGTCCAGGAAAAGGGCCTTTGGCTTGAGCGCTGCCAGACCTGCGGCGACTGCAAGCTGGCGCTGACCGGAGGAATCTGTCCGGTGACGCGCTGTGCCAAGAGTCTGCTGAACGGTCCTTGCGGCGGATCCCGTGACGGCAAGTGCGAAGTCAATCCCGAAATCAAATGCGGATGGCAGATGATCATCGACAGACTCGAAGAGACGGGATGCCTGGACCAGTACGAAACGATCATCGCGCCGGCCGATTGGTCGAAGTCCCGCGATGGCGGACTTCGCAAACTGGTCCGGGAAGATCTTAAGTAGAATTGAGAGCGAGGAATGGGAATGAGCCAGAATAATTCAAATCTTCAGACCGTACTGAAAGCCGGAAAGTTCGCTGTGACCGCCGAGGCAGGACCGCCGCGCGGCGCCAAACCCGAAGTCGTGCGCGACAAGGCGAAAATTCTAAAGGGTTATGTCGACGCCTGTAATGTTACCGACAACCAGACCAGCGTTGTACGCATGTGCAGCATGGCTGCCTGCAAAATCCTGAAAGAGGAAGGCATCGATGCCGTCATGCAGATGGTCTGCCGCGATCGCAACCGCATTGCAGCCCAGAGCGACATACTCGGAGCGGCGTCGCTGGGGATTTCCAATCTGCTTTGTCTTTCCGGAGATCACCAGACCTTCGGCGATCATCCTCAAGCGAAGAACGTATTTGATGTCGACTCGATTCAGCTTCTGAGGATTGCGACGGATATGCGCGACAGCGCGAAGTTTGCCGGTGGAAAGGATGTCGACGGGCCTCCGGATATATTTATCGGAGCGGCTGCGAATCCTTTTGCCGATCCTTTTATAATTCAGGTGCCGCGTCTGGCCAAAAAGATCGCGGCGGGAGCGCAGTTTATCCAAACGCAGTGCGTCTTCAATCTGGAAAAGTTCACGGAGTTTATGAAAGGCGTTCGCGACCGGGGACTCCATGAAAAGACTTGCATCCTGGCCGGGATCACTCCGTTGAAGAGCGCAACCATGGCCGAATACATCGCAACGAAAGTTGCCGGCATGGATGTACCGGAAGCGCTTATCAGTCGCCTCAAGGGCGTCGAGAAAAAGAAGCAGAAGCAGGAAGGCATCAAGATCGCCGTCGAGACGATTCAAAAGCTGAAATCCATCAAGGGCGTCAAAGGCGTGCACATCATGGCTATCGAGTGGGAAGATGCCGTGCCTGAAATCGTGCAGCAGGCCGGATTGATGCCGAAGAACGGCCGCTAAGGGCCCGCGCAACAATAAGTTTACATTTTGACGCGAGCGCCGGGCGGGCAGATGCAAGGCGCCGCGACGCAGGCAATGCG
>JAFGIY010000103.1 GCA_016929335.1 Acidobacteriota bacterium | reverse complement strand
CATACTTTTGTGCCTCCGATTCCCTGAATGAGAAGTATTTGTTTGAGTCGACATTGCCTATCCGAAAGGTCAATGCCAGATGAGAGGACCTCATTGCAGGATTCATCGAGCTGTCGAAAGGCGCGCCGGCAGATGCAAAAACATCGCCGTCACCTGAAGCGTCGATGATGACTTTTCCCAGTACCGCCTGCCTGCCCGACTTGCTTTCACAGATGACGCCCTGCACTTCATTCTGTTGCACAATTGCCCGGGTTTCCAATGAATGCAGCAAAAGTTTTACTTGCTCCTCTGTCACCATGTCATTCAGGACGCATTTAAGCGCCTCGGGGTCAACAGTGGCGCTCAATCGGATCTTTCCTTCAATCACGCTGAAAGCGTAACGCTTCCAGTAGCTCACCAGTCTGTTATCGCTTGATCCCAGGTTCTTTTTCTCTGGATGAATGGCAGCGCCCATGGCATCGAGCCGGTCAACCACCTCCTGACAGAGTCCGGCAATTTGCTGTTCGGCCGTGCCGTCGCTCATGGGCATGATCACCAACACCAGTCCGCCGGTGGCCATGCCTCCCAGATGACCATATCTTTCGAGAAGCACTGTGCTGGCGCCATTCCGTGCCGCCGCCACTGCCGCAGCGCATCCAGCCGCTCCACCACCGACCACCACCACATCGGCTTCCTGACAAACGCTGACTCCCCGCGCCGGTTCATAGATCGTTTTATGGTTTGCTGATTGTTCCGTAATATTGCCTCCTGTTGCGAAAACTCAGCCTTTAGGCGCCACGCCTTAGGCGCAGTTCCTTTGCCTGAGGCGTTGACTTTGATACCACATTCAGATCGGAGGATTCCTTAATTATCCTCTGCCGCAAATAAAAATCGCTGCTGAGTGGCCCCCGTCTTCCCATAGCGGCGTTTGTGCCCATCGAGGTCGAGGCGTTGAAGCTATGCCGGATTTAGTCTCCCTTGAATCCTCATTTTGCACCAGTTCGACGCTGAGTCCCATGAAGTCCCGATATGGGAAACCTCGCCCAAGCCTTTTTTTATAAATCTACAACAAGAGCGGAGTCCGCCTTTCACAACGCGGTTCTTGCGTCTGGAATATATTGCGAAAACGGTTATCATCCGCCCTAACCGAAAGACTGCAGCCCTGGCCCGCCTGGTTCTGCTTTGTGATCGTGTTCTTTACGGATTCTGCGATGATCAGCGGCGGATTTAGAAATAAAATTGCAGGGACAAACACGGCTGCCGCATTCCATTTGCGCACCATATTTCCTCTTCTGATATCGCTTTGGAGACCTCACATGTTGCCTTACGATAGCATCCCTGAATTGCTTCGAGGAAAGAAAATATTGTTATCGGGCCCGGTGATTGACCGTAGATCGCGATCTGAGAAATAGCCCGGCGCCGGGAAATCCGGCTCTTGCCCGAATAGCCATAAGTGGCATAATTTGACATAAGGCCATATCTGGGGGGAATCAGTCTTGAGCCCCTCACTTTCAGGATGGCCCGCGACCTGCCCAGGTGGCCGGCTCAGGCCATTAATTTGAGCAAAAAGGCTGGTCTCGCATCCTAAGATCCAAAACCGCCTCTTTGGAGGACAATATGAATTACCGGATTGCAGTACTTTCCGTTTTCGTGGGAATCGCGATCGGGTCGTTATGCATAGGCCAGGGGAAGTCGACAGGGAATAGCCAGATCGCCTCGGATGTCAGGATGTCGGATCATGACAGAATCGAGAAGCTTCTGGGTGAGGTTGCAGAACTCCAGAATAAACTCGCTGCATTGACGCGGAAATACGACACACATACGCATCAGATACCTGACCAGGAAGTTGCGCAACTGCCAAGCTCGATTGAATGCGATCAAACAGTCGTCCAATGGACAAATCCAGGCATCACTCCTCAACCCGTCTATAAAGTATGCAGGCAGCTCATGTCCGGAGGCGATTTTAGGCCAGGCAGGATGCCGACGGTTACCGGACCGCCTCGCCCGTGAAATCGCCATCAACTCGTCGATGCGGGAAGCCGGGATAAACGACCGGCCATTTGAATGAATGGCTCGATTATCGGCCAGGCGATTGGTATGGTTGCTGCACTTGGCTCCTTGGTTAGCTATGGCGCCGCCCGTCAGAGTCGTGCAAATCAGCAGGCGGAATTGCCAGCCGGGATTCGGAACAAGCCAATCGGCTCTTTCCATGACGATAGCTGCTGCAAGGGCCTAGATAGCACAGAGCACAAGTGTTGCAGCGATCGAGGCCTTATTCAGCTTCTTCCTCACCTCGATGGCTCGTCTTCTAATTCGACGACCGATGGGTAACACCCGGGATAGGATTTCAAAGAAAATGAAGCAGATGGCAAAAGGCCTATATCCAAGAAGAAAGATGGTGGTTTTGAATCCTGCTGCAGCGGGTCCGACGGCGGAGCCCACAATCGGGCAATATTGCCAGAATCGTGGAGACCTGTCACCTGCGGGGAATGGGGGTATGACTACCGCTCAGGTCGACTCAGGTTTTATTCCAACAAACACCGGCGTCGGCCAATCTATTTCGCCTGGATATGGTATTGCTTTTATGTCGACAAATCCCGCATCCGCCAGCGAGTTCTTCCATTCTTCTTTGCTGAATACTCCCAAGATGAACCGATCGTGCACGCAACGAATGTCGTTGCCGTCCTTTATCAAATAAGCAAAGTCCACGATGTAATTCGTGTCATCGGGATTCGGGTCGCACGTCCACTCAAGATAACGCAAGGAGCGGCCGTTGCCGTCATGTCCGCCGTGTTGAGTCAGAGGTTTAAAGGTTTCCCGCACATAGTCCGGCGCGAACAAAGCCGCGCCTCCCGGCTTGCAGTGAACAAAAGTCGTTTTCATGACCAAAGACAAATCCGATGGATTCGTAATGTGGCTGACGGCATCCTGAACAAAAACGGAATCGAACCGCCGTCCCAGGCTTAAGTCTCTCATGTCGCCATGGATATGCTCGCATTCAGGATTAATGCGGCGGCTGACAGCCAGCATATCTTCCGACAGGTCGATCAAAGTAAGCTGGAAACTCTTTTTCATGTGCAAGGCATTGTTACCGCCGCCGCTGCCCAGTTCCAGCACTCCGGCAACGGGGATGCGGCTATTTTTGCGGATTACACTCTGGTAAAAGTCAGCTTCTTCGCTGTAGTCTTCTGGTGCGGTCATCAAATGGAACCAGCCGGCGAGGTCGTGGTAAAGACGGGGCAGTTTTTTCTTTTTAGCTTCCCTGGCATTCATTTTTCTTTTTGCCTATGCAAGCAGTGATGTCAACAGTAGGGACAAAGGCCCTTTTCAAAACAGGGATTCCTTCCACAATTTCCTAAGGCATCTGGTTGACTGTTTTTGCGGCTTTCATCTCCCGTTTAGCGTGCCGGAAAATTCTTCCGTTCGATGGTCCACTTCTCATCCGTGCACAGGCCGCATTTGTCGCCGACAAAGCGGGCAGCGGCCTTGGCATCACCGCGCAATTGCCAGTTCAGCCAGTCCACCGCTACCTGCGCGGCGGCGCCTCCATTGGGCTCGTGGTAGGTGCCGCCATGACCTACAGGCAGGTTGGCCACTGCGACGGGAACATGGTCGATCAACTGGAAGTCTTCCATGCCATTTTTATAGGCGACGTCGGTCGGCCCACCCAGTATGTAGAGAACGGGCGTGTGATAGGTCTTCACCGTCGACTTGGGTACCTTGAAGCCGGGCATGGTGGCGCGCTCACCGTCATACGTGCCCGTGTTCTGCATGATCAAGGTCTTCACGCGCGGGTCCCTGGCGACCAGAGCCGCCTGCAGGCCTCCACAGCTGAAGCCCGAGACGGCCACCTGCCGCGGATCAATGCGCCCGAAGTACGGGCTGCCCTGACGGGTGTTCTCGGCCAGCGCCCAGTCGATGGCTTTGGTGAGATCCGATGTTTCGGTGCGCGGGAAAGGCTTT
>JAFGIY010000015.1 GCA_016929335.1 Acidobacteriota bacterium | reverse complement strand
CTATTTGAGGGGGTTTCGATCTCACCATCGATTTACTTGATCAAAATCCCGCATAAAACCATCAATTATCGCGCCCACACTCACAGGCGCAAGGACAGCAAGTACTACCGGAAACTGGATCCGTCAAAGTTTGCCGTAGCGGGCCACAGCTGCGGAGGAATGCAGGCATTGGAAGTGGGGGCTGATCCGCGCGTTTCGACAACCCTCCCCATGGACAGCGGCCTTTTTGCAGGAGGGCTGCCGAAAATGGGAGCGCCGAAAGAAGGAGCGCCAAAAGAGGGAGCGCCGAAAGAGGGAGCGGCGCCCAAGATGGCGATGGCGTTGCCCACCATCGGGAAGGATCACCTCCAAAAACTGCACTCCCCTGTTTTGTATATCGACGGCGGCAAGAGTGATATGGCCTATCCGAATGGCGAAGACGATTTCGCAAAGGTAGATAAAGTCCCCATTGCCATAGCTCATCTTAATGATGTGGGACATGGAGGGACCTATAGCCAGCCAAATGGCGGCGAGTTTGGAAAAATCGCCGTGGCTTGGCTTAAATGGCAGCTAAGAGGGGATGAAACGGCAAAGAAAATGTTCTCCGGTCCGGACTGCGGCCTCTGTAAAGATGCCAAATGGGAATATAAGAAAAAGAAGATGTAATCAAGGGCGCCGGGCAGTCAGAGGAGAAACTTCGAATTTTGAAAGTCTGGCTTCGTGTTTGCGGAACTCCGGGTAAAAGTATGTCCATCATCGACTGTATTGAAGCCGATGGGGCCATGCACAATATTCGGGTCCTGCGCAATGTATGCCTGAACGCGGCGGGCAATGGCTTCAGCACGCAGACTCTGTACGGCGGGCCGGCCTATTTCATACGCAACATCGCCTATAATGTCCCGAACATTCCCAAGCATCATGCCAATCCATCGGGCGAGATCTACTATCACAATACTTTTGTTTCCGAGTCGGCTGCCGGGCCGTCTTCAAACTATTATTTCCGGAACAATCTGTTCCTCGGGAGCCATCCCCCAAAGCCGGTTTTCAGCGTAGATACTTTTGCGGGCTACACATCATCCGATTTTAATGGGTTCCGGCCTAATCCCGGGGCGGCGGATTCCTTTGTATGGATCGCTCCCGCAGCCGGCACCCTTGTAGACTATATGGGACCGAGGCAGACGCGTCGAT
Organism: Acidobacteriota bacterium; assembly: GCA_016929335.1. Taxonomy (GTDB): domain Bacteria; phylum Acidobacteriota; class UBA6911; order UBA6911; family UBA6911; genus UBA6911. The sequence goes on along the minus strand of JAFGIY010000015.1, from coordinate 3,605 downwards.
TCGGCACTCTTGCCGAATATGGTCAGGCTACGGGCCAGTACAGGCACAGCGTCCTCGTCGACTATGACGTGTTTGTCGCCGTGGCCCAGCCGGATCTCAACGATATTACCAGAATCTATATGTTTGAGAGCCTGGATTTCAGGCTTCGGCCGAAATCCAAGGCGGTTGATGCCGGACGGATCCTTCCGAATATAAACGATGATTTTACGGGTAAGTCGCCGGATCTTGGCGCCTTGGAGTATGGCCGGCCCTTACCAGTTTATGGTCCGCGGCCGTAGTTCTTGTTTCCAGGGAACCCTGATCTCTGTTTTCAGCGCACGGCTGAAACCTTTATTGCCACGGTTGCAGTCCCCACCGCATTTTCTGTATCCGCGAACCTCATTGTTACTGCATCAGTTCGGGGATTATTGCAAACGTGATTAACCATGGGACCACTGACAGCGGGAGGAGTGCCATCTCCCCAATTCCATGTGATGCCTCCCCAGTAAGGCACTCCCGGGTAATGATAGGCAGTCTTGTCATCAGAGTGGAAGTATGAATCGTTCCACGCAAGGACAAGATCCCTGCCCGTACCGTGTCTGACGATACCTCGATTCTTGCCTTTGGGGGCGTATTGGGGCGAGTGGGATCGATAGTATCGTATCTGAGGAATCCCTCCGGTGTGGTATCGACATTTTCCAGAATCTCAATATGCGCGGCATCGGCTCGCTTCAACTGGTCCAGCGTAATCTTCTCCGGCGTGTCAAGTGTGGAATAGCAATAGATGGGATGGCTGTAAAACTGGCCCACGGGCTTGTTGTCGGCGCCATCCCCCAATGTGGGCCGCTTCCGGACGATCCAAAACGATTCTGGGCACAAACAAATCCGTACTTATCCATTGTAAATGCAGCAAGCCTGAGATTCCCGGCTGATGTCTTCGCGTATTCTCCGCATTTTCTTCTTGTGCCCTTCCGGGCCCAGCTTGAATGATTCCGGCGCCCACTCCATTTCCGCCAGGTTCCTAAGTATGTCCGGCAGCCTGTCCCAGGGGATGGTCAGCAGTATGCGCCCTTCCGGGAAAAGCTGCCGCGCTTTCATACCGAAGCCGAAGCCGAAGCCGGTAACCGTGAAAATGATTTCGCCGCTGACATACGGGTGGATGTAAATCCAGGCGCAACTCACTGCCGTTGTGCCCCGGGCCGTCCAGGCTTCTCCGCTATTGCATGGTCAAGAAATATGTCACAGATTTGTGACAGCTTTCGTGCTAAAGTAGTTTCTGTCTCGAAATTCAGAATCCGCCGAGAGCCCCGAAGGGACGGGCGGAGAATAGCCCCGGGTGAGCGCGCCGCCGTAGGTGGCGAAAGCGAACCCGGAGTAGGATATTTGATAATGAGAGATCCCCGGAAGGGGCGAAAGACGGTATATAGCAATGGCCTGTTTCGCCCTTTCAGGGCTCTTTATTTTCCGATTCTAACCAGGGGTTCGCTGCGCTCGCCCCTGGCAATTATCGGATCGCCCCTTGCGGGGCTCATTCAAAAAACAGTTTCGATAAAGAAACTGGAGTCCTAGCTTCAGGCAGCAGGGAATAAACATGTGACGATAACGGTCGCATAAGGATAAGGCCAAATGCCGCGAATTGCCTCTGAATTATTGGCCGGCAAGAAAGCCCATTGCAAGGATCACGGAAGAGGCGACGCTGAAGTTAATAAAGGAAAGCAGGAAGACAAGGATCGTTCGGATAATAACAAACGTTTTGACATTTAAGCCAATCATGGAAATCTACCGCACCCGTGTGAAAATCACGTATCTCAAGGTAACGATGAAGACAATTGCATCAGGATTCTTTGTATCGCTTTTTCTGATTACACCTGCAGCTATTCATGCCCAGGACCAAACGCGGACTCCGCAGCTCAAGTCCACGGCGGAAATAATGACCCAACCGATGAATGTGTTTCGGCGTTTTTCCGGCGATGCCAGGATTCCTTTATGGACATTCAGCATTATCAATTCCGGTTAAGGAGGATTCGCAATGAAATTGTCAAAAGAAGTGGAAAACGGAATGACCCGCAGGATGTTTTTCAAGAATACGGCTATGACAGGGGCAGCTGCCTTTGCTGTTGGCGCCGGCGGCCCGGCGATGCCCCAGTCCGCCCAGTCCAATAAGCCGTCCCGCAAAATATCGGGCAAGACCATCCGCGAAGCGGTCCGGCAGACGCGCGTCTGTAGGACCGCCGATGTTGTGGTTGTTGGTGCCGGACCAGGGGGTATCGGGGCGGCTGTGACGGCGGCCAGGAGCGGCGCGGACACGGTTCTTATTGAAAGGTATGGACACCTGGGAGGCATGGGCACCGGGGGACTGGTTACCATTATCCCTAACTTGAGCGACTTTAGAGGTAAACAACAGATAGCAGGCATCAGCCAGGAGTGGATCGATCGACTGAAGCGCAGGGAAGCGGTCGATCACCCGAAGAAGGAGCATTGGGGTTCCAAGGACAGCAAGCTGGTTGCGTATTACGAGAACCGGTCCTTTTTTAATGTGCGCGAGAAAACGGTTATATACTCCGTGCACATTGATGCCGAGATATCAAAATGCATACTGAACGATATGGTGACGGAAGCCGGCGTTAAGACCTATCTGCATTCGTGGGGCACGGAGCCCATTGTGGACGGCAACCAGGTCAAAGGCGTCATCTTTGAGAGCAAATCAGGCAGGCAGGCGGTGCTGTCAAAAGTAGTCATTGATTCCACCGGCGATGGGGACCTGTTGCCCTTTTCAGGGGCCGACTTTAAGAGCGATATTGACCCCGCTCTGAGGATTGCAAACCTGTCCTTTTCGTACTGGATGGCAAACGTCGATCTGAAAAAATATCAGGATTTCAGAAAGACGCATGCCAAGGAATTGGCCGAACAAATGCGTGAGATTAGAAAACGCGGCGGCCACGCCGGTTTTCTCACCAGCAACTTAAAAGACCAGGACGATCTGGTTTGGGTCTTTCCCCGTTACGGGAATTCAAGTCAGGTGGATGTTGAGGAACTAACGCGGGTGGAGTTCCTGGGCCGAAAAGAGATGTTGATAAGTCACGACTATTACAAGAAGAATATTCCCGGTTTCGAAAAAAGCTACATCGTGCTTACTAACCCGCAACTCGGCACTCGAGGCGCCAGAAGAATTGTTGGAGAATACCTGCTCACTGAAAAGGATATGAATACAAACGTTCCCTTTGAAGACACCATTGCCGTATTCCCTGATGTCGATCGCGGTCAAGATTCGCTAAAATATCCTTTAACGTACATGCCGTATCGGTGCATGATACCTCGCAAAGTGAACAATCTGCTTGTCGCCTGTCGCGCATTTTCATCCAATGCTGTTGTCAATAACTTTTTCAACCTTATACCGCATTGCATCGCCCTTGGAGAGGCAGCCGGGATTGCGGCGGCACAGGCGATCAGCAGCGGCGTGGATCTGAGAAAGATCAATATCCGGGCGTTACAGGCAAGCCTTAAAAAGCAGGGCGCAATTCTGCCCGGTTAAATCAGCCCGGATTATTCATGAGGCTTTTCGGCGGCGCAGGCAGACATATCTGCCGCGTTTTGCTCTCCCGGGCGCCTCGCAAGACAAAGCCGGG
>JAFGIY010000102.1 GCA_016929335.1 Acidobacteriota bacterium | reverse complement strand
CCTTTCGGTTCTTTTTGAGAACCACAGCTTTGGAGTGTTACCCCTTTTCCTCAATATTTTCTGCTCATGATCTGGTCGTTAGCGCAAGGTATTCTCCGTAATCGAACCGAATCTTCAGCCGGTTTTGGCTTCTCTTCTCAATAGTAACCTGTTTTTCTGGTATTACTTGATCTATTCCGATGTCTACCATTGTGGTCGAGAGTTAATTCTCGGATTCCCCTGTGATCTGGTGCGTTTGCATAAAGAACACGGCAGCGACCTGACAGTACTGAATGCGGCATTAATGAAAGACCTAAAGAAACACAGTGTGCGACGGCGGATACCCTACAAGACGACCGGCTTTGTTGAATATGACGAATACTACCCCAGAGCATCAAAGCAGCTCATAGATAAGATTGACGAGCTGCTTGCTCTCTACTACGGATTTAACGCAGAGGAATTAGATTTTTTGATGAACTACGACATAAAGTATAGAATGGGCGAAATCAAAGGGAATACGGGCGCGTAGAAATGGATCACAAATAAATCTCCATCGATTGGGCCGTCAAAGAGAGTGTAAGAGCAAAGCTCCGTGTCATGGTTCGGCGGATTCTGCGAAAATATGGCTATCCTCCCGATAAACAGGAGAAGGCGACATTGACTGTGCTCGAACAAGCAGAGCTGCTTTGTGGCGAGGTCGTTGAATAATTTTGCTGGATTGTGCTCGCACTTTGAGGAGGTAATTGGCTATGGATAAATATGCCGAGATCCTAAACCAAATGCTACAGATTGACCTTAATATTAACGCTATCCTAAAGACAGCAAATAAAATATCCCAATCTTTGTTAATTGATAAACTGGAGGAACTGGTAGGGCTATCATCTGATTTCCTAAAACTAAAAGAACAAATTAAGACGGAATTCGTTTCAGTGTCAACAATTACGATAAGAGATAAAAAGCAACGGCACTTGTTGGAAAGAATCAATGCAAATGAAGAATTTCTTGCAGACAAGTTTGCAAAATCTGTGGAGGGATTAACAGGAAATAAGTTGCACCTGGAAAGCCTTAATCCTAAAGATGCTGACTTCAATAATTTGAACGAAGCGTTATTAGATGAAATAGCATCCAATGAACTATATTCGTGGTGGGGACCTTACGATTATGTCTGGGGGCTTGTCGATATTGGCATATTAATCGTTGGCGCTTCTATCCCAACGAATCTTCGAAAATTTCTCAATGAAGCCCGCAACTGTTATGCTTTTAAGCAATATAATGCTGTCTATTCCTTGTGTCGAACGATTTTAGAAGCCAGCATGAGAGATGTTGGGATAAGAAATGGGACGATAAAGCCTATCAAAGACGCAAGAGACTTTTATAAAGAATACCCCCCGAGAAAATTGATAAACAGCACTACATTCGGAAAAGTAAATGGAAAAGTGCATGATTTTTATACCGAGATGAGTTCGGTGATCCATGGTCGCAAAACGGTCAACGCTGAAAAAGCAAAGACAGCTCTAAAAGAGACAATTAGCATTGTTCAGATCTTGTATAAAAATATTTGTTAGCCATTTTTCTCGTTCAATATCTAGATATTTGAATATCCCAGATCTATCAGCCTTCTACGCGCAGTTTCAAGTTCATCCCTGGTAAAAAGCTGGGACCATGGCTGTCGAACAACGATCGCCTCCATGGTGATATCCAGCCTTCCATGTTCCCAAAGTGCCGTGAGTCCCTCGGAATAGCCCTCCGCGTGTAGGAGTGTTTTGGCTGCTTGCAGGCCGCCCCGTTCATTCACCATTTGGAGAAATCTAGTAGCGCTGTAATTGCATTCGTCTTTTGCTCTTGTGTAAATAGAAAGCATTTCGTGATGGAATTCCAGTTCTATGGAATTTGACATATTTTCACCCTGATCAGTGACTTTGACATCTCATACACCTGCAATTATGGAAATCGAGGCAAATAAATTAAAGCTTACCGACTTCTTTCGATCGCCTTGCCTTCGCTGGGGAACCCCATATCGGGCATGGTTTAGCAAACGAGCGCACAATTACCCACCGGGACTAAACTCAGGAGAGGAAGAGTCAGTTCTTTAATATCTTCTCGACCGGATCGCCTGAACGAATATCAGGTGGTGCATCTGGAGGTACATTTAGATAACGGACAACCATACCTGTATCCACGAAATAAGCGTATCTACCGCTGTTTTCGACCGGACTGGCAATAAATATGAATTCCTTGCCCTGGTTCGAGATAGAACCGCTGTACCTGTAACCCTTGATCGAATCTGTAGCTGCAAAGCTGTCGGACAGAAAACCATTGACTGCTAGTGTCTTAAGATCTGCGTATCGGCCGCTGTGGCTTGCTGAATAAGCGATCTCAGCATCAGCTATGGTGCGAAGCCCCTGGATTGCTTTTATCTCGTTCGCTTTCTGATGGCAAGCGATATATGACGGAACGATGAATACGGCTAGCAATACGATCACGCCTGCAATGAGCAAAGGAGCCAAAGTGAGCAACCGAAAATATGGTTTAGCGGTATTTATTCTGCCCACGCCTCTCATTTGCCGTTGCAGATTTCCTACATTAAAACCGGGACTAAGAATAGGCTCTGCCTCGATTGCGGTTTGAATTATATCTTTCAGTACCCTGAGCTCCGGATCATTGGGTGTTTTTGCGAGGAGTGCGTCAGTTTCATAAAATGCTCTGCGCAATTCTTGGCATGACATTGCCGATAGCACACGAGTACGAATTTCACTGAGTGCGGACTTTGCTTCATCCTCGGAAGAAAACCTGCCCATTTGTCTAGGCTCTTGTTCCGAAACAAGCGAGATTTTCAGCTGTTTAAGATCCAACAGTAATTCAGCCGTGCTATGATATCGGTCACGTTTATCTTTACGATGAGCCTTGCTAATAATCCTCTGCAGTTCAGAAGGGAAATCATTAACATATCTTGCGAGCGGAGCAGGATGTTCATGTAAGATTGCAGCTAGAGTCTCAGCTGTGTTATCACGACCAAAGCACTTTTGGCAGGTGATCATTTCATAAATAATAGAGGCCAAGCTGAAAATATCGCTTGAGTAATCCAGCTTCTCCCCTCGAATCTGTTCGGGCGACATGTATTCAGTAGTGCCAATCATAACACCCAGCTCTGTAAGCTGCGACCCTGTTGATATAGACTCGCCGTTCAAAATTGCGGGGGACGGGCTTAGTAACTTTGCCAGGCCGAAATCCAAAACCTTCACATGTCCATCGGGGCGCACCATTATATTCTCAGGCTTAAGATCTCGATGAATGATCTTTGCATTATGAGCGCTAGCAAGTGCACTTGTAACCTGGATGGCCACATCCAAGACCTGCAATAAATCCATTCGGTCGCGGGCAATTTGTTTACGAAGCGTTTCTCCGTCTACGAATTCCATCACGATGAAACCCTGTCCGTTTGCTTTATCTACATCGAAGATTGTGATGATGTTGGCATGATTGAGCGATGCAAGAAGCTTTGCCTCGCGCTCGAAGCGTGCCATTCGTTCGGGATCGCTAGCGAATTCTTCAGGCAAGACCTTGATGGCGACTTCGCGTCCAAGCTTCTGATCCTTTGCCCGATATACTGCTCCCATGCCGCCCTTGCCGATTATTTCCATAATCCGGTAATGTGAAAAGCTCTGACCAATTTCAGGCACGTAACCACACCTTCAAAGAAGTTCTGCATGTTGCTTTGCTGTGCATGGTGATTTGTGGAGGTAATTATATGCAGCTAGGGCTGGCACCGAAAGGGAAATCATAGAAATGGTCCAAGGATAATGGTTCTTCCAGATTTCGTTTCCTGATTTAGAAGTGAATGAGATTGATTATCGGAAAGTGCCTAAAATCGAACAAAAATATATGGGGCTATGATCCTTTCCCATTTTACCCGTGACTTTGCGCGAGGACCAAAAAACACCCAACAAAACCCAATAATGCCAAAATTAGGGATGCTTGGAGCCTATTGATAAAACAAACGAACGAAGCAATTATACGAATATGGAAATCAGACTTAATATCCTATGTAACTCCTTGATTTTGTGAATGCCAGCAAAGAGATCAGAGCAATTGCGATAAATGGTATTCTATGCCTCATTGGAGAGTATGAAAAAATGAAAGCGCGTTTATGGCTGAAGTATGCCAAATGGGAACAGATGTAACATCTAATACTTTTGCACAAAGACATAGAGATCCCGCTAAATCAATTTAGGGATTCTAGTAGCAAATATGGCCTTCCTATATTCAGAGCCTGCAGAGGAGGATTGGGCAACTGAGAGCCTTCAAGTTGCATGGAAGCGTATTGCCTTCCGGGCACCAAAACGATAATAAAGTCTGATGCAAAGTTGGGAGATGAATATTGCCAGTTTGCGCTGCCAATCATTCAAACGCAGCTCGCAAAAGCCGGGATTTGGATTGCTTGGACGCTGAATGAGATTTCCCCGTGATGAGTTTTTTAATATCTCGAATTATTTTTGAAATAAATCCGCCCTCGGCGAAACATTAGAGGGTAGGGGGGAGTTATGCGCCAATATGCGTGGCTCGATTTTCATGGCGGGTGTTGGCACTTAGTAACCGGCAAAAAGCACGATCAGGATCGTAAGTGGGTGAAACGGGATGCCGCTATTTCAGATCTGATATCGGAAGGCTGGATAATCGACGGCCCGCATGGGAAGATACCGACGATTAAGCATCCCGCCAACAGGCATTTCTATGGGTATGAACTGATTAGAACTATTCATTAAGTATTCCCAGCTTTATGCCGGTACAATTTCCAACCCCACTGTTACTGACCAATCACGAAGATTGGTGATAAAATCGGGCAGCCGACCATATTGGGAAGATCATGGATAGTGGAGACAATCTCTTCCGCATCGCTGCGTTTGAGCACGTTAGCCATCTGAGCGAAATGCAGGGCAACCTCAGTTCAGCAGATCTCAAGGCCGGTTTCATGGTTCGGGGCCAAAGGGTGCCATTGATTAATCCTCAACGGGGTATATTCAAGCCACAGCAGATGCGATTCCTGCTATCGATTAGAACGGTTTACCCAAAACCTGGGGGCAAGGTCTGGTATGACGATCAGAGAGAAATCCATCGCCAAATTTATGCCGGCGATGAAACAGTTGACTATGCATTTATGGGTCAAAACCCGGATGCGGCCGACAATAAATGGCTTCGTGAAGCGTATGAGAACCAGATCCCCGTCATTTATTTCCTGGGCATTGCACCGGGGCTATATCAGGCGCTGGTACCAACCTTCATAGTCGGATGGGATGCTGGCGCCCTGAAGGCTAGAGTCGCGTTCGGTGTCCCCGATCAGAAGCAATTAGCTCCGCCTGAAAGCGCCCTGGAACGGCGCTACGCCCTTCGCACGGTCAAGCAGCGACTGCACCAGGCATCCTTTCGTGAGGCGGTCATTACGGCATATCGGGGGCGATGCGCTTTGTCAGGATTAGCCGAGCCTCTGCTGCTCGAAGCCGCCCATATCGTGCCGGATAAAGACGAACATTTGGGTCAGCCACTTGTGACTAACGGGGTGCCTCTTTCGATAATTCACCATGCTGCCTTTGATTCTCACCTTATTGGCATCGATCCGGATTACCGGGTACACATATCCGATCGGTTGCTTCACCAGATTGATGGGCCAATGCTTGAGCTGCTTAAAGGACTGAACGGCGGGACGATTCACCTACCCGGTAGAATGCAGGACTGGCCAGACCGTGATCGTCTCGCCCTGCGATTCGAGAGATTCAAGGAAGCAAGCTAGAATGAGGGCTATTATGACGGGCTGCTTTGCCTGTTCATTTGTTGGGCTCCAAATCGATTACAAGTGGTGACATAAACAAACTGCGGAACCGTTTAACAAGTATGGATGGGAGCTGGGGGCGGAGGAGAACAGCTCCCAGATTCAGAAAGGGCAACTCTCGGATATGAATCTCTTGGCTGAATTTGAGAGAATAAAAAAAGACCATGCAAAAGCTGTGAGGATGCGCGCTGCCCGCATTGTTCTTGGACCGTCAGTTATGCGCGTTTACAGAAAAGGCACAGGCAAACAGATTATGCCCATCCTTGCAAGAATATCTATAGACGAGATAGCGAAGGTCGGCAATCAAAAGCAATTCAAAGCCTGGTTTGAGTACTGGTTGGAAGTATTGGCCAAGGAAATACTGCGGCTGAACTCGACCAACGATAGGATTCATCCCGGTTACAAATGGGGGCATTCAACTAAAATTCTGACTCTTTATATTCGTGAATTGGTCATAAATACTCGATATTTTAAAGACCCTATTGTAGATACTATTGTGCCTTTCCTCTATTCGCCGATTGACAGCGTGGTGATTAATCGCCTTTTGGACCTTGGATGCGATTTTGGGTTTTTGAGAATCAAAGATATCGACACCCCCGAAAAATTCTATTCGATTCAGGATTTGCTAGATAAACCAGCAAAAGCAGTCGGTGCTCCGAGGATCTGGTTCGACGATAACTGGGGCGATCGGCAAACAAGCCACAAGCCCCAGAGGATCACAAATGCCCCAGATTTGTGAGAGTCGGGGCGGCACAATAAGAGAGAGGTCCGAAAGTTGCTATCGGTATGTAAATGGAATCCGATCAATAACTACGCCGGCTGCAATGCTCGAATAGATCCGGAATCTACGTCCACACAAATATTGGATCATGTGATATCAATATCCCATGATTTCGCGTCTTATTATGCAAGAGCTATCGTGGGATAAGGGGCTGATTACATAACGACGTGCCGATGGCACTTACTTTCACACGCTCAATACTGATTCCGACTTTCGGAGAAAGCTGGGCCGATTGGGAATAAAGCTCGAATGAAAGAAATCCGGGGCTTCATTTCCTTGTTCTTTTGGTTTTCCCTATTTATTCCAGTTCGAATGTGAATGTTGTGGTTGTGCTTGCCCCGCTGGGTGGGCCGGTTATATCGAGCAATTTAATGCGACCGGACTCAAGGAATTTATTGGACCTTAGCGCCGCGCAGATCAATGGAAGCCGCCTGTATCGGTATCCAAGTGCTTTATCCACATCCCCAGCTCTGACGCTTACCTTCTTTTGGCCCCCAGATCGTGCCGGTTCAATATAGGTGGCGATAACATAGTCTCTGACGTGATCGGCAATTTCGCCGCGATGGCTTTCCAAACTAATGCTACTTCCATATTCTGTAAGCGGTTCCCCAGCCTCTGCTACCCGTGAACCTTGGGGCATGTTGATAACCTTCAACTGCCGACTTATTTCTTCGCTGATCCACAAGCGTAATCTATTCAAAGCCGGATTGTCGTTTTCAATGTTCTTTTCGGCCCAGATTTGCATTTTGACACCATGGAGCTCTTCAATGAATTTGGAATCAAGATCGAGATATCTGGCGACACGCTCCATGGTATCCAAATCACGCCAAACATCATCGTCAGGAATATCACTTTCCACCGAAAGGTGATGCCATAAATTCGAAACTGATTGGAGTTCTTTTATCCAGTTATAAGGATTCCTTCCATCGAAAACCGTAGAATGGCGACCCTGGGCAAGGTGCCAGATCAGGATTCGGGTGTCACAATTATCGGGCGCATCCTGAATTTTCGGCCTAAGATGCCGACCAAGCTCCTGAAACAGCCACATAACATCCTGAAAGCTCTTCTTGTCCATGGCATCTTCCTTTCATAAATGCGTTTGGAATTTGATATGAACGGCTCCAATAATATTCGAACTGCTATTTGTGAATAAAATTCTTTTGCCGGGAGAAATCAGCATATTTGTTGCATTATGCAACAAAAGGTACAATGAAAATTTTTAGACCACCTGTCTGTGAAGTCTGGGTCCCCCCCGCAAGGGTGGCCGGGGCCAAGGTTCCCTACCCGGACACCGGGAAAAACTCGGGTGTATACCGGGTACAACCAGCATGGTAATCCCGGAAAAGCATGCGGCTATCCGACTCGTGCTTAATGCCCCCGCCGATATTTCAGAAGCCAGTCATATAATTCCGGTTTCTCGTAGACATCCGAAATATAGTAATCGCGGCTCGGGAGTATGGTAAGCCTGGGATGGTTGCCCTCCGCCCCTACAGCCTTAATCATGTCTTCTGATTCCTTTAATGGAACAAGATCGTACTTGTCTCCATGGAATGCCCAGATCGGCATTTTGCCCAAACTTCATGCCCAGTCTGTATTCTGAGCCCAGGCACAAATGGGAACGATTGCTGCAAAACGATCGGGATGCTTGTAGGCCAAATACCAAACACCCCGTCCGCCAAGGCTTATACCGGTGAGATAGATACGATCGGGATCAATCCGATACTTGGAGATAACGTCATCAAGGAGAGCGATGAGAAGATCTGTGTCTGTCCAAATCTCGCCTTTCGGGCATTGCTGCGATAGAACCACAAAGGCGAAATCCGGACGCTTTTTGATCACCGCTGGTGGACCGTAACGGCTTACAAGGCTGATATCGTCGCGGCGGCCGGACCCACCGTGAAGGAAGAGAATAAGCGGCAACTCCTGCTTGCTTTCCCTATAGCCAGCCGAGAATGAGAGGAGGTACTAAATGGTTGCCTCCCTGGAGATTTGTGTTTCAAGAATATGCCGTTCAGCAATCCACTCTGATTGGCTCTGGGCTATCGGGGCTTGCCCAAGGATGAAGATGCAAACCAGATAATTGGGCTTCATGGAATCACTCCTGGCATATTGATAGACAACGCCCAATGATATACCAACCTTGCTGCACGAAATTCGGCTTATTCCCGGATCTGTGAATCGACGACCTCATCAGCAGAATAGTGCAACCGATTCATAAAACCAGTCTGGAATCGCCCTTGGATGATTTCGCTGGCGCAATCCCTCTCCAAACAGTGGAGGCCATCTTCCAGATCAATACAGGACTTCCGCTCTGATTCCGGGCGCTACATTAGCGAATTGACATTTTGAAACAAAAAGTTGGGAGGAAAAAAATTGAATATGTGTCCCGGCAGATTAGGTTCCCCTTGCAGCGGTAGGGGGGCCAAGGGTTCAACCCTACCCCCCCTCTCCCAAAGTGTAGGTCCAAATCTTCGTCGTCCCCAGATTTGTGTTTGGATTCATCGGTGGCGTGGTACGCGCCATTCGAGCTGACTTTAATTAATGTGTCTGCCGGCTTGCGGTGCCCTCCTGGGAGATCCCATGTGCCCGGTTCCAGCTTCAGCCATGAGTTTGGGATGGAAAGCCCGGAATCATCTCCCAAGCGGCATGGCGCCGTTTGCCCCTATCCCACAACCTGGCGGTGAAGCTCGTGGTATGCATCAAGAAAGTCTTTACCTTCACCAATCCATGTCCGCGGCTTTGCCTGGAGCCCAACAATTGCTCTTCCATCCATGCTCGTTGGCGGTAGCAGCCGGCAGCCTGGAAGAAAACGAACCATTTCGTCCCGGAGCTTCACCATGGCAACGAGCTTGCAGACCTCATTGCCAAGGCGGTCTTTATCCTGGAAAGTATCTCCGCTGTTTTCTATTGATATCTCAGGAAGCTGCCCATGGAGGTCATGGGAGTGGATTCGGAATCCATTGGGTTGAATATCGATGCTATCCAGCACAAGGATTCGGCGAAGATCCATCACGCAGTCGGTGAAGATCTTTTCGATCGTGCCCGGCCGCAGTGCCAAATGGGCTGACGTGATCCAAGTTGAGTCACATGAATTATCAGCGTTTACCATTATTAATAGGTACAATATTGTGTTGTCTATCCGCAGAATAAAATGTTGAAATCATTCTGATCTCTCTAAGCCCTTAAGTTCATAGCATTGAGGCTTTCCATGAAAGATAAACACTCCAAGTCCTTGTTTGATCTTACGCCTGGGCTTTGTTGCGGTCGATAAAAACCTAAGCAAGCATTTCGGAATATCGGCTCTGATAGATGTCTTTCGCTTCGTCTGAGTATTCAGCCAGAAGGGTCCAGAGGAAAGCACACTTATTCTTTCCCTCGAATCCAGCGAAAACAATAATTTCCGATACAAGGCAAAGCAGGAGAGTCATTTCCTGAAGTAGAAAATCTGATCGGTACTTCTGGATGAGCTTGAGATCCCATTTGTCACCATGCTCCATGCGAAGTATCTGGCCCATACTCAAAACCAAACCCGACCAATGGGAGTGGGCAGAACTGGATAACTCACCGTATAGCCAAGCGTTGAGATAGGTAAGAAAAGTATTTCGGTTGGGGTCTTGGATAAGTTTATCCTTTATAGCCTTTCCGAGACCTGGGAACCAGCGATTAGGTGGATCTTTGACCTCAGAACACGCCGAATCTCTGCTCTCTTCAAACACTGCGAGGGAACGCTCGATTTGATCTGCCCATTCGAGCCACATCGGGTATCTCTCCCGATATTGATTTAATTGATCCAACGCCTCGCGATACCCACTATCGAGATACCAACATAGGTTCCCAGGATAGTTTTCGATTACGAAAACCACAACAAAAACGGCATCCAGAATAGTGCGGCTTAGAACCGGAAGTGTTGCGCCGAATTCAGGACGACGGAGTGGATCCGCCGGTAGGTCTGCTACGAGATACCTAGACGCTCGATATACCCATAGGGAGCGTTTTAGCAGAAAAGAGAAAACAACCGAATTTGGAGCTTGGCCTAGACGGGTAGGCCACTGCCTACGGATACGGTTGAGCGTCGCATCGCAGAGTTCCTCCAGTGGCGAATTTAGCAGCTTGAAGTTGATTTGGTTCTCGGGTTTGTCCCAATCTGGATTCATTACGATCTATACTTGTCTAGGGAAGCAGGTTGTAGATATTGAGAAGCAAGGGGCATGAGCCGTTTCCCTCGTCGATTCTCCCAGATGCTCAACCCAACCGCAACCACATTCGCATTTTCCCGATAATCATGTGCCCATATGTTAAAAGCATTACCTTTTCACACATTCGAAATGGCCGGTAATTGCCCTTGATTTCACAAGGACTTACACAGCTCGTTTTCCAGCACCCTTTTCGCATACCTTGGGTCAGGACTATAGGATTAGATTTCGAGCCCTGCAATTATTTCATTTACACTTCATTGACTGTCCGGACCGTGCTGGAATGTCTGATCAAATCTGAGACAGTATCAATCCTAGCTGTCTTGAATTGAGTCAACCTGCTATTCGCATGGGGCAATAGGCTTTTTGCGACGCCATTGATTGGCCAGCTTGGAGAGAAAACGTAGCTGTTTCCTAAAGAACAGCTGCGTCTTGGAAGAGTTTTTATCCAGTGAAGCATTGGTCTTGATGCATTGGCACATTGCTTTCTTCTTTTCCTCTTCAAGAGCATCAACAAAGATTTGCTCCACCATGTGCTGACAAATTCTGGTCGTTCGTCTGTGATTAGCAAGATGGAGCCCAAAAAGCATTAGTCCTACCAAGCTCATTCCCAAGAAGCGGAATACTGCCGGTCTCTCGAAGGATAGATCTGCCACTATTCCTGCTATACAGAGAGTAACCACATATGCACAAATAGTGGAAACCATCGCAGTACCAGTTGAATGAACAAGGTCAGTTAATGCGCAGATCCTTGCTTCGGATTTATCAATTTTGGTATTATCCCCCAAGCGTTCAAACCACATTGCTGAAAGGATTACATAGCTGTCATGAGGGGAAATAATAAAATCCTTTGAGTCTTTGTCATACGTTTGATTTGAATAAATGTCGCTGATGCTGATCGTGTCTTTTTTTAGGAGTGCGTGTATTAGAGGTCCGTAATCTATTCTCAGGCAGTGAAAACACCAATGAAGATTGTGGTGGATGACACTTAGAAGAAATCCAAATGCTCCTGTGGCAAGAACTGCTGCGAGGGCCAATCCCAGGCCACCATCCGTTTTAAGGGATATCAGCAATGAAGGAATCCACCAAGGCAAAAGGATGTATAAGAGGATGGCCGCTTCCAGTACAAACACCACCCCCGGAGTGACATAACGCAAAAACTTGCGGGTTTCTTCCATAGGATGTCACCTGTCGCAAATCTTATCAGATAATCTTTCTATTTCGAATTAACTTTCTTAGGTTAATAAGCTATATATCCAATGCCGCCACCACTCCATTTGCCTTTTCCCTGTAATCCTCAGCGTCAATATAAGCCCGTGTGTGCGCCGTGCTGGTATGCCCGAGCCATTCCTGTGCGGTCTCAATCCTGCCGGTTTTCCGGTTGATCAGCTTGGCGACCGACCGGCGCAGAACGTGTGTTGCCGTCCCCTGGATCAGGCTGGCCGGATAAATCATAGCAAGATATCTCTTCAAAATCTGATGCGCTGCCGACCGCGTTAATGCACCGAGTACAAGAAATTTTGTTCGTCGAGATTGGCTGATGAAGAGCCAGGGATAGGAATCATTCCGGGTGGCCAAGTAATCCCGGACAGCTTCGCGCGCATCTTCTCGGAGGGTTCGGTCAATCCATCGGTCTGTCTTCTCCATTTTAATCCGGAGAGCCCTGATAACCTGGCCGTCGCTATCTATCATCTGATCTCGGCGGAGCCGGACAATATCGCTCACACGCAGGCCGGTGGATGCCATCAGCTTCAGGAGCGCATGGTCCCGTGGATCCTTTTTGGCGAGCGTCATGAGGGTTTTTATGTCCTGTTCCGACATGAATAATTTGCCCATATTTGGCCTTTCTAATTTGACGTTATAAATCAATAATGAGTATAATGTATAATAACATGGCAGTGCTGTCAAGAAAATAAAAGACTTAGGATTGATATTTGACTAAAGGTTGATTTGTTGAATTATATCCTATTTTTTATTCCACAAACCAATCATAAAGCTCTGCCGAAGCCGGAGACTGGAAAGCCAGGAACGCGCATAGCGATCGGGCCCTGGAGTATTGCCCAACATCATGGCTAATACACTAGCAATTTTGCATCCACGGGCGCCTCGGATCCATATGCCGCATATTCTACCCAGATTTGCTATGTGTTCGACGATATGATTATCCTTTCCATCTAGCGACTATCTCTCAATTCAAGGCTTTTCAAAAATAGCTTTTCGTAGATTCAGAGATCGAAACGCATTACTCCCGTAATTGTCAAACCTTGCAGATTCCTCTGCAGCGCTAAGGGTTTTCTTAAATAATTAGTAAATTGCATACTCAGCAAAAGAGAGGGTTGTAATTCATGTTATGTTAAGATTCTGTTACCAAATCACACTGATAAGAAAATGCGGAGGAATAATGTTAATTAAGACACTGCAAACTAAACTCGAAAAAGCCATAAAATGCTTGGGCGCGTCTTCCTGCACCTTCTATCTTCGTGATCCCTACTGGACGAATGATTTTCAACTCATAGCAATGTCTGGCGTTAACTTTGAAGAGCCAATGCATGGATTTTTATCCCCAGACTGTACTCGCAAAGTGGTAGTGGAAGGAGCTAAGGAAATATTTTCCAATAACACCCCACACGATAGTCGACTTCGAGAACCCCAACTCGCCAACATATCATTGAATAAAGAAAAGCAAGAGTTATTTGGGGATTTTGTTAAAAGAGAAAAGGTTAGATCTTCGGCGCGGTTGATTTCGGTGGATTGTAATGATCAAAAAGATGCAGTTCTTTTTGTCAACTATTCTAGGCCGGAAAGTTTCGATGATAGTATGCAATCGAAAATTCATAAACTATTCTCTGAGTTATGCGCGAATTTGCCATCAATTCAAAGAGAACTCCATGAACGCGACGAAAAATGGCTTTCAATAGCAACGCGTATGTCTCTGCTATCAGGATATGATTTAAATGTTGCCGATCACGAGGAAACGTATTTTTGGGGACACTCGCCGGTTGCCCGAGTTTTGTACGCCGCAGTCTTACCGCTTAGTGAATG
>JAFGIY010000101.1 GCA_016929335.1 Acidobacteriota bacterium | reverse complement strand
CTCATATCACTCCATGTCAACGGGACGCCGGAACGGCTTAGCCTGTCAGGGTCGCACGGCCCGAGGCCGTGGGTTTAGTGGCACTAATCTTAATAGCCCCGCAAATTTCTCTTGCATACATCTATATTGTGTTCCAAACCGCCGCTTCGGAATCCCAAAGCCTTCGCTTTTTGGTACGCCTGCAGAGCCTCTTCATAGCGTCCCAATTTCGCCAAATCAATTCCCATGGCATACCAGATTTCCGCATATTCCGGATCAATCTTAAGCGCCTGCCTGCACAGTTCAACACCCTCCTCGTAGCGCTTTTGTTTGGAGAGAATCCAGTCTTTGTTTCTAAGTGCATCGGGAAGGAGAAGCGGTTCCAATTCTGCGGCCTCGGTCAAGCAACGCCACGCATCATCAAAATTTCTCTGACCGGCAAGATTAATCCCCTTATCCAGGAGCTCAACGGCCGTCTCATTCAGAGGATGCGGCCATCTTGCCAAAGGCATCAGTTTTGCATTCCGAAATTTGTCGACGCATAGCAATTTTGAAGGAGTAGAACCGATACGCTCGATAGCATCTGCTACCAGTTTTCGCATTCCCATATTCCAACCCAACGCTGTAGCAGCCTCCGACTTGATTTTTGCATCCTGGGGAAGGAAACCCTGCCGCATCAGAGCCTCCATCTCGCTCTTGGTGACGAACTTATCGCTATAGGGGAGACCGAGGTGATGGAATGTGCTGCGTGCACGCCCCAGTGAAGGCATCATGCATAGGGCATGAGCCAAATGATCGGCACCTTGATTGGCCATTTCCGGGATTACATAATTAACAGCTTCGAACGCCATCATGATGTCACCCTGAATGCCGATGGAGAGCCCGCTGGCCATAATCGCCGCTCTGACTTGATAAAGCACCAGCCAGGCGGACAGTGCTGGAGGATAGGCAAGGATCGCTTCCAATAAGGGTTTGAGCTGCATCGGTGTTCGTATGTCCGTCCTGCGCGTCCCCGAGATCATTCCGTCCATCACACTGAGGTGCGCCTCTTTAAAGTGCTGGATGAGAATCCGGTCACCAGGCAGGTTCATTTCCTGGCATAGTAAATTAGCTTTTGCAATCAAATGATCTTTCAATCGCCCGTATTCTTTCCTGTCATGAAAAAAGCTAAACATTGAGATCTCCTTCGGTTTCCGGCTCCGAACAAGCAGGAGACATGCGCTTGAAAATACCCATATCTCCCCGTCTGTAACTTACCGCCAGCAGCCGTCCCTTGCGCTGGAGCACTGCTGATTCCAGTGCTCCGCGATACGGCAAGATCCACCTGTCCTCAAGGCCGCCGCTGCTTGCGTCTATTAGGTGGCATGTGGAGGAACCTGGAATCGATATTAATGCCATGTTTTCGCTGCTGTAAAAACCATGTATCTTCACCCTTGTCTGGAATTTTCTGCTCGCCAGCCGTTTCAGTGTCTGGATGTCCCAGATTTCAACGATGCCCTCATTACTGTTTCCTATTCTTCCGGACACCATAAAAACGTCTGTATCTCCGATGGAGAATTCCAGAGGCATTATGGATTCATCAATTGCAAAAGGCCCGGCAAGCCTGCTGCGCCCGCTTTTTGAATTGGGATTGAATGCGATTGCTATTACTTTCTCTGGAGGAAACTGGCTGATCCGAGAATTCACTCCGACGGTCAAAAGTATCCCTTCATCGGATAAGCGAACGGCTCCCGGTACCATAGACAGCCGTCCGGACCTCCGTTCATTTGTGCCGAGGAAGATAAACTCAAGTTGTTCTCGACAAAAAAGGCACAAGATTCGTCCATCAGGAGAAACGCTTGCCAATGCGCCGTCATAAACCGGGATGGAAAATTTGTCCGACTTTCTGTCTCCAGTTGCACAATCCAGCAGCGTCCAGCGGGAATCCGGGCTGACCGCAAGGATAAACCGCCCGGTTACAGAAGCTGAAGCAGCAATCGTCGGAGGAATATGTCCTTTTAGGCTCAATCGCCGGTTTTGCAGTTCTGTATTGCCAAGTGCCAGTCCTTGCACTTGACCGCTTTGCCGGATCACCATCAGCTCCGGCGGAGACACTATCGCATTCAGCAAAATTGCCGGACTTGCCCGCTCATCATGAAATCCATGCAGATTGCGCGCATTAATGATCCGGCATGTACGATCTCCATCGGAGGCTGCTGCGATTTTTGCGCCGTCTCCCGATATCGCCAATGCAGTGACCGCTCCTTCTCCGGAAAGAAGCTTCAAAACATTCCGTCGCCTGCTGTCCCAGAGAAATAGGTTTCCGTTTGTGTTGCCGCACAGCACTCTTGATTCATCCAGTATGGCGACGGTAACAGGTATCCCTCCATCTGGAGGAGAGAACGAAGGCTGCCGTCTGAATAGAGGCAGCAGGAAATGTTCCCAGATCGCGGATGAGCTTTGCTGCAGATTCCACATACGACAATAGCCATCTTTGCCTGCCGTGGCTAAATGAGAACCATCGGGAGAGGTGCAAAGATCCATTACGGTATCCGTGTGATATCTCATTTTTTTTATGAAGTCGCCGGTTTCTATATCCCAGAATGAGCAGATGCCATCACCCTGAGCGGCTATAAGAAAGCGACCCTTGTCGTCACAGACCACCTTGCGCACAACTGTCCCCTCAAGGCTTCGCTCCCAAAGGAGCCCGAAATCGGAGAATTGATAGATACCCAATTTGCCGCCCCGTTCTGTGCTTCCGCCGAAAGCGATCGCTTGCGTGTCTTTGCAGAAGGCAAGAGACAAAACACGACAGGAGCCGGTTGAAAACTCACCGATTTTGGTTCCATCCCGGATTCGCCACAGTTGGCAGAGGCCATTGCCACCCCGAAACCAGATCGCGATTGCCAGCAAATCCCCTTTCGGTGACATGGCCATTCCCGTATATATTTGACCCGGTTCTGCGGACAGACATAAAGTTTCGTCCCTGGAATCGACTTCATAAACGGTTACGCATTCGTGGGCGCATAAACCAATCCGTTCACCGTCGTGGGATATTGCAGCGGCAATGGGTTTTTTTTCGAGCACAAAGGAATCCTGTGTGGAAGAATGCTCAAATTCTCTCCTTTGAAGCTGAAGCCAGGGCCGCCGCTCGTTTCCACTCTTCCACTGTTCCCACGCTATGGTAGCCGGGAGCACACTTTCCTGATTGGCTGCCTGCTGAAAGGTCAGTTCCGGGTGGCGCGAAATAACCTCGTATTCTGACCTGACAAAAGCTTCAAATTGCCGGAAGCGATCCAGGATTATGGCTGGACATCCGTTAGCCGAAGCCGCCGTCGCGGTTTGATAATCGCCGAGAAGATCCAGTGCCATTCCTGCCGCACACTTTGCTTCAAGAAAAGGCAAAGCGGTCAACGTCGAGTCCAGGTCCCGCCACATCCGGGCGCGAATCTGGTGGTAGGGAAGCTCTCTTACCTTGCGGGCGTTTGCAGTTCGGAAGCCGGAGATAGGAAGAGGTTTGTCCGGCACCTCCTTCAGCCAAAGATCTTTCCCGGCAAAATATCTCGCCAGATGTGTATGGGTGCATTCCAGTTCTCTGCCCTGCAAATAACGGCGTGCGGCAGTATCGCTCAAATCCCGGTGGAAAAATGCGATTAATGGCGCTCCGTCCGACTCGCGTTGGATTAGGTAGGGTTCCAGCTCGGCATAAAGGCGGCACCATGCGCTAACCGGCAATTGCGTTACTTTGGGAGATTTTGAGGAATGCAGGCAGAAGTCCGATAGAACTTCCTCATCCGCCGATAGAACTTCAAGCAATTCGTCTTCTGTCAAACCATAACGGGCCGCTGTCAGGTAACCCAACGTCCGGCTTACCAGGACACGACCGTGATTAGCGGGCTGCTCAAGTCTGGTGAATAGATCTTCCAGAATCCCGGGGATGCCCGAGCTAAGGACCTTGGGCTGATCAAATGATTTCCAGCGCCGCGCTTCCTCAAAAACCAATTTCATATAAAGTGGATACGGACATTCGGTGAATTTCGCCAATGCCTCTTTCCGCTGGTCTGGCTGGAGTTGCCTTTGTGGCTCCGACTTTTCCAGCCATTGATTCAGCAACTCCTCTCTTTCCGTTTGCGGCAGCGGAGGGACTTCGAGAAAACTCGCTTCAGGCAGACTCCTCCGAAGTGCCGATAGATAATCTGTTTTAAAATCCTGATCCTCGGTTTGCTTTAGGGCTCCTGATGGCAGATCTGCCACAGAGAGGACCATCTTCACAAATGGCGGAAGCGTTTGAGGAATCCATTGCAAATGCTGTTTCTGGCCGGTATCGGGCAACTGATCAAGTGCGTCGACAAAAATGACCAAAGGCTTTGCAGCCGTAGCTAGGGCAAGCCGCTTGGGATAATCAAAGATCAGGTCCCGGTACTCGACAGGCACCGAGTCTGGATTAGCGCGGACGCGGACGCTGATTTCCCTGCAAAGGCTTTCCAGAAAAGATGGAGTGCTTGCTGATGCGGGAGTTGCTCCTATAAAACGGACGATCAATTCAGTCAAATCCGGAATCCACGATTTGCATAAATGGATGCTCTTTGCCATCAGGGCTGATTTTCCGCATCCTGACATTCCATGGATGATGAGTGGATGGGATTCATCGCCTTGGAGGTATTTCCGGATTCTGTCAAGAACATCCACGCGTCCGACGAAATACCGTTGGCGCTCTTCTGCAAACCGTGCATGGGCGGAAGCTTCCTGATCAACCGGATCGGCTTGCCCAAATTTCTTAATTTCGGCACGAATCACTCCGGCAAGCCGCTCATAAACCACCTCACAAAGCGGTTTGAGATGCTCGGTTGTGATCTGGTTGCCGGAATACGCTACAGTTGCTTCCCACACATTCCCTGACCCAAGTCGCACCCGTAGCTGTCTTTTTATATCCTCCAATTTTGTGCGTGCAATATTGTCCAGCTTTTGTGGTTGCTCGGGATTGAAATCTGCATAATCCGGCGCGCTTCCATCGTCAGGCAGATTTGAAATTCTTCTGAATATCGCGAACATATGATCCGGAAGATCCGCCACCTCGCACGACAGTGCTCCCTCCAGAATCTCCTGGTGCGTGGCCGAGGCTTCATATTTAATGCGTCGAGGGTCGAGCGGACCCCAGCCTGATTTCTCGACAGCCCCGCGGAGAATCTTGCACAGCTTGATCTCGAGCCGGTTCCAGTCAGAAGCTTCCTGGGCACGAATTTGCTCGTGTCGTTCCTTGTCAATATTTTCGGGGAATATAATTCTTCGGGGCTGAAGGACATATTCTGCAGGGACGGCGTTATCGTCTCTGCGATACCAGCCTTTACGTATGAACTGAGCGGGCAGGATAGATTGCGAGGCTGATCTTTCCGGCGGGTGGAGTATTGGCTCCGTCGTACCTTGCCACGTGGGACTGTCCGCATCGGAATTTTCATCCCTGATCAGCAAAGCCACTTCATCGGCAGACAGATGCGGCATTATTTCTTCAAATTCAACTGCGGGTATCTGAAGTGGCAGAGGCTGCCACCCATATCGGTCACCCAGCATAATAATGAAGTTGGGACGTGGAGTAATAGTCTGGCATCGCCTCAGTTCGTTCAAGCAAATGTTCATCGTCTGCTGGTCGAGCCCAGCCTCCTCGCTGATTCCCCATCGCAGGTCAATTGCCTGAAACCGGCAGCCATAACGATGACAGAGATCCTTCAGCCGTGGAAATGCATATTCTTGAAGTGCAGCTCTCTCGGCCTTCATGTCACTGAAAGTTGAACTGACGAAAACACGAAAAGTGCGGCCGACTTTGAGCATTGCTTTTTCCTGTGGCAGTGTTCACCTTGCCCAGAAAACGTTACGTGTCACGCTTTCTGCAATTGATCCATGGATTCCGCTACAGGCATAATCCATGCACGCTTCAACGTCTTGCTGGATTTCCAATATGGCTCGATTATGTCACATTTGCGAAGGCCGGCGTTCTGAAAAAGAGCAATGCCGAAGTTCTGGAAATATACAAAGGATGATTCACATCAATGGGTGCTCCTCGAACGATCAGCCGCTGTGACGTATAATTGCAGCAAAGGCAGTCGGAGCTTCGCAATGCTTCTTCCGAATATAGCGGAAGGATTCCATATTGCAAGCTCGCCACCTCAAAGGTTCCAAATATTCAAAACGTTCTGCTGTGGAGGCCTCAATAATGAAAATGCCCCGGCTCTACAAAATCCTGATGCCAATTGCGGTAATTTTAGGCATATGCTTTGTCTTTCTCCCGGCTTCATTCCTGCAGGTTGGATATCTGCTGATCGCTATTGGCTGTATTGTCGTTCTGTTCATTCTAATGCAGCTGTTTATGACCCATGCGTTTCAGGATGTTCCCAGTTCTTCGGTACGCGAACTCCTCGACCGGTGCGCGACAGAGAGTGATGATCGGATCCTGGTTCATTTCAATCCAGAAGTGTCTCTTGACAAAGCACAGGAACGCTTGGGAAATCAGTACTCGCAAAAAAACAGGGAAGATCAGTTCATGCATAAGCTTTTCTAGTGGAAGAGTGATCGACCACGGCTAGAAGCCGTGGCTTCAGCCTGCCCCGCACAGCGGGGCGCTTTTTGATATCTCGGGGTCGGGGTCGGTAT
>JAFGIY010000100.1 GCA_016929335.1 Acidobacteriota bacterium | reverse complement strand
TCGTCCCAGTCATGGACGTGAGGTTCCGGTGCCATTAAAAAGGCTTCCGTTATCGGCACCCAGGATAACGTGAAGGGATAATAGGTGGCATCTTGCATCTTACCTATCCTTAGACCGAGAACCGGTTTTGTAACCTCGGCATGGAAGTCCTTAGCATACGATCTATGCCACAAGTCTCTTACAATGTACTGTTCAAATTTTGATTGTTCCATTTGGTTCTCTCCTTTCCCATGTTTGCCGCTATCTGTGTAGCCTAAGCGCTGCCGCTGTTCTGCGGGCTGCTGGAAAGCCGCCTCCAGGCCACCTGGAGGGATAGCAAGTCCAGCTGCGGGCAGGCTTAATCCTGCCTGTAAAAATGTCCTGCGCGATGCCTTTGTCTTCATAGGACCTCCCAGTCAGAAATGCATTGCCAAGGATATTTTATCAATCAGCGGCTAGCTCATCGCCGAAATGAGATAGCCGCCTGTTCCCTTTCCCTTGTGCGCCTGTGGACACAATCACCGAATCGATTGGGTCTACCGAAACATCACGGCTATCCATGCTTTTTTTATCAACTTTTCTTCCCGAGATATAATAATGCGTTCTTTCCCGCGAGACGTCCCGAGTTCATGGCAAAGCAGGAGGAGAGCCCGGTAGAGCCCTTGATGCTGTAGCTGTCGCCGTACATGCCTCCGGCATCGAAACCGCCTGCGTAGAGTCCGGGCACAATCCGGTTTTTTTTGTCCACGACCTCCATTTTTTCGTTTATCTTTATCCCACCCATTGTTCCCAGGAAAACGGTCTGGGTCTTGACAGCGTAAAAACGTGGACCGCGAATAGGCCTCAGGTAGCGTGGATTCTTGGCAAAGAGCTCATCATGTCCCTGGTCGCAATAACGGTTGTAATCATCCACCGTGGCTTGCAGGGTAGAAGCGTCGACATGCATGAGCAGTGCGAGATCGGCGATGGAATCGGCCTGATAGACTTCGTCGGGACGAGTGGTGGGAGCTTCCTCGAGTTCTCTTGCAAGATTGAGCAGGCGTGAGCCGGGTGGAAAATCGAGCGCCATTGCTTTATCGATGCCCCTTTCAGCGAGCTGTCGGACAATGGAGGTGTCAAAAATGGTGTAGCCGCAGCCTTGGTCCTGCTTAATGGAAGCATTTCCCATCGACGTGTCATCGAAGGTAACCGTTTCGTCGCAGAATCTTATGCCCCGGTTGTTGACCCACAGATCGGGTTGGACAACAGCAAATCCGATTTCGGTCATAGTGCCCGGCCTATCTCTGCCGGTTCGGAGCATCTCTATGACATGGATCCCCTCCGAGGCGGCGCCGATGTCATGAGCCATACGGATGCCGTCTCCCATTTTACCCTCGTTCCCGACCGGAAAGAGATTCACATCGAGATCAAGACCCGTGTACTTTTTTATCCATTCGGCGTTGTTGGCATAACCTCCGCTGGCCACGACAACCACACGGGCATCTACGCGCGCTTCTTCGCCGTTTTCAGTTACGATCAATCCCGCAATGCTGCCGCCTTCCATGATGATTTCTTTGACAGGAGTTGAAGTTTTGATCGTTGCCCCTTTTTCAACTGCTCTGGCGCTCAACGCTTTGACCACATCTTCGCCGGAGTTGGCGACCAGGTGATAGGTTTGTGGAGCGCCTGGTATATTGGTTACTACATCGGTGAAGACAATGCCTCTCTCCTGCAGCCAGGGGATAGTTTTGCTCGATTCATCCACGATTGCTCTCACTAGACGGGGATTGGCGAGCCAATGACTGTATTCCATGATGTTCCGAAAGGCTTCATCCCGGCTGTAGGAAATGCACTTTCTACGCTGCATTTCGCTTTCTGCCGCAAAGGTTCCCCTGAAGTTGACGGAGGTGCCTCCAATGGTCGGCTGCTTCTCAAAAACCGCGACTTTGGCGCCCCCTTCGGCAAGTGTTACTGCGGCCGCAAGCGCGCAAGCACCCGAACCGAACGCCAATGCATCGTATTGAACCAAGCGTCTCATTGCATTCACCTCTCAGAGAATCCACATCACCCTGGTTGAAAAATTAGGACACCATCCATTTGGAATCCCGCATTTCGAAGTTCTTCCTTGAGGACGCTATCATGAACTCATGCAAAAGTATAATGAAGAGCGTGTGGCAGAGACTCAGCTCGCCATTCGGTTGAATTGCATTGTTGGCGATCGTTTCCTCAACATGCATTAGGATTGAAGGACGATGAGCATTTCAGGAGGTTCATAGACCCTAAAGGCAGCGGTTACCTCTGTCACCACCCATAAGTCACCCAACTCCACCATCGTCATCGAGAATTCGTCATGTCTCGTAAATGTGTAAACTGTCGCATGCAATAAGGCAATCGTGTATTAAAAAGCCGTTTTCGGCAACAGGATTTTGCTGCAAGATAAACCTGCAACCGGATCGAAGACATGCAAGTATGTATATTGCATATTATCAGCAGTCGAGGGAGGGAACGGAGAGGTCTTCGTTCGAGGCCCAATGAAGGACCTGAAGCTAAAACGGCAGCCAATCCTTCCTGTCCCTGCATTTTTCATCAACGGACGCTTTCTGTCGGGAGCACAGCCACTCGATAATTTGCGGGAAGTGATTGATGAGGAATCGGCGCAGAAGAAGTGAGAAAGCAGAAGACAGAATGAAAGACAGATCAGGCAGAGGTGAGGCGCCGATTATTCGGGCGGAATTGCGGGCTCTTGCGGATCCGGCAAAAGCTGTGGTGTTGGCGCGATTTTTCAAGACAGGCCGCGGGGAGTATGCGGAAGGCGACCGCTTCCATGGCATCGTTGTGCCGAAAGTAAGAACAGTGGTGAAAGCTCATCGAGATGCTCCGCTCGAAGAGGTGCGGAAGCTGATGCGATCCGGGTTCCACGAAGAGCGGCTTGCGGCGCTGCTCATTCTCGTTGATCAGTACCAGCGCGGTGACGATGCTCAAAGAAAAGTGATCTATGATTTGTATCTCGCCTGCACGGCCTTTATCAATAACTGGGATCTTGTTGACCTGACCGCGCCGCGCATCGTCGGGCATTATCTGATCGGCAAAGACACCTCGATACTGACTCGGCTCGCTCGCTCGGACAGCCTCTGGGAACGGCGCATTGCGGCACTGGCTACCTTTCAGTTTATCTGCCGGGGGGACAGCCGTGACGCCCTTCGGATTGCCGAATTGCTTCTTCATGATCCTCACGATCTGATTCATAAGGCGGTTGGCTGGATGCTCCGCGAGGTGGGGAAGCGCTGCTCTATGGAAAGCGAGTGCCGCTTTCTGGATAAACACGCCTGCCGAATGCCGCGCACGATGCTTCGCTACGCCATCGAACGCTTCCCGGAGAAGTTGCGGCAGCACTATATGTAGATTCAGCGTCCCGTTGTATTGATATTCTCCACCGGAAGCGAGATGCCGCTTCGCAAGCGCGACTCTGGCACCAAGGATAATTATCTCCTCTCCGGTTCGCGCAATTCCTCCACTGAGATTTCCAATTTCCCAGAAGCCCGAATATGGAAAATCTTCTGCCCCGGCGCCCGGCAGACGTCCGAAGTCGTCGTTTGTGGATGCTAATATCAGAGCGCCTTACTTAGAATGTTTCATTATCAATTTGCATCTAAATAGGAGATGATTCAATTTAGTACCTCTAAACCCACGGCCTCGGGCCGTGCGACCCTGACAGGCTAAGCCGTTCCGGCGTCCCGCTGACATGGAGTGATATGAG
>JAFGIY010000099.1 GCA_016929335.1 Acidobacteriota bacterium | reverse complement strand
TTTATGCCTGATCTTCTGTTTGCACCAACATGTCGCGGCTGAAGCCGCGACCCACATGGTTCAAGGCATGCCTAATTGAATCGAGTTTTGAGGCAGTCTCTTGCGCCCTGAGCTTTGCTGCCGCGCCCCTTGGCGGAACAGCTAAGCGAAAACTCGCACCAGGAGTTCGCAGCGGAAAGTCCGGGCAGCGATTTCGTGCCACCTTGTTCCCAATCACAGCGCGATATTGAGTCCGCCGTCTACGGGCAGAAATGCGCCGATCAGATACTTTGCCTTCGGCGAAATGAGGAATGCGACCGCCTCCGCCACATCTTCGGGAGAACCTATGTGCCCGATCGGAATTCTGGGATTTTCATACGTCCTGTTGACATATTCCCTGTAGCCAACCGGCGTGCCAACCAGCCCCGATCCGACCGCATTCACCCTTATATTGAAAGGAGCGAGATCCAGCGCGGAGCACATCGTGAGGCCATTTATTCCCGCTTTGGAAACGGTATAGGAGAATTTGTCTTTCATGCCCCGGCTGCTGGAAACCGTTATATTCACAATGCTCCCTCCTCCCTGAGATTTCATAATGCCTGCAGCAAACTGAGTACAGAGGTAATAGCTTCTAAGATTGGTGTTGATGGTATATTCCCAGGTCTTCAGATCGCACTGCAGGATTGACTCGTTCCGTGTATAGGCGACATTGTTCACCAGGACATCGAGACGGCCAAATGTCTCCCTGATAAATTCAAACAGCCTTTCGATGGATGAAGCCTCCGAGAAATCCACCTGGAAAGATGAGCCTTGGCAAGGAAGGTTTTTCGCAACTGTCTTTGCCTCTTCTGCATTCCGGGAAGTCACAATCACGTGGTATCCA
The DNA here is from genome assembly GCA_016929335.1 of Acidobacteriota bacterium. Classification (GTDB taxonomy): domain Bacteria; phylum Acidobacteriota; class UBA6911; order UBA6911; family UBA6911; genus UBA6911. The sequence goes on along the minus strand of JAFGIY010000099.1, from coordinate 41,536 downwards.
TCCCTGGACAAAGTTTCTGCAATGGCCTTTCCAATGTTATTGGTCGATCCTGTTACAAGAGCCGTTTGTGCCATATAATCCTCCGAATAGCTATCCTGAAGCCGTTGATTGTGGGAAAAGCCGGGGCAAAGAACAATGCGTCAAATAAGGCCGGCCGACAAACCGCCGTAGCGCAGCGGGAACCAAACGCCGGACTAGCGGGCGTCCGGTTTATTCTCAGGGGAGCTTCGCATGTAGCCCGGACGCGCCTTCACTTTCGTCGAGCGGTGCTTCACACGCACGTCCAGCTTATGCCATCCGCTTTCCGGCACACCCTGAGGAGTGTAGGTGATCAGATATCGATGACGAAACTCCGCCAGGATGCCGAGGAAGGCGGCTTCCAGATTCTCGGTTGATTCCACCTCGAATAAGGAACCTCCCGTTAATTGAATAAGATCATTGAGAAACGCCTTATTCGGCCGCCGGTCGGTGGAAACCGCATAGACGACGGCATCGTTGTGCTTTGCCGTTTCCAGCACTTTTTCTTCGGTCAGCCAGCTGAAAGTATCGCGCCCGTCACTGAATATGATGACCAGCGGCGGATCGGGTCTTGATTCCGCCAGTACCAGGCCGGCATAGCTTGCGTCAATCAACGAGGAATTTCCAAAAGGCTGTGAATGATCGAGAGCCTGCACAACCTGGGCGAAATCCCGGGTGGGCGGCGAGCCGAGCATTATCGCATTATTAAACGTAATCAGCGCCGCATGGTCGTCTCTCATCAAATCGGTCAGAAGTCCTCTGGCAGCTTTTTTCAGATGCCCCAGCAGATCGCCGGCTATACTCCTGCTCATGTCAAATACAAGAGTCGCGCTGATGGGCGTCTGTTTCTGAAGCGTTGCGTATTGAATTTCCTGCGGAACACCGTTATCCAGAATCTCAAAATCAGACGGTTCAAGGCCCGCCATCGGTTTGCCGTTTTGGGTTACAAGCACATCCAGGCGAACCTCTTCTGCCGCGACGGAAAAGGTGGGTTGCTGGGCCGTCACGGCTGCCGCATTGATTAAGAAGAATATCGCGAACAGAACCAGCCGTCGCCCCATCATTTCGGAAGCCCTCCGAACGCATTCTGCATTTCCGCCACCAATGCATCTGCATCGCGAACATGGGCCAGATCATAAACCCACCACGGATCGTCTTCCCATTGATCATTGCGCGGCAGCGCGAAGACGCGCTGAATGGCAATCCACGCGCTCCTTGTGTCGTCGTTGTTCCGTGCCAATTGGCTGAGAGCCAGCCAGGGCGATTGCGCCGCAGGATACAGCGCCGCGGCGTGTTCGTAGTGCTTCCGGGCTTCTTCAGGGCGGGCCGTTATCTCAAATTCGTGACCCAGATAAAGCGAAGCGTAATAGGAAAGCCTGGGATCTCCGATGGATGCAGCGGTCTGCTGCAATTCGGCAATTGCCTGGGTGTGCTGCCCGAGAAGACTCAGAATCCTTCCGAGGTGCAGACGAGCTTCGACAAAGCCCGGATTCACGGCGACGGCTTTTTCGAAATACTGCCGTGCCAGCTTGAGCTCCGATGCCTTATTGCCGTAGGTAACCTTTGCCTGCTTCGGCAGAAGGATATTCTGATTGGCGGGCGAAGCCCAGAGCTCATGCAACACGCCGGCGTAGAAAAGGAGTCTATCGTCCGATGGGAACCGCTCCAGGGCGAGCTTCACGTTCTGCCCGGCATAGCCCAGAAGGCGCCGGCTTTGCATATGAGCCGTGATGGCGATATACCACTGCCGGGCCATCGGATCCTGCGAAGTGATGGAGCCGATCAATTGGCGCGCAAACTCCCAGTGATGCTTTTTAGGCATGATAAGTATGCGGCCGTCCGCAAACGCTCCTGTGGCTTCACCGATATCCTGGTATTCCCAGGTTTCCAGCCCCAGCAGAGCAACGTCCGTATGCAGTATCGCGCCCAGTTTGAGAATGCGGTTCAAATCTCTCAGCTTTACTTCTTCATCCGTCAGGTTTAATGCCCGCCGGATCCGGGCTTTGCCCAGTGACCGTTTGAGAGAGCCGGCGGACTGCCCGGCAAGTTTTGTGACAAAGCTTACGGCGGACTTTATGTCTTTGGATGGCCAGCTGCCGATCGCAACGGCTGCCGGATCTGCCTTCCCCGGTTCATGCTGAGCGATGAGGGCTCTCCATTCTTTTACCTTCTCTATCTGGTAATTGGCGCCGCTTTTTTTTGTTACCTTTTCCGCCGCCGGAGAAGCCGGCGATGCGCCGGGCAGTCCTTCAGACACACTGATGCAGATCCATCCTGTCAAGCTCAGTGCCGCAATCATTCGAGAGAGCGCCATTCATTTACCTCTTCGAGAGTTGCATTCGTACCGACATTCTTTTTCCCACGTGGGTGCGGGCTTGAGCCCGGACCCACATGAAAGGAGGCGGAAACAGTTGATGCATCGAAGAATATGAACCTCGCGATTCGCATTGTACTCTGATTAAATGCCGAAATTAATGCTTTCCTTTTCAATCTGCAATTTGTTTAATGAATGCAGGGAAGCGCAATATGGAAAATGCAAAGCCTCCTGCTCGTGCAAATTCATGATTTTTCCCGGCGAAGCTCAAAGGGAGAGAAAACGATGAATAAATTTTTCGTGCTCCTTATCATTTCCGTGCTTCTGTGCAGCATCCCCGCCATCATTGCTCTGGATGATGTTTTGCAGACGAAGCCGAAGGAAGCGCCGGAAGATCAGAAAATCAAAGTGAAAACGGAGCTCATGGAGGTGCGCGCAGTTGTCGCCGACCGCAAAGGCCGGATCATTGAGAATCTGAAGAAAGAGGATTTCGAGCTTCTTGAAAACGACCAGCCGCGCGAGATCAGCTTCTTTTCCATCTCGCAGGTGGAAGGCGAACAAAACCGTCCGGCTGCTGCAGACAAGGCGGAGCAGGAGACCGCAATCAAGCTTTCGCGTCCTCGTATGCGGCTGAACGAGCCTCCGGTAAGGACCACACTATTCTATGTGGATAATCTGCATCTCTCCTTCGCCAGCCTGAATTATGTGAAGCAGGCACTGCGCCGTTTTGTCAATGAACGTCTGTCCGACCAGGACATGGTTGCACTTGCTTCCAGCAGCGGAACGCTCGGCATTGCGCAGCAGTTCACACGGGACAAGCAGCTCCTGCGCTATGGCATTGAGCAAATCCGTACCGGCCCCGCCGCAAACAAGAGCTATTTCACTCCCGATCTGGCTGCCCGGGTCCTAAGCGAGGGCAATGATGCCGGGGGAGGGAGCGTACGAAGAGAAGTGATGATAAACCCGGAAGGGCAAGAGGAGCTGATAACGATACAGAATGATTCGCTTATCCGTGGGAACGCCATCAGGATGGCTGTCGATATTGTGCGCCGGGAGAACAATATCTATTGTCCTTGCTCTGCAGTGCGTATGTTTGCGCTCAACCGGGCAAGGCAGGTTCTTTCCGAGGGTTCCTATTCCCGCGCGGCCACGTTGATGATCCTCCGGGACTTTGCCGAACAGATGATCCGTCTGCCGGGTAAACGCATGATTGTGGTTTTCTCCGATGGCTTCTCCATGCTCGATAGCCAGGGCGGCACACGCAATGACGAGCTTCAAGCGGCCATCAGCCGGGCGGTGCGTTCGGGTGTGGTGATCTATTCGATCGATGCCAGAGGATTGACAGGCCCTCCGACTATCGATGCCGGCAGAAACTCATCGACGGGCGCTTACGAATGTCCGGGAGAAAGCACGGTTGATCCGGCCTGTCTTCCCCCCAATCCGGAAATGCTGGCCAGTTCTGTGAACAACTCGGAGCGGGAACAGCTGAACGGATTGCATGCCATGGCGGAAGAGACGGGCGGCAAAATGTACACGGATACCAACAACCTCGGCGAGGCGCTGGGGCAGGCTTTCGATGCCAACCGATATTATTACGTGCTCTCGTATTACCTGCCCGCGGATAGCGACATCGGCAAGTTCCGCAGCATCAAAGTCCGCGTCCGGAATCATCCCGAGTACATTGTCCGGACGGCGCGTGGGTTCAATCCCGCCGACCTGATAGTCAAGCGCGAGGATGAAGCGGGCAAGACGCCGCAGCAGCGCCTTTTGCAGGCCATGAAGGCGCCATTGCCTGTAACGGATCTTGGCGTCTCGGCCCAGGCGGATTTTCTACAGACCGACAGCGACGACAAACAGGTCACGCTGACGGCATTTTTTGACGGCGACAGATTTCAATACAAAGAACAGGATCAACGCAATACCCTCAAGCTCGAAATTCTTTATGTCATTTACGATGCTTCCGGAAAGCAGGTGGATGGCATATCCGCCGGCGTGGAAGGCAAGCTGACGCATGAGCGATTATCACAGGCCAAAACCAGCGGCTACCGTTTTGCGCGCCGGCTCAATATGAAGCCGGGCGTTTATCAGGTGCGCATTGGGGTCCGCGAAGAAGGCACCGATCGCATGGGCACAGCGGATACCTGGGTTGAGGTGCCGGAGCTCGCGCCGGACAAGCTGGAAATCAGCGACCTGATACTCCGCAATCCGCTGGATACGGATCCGGCCGTCGAAGAAGGCGTCAACGTGAGTGAACTGGAACAGATCCGGATGGTGCAGAGCATTCCTTTGTATGCCCGCGACGATTTCTGTGACTATTTCTTCCGCGTATACCGCGGCAAGCTCTCCGCCGCCGGCCCGGAGCTGGCGTGGAGGAGGGAACTGCTGCGCGACGGAAAAACCATCAAGCAGGAGCAGTGGGAGATCATTTCTGCGGAAGAAATGATCCCGGACGGCAAAGGATGGTTCGATATCGACGGCGACGTGGAACTCATCGACTTTGATCCCGGCGTTTACGAACTGCGTGTCAGCGTCAAAGATGAAAAATCCGGCAAAACAGTCCAGCGCAGCGCGGTTTTCAGCGTTGAATAAAAGCCACGCATTAACACGAATTACTTTTGGATATGCCCGCTGAAAGCGGCCCGAGAACTGTTGACTATAGCCTCCGCTTGGTTTAGGAATAGGGCATTACGAGCTAATCCAGGAACGCGCAACCATTTTCCTGTGAATTGTCCACCGTATGGGGCAATATTGAAATATGGTATCGGCAGAAGATCTGGTCGGCGAGGAGTGGGCGGAATGGTATCGGCTCACACCGGCTCAGCGTTGGCTTGAAACGGCAAAATTATGGCGTTCCTACCTGGCATTTGGAGGATCTCTTGATCCCGAACCCGATACGCAAAGTCCTTTCTTCGATCGAGAATCATCGCGTTCGTGCGCTGCTCATGGGCGGCCAGGCTTGCGTGCTATACGGCGCCGCCGAGTTTAGCCGCGATGTTGATTTGGCAATCCTGGCAGATTCAAGCAATCCCCGATACCGATACCGACCCCGAGATATCAAAAAGTCGCCCCGCTGTGCGGGGTAGGCTGAAGCCACGGCTTCCAGCCGTGGTCTGGAGTTTATACATTTTGTAGGCGGCAGCAGCCAAAGAGTTCGTCCCGTTAGGGACGAGTTGATTTTAGCCCGGCGCTTCAGCGCCGGGATTTAGTGGTAAAAAACTGAGTCCCGTAGGGACGATTGAAAGGATGCGTTAGTGGCCAACTCCTATACGTCCATTTTTATCCACATTATCAGGAGGAACACCTGTCTTTTCTAAATGGCATTGAATAGGATGAAAAATATGTTTGGGGTGAATTCAGTCGTCCCTACGGGACTCAGCTGTTTATTTTCGGCGGTCCCAGGATCCCGGTACTAAAAGTGCCGGGCTAAAATCATTCCGTCTCTCACGGGACGTCCATCTCCCCAAAATATGTATAAACTCCAGGCCACGGCTTCCAGCCGTGGTCGATCACTTCTCGCCGGATGACGGTGCAGAATATATACCTGCGGAATTGTCATAGATTGGCCCGATTATAGCCCTGTCCGCAACCTGTGAATTAGGGTAATATTTCTCCCCATCAGATCGTTGAGAATGGCTATTAAAGGGCTCAAAGGCAGCCCTTTGAGCTTTGCAGAGTCTCACTTTGGGGAAACAAAAGCTAAGAGGGGAAAAGTGGCTGAAACAAAATCGATTCGTTTGACAGTGAACGGACAGATGCATGAACTCGATGTGGGTTCGAAGCCGGGTCAGATCGATCCGGCGCACACTCTTGTCTACACATTGAGAGAAACCCTGGGATTAACGGGGACCAAGGCAGCCTGCGGTCAGGGCGCCTGCGGCGCCTGCACCGTCATCATGGACGGCAGGGCGGTCAATTCCTGCAAGATACTCACAATCGAGTGTGATGGGAAATCCATCACAACCATCGAAGGATTGAAAGATCCGAAAACCGGCAAGCTGGATCCGCTGCAGCAGGCTTTCATCGAGCACTTCGCTTTCCAGTGCGGCTTTTGCACTCCCGGAATCATTATGACGACCAAAGCCCTTCTCGCCGAAAATCCTCACCCTACGGAAGAAGAAATCAAGGAAGCCCTCTCAGGCAATTTTTGCCGGTGCGTCAGCCACTACCACGTGTTGAAAGCGGTGCTCTCCGTCGCAGAGAGGGGGGAGTAGTTATATGGGAAACGATTATCGATACATAAGCAAGCCTCTTCCGCGACGCGATGCGGCCGGCATTGTCACCGGGACCGCTCTCTATATGGATGATCTGAAATTCCAGAATCTCCTTTACGGCAAAATCCTGCGAAGCCCTCACGCGCACGCCAACATCATAAAGATAGACAAGAGCAAAGCGGAAGCGCTTCCGGGTGTTAGAGCCGTCATCACATGGGAAGACATCCCCGACTGGCGGGGCGGGACGCCCCGCATCGTGCGCGTGCTGGATAAGAAAGTCCGCTATGTGGGAGACGCAGTTGCGCTCGTAGCTGCGACTTCGGAGCAGATTGCCGAAGAAGCGCTCAGCCTGATCGACGTGGAATATGAAGTTCTGCCGGCGGTCTTCGATATTGATTCCGCTCTCAGGCCGGATGCTCCGCTTCTTTACGAGGAACTCGGGAATAATATCATTCCCGGAGGCACACCCATCTATGGACCCAATTGCCTGCAAGGCGTTGTGCGCGGAGATGTCGACAAAGGGTTTGCAGAAGCCGACTTTGTAACGGAAGGCACTTTCGGATACGAAAACACTCCGAACGCTCTTCCTGCCGAAGCCCTGGGCGCCGTCGCATTCTGGGAGCCGCCCAACAAAGCTACGATTTACGGAACAAGCCAGGCGCCCTACATGGATAAGGTGACGCTGTTCCACGTTTTCAACCGCGAGATCGAGGTCCGGAGCATCGGGCATAATGTCGGCGGAAGTTTCGGAACCAAGTTCATGTGCTGGCAGGTTCAAGCCTACGCCATCATCCTGTCACGGGCCACGCTGCAGCCGGTCAAGATCATGTATACCAAAGAAGAACATATGGCCAGCTTCACGCTGCGCATCGGTTCCCGCATCCATGCGAAAGTCGGGATGAAAAAGGATGGGACCATTACGGCCATCCAGGGAACCTGGTACGTGGATACCGGCTATTATTCCTCCACGACGCAATGTCAGGTGGCCGTCGGCGCCGGCGAACTGATGATTATGGTCCAGTGCCCCAACTGGGATCTCAAGAGCGTTGTCGTTGCCACCAATCGCAATGCTTCCGGCTCCACAAGGGGATTCGGCGGCCAGGAACTGGAAGCCGCATTCAATCCCACACTGAATCTGACCATGGAAAAAGCCGGTCTGGATCCCCTGGAAGTTTATAAGAAAAACTTCGTAAAACCCGGCGGAGGCTATTATTGGCGCGACGGCAAGTTCTATGACAACCGGGGCGTTGATTTCACCAAGGCTATGGATGAGGGCGCCCGGGTTTTCGGATGGAAAGATAAGTGGAAAGGCTGGCTCAAACCGACTGCCGTGAACGGCTCGAAACGCACCGGTGTCGGAGTTGCCGTTCATGGGAATGCCGATATCGGTGAAGACACAGCGGAAGCCTACGTTCAGCTCGGCTATAACGGAACCGCCACGATTTTTCTCTGCGTAGCGGAATTCGGGACCGGCCAGAAATCAAATTACATCAAAATGGCCGCGGAGGTACTTCAGATTCCGCCGGAACGCATCGAAATGGTTCCGGCCGACACTCTTGTCACTCCGTACGAATTCGGTCCGGTCGGTTCCAGAGGGACCTATGCGATCGGGACCGCCGTGATCAATGCGGCAGAGGACGCAAAAAGAAAACTGCTCGAGCTGGCTGCGCCGAAGCTTGGCGCCGATCCCAAAGACCTCGATACGGCCGACGGAGTCATCTTTGTGAAGAACAAGCCGGAGAAGGGAATTAAGTGGCGGTTTATGGGCAACGACCGGACGCTTCTCGGCTGCGGCCGGTTTGAATCCGATTTCACAATGTGCAACTGCCTGATGTCTTTTGTCGAAGTTGAGGCGGATGTGGAAACAGGTAAAATGAAACTGCTGCGGGTGGTGAATGCCACCGATATCGGTCAGATCATTGATCCTCCGGGGCTCGAAGGCCAGCTCAATGCCTGCTGGGGTTCCGCGGGCATCGACAGCGCCATCTTCGAGGAAACCGTTATCGACCGCAGGACCGGGCATATCGTAAACGCCAACCTGATCGATTACAAATGGCGGACGTTTGCCGAACTGCCGCCGGTTCAAAATGTGATTCTCGAAACGCCTTTCCCCAGCCATCGTTTCCATGCTGTGGGAATTGCCGAAATCGCGACGGCTCCGGGACCTTCTGCAGTATTGATGGCCGCGTCCAATGCCATCGGTAAATGGTTATATCAATACCCTGTGACTCCTGAAAGGGTCCTCAAGGCTATCTCGAAAGGAGTCGCATAATGAAAACCTTCCGGCACTTCAATGCACGATCCGTCAGGCAGGCAACATTGCTGCTTTCAAAACACAACGGGAAGGCCAGGATCAATGCCGGCGGCACGGATCTGATCGGCGATCTGAGGGGCAATTGTGTAGCGGAATATCCCGAAGCATTGATCAATATCAAGACGATTCGGAACCTGGATTACATCAAGGCAGGGAGCAGAGGGCTGAGAATAGGGACTCTAACCAGGCTGGCGGATATTATCAAATCACCCGTAATCAAGCAGGATTACCCGATTCTCGCCGAAGCGGCTCAAACCGTTGCCAGCCCGAATCTGAGAAACACAGCCACGATCGGGGGGAATCTTGCACAGGATGTGCGCTGCTGGTACTATCGCTACCCGCAGCAGATCGGCGGTCCCATCACATGCCTGCGCAAGGGCGGCAATACCTGCAGCGCGCTCCTGGGCGACAATCGCTATCACTCCATTTTCGGCGCGGCGCCTGCCGACGAGCGCCGCTGTACGAGTCATTGCCCGGCGCATATTGATATCCCGCGTTATCTGCGTCTGATTCGCGAAAACAATCTGCCGGAAGCGGCGCGCACTTTGCTTAACAGCAATCCTTTCCCGGCCATTACCGGAAGGATCTGTCCCGTTTTCTGTGAATCGAACTGCAATCGCGGCGAGTATGACGAGCCGGTGGCAATTCACAGCATTGAGCGGGCGGCAGGCGATTACATCCTGGATCACGCGGCGGATTACTTTGCTCCGCCTGGAACGGAATCCGGCAAAAAAATCGCCATCGTCGGTTCCGGACCGGCAGGACTTGCGGCGGCTTTCTATCTCAGAAAGGCCGGCCACAAGGTGACTGTTTACGAGAAGCTTCCTGAAGCCGGAGGCATGCTTCTTTACAGCATCCCTCTCTATCGTCTGCCCAAGGAGGTTGTTAGAAAGCAAATCCGGGCGCTGGAGGCGATGGGAATTCAGGTAATAGTCGGCACCCATGTCGACAGCCGGCTCGCAGAAAGAATCACTTCCGAGTCCGACGCGGTTTTTGTCGCCGGCGGGACTTGGCGCAACGTGAAGCTTAATGTGCCGGGAGAAGATGCCCCGGGCGTCTGCTATGCGCTGGATTATCTCAGCCGGATTAATTCCGGCGAAATGGTTCTCCTCGGCAAAAGAGTAATCGTGATCGGGGGCGGAAGCGTGGCGATCGATGCGGCAAGAACTGCCAGAAGAACCGGAGCGGATGAAGTTCACATCGTTTGCCTCGAAACCCTTGATCTCGCTTCTAAAGACAGGATGCCGGCGCTGGATCCGGAGATTCTGGAAGCCGAGGAGGAAGGAATCGTCATTCATCCCTGCCTCGGAATAAAGGCGATTGCAGTGGCAGGAGGCAAGGCGGCAGGAATTGTGACCAGGAGGTGCACATCGGTCCGTGAACCTGACGGCAGGTTCAATCCGCAATATGATGATGCGGCGCCTTCTCCCGGTCTGCAGGGAGAAAACATCATTATTGCGATCGGGCAGTCTGCCGAAGCCTCTCCGTTTACCGGGGGAGACAGAATTTTTGCCGGCGGCGATATGGAGGAAGGCCCGTCCACTGTAATTCAGGCGATCGCTTCGGCGCGAAAGGCAGTGGGTGAAATCATAGCTCTTATCGGCGGACCCGTACATCCGGGTGATCAGGATCGTTCTCAGCCGGAGTTCCCCGAATCTCGTTTCGAGGGCATTCCGCGAGTCCAGGCAAAGCGGATTCCGGCGGAAGAGCGCATGCTGGGCATCCATATGGAAGATGTCGCCGGCATCAGCGGCAGCGAAATGCGGAATGAGGCGCGCCGGTGCGTCAGCTGTGGATGTCTTGCGGTCGGCCCGTCCGATCTGGCGATCGCGCTGGTGGCTTTGGACGCAACCATTGTGACATCCAGGCGAACTCTTCCGGCTCAGGCGTTTTTCAGAGCTACCGCATCGAGTTCCACGGTTCTTGAAACGGACGAACTGATCAAGGAGGTTCGGATTCCAAAACCTCCCAGGGGCGCCCGGCAGAAGTATCTGAAATTTACCCTCAGGAAACCGATCGATTTCGCCATTGTGAGCGTGGCTTCGCTGATCACGGAAAAGAATGGAGTCTGTTCGGACGCCCGCATTGCATTGGGAGCCGTTGCCCCGGCGCCAGTCCGCGCCCTGGCGGCGGAATCGGCAATGAAAGGCAAACAGCTTACCGAAGAGAATGCCGCAGAAGCCGCCAAAGCCGCATTGGCTTCCGCTCAAACGCTTTCAATGAACCAGTACAAAGTCGATATCGCCAGAACGCTGATAAAAAGGTCCATCCTGGGGATTTCGGAATAGCAGATTCCAACCGCCGATTTTCCCGGCGCGGCCGGTGGCTGCAATGCAATTGAGGTCGCGTCATTAACCGGCCATGCTGGAGCGAATGGTTCGGCTGCATTAAGCAAAATTACCTGTTGGCGTGCCTGTTGGCGAATTTAGTTCTGCTTCGAATATTTCCCTTATCCGTGCGAGTGTTTCAGTTGCTTTTATTCCACGATCTTTTTCCAGTGCATTGCTAACGTGACGAGCAACATCTGCAAGTAACATTCCCCACGCCCCCGGATCTTCCCATGCTGTTGGGTTCCCCATAAACTACAACGACGCTTGTACAATCAGGGGCCAGCGGTATAGAGACGCCCCTTTCAGGCCCCCGCGGCCTGTCCTTTTCGTCCTTTATAACCATTTGGAATGGCAAGCGAGAATCCGTCGGCATAATTTATGTATTGCCCGGAGACAGATTCGCCCAGACACTGTGCCTGTTTCCATTGATCATGATCCATCTGGCTAATATCAGCAATGAAAAGAAACCAGGTAAGAAAAATTGCCATAACACTCTCAGTAATATATTCACCAGGAGCTTTTTCGTCTGTCTAACGCCGCCGCTAACCGGTGCGCCGCTTTTTAGTGCGTTGGGTTGAGCGGCTTGTTAGTCCGGTTGCACGTTGAGCGACATCAATCAGAGAACGTAGTGTTTGGTTCACGGAATCTTCTGTGGGAAAGACGGCCGCAACGTCATCAGCAAGCAAGACCAGGTTAGTTCCTTCCTGATATTGTTTGAAATACTTGCCCCGAATCCCCTTGACGAGATCCTCCCGCACATATTCTGAACGCATATTTTCTATCTTAGCCTTCTTCATATATTTTCCGTTCATTACGCGTTGCTTCGCGTGCATTAATGATCCTCGCGCGATCCTGCCGATTGGCATGAGAAACCACCAGAAGCCGGCCCTTGCGGGAAAAGCCGAAGGTCAAGAACCGGTACTCGCCTTATGAATGATCGGGATCAGCATAGGTAATAGCCAAAGGATCACCAAAGACAGTTGTTGCTTCACCAAAGGAAACGCCGTGTTTAGCTATATTTGTTGAGGCTTTTGTCCAATCCCATTCGAATTCCATCAGATTAAAATTATAAACCTCCTGGCCAGCCTGAGCCACCTCATCGCAAGTCACCGACTCTGATTAATCAATATTGAAATACCATCAACGTCGTCAAACTCCCAAAGTGAATTAATGATATTTTCATACCTGCATGTAAATCGGCCCAACGCCTGAGCTAAGCAGCGGGACGCGAAGCGGACCGGCTGCTGGAGCAGATGGGTGGGCTGTGCATCATTTGTGTTCTGCATCAAAGGTCGGCCGGGATTGCTGCTTGGTGGAAACAAATTCCAGTAAGCCCGGTCATGCTTGTACGAAAGAACGGCATTCAATAGATACAGGCGTCAAGTATCGACAAGACTTCACCAAGGAGGTCGTCTGAAGCTTTTCCAATTAGTTTCACTTGACGGGCCCGATAATCAATGGATTTGACCTGCTCTACCATCACAAATCCCCTCACATCAGGGCTATTGGCGATTGCCACATGGAAAGGGTAACCTCGGTCGGTGGTGGTTAGAGGACAGACGACAGCAAGACCAGTCTGCTCATTGAACAGGGTATTGCTCACAACAAGAGCAGGACGACGTCCCTTTTGCTCATGGCCCGCTTGGGGATCGAGCGTAACAGCGATGAGATCTCCTTTTTTCGGAATATATGCTTTCACCTACCAAACCTCTTTGCCTGCCGGTCTACCCCAATCCATTTCTTCAGCTTTATAGCCCTTTTTTATGCGTGATACGAGTTCTGCCAGATTCTGTCTGCCTCGAATCCGCCTTACTGGGGCAATAACAATCAGGCCATCCTGAACGGTTACGTCGACGCTTTCGCCTAATGAAAGGTTAGCATCGTTAAGTACCTGTTTGGGCAGGCGTAATCCCTGGCTATTTCCCCACTTCTGAATCTTTGTTACCATGTTGCGGCTCCGATGTATATACAAAGGGTAGCCGACAAGATGATGTGCGTCAAGGCGTGGTTGGCGCCGTCCGCGGCAGCGAGTCGTTCGGCGAGGATAACAATCACTGCTTTCCCCAAATCCTCTTCAGCATCCAAATATCGGGATTGGAATCGGGGTCGGCTTTCAGCCGAGCATACCAATTGTGATCGAATTTAATGTCATTTCTGTTCGACCCCGATACCGACGCCGACTCCGACCCCGATGAGTTTCGGTTGCGGCTGCATTGCTCCATGTGAATCCGCCAGAATCCGCGATTCAAATTATGGATGTCTCCGATTTTAAGCTTTTGATCGGATATGTATATCCCTTTGCGGGTAGGGGATTTCAATGCTGTGAGCCCTGAATTTGTCGATAATGCCGAAATTCAGACTGCTGATCAGCCGGCCCTTCCTATGGACAAGCGATGAACTCCATGCCCGCAGCTCAAACAGCAGACCGCTCTCTCCAAATTCAAGGAAACGCACTGCCGGAGCCGGATCCCGGAGCACATCGGGATTTTCCGCCGCAACCTCCAGCAAAAGCTTTTCCACCAGGCGCACGTCGCTGTCATAGGACACGGAGACCGGTATCTTGAAGCGCACGTTGTTTCCCGTATGGCTCCAATTAATGACGTTCTGAGTAACGAAGCTTGAATTGGGAATAATGATGGCAATGTTGTCGTTGGTCACCACCGTAGTGCTGCGCGCCTTGATGTGAATCACATCCCCTTCAACGTCTCCCACCTCGATCCGGTCGCCGACTTTGATCGGCCGTTCAAACAGAATGATCAGGCCGCTTATGAAGTTGTTGGCAATGTTCTGCAGGCCGAAGCCTACGCCGATCCCCACGGCTCCGGCGAGGACATTCAACGCGGTCAGATCGATTCCGGCGGTCTGGAAGATGATGATGAATCCGGCCGCGATCATAAGGTAACGCAGGATGGTGGCTGTCGCCTGGCGAACGCCGATGTCGATATTTCTCTTGGCCAGCACCCGGTCGGCCAGCAGGGCCGTCAGCTTTCGTGAAATGTAGATGAGCAGGACCCCGAAGACTATCAGATAGAGAAAGGTCCGTATGGACAGCTGCATGCTGCCCATTTTGAGGAGAGGCGTCGAAATATAAGACATCAGGACGTCCCAGAATCCGCGAAGACTTTCCATAATAACCCTGCCCTAAAATGGCCAGAACCTGGGGATAAAGATGGTTGCCAGGATCCAGAACAGAAAGTTAAGCGGCGCGCCGACTTTCAGATAATCGCTGAACCTATAGCGGCCGGGGCCATAAATCAAAGTGTTCGTCTGATAGCCTACCGGGGTCATAAAACTGGCCGACGCGGCATAGGCTACGGCCATCAGGAACGGCCGCGGATCGACGCCCAGAGAATTTGCGGTTACGATGGCAACCGGCGCCAACAACGCTGCGGTGGCGTTGTTGGACATGGTTTCGGTCAGCAGTGATGTCAAAAGGTAAAAAATCGATACCAGGGCGATGGGCCCTAATAATCCGACCGAGGAAACCAGCGTCGACGCTATCAGCTGAGCGGCGCCCGTTTTTTCGAGTGCGGCGCCGAGAGTCAGAACTCCGGCCAGAAGGAAAATCACCTTCCAGTCGATGGATTTGTAGGCCTCTTCCAGCGTGATGCATTCCGTCAGTATCATAAGGAGACAGCCGGCAATGGCACTGACCACAATCGGCAGCAGGCCGAGCGCGGCAGAAACAACAACGGCGCCGATTATCGTCAGAGCGGTCATGATTTTTCTTTTGCGGAAAACCGGCGTGTCCATTTCCGAAACAACCACGAAGGCTCCGTCTTTCTTCAAGGAATTGATGCGCGATCTTTTGGTTTCCACAAGCAGCGCATCGCCGGGGCGAAGGCGTATTGTTTCCACATCATGGCGAGATGTCCGATCGCCATGGCGGATCGCGTGCGCGGTGGCATTGTAGAGCGAATCGAAGCCCACTTCTTTCAAGGACCTTCCTGCCAGAGGCGAATTGGGCGCGATGACGGCTTCCACAAACAAAGCATGCTCCACTTCAGTTCCATCGTCCGTTTCAGGCCGGCCTGAAACGATCTCCGCCGCTTTGCGTTCTCTCAGCTTCTGGACATTTTCCAGGTTGCAGCGAAGACGCAGCATATCGCCGGCTTTCAGAATAATCCGGTCGAGGGGAGTATCGAGAAGCGTATCTTCCCGGTAGATCTTTACGCTGCTTAATTCAAGATTGCGCAACAGAGGCGAATCCGCCGGACTGCTGCCGATAGATCTGGATCCCGGAGGCAAGTGGATCTCGATGGTATAGTCATCCATGCCGAAATTCTTCGCCAGATCCTCTTCGGTTCCTCTGTCCGGAAGCAGCCGGATCTGGGCGATCATCATGTAGATGATTCCTGCGGCAAACAAGAGAAGACCGAATTTTGTGAATTCGAACATGCTGAACGGCTGCACTCCATATCGTTCCGCGATGGAGCTCACCAGTATGTTGGTCGAAGTTCCGATGAGGGTGCAGACGCCGCCGAACATGGAAGAGTAAGACAGCGGCATGAGCAGCTTGGATGCACTTACCTTCAGCCGCCGGGCCAAGCCAAGGACAATCGGCAGAAAAATGGCGACAACGGCGGTGTTGTTGACAAATGCCGAAAGGCCGCCGATGAAGATCATCATGGTTACAGATGCCAGCCAGAAATTGCGTTTGCCGATTTTGGAAAAAACCAGACCGAAAAAATTGACGGCGCCGGTTCGGAAAAGGCCGGCGCTGAGAATGAACATGGCGCCGACGGTGACGGTGGCAGTATTGCTGAAGCCGGCTATCCCTTCTTCAGGCGAGATAATCCCTGTCAAAAGCAAGGTGGCCATTACGAGTAGTGCCACGAGGTCAACGGGGAGTTTTTCGGTGGAGAAAAGGTAGACTGCAATAACCAATAATACAAGAACCAGAATCATATCGCCGCCTGCATCGGAATAAATAGGGAGTCAACGCAATTTCGGCAAAGCGGTTAGGGTTTTATCCGCTTCTGATCCGCATTCTCCATAGGGTAAACCATGACCAGCACTCCCAGTTTGCTTGTCAGACCGATCACGGGTGCTGCGACGATCAGCTCTTCGCTGTTGAGCTCGCTGACGGTGGTTTCATATTGTTCCAGAAGGGAAGCGGGGTAATACTGAGACAGATCGGCGCCCTCCATTCTTCTGTCGGTGGCCACCATTATCTTCCCGTCGGTTCCGGCCAGCAGGATCACTTTGAATCTGTCTTCCTTTATGATCTGTTTGAAGTACTGGTCGATATTGTCATAATTGCCCTTGGGCATTTCCATTCGCACTACCCATGACAGAGGGATGGCGGTCATGCGAAGAAGCGCCCGGTTCTTTTCCATTAGAATCTGCCCGGTTGTTTCCGTGAGTTTCGCTGCCTGTTTCTCCGTTTCTTTTTCCACCTTTTTTACCGCGAGATTTTTCCATCCGTACATGCCGGCGATCAGCAGCATAAGGATCAGGGCGCCTTTGAGCCGCCAGTTTGAAAGAAACAGCGCGGACCACTTATGCCGGGATTCTTGCGGGGCTTCCAACGATTCGTTGGAACTCTTCGCAATTTCGTTTTTGGTTTCTTCAGTTTGTGAATCCATTATTCCCTCCCCGATGATGGCTAAAAAATACATTTCGTCTTGCGCCCCATAATTCCCGCGCAAGCTTCCGAGGGATTGCTTTTCATCTATCATTAAGGGGCATTCAGACGAAGTCAACCTCAAAAAAAGACGTTTTCTAGGACACCCTTTTCAGTTTGTCAAATGGTCGGTGTGGTGTGCTATTTTGTCGCAGTGCATGCGATCGGTTTTTATAAGGATAATTGTATGAACAATCAGAATAGAGCAATTGTTAAGACAACATGCGGCGAACTTGAAGGCGTCCTGGAGGATAATCTCTATGTATTCAAGGGCGTGCCCTATGCGGCGCCCCCGATCGGCGCATTAAGATGGCTTCCGCCGCAGCCATTCCAGCCATGGCAGGGAGTGAGAGCTGCGAAATCCTATGGGCCGATTGCTCCTCAAAACGCAATGGCGCTGCCCGGCATTTCGGAAAAGCCGGAGCCGCAGAGTGAGGGCTGCCTGTTTCTGAATGTCTTTACTCCCGGCCTGGACAATGCACGGCGCCCGGTTATGGTCTGGATCCACGGCGGAGCCTTCTGCATGGGATCCGGCTCCATGCAGATGTACAGCACCGGCACACTGGCCGCCGACGGCAATATTGTGCTTGTGACGATCAACTACCGCCTGGGAGTTCTTGGTTTCCTCAATTTAAGGGAACTGACAAAAGGCAGGATTCCCTCAACAGGCAATGAAGGGCTTCAAGACCAGATCCTTGCGCTCAGATGGGTGAAGGAAAACATCGAAGCGTTTGGCGGAGATCCGGATAATGTAACCGTCTTCGGTGAGTCCGCCGGCGCTATGAGCGTCGGCTGCCTGTTAACCTTGCCTGGAGCTCGCGGCCTGTTCCACAAAGCAATCCTTGAGAGCCCGGTTGGAGAAATGGCCCGCCCGTTGGATATGTCCGTTGAAATTGCTCGGGAATTCCTTAGAACCGTCGAGGTCCGAGCGGACGACATTCCGGCGATACGATCGCTCCCCCTTGATAGAATGCTCCGGGCCCAGCAGATTGTTGCCGCTAAAATGGGTCAGGGAGGCGCACCCGTCATTCCGGTAGCGGACGGTGTGGTGATGCCTTCGCTGCCTCTGACCTCACTCGAAGCCGGACGCGGATTGAAGGTCCCGACTCTCGTAGGCTCCAACCTCGAAGAAGACAAGCTTTTCTCTATGATGACCCCAAAAGTATATGGAATCGACGAGGAGGGATTGCGCAAAGCGGCGGCAAAATTTGTGGTTGAAAGGGATGCGGAGAAACTGATCGAGACCTATCGAAACGCAAAAGCATCGCGGGGAGAGTCTGTGACGCCGTTCGAAATTTATTCGGCGTTGAGCACGGATGTTATGTTTCGTAAAACAGCCATCCGCGTGGCAGAAGCTCAATGCAGGCACGCCGCCGGCGGATACAACTACCTGTTCTGCTGGAAGTCTCCGGCGGCCGGCGGCCGTCTGGGCGCCTGTCATGCTCTCGAGGTCGGTTTTGTCTTCGGCAACTATGATGCTTCATTCGGCGGGAGCGGTCCGGAAGCGGAGAAGCTTTCGAAAGAAATGCAGGATGCCTGGACCAGCTTTGCGCGCACCGGCAATCCGAGCGGCAAAAGCCTGGGCGAGTGGCCGCAGTACAGCAATGGAAGGGCAGTCATGATTTTTGATAAAACCAGCCGCGTTAAAGAAGCCCCGTACGAACAAGAGCGCAGAGTATGGGAGAGTCTGGAAGTTTTGGAGTACTCCAACATGCCGTAATGAAGTTGCTCCCGCACTCCAGGGAACGATTCCGATAGCGATATGGATGCCGATTCCGATATAGTTTGCCTGCAGCATGGTCGCATAAAGGGAAATATATGCCAGCAATTCAAGCTCCTCTTGTTCGGGATCTGCCCGATCCACCACTCAACCTTTGGCGAATTGTCGGGCCGGGGATTGTTGGCGCCGGCGTCGGCCTTTCTTCAGGCGAATTCGTGCTATGGCCTTTCATCGCTTCGCAGGTCGGATTGATTTTCCTATGGGGAGCCGTCGTCGGCGTCGGCACGCAGCTGTTTCTGAATATGGAAATTGAACGCTATACGCTGGCGACGGGCGAAACCGCACTCACCGGTTTCAATCGTGTATGGAAGCACTGGGGAGTTGTATTGGCTCTCATGGTTTATCTGGCAAACCTCTGGCCGGGATGGGCGCTCAGTTCGGCGACGCTTGTGACGTATCTGTTCGGCGGAGGCAGCGCGGCTGTCATTGCCGTCATCGGGCTTCTGATCATCGGAGCAGCGCTTACGCTGGCGCCGGTTGTGTACGTGGCCCTTGAACGGCTGATATTTCTGAAGGTGGCTGCGGTCAGCTTTCTTGTTCTGCTGTCGATCATCTTTGCCATTTCGAGGGAAAGCTGGGAGGCGATGCCCGCCGCCATTGCGAGTTTCGGGAGCTTTCCGACGGAGCTTGGATTCGCCCTGTTGTTCGGCGCGATTGCTTTTGCGGGCGCCGGCGGCGGGCAAAATCTCTGTCAGAGCAACTGGATTCGCGATAAAGGATTCGGGATGGGGCGGTACATACCGCGTCTGGTGAGTCCGATCACGGGCTCTGAAGAGGCCGTTTCCACGCACAACAGCTACATCTTCGAACCGAACGAAACTAACATGGCTCGATGGCGGCGCTGGTGGCGGTTTGCCAACATGGAACAGACGTTCACATTCTTTCTGGTAACGGTGATCACCATTATCTTCACGTCGATGCTGGCCCATTCCGTTCTGTTCGGCCGGCCCGGGTTGCCCAACAATGTCGCGTTTCTGCAGATTGAAGGGCAGCGCCTGCAGACAATTGTGGCGCCCTGGTTCGGAACGCTGTTCTGGGCGATCGGTGCATTCGCGCTGTTCGGAGCCGCAATGGGCGTCATCGATTACACGAGCAGGCTGGCGGCCGACGTTCTGAAATCAACCTATCTGCCGGATTCACGAATCACGGAAAGCCGCATTTACTTTTTCCTCGTATGGGGACTCGTTGCGATCGGCTGCGCGATCATTCTCACCGGCCTTGCGCAGCCGCTTGCTCTGCTCGTCATATCCGCTTCGGTAGGCGGGACAATGATGTGTCTTTATTCGGCACTGCTCATAGTGATCAACAGACGGTTCCTGCCCCGGCCCATTCGCGTCCGGTCCTATCGTTTAGCAGTCCTCATATGGGCAACGGTGGCTTTTGGGATTCTCGCAGCACTGACCATATGGCAGCAGATATCGACGCTGTTTCAAACGAGCACATAGTGGATTTATCCATAGAGAATGGGCGCCTTTTACAAAGTTATTCGCATTCAATCGGCGTCGGGGTCGGAGTCGGTATCGGGGTCGATTTAGGAAACCGAATCCTGTTTGAAATAGCAGTACTTGAAAAGCTCCCGCATCGAACCCCGATTCCGATAGCGACCCCGACCCCGATGTATTGAAAGGATGCACAAACATGAAGCTGCTCTACGTAATTCCCGAAACGGAGCGGAATGCCGCCGGTCTTCGCAAATGCCTCAAGGCTCATCCTGAAATCCGCTTCGCATCGCTGACGGCTGTGGATCTTGGAGGAAATGATACCGACGAGAAGATCCCGATAGGCCATTTTCTCTCTCATATCGACGAGTATCTTGCCGGAGGCGTACAGACAGACGGATCCAGCGTTATTCTGCCCGGAATTGCAACACTCAATGACGGCAAAGTGGATTTGATCGCGGATCCAGCCGTTCGCTGGTACGTCGATTACAATCACGAGCATCTGGATTCCGACAAGGGATTTCCCGTGGGAACCTTGCGCATCCCGTCATTCCTGAAACACCGGGACCGCCTTATTGATTCACGCGCGATTCTGAAGCGAACCATGGTATCTCTCAGTCTGCGCCTGTCGACGCTTCTGGCGGAATGCCCGGAGGCGGCTCGTCAGGCAGGCATCGATCCATATTCCGTGCGGGGATTTGATCTCGCGGCCGCCACAGAACTGGAGTTTTGGGTGCGCACTCCCGGCGCAACCATCACAACGGAGAAGCTGGCCGTTTCCCAGATACTGCAGGAATCTTACTGGAAGCGAACCAAGGGGGCTGTCCGCACGGCGCTGGAGCATTCCCTTTCTCTTCTGGAGAGCTATGGGCTGAATCCTGAGATGGGTCACAAGGAGGTGGGCGGCGTTAAGGCGGTTATAGGCGGCGAAGGAGATTTCGACAGCATCATGGAACAGCTGGAAGTGGACTGGAAATACGCAGATGCTCTTCAGGCCGCAGACAATGAACTGCTGGCGCGGATCATGATCAAAGAGACGTTCCGCCGTCATGGCCTAGAAGTCACTTTTATGGCGAAGCCCATGGAGGGAGTGGCGGGAAGCGGCGAGCATACCCACGTCAGCATCATGGCGGTATTGAACGACGGAACACGCAGGAATCTGTTCACTCCGGTTGACATGAGCCGCGATTTTCTCAGCCCATTAGGCTGGGGCGCGCTCATGGGCCTTTTAAGAAATTATGAGGCGGTCGGCCCATTTGTAACAGCCTCCAATGATGCGTTCAACCGACTGGAACCCGGATTCGAAGCTCCGGTCTGCATCGTCGCCTCCGTCGGTCATGATGTGACGCTTCCTTCAAGGAATCGCACCGTTCTGTCGGGCCTCGTACGGGATATGGATAATCCGCTTGCGACGCGTTTTGAAGTGCGCTCTCCCAATCCGCATACCAATACCTATCTGGCTCTCGCCGCCTTTTACCAGGCAATGTTCGATGGCATGGCATGGGCTGCCCGCAGCGACCGGACCAGCGGCCAGCTGGAAATCGATTTTTCGAAGAAGCGCGGCGATCCTCATCCGTATCTGGAACAGGACCGGGCGTACCGGAGCGAGGAGGATGTCTTCGAGCATTTTGGAGACGAGGAGCGGAATACCCTCTTCGGCAAACCGCCGGCTACGGTATGGGAGACGCTTCAGAATCTGGATCTGCATCCGCAGAAATTGGCCGCATTGCAGGCCGATAATGTGTTCTCTCCGGAAGTTCTATACTCCTATCGCCATGCCATGTTGCTTCACTGGATGACGGAACTGTCCGATCGTCTCGTGCCGGAGAATGCGAAGGCGGTACACGCCTGCGTGCGTCTTCCGGGAGAGAACCGCCTGGATGCGCAGCGCTGGGAAAAGATTCAGGAACTCAAAGATGATCTTGCACGGGATGACGTGGACCGCATCTCTGTCTTTCATCGCATCCGGAACGCAGCCGCCTGCAAAGACTACGCGTCCGTTTCTGCGCTGCGGCTGGAGATGTCCAAAAAGATGAAAGAGCTGACGGATCTCTATCAGCAGTACAAACAGAACATTGCGCCCTTCTGAAGCCACGAATTTCACGAAATTGAAATTCGTGCAATTCGTGGCCAAATCTTAAAACTCAAATGCGCGAAAATTCCGGAATGCTTTACGCTGCTTATTTTGCCTTGACGGGAACGAAGAATAGAGGCGTTTTATCCAATTTCCCATTTTTCAATAAGCCGATTTCTGCAGCCTCCGCTCGTGCCAGCGACTCGTTCAGTTTGGTTTCATTCTGCACAGCTGCTGAAGCTTCATCAACGGACATATTCAGTAGATTCAAAATATCCGCCTGCTCCTTTGTTTCCGCCGTGATAGCCTGCACTGTTGCGTCCCTGTCGATCGGAATGGCGCTGATGTAATCATCGCTCTTCTTCGGCTTCTGTCCATTCGGCACGGAAACGTATTTATATATTCCGAATTGTTTAGGACCGCGATAGAGCCGGAAGTGTTCTTTCATCAATTGCGGGAGCAGTTTCGAATCCTGGAGCTTCACCGGGAGTTCCTTCACGAACCCTCCATTGCGCAGCAGGATCTTGCCCATCCTCACCTTTACCATCGGGAGTGCGTTGTCCTGGGGAATGCTCTCCTTAAGCATCAGTACCAAAATTTCCATTTCCGGCTGGTACTGAACGTCTACCTGCGCACGGGCCTCGGATGCCGCCATAGCTGTAAACAGCAGCAAGCTCAACATCAATGGTTTCATGCTATTCCTCCCTGTGAGAAATGCCGGGTGCCAATACCTCTCCATTTCGAATCCATCGATGTGCAACTTTAGGCTTTTTGCTGTGCGGGTACGGTTGGGAGTCTTTAAAACCATAAAGGAGTACGTTCATCTGCCGATTAAACGAACTGGAAGTAGAAGTATCGCTGTGGATTGGGTTTCCATACCCGGCACTGGCTGGAAGGAATGACCGTAAAGATTCTCGAGGGTTGTTTATATCCGGATTCAGCGACATCTTTACTGCTTCAAATGCACCACCTCAAAGCATTCCCAGCATTCAGTCTGGGCCGTATAGCCGTTTAGGGATTCAACCGGCAGCAACCTCGCAGGCGATATTGGGCAATGTATAGCGTTTCGGTTTTAAGATAGGAGATTCGGATAGCCATGAGGTCAAAATATTTGGCAATTGTCCTTGTTGTCTTTTGCTTGTTGCTGCCATCCGTAGCCGGAGACATGCCTGTCCCGCCGGAATTGCAGGTGGCTATCTTTAAAAAGGTCTTCAATTACGACAAGTCGATCCAGGGCGGATCGCCCAAGATGCTTGTGGCCTTTACGGATAACTCCGCAGCGGTCAAAGACCAGGTTGTCAAGGCTTTCAAGGATTCCGGCGTAAATGTCAGCGCGGCAAAAGCCGACCAATTATCAAGTTCTGTTGCCGGCGTGAATGTGTTGTATATAACGCCCGGAGTATCCGGGACAAAGCAGATCTGTCAAAAAAACGGGATCCTGTCCATTACGGGAACTCCGTCCCTGGTTGAATCCGGCGATGTCTCTGTCGGACTTTCCGTTCAGGACAATAAGCCTAAAATCGTTGTGCATCTCGGACAGCTGAAAGCAGAAGGCCACGATATTTCAGCCAATCTCCTTCAACTGGCCAAAATTATTCAATAGCTGAGATTCCCATGACACTTGATACACTTTCCATAAAGCAAAAGCTGGTTGCCGCGGCCGCGCTGCTACTGCTGCTGGTCGGTCTGTTCATATCGTTCTTCTTCCCGCTTCGTCAGAAGTCGGTAATGAAAGAATACCTGACCGATAAGGCTTCGGTGGTAGCGGGAATCATTGCGCACAGCTCCCAGGCCGGCCTTAGTTTTTCGGATGCGAGTGCCGTCAATGAGGTTCTGAACAGCCTTAAGTCGGTCGGTGACGTCGAATTCGCGCTGGTGCTGGATGCCCAGGGCAATTCATTTGCCGAATACGGCGGTGCGGAAGCCAGACTAAAGCAGAGCGAAATACTGAATGCGGCCCGGAACACATCGGAGAAGACCTGGGAATTGGACGATCTGCTTCTGACTCAAGTCCCGGTTGGAGATGACAAATCGCTGGGGAAAGTGATTCTGGGCATAAATCTGAAATCCTTGAACGCCAAAGTGGCAGCAAACGGTCTGATCGCTGCCGCCATAGGTCTGCTGATCATTGTAGTAGGGAGCACGATCTTTTCCGTTTTTGCCTCCCGTCTGGTCAAGCCTATTGTTACTCTTCAGAATGCGGCGGAGAGAATTGCCAAGGGGGATCCCGAGGTAATAGTCGCCATCCGATCCAATGATGAAATCGGCCGGCTGGCCGATTCTTTCCGGCAGCTTATTCATTATTTCAAGGATGTTGCCGCGGCCGCAGAGGCTATTAATAAAGGAGATCTGTCGGCAGAAATATCCGTTAAATCGGACAAAGATGTTTTGTCGAAGAATTTCCTCGCCCTCAAGAGCGTGATGGACGAAGTCAGCAGACTGCTTGCGGCGATGCGTGACGGACGTCTGAACGTTCGCGGAAATGACCAGAAATTTCACGGAATTTATAGAAACCTGGTGTCTGCAATAAACCAGATGATGGATGAAATTGTCCAGCCGATCCAGGAAGCCTCCCGAACGCTTGAAAAGGTCGCCCAGCGTGATCTCACAGCCCGGATGCAGGGCGAATACCGCGGGGACTATGCAATCATGAAGAAGACTCTGGATACGGCCATTTCCAACCTGGCGGATGGGATGCATCAGGTGGCAGCCGCTTCGGAGCAGGTGGCGCATGCTTCAACCGAAATCAGCAGCAGCAGCAAAAACCTTTCGCTGGGAGGATCGGAGCAAGCCGGGGCTCTTCAGGAAGTTTCAGAACGCCTGGATGACATTCTGAAGGTCATTCAACGCAATACCATCTTCGCGCGTGAGGCTACGACGCTTTCAAAAGACGCCCGCGAAAGCGCGGACAAGGGAGTTGCCAGCATGCAGCGCCTGTCGGAGGCGATGGACCGCATCAAAGCTTCCGCCGATGAAACCGCGAAGATTGTGAAAACCATCGATGATATCGCTTTCCAAACCAATCTTCTCGCTTTGAATGCCGCCGTTGAAGCAGCCCGTGCAGGGGAGTCCGGCAAGGGATTTGCCGTGGTAGCGGAGGAGGTCCGCAATCTGGCGATGCGAAGCGCGAACGCCGCAAAAAATACGGCTCATATGCTGGAGGATTCGGCCAGGAATGCCGGGGATGGAGTCACCATCAACCAGGAGGTGCTGAAAAATCTCCAGGAAATCAACGACCAGATCAATAAGGTCAGCCAGGTCATGCAGGAAATCTCTATTGCATCGGATGAACAGCTCTCCGGTGCGCAGCAAATCAGTTCCGCTGTCGGACGCGCGAGCAGCGTGACACAGCAAAATGCCGCGACGGCGCAGGAATCTGCTGCGTCAGCCCATGAACTGAATGCACAGGCATCGGTCATGCAGGAACTGGTCGGCACCTTCAAGCTGAATCATGTGTACAATGGGGAACGCGGATTCAGTCCTTACCCGGAGCCGCAGTTTCAAAGCGACGAATTACACGAATTAAGCCGATAGAGAATTCGTGGAATTCGCGGCTTGGTTTTAAGCTCGGCTATTCCATGCCGTATTCGCGCAGTTTGTCGTAGAGCAGGCGGCGGTTGATTTTCAGGATTTCCGATGCGCGCGTCCGGTTTCCTCCGGAGGATGCCAAAGCCTTTTCAATCAACCGGCGCTCCAATTTCGCGACAGCGCTGCGAAGACCGTCTTCAAGGGAAAAAGAATCCATAGGATCTGAAGCGGACGGAACTGCGGAAAGCTCCACATGCTCTCTGAGAATAACGCCGGACCGGCTGAGAATAAGCGCCCGTTCGAGGCAGTGTTCGAGTTCGCGAACGTTGCCCGGCCAGTCGCTGTTGCAGAGGAGTTCTTTGGCTTCTTCCGAAATCGAGGGAATCTGCAATTTCATCCGGTTGGCGCTTCGGCGAAGAAGAAATTGCGCGAGTTCCATTATGTCTTCATGTCTTTGACGCAGCGGAGGAATTCGAAGAGTAACCACATTCAGGCGGTAATAGAGATCTTCACGGAATCGCCCCTCCTTTACGGCTGATTCCAGATCGCAATTGGTAGCGGCCAGGATTCGCACATCGAGGGGTATTGTTATATTGGAGCCCAGGCGCTCGATGCAGTGGTCCTGCAGCACGCGCAGCAGTTTTACCTGCGTCGCATGCCCGAGCTCTCCGATCTCATCCAGGAAAAGCGTTCCTCCGGCGGCATATTCGAATTTACCTATTCTGCGCTGCGATGCTCCGGTAAATGCTCCTCGCTCGTGCCCGAACAATTCCGCTTCCAGAAGGGTTTCCGGTATGGAGGCGCAATTGACTTTTACGAGCCGTCTTGAGGCGCGAAGGCTGTGCTTATGGATCGCGCGTGCGACGACCTCCTTCCCGGTTCCGGATTCTCCTCGAATCAGGACCGTTGAGTCCGTGGACGAAACTTGCCCGATCATTTTATACAGCTTCTGCATGGCCGGACTGCTGCCTACAATCTCGGATTCCTGCTGGGCATCTTCCTCGATCCTGTACGCTTCCAGTTCGCTTGTCCGGCGGCGGTCTTCGATTGCCCTCTGCAGCTGAATACGCAGTTCGTCGAAATTGAGAGGTTTGGTCAGGTAATCAAACGCTCCCAGTGCCATCGCTTCGATCGCAACGGCGCTGGTGCCGTAAGCCGTCATAATAAGGACGGCCGGAGGTGCGGGATGATCTTTGAGTTCCCGGAGCAGCGCGAGTCCATCCTTAAAAGGCATGCGGATATCAATGACGGCTGCTTCAACGGACGACTGGTTGAGAATCCGGGAGGCCTCCATACCATCCGGCGCACAGAGGACCTGATACCCTTCATCTTCCAGCAGAGCGCGCAGGGATTCACGCGCCTGCGATTCGTCTTCGGCAATGAGGACGGAAGCTTTAGGTCGCATCTGCGGCGCTCCTCTCAATGGGAAGCAGCATGATGAAGGTCGTGCCCGTGTTCTCTGATTCGAATTCCAGCGCGCCCCCATGGTTTGCGATAATTTCTCTGGAAACCGCCAGACCCAATCCGCTTCCGTTTGGTTTTGTCGTGTAATAGGCGTCAAACACGTGGTGACGGACGTCATCGGGAATGCGTTCGCCTTCATCGGCGATTCTAATGCAGATATTCGGCCCAAGACTCTCCGCCGCAAGCTTCACGGTTCCGGACGGCGGAGATGCTTCAATGGCGTTCAGCAGCAGGTTGATCAGCACCTGAATAATCTGGGGGCCGTCCACGTCGGCCACAAGGCCCGGCTCCGGCTTATTGGTAATGATCTGAATATTTTTTTTCTGCATCGGTTCATGAACCATTTTAGCAGCCTGATGGATCAATGGCTCGATTTCCTGCGTATGGCGGTTCGTCATTGCCGGCCTTCCAAAGGCGAGCAGCCTTCCGACAATCATATCAAGGCGATCAATTTCCTGAAGGCATTCCTGAACCTCGCTGGATGTGGCGACGCCTTTTTTCAGCCGGCGATCGAGGAGCTGCAGCGTCAGTTTTATGGAGTTCAAGGGATTTCGGACCTCGTGCGCCACGCCGGCAACCACTTTGCCCAGCGCTGCCAGGCGATCCTGCTGCCGCAGCTTTTCTTCAAGGGCCATGCGTCGTTCCGCCATCCGGTTAATTGCATGGCTGACTTGTCCCAGATCCCCGCGGACAAGCGGAAGTCTATACGAAAAATTATCCTCAAGACGGCGCAGGCCCTGGTTGATGGTCACGACTCCGGAGTGCAGCATGTACCAGATCGAAATGATACCGCCAACTCCCAGGATAGCGGAAAAAACGAGTGCCGCCAGCCACCAGCGGTGTGTTCCAATGACGGGATAGCGGAGAACCGGCACCCGCCTCATTGTCCAGAGAATCATGTCGCGGGTCCTGACCGCGGAGCCCACAACCAGATCGCGGTCCCACCACTCCGATTGAGTTGTTATCTCATCGTTGGCAGCCGCGCGGCTGGCCAGGGAGCGGATGAATTCCCTTTCATTTTCCGTCAGATCCGATGCGGGGCCCGGAGGGGCAGTCGGATAGGCATATCCCATGATTCTGCCCGGATTTTCCAGATACATTCCGCCTTTGATGCCTTTGTATGCGTTCAATACGGTATTGGAAATTCCCCTGAGAGAAATCTCCTGAGCATCCTGAGGCAGGTTTTGAAGCGGATCCCCCCCATATTCCGCCCGTTCCTTGTACTGGATCTTCAGTTCCTGGCAGGCAGCCATACAGAGCTGTTGCGCATCGGTCAGAAGCTTATTTTCGGTGGTGAAAACCACATCCTGGACAATAAGGGCAGCCAGGCCCGCTACCGCCAGCGATGCCGCAGCGATAATAAAAGCTTGAGCGCGGAAACTTACCGGAGCCGGCCAGAGCATCGCAACCTATTTAATGATGGAAGTGTCGGGCATTTGAACCGTCGCTTGAGCAATGCATTCCATAGCCAGCACAACAAACCACGAGGCATCCGCAAGCAACTTCGACCTCTGATATTCACGGGCATCGAAAGCTCCTCGAGCCTGTTGATAAAAACTTTTCGTCCACGTTACATACTGTTCCGCATTCTTCTCTTCGATCAACGAGGCGAAAAAGTCCGCCTGTCGAACCCTGAAATAACAGCCCGGCAGGAATAGGCCCGCTCCCCAGAAGTCCTGCTCCTGGGGGGCATGCTCGATTTTACGCGACCAGACTATTCTATCACTTGCTTCAAGTATTGCATTTGTAGCTGCAATAAATCGGTCGAAACGGAAGTAATTGTCGCGCGAGGCCTTTGCTCTTTCAAGCAATTCGGAAGCCCTGGAGTGTAAGAATTCAATTTCAGCCCCCGGGGCGTTGGCATTTTTGGCTTTTTCGAGTCTTTTGGCGGTCTCCTCCAGCCAATCCGGCCATTTTCTCTCGCCCGGACGCCATATCTCGGGTACCTTCGCTTGCTGCGGTTCGACGGCATGCAGGATTTCGCCGCCCGACAAGGCGCCGAAATAAAGCAGCATAATAATACGCAACCACCTATTCAGGATAGATTTATGCATAAACGCCTCGACAGCCGGCCAGGAATGCCGGAGTCATAGGAGCTTCGGCAGTCACGATTCCCGATCCCCGGAGTGGTTTGGGGAGCGCGGCAAAACTTTTCATGTTTCCATGTTTCATATCTGATTGCACAGAATCCCTATACTCTTATACCAGTCTTGGTTGATATCGCAAGCGGCAATGTGTGCCTGATCCTCTTCAGACTTCATCGGGAGCCCGCTTGTCACTCCGCTTTCATGATGTATCGCCTGCAGTTGGACTGAGCCGGTATTCGCGGGATCCTGGCTTTATGCTCATCGACGGATTCTTTCCGGCGACTGGAATGAAGTCTCTGCAGGAGATTCAAGGCTGCGGCATCCATGATTCCGGATGGTGATGACCTTAGAATCAATTTGCGGAGCGCGGCGCGCGCCCGGCAGGCTTTGACTCTTGCAGCCCGCGGCGTGCATTTTAGGATTTCACCGATTTCTTCATAGGAGACCTGCCGGAAATGACGCAGAACAATAATCGTCCGATGCTCCTCGGGAAGCAGTTGAATGGCCGCTCGCAGTGCGTCCCCAAGCTTCCGTTCATTATCCGCGTAGTGCGTGTTGGCCCACGCGCGGAGAGCCGGCAATTCGGCTTCCATGGAATTCTCTTCCATATCCAATTCCGCAAAAGTCAAAGTCCTCCGGCGGCGGAGACGCCTGCGCTCGTCACAGCACCTGTTCACCGCAATCCGGCGGAGCCATGGATAAAAGGGCCGGTTGATGTCAAAGGATTTTAATGAGAAATAAACCTTGCACAGGATGAGTTGAAGTATGTCATCCGTATCGGCGGCCGGACCGGCATGCCAGCATACGAGCGTAGACAGCTGATGCTGATACTTTCGCACCAGATCTTCAAACGCAAGCGCGTCGCCGTTCTGGCTCCGGCTGATCAGTGCGCGGTCCTGCAAATTGGAATAAGTTGAAGTCATTTCCTCCATACGCCCTCTCCATGATGCGGATATTATTGCAGCGGCGGCGAATCCGGAAAGCTGCTCATCCGCCGCTCTTTCCTTGATGCAGCGGCCGGAGCCGCTACCCATCCGGGAAATTCCGACAATATAGGAGTGCAATCCGCGTGCCTGATCCAAAACAGAGGTTTATCAATGATTTACAGTGATCGGTCGCCTGAATATCGTGCGCTTTCTTTACATGGAGTGTGTGGATTCAGCCCAATTTTGTGACTGCGGAGAGGATTCGCTTTTAAGCAAACCTCCGGCTCGGCCGGAGAACTTGTAAGGTTTGACAATTCCAGGAATGAATGCAGTGTAGGCAGATAAATAAGGAACAAGCCCCGAAAGCAGCGCGGCAGCAACGCTCAGGGCGCAAGAGACTGTCTCAAAAGGCATGCCTTGAATCATGTGGGTCGCGGCTTCAGCCGCGATATGTTGGTGCAAACAGAAGATCAGGCATAAATATCTTTTACACAGGGGATTTATTGCGCGTCGCGGCTTCAGCCGCGACCCACATGGAAATCTTTGCTTATGCAGATTGCGTCATCGCTACCATGGTTATGAATCCCATTGTTGAGTTTTGAGACAGTCTCTGAAGCACCGGGCTTTGCCGTCTGGCTCTTTCAGGGCCTGCCGCTTTGCGCGGTTCACAACCTAAAGCCTCCGGCTCTGCAGGAGTGATATTTTCTCGGAGGGCTGTCCGGAGGCGGGAACAGAATTTTTGAGGAGATCCAGGATACGTAGAACTGGGCGCATTCCGCGCCCAGCGTAAACTGCGGGGCTGTTAATGACCGGTATCTGCTCAGTGAATCTGATTCGGCTTGCTCAGAAGGTTTGGCCGAATGACTTCCATGACCCCCGGAGGCCCAAATGGGCTCTTGGCCGGTCCAAAACAAATGAACTCCGGCAGAGGTCCCAGAAAGACGGCATAAGCGCTTTCAGTATCTGAAATTGTATTGGCTGCTCCGAACCAGGTTATGTCGCGCCCTTCATGCCTGCCGGTTCCTTTTGCTTCCGCAAATCGGACACGAGAGATGTCTGCTCCCCCGGACGGCCCCTGTCCCCATCCGGCTGTTTCCACCGATTTGGGGATTGCGAAACGCCAGTACTGAATTCGTTCATCAGTGGAACGGACTTCAATTGCAGTCATGGAAGGATCGCCACCATAGCAGGAGTGAATTCTCCATTCATAGCATGTATCTTTCCGCATTTTCCCATCCTTTCCCAGCAACACGCGGTTTTTGAAAACTGCAGACAGTTGCCGTTTCCATTCAGGATCACCTAGTGATATGCAGGGGCGTACTCGAAGCGCCGGAGGAACATTCTGGGTAGCGATACCATGCATCAGGCCAATCATGGGGAACTCGGGTCCCATGTACTTCACGACCTGATCGATCGCCCCCGTAAGCTCGTCGGTATAGGTCTTGCGTGTAAAGCATTGATGGGTGAGGATGTACAACCAGCCGTCAAACCCGATGCTGATCAGCCTTGGCACAACGCGGGCCCAGAGATGAGTGTCCGACATCATGCGGAATGAATCGTATACAGCTTCGATATTGTCATTTTTCAGCTGTGGAACCAGATAAGAAAAATCCCTTTCTTCCTTGTCGATGTAGGGATAATTGATCCACAGTCGAGGATGTACGATGCTTTGACTATCAGCCACGTTCTTGCCCCCCTGATAAACAGTTATAGTGTCTGACTCTGAATAGGATTATCGTGTATGCCGCTTTTCTGATCAGTGACGGCAATCACCGATCCACGATAATTCCGGGAAGCTCTCTTCGGGACTTCGGGCATTGCCCGGGCTGATTTTGAGCACGCAGATGACGAAAATCAGCAGTCGCACGCCTGGTTTTGAGAAACGATTGAACCGGATTTCATGCCGGGGCCGCCGACACGCGCCTCTATTTGTATGAAGATAAATGACTTTTCAATTTTCTTTCCCGGGCTCGATTTTCACAGCCTCGATTGGTATGGCGATTGCATTTTATTCGGGCGTTGGCTTGAAGGTAACAAAACCTTTGTAGCACGGACCAGACCGGAAATGGGAAGCCATGGGTTACTATCGAGCATTTAATCGAGAAAATTTGGCCGGTACCGTATTCCCCAATGCGATGGTGACCCGCTACGCATGGCTGGAACATGAGAAGGGAGTATGGCATTTTCTGACCGATCTCTTTGCAGATCCCTCAGAGTCCACGCGTCGGTGGACCAACAGACAGCTTGCCCTCGACGAATTGAGAAATGAAGGCTGGACGATTGTCGGATCCTATCCCGATAACGGCTCTACCCCACGTCCTGCCTGCGGCGGGTCCAGTGGATACGGACTGATGCGTGCAGGCCATTAGAAATTCGAAAGAAAGGACACCGCGGATTTGCGCGGGCTCTTACGAATAAACAATTCCCTTGGATGCCATAAGCCCCCCAAGCTTTCAAATAAGGGAATTGCAGAACGCATCGAGCCGCACAGATCCCCGACAGAGGAATCCGGAAGACTCAAACAAAGGATCTGAATTAGAGCGCTATTTCAGATCGTAGCCGGATGCATTGAGCGCGCCGGCGTGCCTTTTTTGTCTGGCATGGCGGCGGCGTGCCGTCTGTACATCTTCCACAAATTTCCCGCTTTTCGGGCGCCATTTATCGATGGAAACGGACTTCGTGCGCCACATGTCCGTAGTCAGCCAGAGCGCCTGCGTTTCGCCGCCGACAACGATCATGTTGATTTTGTCGGGGAAAATGTAGGGGGCGATAACGGCATCTTTGGGCAGCTTCAGCCATGATGCATAGGGCTCCATTCCGTTTCGCGCATTCGGTTCCACAAGGGAATAGACCACGTCGGAGGCCCAGAACTGTCCGGCCGTCATCTTGAAATTCTCAGACAGATATGCGGAGAGTTTCCCCGGGTTGTCAAATCCCTGCTCTTTAAGATGCCTGGCAACGAGAGGATCCATCACCAGCGTGATGGCTCCCTGCAGGCATGGGAATGCCTGCATCATGATCAGTGTTTCTTCCTGTGCCGGCCGGCGGCAGCCGGCGGCTCCCATGCTGTTGATCGCGGTCCAGCCTTGAAACAGGCTGACAACGCTTTCGTCTTTTTTGAATCCCATTCTGACGTGAAAGGGTTCCCAGATGCTTCGCTCTTCATTTTCCGCGATCAGCATGTTGTTATAGTTCATGTTGTTGCCTGTCGAGCCCATGAAAGTCTCGTTCAACCGGGCATCTCCCAGATTGATGGTCATCAGCGTCCAGGCTCTCCCGATAACGGTATTGGCGTGATTGAAGGGGCTTAACGCTCCCAGCCCTGAATTCATGCCGATCTCCTCACGGATAGGACCGTTTACAACCGCCATTCTGCCGAATGAAGTGGTTGAACTCGGCATGGAGGTTTCCTCGCCGGCCGCCAGCGCAAGAATCACCGGCAAATGCTCCGGCCCGGCGCCGGCCATGACTGCATTGACGGCGACTTTTTCCACCGTATATTCCAGTTTTTCCTGATGAATCGTAACGGTCATTTGGCCGATAACCTGGTCCGGATCGGCGGCGGTTCCCGTCAGCATGTGCGCGACGCATTCCTCCGTAGGCAACACGATCGGGGCTCCGTCCGTCCACCCATTCTCCAGAAACAGCCGATGGAAGTTTTCCTCGGTATCGGGTTGAAGCAACCGCGGCCTCGGTCTGCGCCGGCCGGCTTTCGGATGCCGTTCCTGTTCGTTCAACGGCCGTGTGAGTGCGTCCATCACTTCCTGCATCAAGGGCTTGCCTGAAATGGGATCGTTGCCCTCGACATATTTGCGAAGCACTTCTCGAGGTCTTCCGACCAGCGGGTAGGGAGGAAAGCAAAAGCGCAGATTCATCCCATGGTTTTGCGCATCCTGAGCGGCAAATTCGGCGAAGCGAGCACTCGCCATCGGAACGGTAGGGATGCCGAACCTGCTTTCCAGCTCTCTGCAATGTGCGGCGACACTCGCCGTACAGCCATCTCACCCGCCGACTCCGAAAATTACGGCGTCGGCTTTTTCTTTCAGTTCCGCCCACATTTCAGGCTCATCCACAAACATGATGCCCTTTTTATGCAGCAGAACCGTTTTCACGCCGGGCATATTCCGGTTGAACCATGCGACAGCTTCTTCCAGAAACTCCCATCCTCCGCCAAATCCCACGTCTACCATGTATAGGGTTTTTCCCTGGATTGTATCGAGCCGCTTCGCCAGCGGCATCGGCTGAACGGTGATTGTGGGTTGCCCTCTCGGATCTAAAACTGTGGAGAGCAGAGCGGACGATTTTTTTGCGCGAGCGGTTGTCATGAGAATCCTCCCAATCCGGATCAGCCGGAAGCCGGTTGCTCAGTATAAGCCATCGCTTCTACATATAGGGCATTGCCGTGGAAGGTTCAAGATTTAAAAGGAATGCCGGCAGCCGGGTCAGGGGTGACAGGAACTGTCGGCTTTTTTCTATAGCATCGCTTGAGACTTCGCATTATCCAATTGCGGAATAATTCTATTTTGACTTTGGTTTGAGAAGCGCGCTCTCGCCCTGATAGCTCAGCACCGCGCCGTCTATTGTGATGCTTTCGAGCAGATATTTCCCGTCGATGCGGTCTCCTTCCACATATTTGATGCCGTTGATAAAAACCATCCGCTCTTCCTTCGCGTCGGCGAACATAAGAAGACTCAGCATCATTTCTCCGATAGCATCCTGCAAAGATTCCGGCTCAGCTTTGGCAGTCTCATTTCGCGGCGGATTTATCTGCATCTGCTGCAAATTGCCGCGCCTCTCGTCCGGCGGCATGCCCATCTCATCCTCTTCGTTTGGAATGACCCAATCCTCTTCCTCTGTTTGCCGGTTTTCGCGCTGCCGAATCTCAATGAGATTTTGCGCGGCTATGCCGCCCGGGATGGTTATGCTCTGGGCTGAAGGCGCAACGGCTGTCCCGGCGGGTTTCTGGGAAGACGGTTGTATCTCCGGGGCAGACGGGGCCGGCAGAGGCGATACGGATGCCTGAGCGCCGTCACCAGGCCCGGAAACCGCGGGCAGATTCAGTTCGCGATCTGCCGGCCCGGCGGCCGATTCCGTCCGCGATGGAACGAAATACCAGACGGAAGCAGCCACGCATATTGCCACGATGCTGAAAACCGCCCAGATACGGCCCCGATTCATGGACCGGGGAGTATGGTCGGTCATCAGGTTCGGGACCTGCCTGATGCCTCGTTCCCGCTCCGCCTTTCTTAATGCATCGAGGATATACGACATAATTTCCGATCCCTCTACACCAGCCCGCATTTCTCACAGAGTTTCTACTGCGGCGGCAGACATGCCCGTCTGCGCCGCCTCGCTACGAAACGCGCTGAGAAATGCGGGCTAGCGTGTGCGGCGTGTGATGAATGGAGCTTTGGGCCCCAGCTGGGCAATTGTAAGCCGAACGAGCGTCTCGCTGCCGACAAATCCGTCCTGAATCAAAGTTTCTCTTCGCTGAAATCCCAGAACGCGCTGCTTCAGATCCTGGTCAAATCGCTCGGAGTAAGTGGCTGCAGGCGTCTTTCCTTCCGCAGCATCGAGCGCCCGGCGGATCCATTCCACTTCCTTGCCGCTGTCTCCGATTGAGAGCAGGCGTTTTGCGAAAGGAGGCTTCCACAAAATAATAAATGATCCGTCCCACACCCGATTGATTTCCGAAACAGAGAACCGGTATTCCCGATTCCCGATCGCAAGTGTTGCAGCCTCGTCTTCCAATCCAACAATCGCTGCCTGGCGCTTCCTCCCGTTCGGCAACACGATCTCAAGAATGGCCGGGACATTATACCTGCGCAGTTTCAGCCAATTGCCCACATCGAAGTAACACTCAAATCCCTTGGAACGCGCGTCTTCACATCCGATATTCGAAGCGTTTTCAGCAGACTGGATGCCATACAGGCGGTACAGCCCGGCGAAGGCGGATTCGTTTTTGGCGGGCAGCGACGCGCTCGTCAGCAGCTCGATAAGCTGAAGGCTTGTTCCTGTTTTGCCGGCCATGACATCACCTCCTGCCGGCTTCTGAGCAACATTCGCATCCGGAGCCTTGGCCGCTTCCACCGATTCAGGAAGGAAGCCCGCCGGTTTGGGATCTGAAAAGCCGCCTGCAGCGGCCTGATTGGATGAATCGCCGGCGTAGGCTTGCTGAGCCGGTATGGGAGAAGATTGTCCGGCAGCCGCCGCCGACGGCTGCGGGCTCCGCCCGAATAGGGATTCCGCTTTCCGGCGAAGCGTCGACAGACCGGCCGGCTCAAGAAAAATCGCGGCCGCGATGACTAAAATTGCTGCTGCCGGAATACCGATCATCCATGTAATGTGAAGCCGCCGGCGCCACGGCAGAATCCCACGCGTCTCCCTGCTTGCCCGGTTGACAATGGCGGTGCCGATGCGTTGTTTATCCAGCGCATAGGCTCCCAGCAGAGCTCGATCGCAGATGATATTAATGATCCGTGGAACTCCGCGCGAAAGCCTATAGATCCGATGCATCGCGCGCCTGGTGAAAAGAGGATCTCTCCTGCCTGACACCAGCAAACGGTGCTGGATATAGGCGGAGGTTTCGTTTTTTGTAAGCGCGAGCAGGTGGTACCGGGCCGTAATGCGCTGTGCAAGCTGACGAAGTTTCTGCTGTTTTAAAATCGTCAGGAGTTCAGGCTGGCCGATCAGAATAATCTGAAGCAGCTTTTCCTTGGATGTTTCCAGGTTCGTCAAAAGCCGGATCTGCTCCAATACGTCTTCCTGCAGATTTTGAGCTTCGTCTATGATGAGCACGGTCCGCCTTCCACGAGCATGGGATTCAAGCAGGCGCCGGTTCAATGCGTCAATCAATACCTTGATACTGCCCGCATCTGCGGGATAGGAGATGCCTAGCTCATCACAAACGGCGGCGAGGAGTTCGAGCACCGTCAAGCGGGGATTCAATATCAACGCGACATCGGTTTCCGGCGGGAGCTGTTTGATCAGGCACCTGCAAAGCGTGGTCTTCCCGGACCCTACATCGCCGGTCAGCTGGACAAAGCCTCCCGATTGCTGAACGCCATAGAGCAGGTGGGCCAGTCCTTCCCGATGGCGCTCACTCATGAACAGATAGCGCGGATCCGGAGTCAGCGAAAATGGAGGTTCGTTTAATTTGAAATATTCCGTGTACATACAACGATCCTGCAGGCTGATGATGCCGTTGCCTGATGCGCGTCGGTGCCCACAATATACCAGAGATATCCGGGTTCTGTAATCGATTATGAAGACTCGAAAGGAAGGATCGGACTAAAACCCGGAATACCGGCAGCTGCCGACCGTCGGTGATCTTTACACATAGCCCATTTCTGCCATGATGTTCCAAACCGTTCAGCTTCATAGTATTACGCTGATCCAAAATCAGACACGCTTTTAGACTGTCGGAAGCCTTTACAGTTTTTCAGAAAGGCTTCAGTTGGAAGATTGGAGTTGCATCGAAACTGGTGCCCGATAACGCCAATCAAATCAGGCTATTAGCGTGGGACAATATTTCACCGGATCTTTTCAGACCTTACTGGCAAGCTTTTTGCCCTATTACGGGCGCATGGCATCGTTTCCGGCGCGATGGTTTCAGCTCAATAGACGGGGCGTTCTCAATCGCGCGTTTTACCAGGAGGTCGCAGGCATGGTTTTTCTCCGCAGGAATTTGTTGACAGTGGCAGCGATTATTGGATTTTCTTTCCTATGTCCTTACTCATTGGATGGCAGCGCTCTTTCCTCATCAACCTCAAACCACCGGGAATCGGTTTCGAAAAGCAACGATGATCTTGTGGCTGTGGAAATGCCGGATTCAACCTGCGAGCAGGGAATCTGTGTGGATCTTTACCCGGAAGACGGCAAAGTGGAAGGCAAGCATGTATCTCTTTTAAATCCTGCCGGGGCCAATGCACATGGACAGATTGTCGGTCTTTGTGTCCTGGATGAGCCTAAAAGGAATTACCCCTTTGTTCGCGAACCGGACGGCAATATCTGGCTTTTCAAGACGCCTTCGTCTTCAGGCGAGGGAGAGTTTACGGATATCAGTGATTCCGGCAGCGCCGTAGGCTTCTATGGGAAGGATGCTTCTCATCGCCAAATAGGCTTTCTCATGAATCCTCAGAAGCAGCATGTCATGGATATAGAATATCCCTCGAATCCATGCCCGCAGAGCAGTCCATATCTGCATACGCAGCCGAACGGCATTAATGATTCAGGCGAAATTATCGGCAACTATCACTGCACCGAGAAACCCGATGACGTCGCAGACGCGATATTCAAAGGCAGCGGTTTCTATCGCGCCCCCGACGGTACTTTCTATCGTGTCGAATATGAAAATGCCCAGCGAACGGTGGCGGGGAAAATCACGAATACGGGCGTTATCATAGGCTACTATGTCATCAACAATGACACATGGGTGCCATTCGCGGCCACGAAGGAAGACGTACTCAAGCCGATTGTTCCATAGAGATATATGATACGATGATGCCATGATTCGGATTGGCATCCTGATTCTGTTCTCCGTACAGGTTTTCGAGTCCTCGCCCGCGCCTGTTTTACCGGAGGCTGCCGGTATATATTTCCGTCAGAACGATGCCTGGATCCGCCTTCAGCCCGCCATCGTATCGGGTGCAAGCGCCAGCGGCATGGAGCTGTTTGTTTATACGGGTGCTTACACTGATATGTCCATGAGCATCACCTGCCCGGGACCCCGAGCTTCGGTGCGCATTCAGCAGCAAAAGCCCACTCTGTTCGTTCGCGGGATCGGTGCCGCAAGGGACGCAATGCTCGTGCGGCTGAAGAAGAAAAAAGACAGCCGTGTATTAAAATCCGCGTTTTCGAACGTCACGGTGGAAAACAAGGGAGGATTCATTAAGAAGGATATTTATAAGCTGATTATTGCCGAATATCCCGACGGCTCGTTTTCCGCTTCGCCGGAAAAAAGACTTCCGGCCGGCGAATATCTTCTCGTATTCGGCAATGCCCCGACGGTTTATGATTTCGGCGTAAATAAGTAATAAAGTCGAGGTTCACAGAATGGACGATCCGACGGCATTTCGCGCTCGGAATCCGGATGAAAAAAGAAAAGGCAGAATCATCGATGATTCTGCCTTTTCCGCGTAATGAATCTGTTTTTATTAAATTACTTCTTTCGAAGCTTAAGCCCGGCAATTCCTGCCAGCCCGAGACCAAGCAGAAGCATGGTCGAAGGTTCCGGAATGGGAGCTGTGGCTGTAGCAATGCCCTCGCCTCCAGGCTTTACATAAGAGTCGCCCATCCGCATCAGTCCCTCGACATTGTCGAAATTTGCGAACTCGCTATCGGCAACAAAGGCAAAGATCCCAACCGGAGGATCTCCAGGTGTGGATGCTCCACCGGAGGCTTCATCAACATAGAGTCCAAAGAACGTATAAATATTAGGATTGTTCATGAACCACTGTTGATCGATTTCCGCCCACGTTGCGTACTGATTGAAAATGGCCGGAGGCATGACTTGGGGAGGTATCTGGTCCGTGTAAACGGAACCATTCCATTCAATCCGGAAATACCACTCTCCACCGGCGAACACATCGTTCCAGTTGGAGCCCGGTGTATTCGTGGTGGATCCCGTTACTCCGAATTCCCACCAGCCGGCCAGGTCCCAATCCCCCGCCACATCGAAATCGGCCGGGATACTGTGACCCGCCGTAGGCAAAGCCGCGTTCAGCTTGCCTACAACGTCCCCTGTCGTATAAATCATACCGGCGTAAGCCGTATCCGGTACCAAACTTGTCGCCATCCAGTATGTGGGTTCGGCAACGGCGAATTGGGATGTAAACAGGCCAATTGCCATCACGGCCAATACCCAATACCATTTTGCTTTCATTGAGTCCTCCTCAATAAGATTTATCAAACGCTGCTACTAAAATTGTAGCTGCACTACTTCTTCCATGAATATTTTGTTCACCCAATGAATAAGCAATATCCATTCCGTAATGAAGCTTTTCATGCTGCCGTTCTCAGAGTGGATGTTAACTAACTGCAAGCCAATAATTTAGAAAATAATAAATATTCATCCGGAGCAGGCCCGAGCAATTTTCGGCAGGAGGAATTAGCACTGACTGTAAAGATTCCCGACAGCAGTATCCTGTCTGAGCGAAGTTTGTCGGCCTAAGTCATTGAAATTAAGCAATTTATAAAAAGGAAAATTTGTAAAATTTCCCGTCAGTCATGAACATCTGAAATTCGTGTTCATTCGTGGTTATTCTTTGGGAGGATCTGAATCGGCTTCAGCCTTGGCTTTGCGGCGGCGGGCCCATTCATCGGCGCATTCGCGCATGTATTCGCCCAAATCCTGAATGTCCTTTGCGGATTTGCGCCAGAACTCCTTGAAGGCTTTCGGATCGCGGGCGGTATTATAGGCGTGCTTCCATCGGCCGGGCCAACCGATCTCGTCTTCATAGTAGGCGGCCAGTTGTCGACAGGCGATAGCCGCGGCAGTCAGAGAACTCTCCGCAGCAAGCGGCTCAAAGACTGCCGACAGGTTCGGAT
Source organism: Acidobacteriota bacterium (assembly GCA_016929335.1). GTDB lineage: Bacteria > Acidobacteriota > UBA6911 > UBA6911 > UBA6911 > UBA6911. The sequence continues at coordinate 877 of JAFGIY010000099.1, read as the reverse complement.
CCAGCTGTTTCAATCGGGCCAGGATCCGGTTGTGGCGATCAACGCAAAGGGCTGCGGCATCGCTGCTGCCTGAACCTGTCCATTCGGATTGGAAAGCCATTCGGGCGGTCTGTTGAAGTACATGAACCAGTCTGGTTATTTCATTATCTCTATCCATTTTTTACTCCTCCCCTCTAAAACCTTGAATTGAGCGCGCAACTCCTTTTTACCGCTGTAAATGCGCCACTTGACCGTCGGCAGAGAGACGCCCAGGAAGCGGGCGATCCGTTTCAGCGGCATTTCATCGAGAAAATGCAGCCGGATCGCAAGCGCATGGTCCGGCGATATTTTATTCAGCGCTTCCTGCAGTTCTTCTCTCGCGTCGTTGCCGGGCGCCGGGCGGCCGAGAGCGGGAACCTGTTCGAGGATAGCCTCATCCAGCGCGACGCAGTTTCGGGAGCGCATCCTCATGCGCTGCGAAAAGCGGATGGCGCAGCGTCGCGTAATGGCATGAAGCCAAGCCGGAAACTTTTTCGGCTCCTCCAGCGAAGGCAAGGCCTTAAAAGCAAGCAACAGCGCTTCCTGGGCAACGTCCTCCGCGTCCTCCCGGGAGACCATCATTTGAGCCGTCCGCATCACGGCGGGGCGATAGCGAAGCACAAGCTCATCAAACGCCGCCAGATCCCCGAGGATTGCCGCGACTACCAGGACTTCATCGGGTATGCCGGCCTCAACTTGCTCCATCGCTCATCCATTCCCGCCGTCTCACATCTGCACTCAATGCTTATAGAGACCTGGATAGATTGAAAAGTTAGTACCTCTAAACCCACGGCCTCGGGCCGTGCGACCCTGACAGGCTAAGCCGTTCCGGCGTCCCGCTGACATGGAGTGATATGAG
>JAFGIY010000098.1 GCA_016929335.1 Acidobacteriota bacterium | reverse complement strand
CTCATATCACTCCATGTCAGCGGGACGCCGGAACGGCTTAGCCTGTCAGGGTCGCACGGCCCGAGGCCGTGGGTTTAGAGGTACTAATCATTCGGCTCTTCATTATGCGCAGAGATCAGTGAAAATCCGCGGTTCCTGAATCAAGCTGCTGAAATCGTTTGATGCTCCTACTTCCGGTACGCAAAAATCATCACGTCCTGATAGCTCTCATTCCTGAACGGATCAGGCGAAGTCTGCAGCTGATAGCCGAAATTGTTGTCTTCAAGCATCTTCAGAAACCCGGACAGCTGGTCGACGTTTTTCTCTGTATGATGGTGGTATTCGATGGTCATGTACTGAATCATCCGCATTTTGGACGCCGCCACAAGATCTTCAAAGACAAGGGATTCAGCCCCCTCGACATCAAGCTTAAGAAAATTTACGGGGCGGTCCATATAGTCGGACAGCTTTACTATATCGACTTCGTAAGCTCCGCCCGGATTCCGGCCTTCAAAAAGGCTGGACGTTACCGAATCGTCCCCGTAAAAGGTTGCTTTCCCTTCCCTGTTTCCGACAGCCTTTTTGTACAGTACGACATTTTTTAGGCCGTTCTGCCGGATGTTTTCACTTAACAATTGAAACGTGCCCGGAGCCGGTTCAAAGCCGACCACATGAGCATCAGGATATAAAGTCTTGAAATACAGGATGGACATGCCAATGTGACTTCCACAATCAATGATGAATGGCTGTGGAGTATCACTGGGAAAGTAGTAGGGCTGATCGATAAAGATTTCGTTGTATAGAAATCGAATAGTGGAAAACAGATAACCGCGAACGCTGTAGTCGAGTATCTTCACCCCGCCGGTTTCCGGCAGTCCGTGGAGAACATCCAGTTTGATCCCGGTGAGGAAAAGCCTGTACCGCCGGCCGGGATCCGCCATCAAGCCGACTGCCGGGCTGCGCTTCATTTGAAATATGTGCCGTACAGTTTTTTCGACGGAGACCAGTCCCCCGCTTTTAAAAAAGGCTGCCGCGGTAATAAGAAACAGAACGACAGCCGCGACGGCGATGTAGAACCGAAAAGGCGACGCCTTCCGGCTCAGCTGGCCGCAGAGACTTATCTTTATTAACCAGGATGCGATCAAAATCGCCGGCAACAGAATCAGTGCGAGACGAATCCAGGTTGAGAACGGCAAGAGTAACGACACCAGAAGCGCAACCGGGATTAAGGCCCAGGCGGCGGCAAACACAAGAATTCTTGTCATACCCCGAAGAATTGTTCCCATGCAGAATCCCCTTTGAAGGCGAGAGCATTGTAAGTCGAAAACCAATCGATCGATATCGAATTATTCCGGGCTTTACGTGCACCGAATAGGAGCCACGAATTGCACGAATGGAAATCCGGAGTGGAATGCCGCGGTCAGATGTAGGCAGCTGCCCTGAAAGCAGACATGACGGCTGTCGCAATCGTGCCGACTTTCGATGCATCGCCGACGACAAACACCTCCGTCTCCGGCGCGCTGCGGCGCAGCGAATCCGCGACATCGCGTCTCGCCGACATCCCGACTGCAAGAAGCACAGTATCCGCGGGAAACTCGATAATTTCAGAGGATTGTGTGTCGCGGCATATCGCGCTGTGGTCGGTTACCTCTTCAAGCCTGCAATGCAGCCTCACGGGAATCTCGAGCTCCCGGATGAGCGCCATCAGCTCCGTGGTGGCGCCTCCGGCCGATGCCCGCAGGTTTGAAAGATCCGGCGCCATTTCAACAACGGTCACGTCTTTGCCGGCGCGCCTGAGGCCTATGGCGCACTCGATCCCGACGGCTCCCGCGCCGACAATGACTGTCTTGTTCCCGGCTTTGACCTTGCCGGTATCGACATCCGGCGCCCAGTGCACGTGGGATTTGTCAATCCCGGGCAACTGCGGCACGACGGGTTCCGATCCGACTGCGATGACGAGTGCATCATATTTCTCAGCGTCCAGCATCGACTTAGTCACTTCAGTGTTGAGAAGTATTCGCGCCGGGGCTTTTCCCGCCTGGCACACCAGGTAGGCCAAATAATCCTTCACGTCCTGCTTAAACGGCAGTGCAGAACCAGGAACAACGTGTCCGCCCAGCCGGTCGCTTTTCTCATAGAGCGTTACATCGTGTCCCCGTTCGCAAAGCGTCAGCATTGCCTGGATGCCTGCAGGGCCACCGCCGACCACGCCAACCCTTTTTTTCACGGCCGCCTTGTGAACGCAGGCCTCCGGGAATTCGGTTTCGTTGCCCAGGTAGGGATTCACGGCGCAATTGATGACGGCAGGAATCATAAGGCGCAGGCCGCAGTATTGGCAGCGGAGGCAGGGCCGATGATCCTCTTCCCTTCCCAGCGCGTACTTGCGCGGCATTTCGGGATCCGCAAGGATCGGGCGGCACATTGCCACGAAATCAGCCTTGCCCGTGGCAATGATCTCCTCCGCTTGACGAATGTTCATAATGGAGCCAACGGTGCACACCAGGAGATTCGGAAAAACCTTCTTGATGTCCGCCGCATAATGCACGTTGTACATCCTGTCCATCAGATAGTTCTGATACCAGTTGCGCATGTACTCCATTTCACCGTGGAGGCCCGCCGAGACGTGGAGTATATCCACCTTGTGCTGAATCAGCTCGATGAACCTGAGCGTCTCTTCAAAGTGCATCCCGTCGGGATGGATCTCGTCCGCCGAAATGCGGTACTCGATAACGAAATCTTCACCGCACAGTTGACGCACCCGGTCCAGGACTTCAATGGCAAAGCGCGCCCTGTTCTGCAGCGAACCGCCATAGCCGTCTTTGCGCTTGTTATAGAGCGTACTGGCAAATTGCGAGATCAGATTTCCGTGACCGCCATGGATCATGCACATCTTGAAGCCCGCTCGTTTGCAGCGGAATGCTGCGGCCGCATATTTCCCGACAGTCTCTTTTATCTTTGTATGATCCATCTCAATAGTAGGGATCGGTTCGCGTCCCTGCATTTTTGCGCGCCATAGTTCACTGGATGGAATGATGGATGAAGGGCTGATGGCCGGCCTTCCGGTCTTGCCGCAGTCCGAATCCTTCCCGTTGTGATTGATCTCAAGCGAGGCCAGCGCTCCATAGCCGTGACACATCTCCACGAAACGTGTAAGAGGGAGGATGCAATCGTCGCTGCCGAGGTCCAACTGCCGCTCCTCGTCGCACGCCTCCCTGATGTCGACCACGGAATTGCCTACGTGGATTATGGCGACTCCGCCTTTGGCTACCGGTCTGAAAAAGTCCACGAACTCCGGCGTTACCCTGCCTTCTTTGCTGGCCAGATTCGGAGACGGGGGAGCCATTTCCAGCCGGTTTTTGAAGTCTATTCCTCTGATCCTGATCGGATTGAACACGTGCTCGTATTTGGAACCCATCTGAAGTCTCCTTTCATTCCCGGACACCGCCGGCTTTCGAAATCAGCCGGCAGACTATCAAAGCATTGCGATCGAGGACATAGACGGCGCTTTGATAGGAATACAGAACTGAAAAATCCGGGTCGACGGCTTTCGGGATAACCGGTATTCACGGCCGCGCCGGCGCGGCGGCGAACAGCCGCATGCCCAGGAAACCGGTCTCCAATTTTTCCAGCACCGATCCCAAAATCCACAGCGGCAGCAGCACCGCTGCCACCGCAGTAGCCAGGACAGCCAGCACGAAAATCCAGTCCGAGGCGCTCGGTTGCCTGTCGCCTCGGGCATGTTGCTCCAGCAGGGCCAGGTTCCGTGAATTGCTCTTCCAGACAAAATCAAAAATGTCGCCCGCGAAAGGGATAGTCCCCAGCACCGCATCCAGGAGCGCGTTCAATATCAGCCGCGCGCGTATAATGCCGGGTATGCGCAAGCGCAGGGACGTGATCAGGAGTAAGAGGGTGAAAAGCGCGGTTGTGATGTCTCCCAGTCCGGGTATCAGCCCGAGGACCGGGTCCCAGCCGAAACGTATGCGCGTGAAGGGAACGCGAAACGCCCTTTCCGATAAATGGCTCCACCAGCGCATCCATTTCATCGCGCGGTCCATCCCGGATTCCGGCGGCACGCCTCTCCCGGCCTGCTGCTCGTCGATTTGCATCGCCACCCCCGTCCCGCCTTAAATGTATCATAGAAACTGTTCCGCATTTGAATTGCGATGGCCCGCTGGGTTTTGGGACAGCCCTATGATACGATCAAGCCCTGCAATAGGAGGGGTGGTCATGTCTTTTGGAAAATGCCTGCAAGCCGCTACGGTTTGTACTATTCTCCTCATCATGGCCGGCTGCGCCGGCCACCGCATCGCCATCAAGGAAAAATTCGGATACGCCAAACGCGAGCAGCTGACCGACAGGGTGCAGGACGCCCGGGACGATCAGGTCGAAGCCAAAAAGCAGTTTGAATCTGCGCTCAAGCAATTCCTCGAAGTAACAAAGATCGCGGACGCAGAACTGAGCGATCTCGAGAAGAGGTACGACAAACTGAAATACGAATACGAGCGCAGTGAGAGCCGCGCAAGCGATGTGAGCGACCGGATTAAGAATGTGCAGCAGGTGGCTAATGCGCTTTTCAAGGAGTGGAGTGAAGAACTCAAGCAGTACACGAACCAGAACCTGCGGCGCAGCAGCGAAGAGCAGTTGCAGACCACGCGTAGACAATACGACCGCCTGATAGAAGTCATGAAGGCGGCGGAAGCACGCATGCCGCCCGTTCTTTCCGCATTCAAGGACCAGGTGCTGTTTTTGAAGCACAACCTGAATGCGCGCGCGATTTCATCGCTGCAGCAGAACGCCGAACAGATAGAGAGCGATGTTACGCAGCTTGTGAAGGAAATGGAAGCCGCCATCTCAGAGGCCAACGTGTTTATCGCGCAGATGCTCGCAACAAAATAGCTGCGCCGGCCGGGCTACGAATTTCGCTGCTTACTCCTGGATTGAAGGTAGTGGTTGTAGAGACTGTCCGGCTGTTCTACTCTCAGTTCGACATGGCCACACTCGCCGCAGATATCGGCGAGAAGCATGGAATAAAGGCGATCCTTAAAAATCAGAGCCTCGGGATCGGCATCAATAAAAGCTTTGAGCTTGCCGTCCGAACTTTGACCCTGATCGCGGATGCGCGTATTGGGTATTATTTTTTTCGATCCGCATTTTGGACACTGGCGGCAGAGACGGCCCGGAGCAGCCGCCGCCTTCGTTTTATCCTTCACCGGAAGAGGTATTTGGGCATCCACCAATGCTCCCTTGGCAGGACCGGGGATAGCGATAGTCTCAGATACCCTGTTTTCCTCGCGCGGCGACGAATCCTCGGCCGGCGGCGGGGGAGGGATTTCCTTTACTGCTTCGAGCATCGCGCCGCAAGTCAGGCAAAAGTTGAGCTCATCGCCGAATTGTGACGCACATTTCGGGCATACTCGCATTGTTTACCTCAATGAAAGAGCTGTGAATTTCCGGGCAATCGCCATGCAATGACATGAATCCCGCGGTCGAGTTCCTCTAACTGCGTGAATTGGAGTCAGATTAACATAAACCATGGATGCCAAAAATGAAAGAGGCGGTATGGCCTTTAATTATATGAAGTTGTCTCCGAACTCCGTGGATTCCTGATTTGGAGTGCGGCAGCTCGATCTTTGAAACGTAGAGCAGAAAGCCGGGCGTATTCACATTCAGCCACAAAGGGATCGAGAGCAAGGAGACCTCAAACTGATTCTTCATCGAGCCTCGCTCGCGGTCCCTCCGGCAATATCATTTAATCCAATTATAAGTTAGAGCTTGAAACCTATCGCCATGCACAATGCAAATATCACCACAACACCGTTCCAGCAGGCGCCTGTCTAAGCTGTATATACCCACGACCCAAATCTAATTGGTATATGGAAATAAAATCTGCACGGATGGGCAGCACCATATCCATATAGCTATTATCAAAGGGACGCTCCACTGTACATACGTTATCGCTACAGGTTAACATCGAGACAAGGATACTGAAATAATTCTGTTGAACAAAGTCGCGAACAAATCTCGCTACAAAAACTGCCTGAGACATCCAGTTACCATTATTATCTGCTACCCCGTCATTTAATTTAACGCGTACAAACCCGTTCTGTTCGATGGTCCATTTCATATCCATATAGAGGCGCCATCGATTATTAGCCCAATTGTCTTTTACTTCCTCCAGACTTACCACAACTCTTACTTCGTCTGGGCTATCCAAAGGGTCACCGATAAACATTCTCGGCAACTTACTGACCAACTCCTTCCCTGCCAAAAAAACCCGACCATCTGATCCCCATTTCCACGTTCTTTTGCTGCAAAGCTGCCCATAGGCTGCATAAACTCTGGTGGTCAATTCCCGATACGATATACTATATGGGTAGTCCGGTTGTTTATATGCGCGCCATAAAGCGTGCGAACGTAGTTGATTGGAAGGAAGCTCAAAAGCAGGGACACTTTGCCAGTTGGAATTTTCTCCAGGATCAAGCCACCAGCCGCTTCTACCGGGATTGTAATCAAATATCTGCTTACCGTTGACATGAAAAACCAGGTATCTTAGACACCATCCATTCGAACCGGATTTGTAAAACCTGATATATTTGATATCGGACAACTTGGAAATCCCGCTCATAGCCAAATCGTATGTGGTCTGAACGCCGCGCTCGAAATCATCTATGGGAGTATCCAGATATGTCAGGTTTCCCGGAGCCAAACTGACAGCTATATGATCATCTGTTTTAGCGTCCTGCAGATCGGCTGTTATAATATGCAGCTGGAGGCGCCAAATCGGCATTGATTCATCCGCAGTCAGGACGCCTCCGGCATTTAGCAATGTGCCGGGCGGATAATGCGGTCTATTCAGAGCGGACGTTCCAATATTCCCGGGAAGACTGCCGGCCGGTAATTTTGAAGTTTGCGGAGTGACGGCCACAGAGGGTCTGCGAATTACCCCCCTTTCAGCAGCGTCGCCTGTGTCGGGAGCCGTGGGCAGCATTCCATCGACACCTAGCTTGTATGCGGCGTACTCCTGTGCAACCAAGGCAGGACTCAATGGGGCGGCACTTAGGTCGCGCGTGGTTACGCTGCCAGTCGTACCCGGAGCATCGAAATGTTCGCCTCCGGGAAGCAATAATAGCAGGTGACAATCAGCTGAGTTTGCCACCGGCACCAATAATGCCTGTGGCTCTCTAATACCCTCTGCTTCATGTTTTCCCGCAATCGCCATTATTTCCAACGGCAGCCCACCTGATTCCGGGGTCAAACGAAGCTTATTTTTATCGTGCTTTTCCACGATGTACCCACCAGTAGGTACAACAATAAAAGCATCGGATCCTTGATGGAAAGTCATCTTGTCAGGCAGGTATACTCGAGCAAAAGGCGAACGCGTTTGTAGTTCACCAAGTCCGGTTGCCAGGCTGCCGAGATTAGCGTTTGCATTATCTTTCTTTTGAGCGAGGGTGCTGTTGGCAAAAATTACAGCACCTAACAAAGCCACTGCAAGTCCTAACAGAGTCAATGATTTATTAACCATTTCCATTTCCTTTCCTAAAGAAATAGATCAGAAGGAACACTTGCTCGTACATGAGAACCGGATATGTTGGAGTTGCCTGCCTCCTTTAAACCAATCCGGATGTTAAGCTAGATTTTTGATCGGTTTAAAGGGAGCAGGTCAATTATTCTGGGCCATACAATCGTTGCTGTTAAACAAGAGAATCGACATTGCCGACAGCACCGCGAATATGGGAGAGGCTTAGGGTCCGCGCAACAATAACTTTACATTTTGTTGACGGCTCTCATCCATAATAATTTCGTTCGAAAGCATTATTGGAACTTTTATATTTGAG
>JAFGIY010000014.1 GCA_016929335.1 Acidobacteriota bacterium | reverse complement strand
GAAGGCGCGTGTTGCTTGCTTCGCCGTGGATTGCGTTTCGTGGCCCGTTCGGTCATTTGACGCTCTCATCCTTTCATGGTTTCTCTGTAATTCCAGGGCATCCACTGTGAAGGATTGCGCTTCACTTCGCCGGGGTGCTTCTGCAGTTCTGTCAGGTAGTCGAATGTGTCCTTGCGTTAAGCGTGCGTGACTCGGGGCGCAGCGCCAAAACAGATTTTATCGTGGGGTAGATGTGCGGGTTCTGTCACCTATTCCAGCCAGTAGCGAAGGAACGGAAATATCTTCGTCAAGATCGTCCCAGTGAAGTCCGGTCCCACCGCCACTGATGGTAAATTTCTCCAATTGCTCCGGGCTGGCATTCAGCAGACGAGGGAAATATGCCAGAGGCACACCCAGTTGACGACCATCTTCCAGATCGATCCACATGGTGCTTGAGTCGAACCTGACGGCTTTCGCCTGTGCGTCAGACACCAAAGTGCTCATTCCAGTATCTCCTGATTAATTCGGTATTCTCAATCGCTACTCCGAGCAGTTCTCGAAGTTCATGCGATGTAAATCCATAGACTTCAGCAATCCCTGGTTCCGGTTCGAGCCAAAACTTTGCCACGGATTCCGCCTTACGAACATGAATATGTAATGGCTCCCTTGGGTCCCCTTCGTTTGAGAAAAAGAAGAACTTATACCCTTTGTATCTGAACACGACCGGCATTACTCAATAATACCCGCCCAAATGTGCAAAGTCCATGTTCCCGTATAGATACGGACCAAAGGCGCCGGCACAATCCGCCCATCATTCACTCGCTTCCTTATGACGTTCGATTTTGCCTGGGATGAAGCCGGATTGTCAGAGGCACAAACATCAACCACTTTCAGCAATCCAGTATTCAGCATATTTCCGAAGAACAAATGCCTTTGTCCGTCGTTTGGCATTTTGCCCGGAATCTGCGCACCCCGACATTCGAAGCGGCGGGACGGGGTCGGACCGACATAAAATCACTGATATCAGCGGGATCGCCCGAAAATCCACCTGATTTTTATCCTTAGCCACAACTTCACCCCGGTCATTTTTGATTTTAGGAATTCCCCGCAAAAAATCCGCTCCTTGTTCCCAGCTCGGGAAGCTCTGCCACAAAACGAGCTTTTATCAGGATAGCCACAAGGGGAGTGATGGAAATGCGTTTCCACTCCGACAAGGGCCATCCTCAATGAGGGCGGGGATTACCCTTCAGGCAGGTTGCCGGAAATGATTCAGGCGGTTCTGAGCAAGGAAGCCTCGACGGCGTCGGGGACGGTGATCAGCACGAACCGGTCTTTCGGGTAAAGATAATCCTCGCCGCTTTCGTCAATGATCCTGTAGTCGGCGTCATTTTCGGCTTCGGGATCCGGGAGCACGCGATAGATCTTGTGGCGTTCCAGAGAGGCGGTATAGCCTTCGTTTTTGAGGCAGACAACAAATCCCCGTTCGTTTTTCTTTATGTTGCGCATAGGTTTGATTCAATCGAGATAGCGTTTTCTCTTTATGGGCGGTGCCACGGGCTTTGCGCCGACGGGACTCATTACTGTTAACGACCGGCAATCTCCACTATAGGCTCCCCTTTTCTGAGCCATTCCATGGTGCGATGGAAGGAGCGTTTTAGAATCTGCTTCAACTGAGAATTTGAGGTGTTGCCGCATGAAAGGAGGATTACTTGTGGCGGCGAGCCCAAATGTTCCACCATATGCATGAAATCAACATCCTTGGTCATCACAACGGCATTGGCTTTCTTGGCAGCCGAAAATATCTCGCTGTCCTTGGCGTCTCTCAAGCCGAGATCGCGAACGGCAACAGCCGAGACGCAAAACTCACGGCTGATCCAGGATGCTATCGCCGGCGAAAGCTGAGCATCGAGCCAGATAATCATGCGACCATCACCGGATGGTCCAGACGTCGGGCCGCATAGTTCAAAGCAGCTTTGATATCTTCCATCTCCAGATCGGGAAGCTCTTCGAGAATCTGCTGGGCATTCAAGCCCGCGGCGAAAAGATCCAGGATATCGATGACACGTATTCGCATGCCTCGAATGCACGGACGGCCGCCACACTGGTCCGGGTTGATTGTTATTCGCTCGATCGGATTTGTCATCTCAAGCTCCTGCAACTGAAAATCGATCCGCAGGGATCAAAGCCATTATAGCAATGTAACGGCCGGCTCGTGTGAAAAGAATCGCCAGCCCTATTTTTCTTAGCTAAAATGGCCGGCAGCTAAAAGAAAAAACCTATGTCTATGGCGGAGCAGTTAAGCGAAAACTCGCGTCAGGGGCTCGCAGCGGAAAAACCATCCTGCATCGGGCTCGAATCTGATTTAAGCACAAACCTGCGTTGGGAATGCGGGCATGCTTATGATGAAACGCCGGTGGACCTCGCTGTTTACGTCAGAAACGATCCCGGTGAACAAGATCGATCCGAACGGAAATGAGTGGCAGAATTGGCGGCCTGTATCTGAGCCGCAATTGTTAAGCCAGATGGGATGGAATTCTTCGGATGCGGCGAGCTTTCTTTCTTCTCTATTTGGTGTAAATTTTAATTCGACTCTATTCTGGTATGCCCGACTATTTAATCCGTTGGATTTTCAGGCGGTAGCATGGGGTGCGCTGTCTAATGCAATTAGTTATACAAATCCAATGTTGTTGGTCAGTGTATATAGCGGATCGGGTGGAGATGATGATCCAATTGCGGGAAAAAGGAACTCGCATATTAGAGATCAGTGAGGGGAATAATAATGCGTGCTTCGGAGAAGCCTAAAGTCATAATTAGCGGGTTGTTGCTTTTGGTAATGTTTATCTACATTAATGGCCTGCTATTTGTTGCCAGCCTGGAACCAGATCAAGAAAATCAATACGAGCTTCGAACTGGTCCACAATTTGTTAAGATAGGCAGCAGCCAAACTTGGAAAGCGCTCGCGTGTTTTACATTCCCAGCATGGTTAATATCCCAGCTGATTTATGAGCCGTACTTTGGAGAATTGGTATATTACCCTCTTCTTGGCGGGATATTGTGGTTTGGCTATGGATGCCTCATTCAATGGGCTATCTTAATGAAAAGGGCAAAGCATTTAGCTATCCTTCTTTGTATCTTTTGGGCAGTGTCCCTCTATTTGGGGTTGGCAAAGAACATATTTCGGCTATAACGATCGGTGTTCGAGGCGGGGTTGCGGTACGGCGGTACGGGGGAATCAGTGGGATCGCCCGAAAATCCACGTGATTTTGGCCCTTTGCTGAAATCTCGCCCCGGTCATTTTTGATTTTAAGGAATTTCCGGAGAAAATTCGTCCACGGCGTTCAGATCGGGAAGGGATGCAATAAAGCGCTCCGCAATCAGGGTAGCCACTTCGGCTCTCGGGGAATTAATTGATCTGCAGCCATATAAGGGGCATGTTGAAACTGTTTAGCTCGATTGCTAGAATAAAAACATGAGTTCTACAGAAAAAACAATCTTCGATCTGAGCATATCTGAGAAACTGCAGCTTCTTGAAGACCTCTGGGATGATATTGCTTCGGATCCCACAGCGGTGCCGGTGCAAGAGTGGCAAAAAGAAGAATTATACCGGCGGAAGCAGAACTTGTTAAAAAATCCCGGCTCCGCACTCTCGTGGGAAGAAATCCAACGAAGGATTCTTACATGACTGCTGAGCTGGTGCTTGCGCCTGAAGTTGAGCAGGACGTAAGCGAAGCCTGCAGTTGGTATAATGAACGTCGCATTGGCTTGGGGGCAGAGTTTTTGACCTGCGTGGACGCTTGTATTCAATCCATTTGCCGCAATCCAGAAATGCACACTATTGTTTATAGGAATTTCAGGAGAGGATTGGTTCGACGGTTCCCATATACGATATTTTATGAATATGTCAACAACACAGTAATTATTTACGCCGTCTTCCATACTTCCCAGAATCCGCTGAAATGGCGCCGGAGAATACCTTAGCCTCTTGAGAGATCACGAGCAAGGCTATCAAAATCATCTCCGGTCGGCATTCCTACGACATTCCAGCACCGCTATTATCTTTAGCTGCCGGCAGCTAAAAGATAAAACCTATGTCTATGGCGTAGCAGTTAATCGATAACTCGCGTCAGGGTTTCGCAACTCAAAATCCACTCTGCATCGGGGCCAGAACCGATTTAAGCCGAAACCGGTGTTGGGGATGCGGGCATGTTTACGGCGAAACACCGGTGGGAATCGCTGTTTACGTCAAACAGCTATCCTTCTCCATGCTTTCTTCCAGGTCAAATGAGCTGTAGAATCCGCTGTGGATGGTGTGTGAATCCGGCAGACGGGACAAGGGAATGAAGATCATCAGCAATGGAAGCAAGACCAGTATTGATGAGCTGAAGGAAATGGCGAAAGCCACTTTCGGCGATCTTGTGAAGGCAGTGGTAGATGTAAAACGGGCAATTCTGGTTGTCGATGCAGAGCTGCATGCGGACGAGGAAGCATTGTTGATTGAAAACGGGTCTGCGCAAAGCGACCTTTGGGGAATAAACCTTTATCCTGAATTGTATGAAACCGATTTTATCGAGTTTGATTCGATGATCAACCTCCGCCCATCGCAGGCGAACCGGAGCCGAAGCGTGGACAACCCTGAAGTCCGCGAAATCGTCAGGTAAATAGCAGCGGATTTGGTGAGCAGATGAACCATCAGCATAAGGAATTAGCCGCCGGCAGATGGAATCAGCTTTGTTTCGCGGAGCAAATGGCCAATGTGGGGAGCGAGATTGAAAGAGCCATTTCCTGGAAAGCTAAAGGGCGCAAAGAATACAGCGATCGGGCTTTCGATCGCGCAATCGAGCTTCTGGACCTTTCGATTGCGGACGAACGCAATCGCAAGCGGCTGAAAGAACTGCTTCGGGTAAGAGAAGCTCTTGCCGACTGCTTTGTTTTCGATAATACCTACCAGACAACTCCGGAATCCTGGCAACGATATTTCCATGCTTTCCTATTCGCCGTTCGCGGGAAACGTTAGAATCCAAAACATCCATTGGTTGAATGGAAATTGTGGAATGGATATCCATGTCCCGACATTTTTCAAGTGTGTTTCGATTCCTATAAAAACAATTGTAATAAGCAAGGGAGCTGAGTGCCGACAGCTGAAAGCGCGCGGCCAACGGCCGCGCCCAAGGACACGTTTAATCGGCCACTCCTATCCCCTGGCCGCCGTCCACGATGATTTCCTGTCCGGTAATATAGGATGATGATGGAGAGGCGAGGAAAATCGCCAGGCCATGCATGTCTTCCGGGAAACCGACGCGGTGCATGGGAATAGTCCCGGCAACGGCTTTCTGTTCGACCGGATTGAGCGCGTGGCCGCCGCCGATGTTCGTGACAATATAGCCCGGGGCAATCGCGTTCACGGTGATGTCATAGGCGGCAAGTTCCATCGCGGCGTTTCGCATAAAGTTTCGTATCCCGGCTTTGGCAGTCATATATGCGGCGCCGATTGCAGGTTCAATGCGCGTCGCAGCCAGTGATGTTGTGATGATGATGCGGCCGAACTTTCTCGGCTTCATGTGGCGGACGGCGGCGCGGACTGTCGCGAATATTCCATTCATATTGACTTCGATCACGCGGTTCCAGCGCTCGTCGGTATAGTTTTCCAGAGCCCCCTCCGGAACGCGAGGCCTCTCCGATCCCGCCCAGTCGCCGACGAATCCAACGCCCGGATCGATGCCGGCATTCGCAAACATGACATCCAGCCGGCCATAAAGATTGGCAGCCTCGTCTATAGCGGCATCGAGCGCCTGATGATCGGTGACATCGACCACCTGTCCGCGAACATCCAGCCCGGCACCGCGCAGCCGTTTCGTTTCCTTTTCGATACGTTGAGCATCCATATCCAGAATCGTCACGCGCGCTCCGTTTGAGGCGAATACCTCCGCATAGCCCAGGCCGATCCCGCTCGCCCCGCCTGTAACGACGACACCATAGCCTTCCACCTTGAAAAGATCGGAAATCTTCACAGCCGCCACCTCCGTCGGTTTGTTAATGGAGGGAATTATCGCATTCGGGCAGGGCAACTCAAGACAATATTTGCCGTCATATGGGAACGATGGACAAAACCAGTCCGGGATTGGGAACCGCACCAAAACTCGACAATGGGGTTGAAAACCGTTGTGGCGAAGACGCAATCTGCATAAGCAAAGATTTCCTTGTGGGTCGCGGCTTCAGCCGCGACGCGCAATTAATCCTATATTTTAGAATTACTTTTGCCTGCTCCCCTGTTTGCATAAACTTGTCGCGGCTGAAGCCGCGACCCACATAAGAAAGGACACCCATTGTGTTAAGCGTGGGTGACCTCCAGCGCACAGCAGGGTGCATATTTGACATCCCGGGGTCGGGGTCGGAATCGGTATCGGGGTCGAATGGATATGGGCCTTGTCTAACAGCCGACGCCGAAACAGCCTCTTACGCTCGTCGCAGTTCCTTCCCGGTCAATGGCACGCGGGAACGGCTCAGCCTGTCAGAGTCGCACGACCGCAGGCTTTGTATTCAGCTTTGGTTTAAGAATTGGCCTGCGCGACAGGGGGGAAATATGGTAAAAATGTATAGGCAGAATGGGCCGGCAGAGTGGTCGTAAAGTCCCGACGCTTGTATAGGATGGATAGTATGTCGGCGCTCAACTACTTTATCGTGGAGATTGGGCCGCCCATCGGGCCGGACAAGGATATCATCAGGTTGGAATTGAAGCTTATGCAATAAATCGGTTAGCTGCTTCCCGAGTTTTCTGCATAGTAAACCGGTATTTTTCCATCGTTTCCCCTGATACGCCAAGGCTCTGCTTTTGGATAAATGCGGGCAGGAAAGCGGTTATCGCCGGGCCGCGAGGATATCCGGATACCACCCGACCACGGGATCGGGCGGCAGGCAACGACTGACTTTATACCAAAACCGTAGGGGAGAATCTCGATGATTGAAACAGAAATGGCCGATGCTTCACAAGCCGGCGGATCAAAAGTTATCACTGCCGATCAGGCAGCAGCTCTCATTCAGGACGGCGTCACAATCAGTGCGCCCATCATGGGTTTGGCCGGCTGGCCGGAGGAAATCGGGCGGGCAATTGCCAAACGGTTTGAGGAAACAGGACATCCCAAAGATCTGACCCTGGTTTGCGGATCGGCAATGGGAAACCATAAAGACAAGGGACCTCATGTAATCGGCATAGAAGGATTGATTACAAAATTCATCGGGGCTCATACGCACGGATCTCCCAGTATCGGAGCGCTGATTCAGAACAACAAAATGCTCGCCTACTGTTTTCCCCAGGGAGTGGTTGTTCATATGTACAGGGAAATCGCCGCGAAGCGCTTGGGAGTGCTCAGCAAGATAGGCCTCGGGACCTTCGTCGATCCCCGCGTCGAAGGAGGCAAAATGAACGACCTGACCCGGAAAGCTCCCGATCTTAATGAAGTCGTAACCTTCAACGGCGAAGAATACCTGTGGTACAAACCGTTCCCGATTCATGTCGGCCTGATCCGTGGGACAAAAGCCGATGAACGGGGCAACATATCCATGGAAAAGGAAGGAGCTTTCCTTGAAGCGCTTCCCGTCGCCCAGGCGGCTAAAAACTCCGGCGGCATTGTCATCGCGCAGGTTGAATACGTCGCGAAGGCAGGGACGCTCCATGCAAAGTCGATTCAGGTTCCGGGAGTTCTCGTCGATTATGTCGTCATTGCCAAGAATCCGCAGGAATTTCATATGCAGAGCGAAGGCGTCTATTACCAGCCGGCATTCAGCGGAGATGTTGTGATGCCTCTCGGAGCGCTTCCGAAACTTCCCTTCGACGAAAGGCTGTTCATCCTGCGCCGTGCCTGCATGGAGCTTCAGGAAAACATCGTGGTCAATCTCGGCATCGGCATACCCGACAGATTGGCAACCGTAGCCGGGCATGAGGGTGTAACGGATATGATGACGCTTTCAACAGAAGCCGGCGCCGTTGGCGGCGTGCCCGCCGGCTGGCCCAACTTCGGCATGACGTACAATCCGGAAGCTTTCGTCATGCACCCGAACATGTTCGACTGGTACGACGGCGGCGGTATTGACCAGACCTTTCTTGGAATGGGCGAAATCGACAAGTTCGGCAACGTGAATGTGAGCAAATTCAATGGCAGGCCTATCGGCTGCGGCGGATTTATCAATATTACGACGACTTCCAAGCGAGTCGCTTTTTGCGGAACCTTCACAACCGGCGGCCTTAAGGTAACGGCTGAGGATGGGAAGGTAAAGATCCTCCAGGAAGGAAACCACAAAAAGTTCGTCGACCGTGTTGAACAGATCACTTTCAGCGGAAAATACGCAGCTCAAAGGAAGAAGCCCATCCTATACATCACCGAAAGGGCCGTTTTCAGGCTGATGGACGGAAAAGTCACGCTGACCGAAATCGCTCCGGGCATCGATCTGGAAAAGGACATTCTGGCTCATATGGATTTCAAACCCGACATTTCTCCCGATCTCAAGCCGATGCCATCGGAGATTTTCCATCCGGAGTGGGGCAAGCTGAAGCAGCATATCCTCTCAAAGAGAGAGCAAAAAGCCCAGGCTTGATCCTTTGAGGATTCGGCCGATCCGGTGAATCCTGAGACCATTGACCGCGGATGGCTGCGCATGCTCCAAACAGGCAAGAACGCCTCCTCTGGACGTTTTGCCTAAGATAGGCCTGATAAAAGGAAAAGCTATCCGCGCGCGGGCTTTCGAGGCGTGGAAATTGCGGGGACCATCCAGGCGAAAAGGACGACTCCGGCCGCCATAAAAACGGCGGCGGCATAAAAAACGCATTCGAGTCCGAACAAGTCTGCGAGACTGCCCAAGGCTACCGGTCCCACTCCATTGCCCAGTTGCATGGCCAGCATAAACATCGTCATCGAAGCGCCCATGCCGTACGTACGGCCTTCATGGACGGCATACGCATTAGCCGGAGGTACGGCAAAAGCCTGCGCGAGTGTTATGGAAATATAAACGGCAAGCAGAGACCAGAATCCGCCGGTCAGCGGCAGGAAAACCACAGCGATGATGGAAGCCGCTCCACCGCAAACGACCATCTTCCGGCGATTCCATTTGTCTGCCAGTCGTCCCGTATAGGATTGCAGAATGGAGACAGGGGTGCGCGCCGCCATCAGAATCCCGATCAGGCTGGCGCTGAGACCGATCCTCAGATCCGCAAAAAGCGGCATGAATGCCATGAGGCTTGCCGTGCCGATTCCCGTTGTCATGCGGAAGCTGAGAACGCCCTGCATAATGCGGCTCTTCAGTGGCGCGATGATGGATGCGTTCCCGCCCCTTGCGGTTTTGCGCGGCATCTCCTTAAGGAAAAGGAGTGTAGCGACAAGGCCAACCACATTCAAAATGGCCATAAACAGAAAGGTGGTCTTAATGCTGAATGCGTCGGCTATAAATCCGCCGATGAGGGGCCCGGCGCCCATTCCGGCGAATAGAATCGCGTTGAAATATCCCATCCATTTGCCCTCGCCGCCCTCCGGCGTAATGTCTCCCAGATATGCCTGAGCGATGGGCAGATGCGCCGAAGCGCCAAGGCCCTGAACTAAGCGCCACAGGATTAGGCTTGCGATGTCATTGGCATACATCAGCCCTGCGGAAGCAATAGTCAGGATACTGAGCCCGCCGCTGAGAAACGATTTCCGTCCGAAGCGGTCCGAGAGCCGGCCGACAAAGAGCAGCGTGCCGATGCCGGTAATGTTGAAGGCAGCCTGTACCAGACCGATCTGCAGAGACGATGCGCCCAGAGAATTGGCGTAGATGGGGAGAAAGGGGCTGACGATGCCCATGCCGAGCATCGATATAAACATGCTTCCGACAAGAACAATGAAAGCCTTTTTATTCATACAAATCGCTTAAACATCCCGGAAGCGCTGTCACGGGGATCTTTCGTTCAGGCTTCAGTTCCTCAACCGTCCATAGTAAAGCCTGGTGATGTAATCGAACGTTACCCGGTCGTTGACCTGATGAGCCTTATAAATCTTCGAGAGTTCGGCCATCATCGGCTCATGATTGGGGTGGTCGGGCTCAGGCGTATAGGATGAGGAAAGCATCCGGCCTTTTACGCCTGCAAAGTCCAATTGCTGATGACAGGAGAATGTCTTTTCGGTAAATCCCCCGGGACCGAAAAAATCGTCCAGCGCGGAATCGTAAATGCTTTTGTGCCTTTCTCGTGCATACTCAGGCGCATAGCGCTGCAGAAGCTGATCGTAGGCAATCAAAAATGGAGTTGTTTGAAACTCGCGTTCATTCCAAACGACCATTGCCCAACCGGGAAGCCGGAGAATGCGCAGAAATTCGAGTCGGGCATCCCGGACATGGAACCAATGGAAAGCCTGGCCTACAACGATGAAATCCACGCTGTGATCAGGCAGGGATGTGTCTTCAGCCCTGCCCGCGATGCTGCGGAATCCCGGATACTCCCCAAGGAGGCGTTCCGCCGCATCTCTCATCGCCCGGTTCGGTTCAACGGCGAAGACCGGATTCCCATTCTGCAGGAACAGCTCCGTCAACGCGCCGGTGCCGGAACCGATATCGGCTATCAGGGAGGAAGAAGAAAGTTCGCACTCCAGCCGGAGAGTCTCGATCACATCCTGGGGATAGCGAGGACGGTATTTTACGTAATTCTCGGCCCGGTTCGAAAAACGCAGTGTTGGATCCATGGCGGAGGGTCATTCAATCAGATATGCCACATCAATGCAATCGGCATCCGCAATCTAAGCCAATCATAAAGGCTCAAATCTTCGCAGAACGGGTTCTCCGAAATCCAGGAAATCCTTCAAATACTGTTTGTATCCTTCCAGCGAAAACCATCCCTGAATTCCATATGTTTCTGTCGCTTTTTCAATATGGAATTCCTGGGCAGGCATGAAACTGTATCCGATAAGGAACAACCTTCTTCCATCTTTTGACCGGCATGCATCCATTATCACAGATACATGCCCGATACCGCCGCGCTCATTCTGAACGAACAGATCACCGGGGATCACATCCTCGTCGGAGAGCGGCTTGCAGCCCTTTTTCAGTGAATAAGAATTGGTGTTGGCGAAGGATGTCCGCAGAAACCGGATATAAGATTTGCCGGAAAGCCTGAATGGTTTTTTGTTGCCGCCATAATCAAACAGATACAACTGATCCAGTTTCCCCGCTGATCTGTGATACTCCGCCCAGAAGCGCATAGCGAAATCGGCGCATTGCTCCAGATTGGATTGGAACAGGAGCGGCATATGTACAACTCCCCAGACATGGTAAAATGCGGTACGGACGGCACCGCCTCTATAGTCTTTAATGACGGGCGGATTCTTCAAACCCAGGTTCTGGATATAGGAACTGAAGGTTCCGGCGGGATACGTCTGGCGATGATATCCCTCCGGCACAGGAATCGAATTTTTTATAGTCTGGTCTTGGGCAAGGCTTTCCTGCCGATTGCATATGAAGGCCAGAGCCAAAAGCGCCATCAGCGTGAGCAGAATCCAATCATGGCAGCGGTTCTTATCTCGCATGCAGGCCTCAGTATCATCAAGGGATTGGAGATATAAATCCGCGGGCAGGCAAAGAGGCAAACAAAGGGCTCTCCGGTGCGGTCCATGAGATTAGTGTTTGAATACGGTCAGTTTCGTTTCGATTCCCTGCAGCTTATCCAACATCTTCTGAAGCTGTCGCGCTTTGGATTCGTCGACGATGTCTAAAATCAGCACGCCTTCGGGCGATGAATAATTTTTCCCCACTTCGTGAATCCCCAACCGCGTCCTGATTACGTCGCCGTATTGCGAAAGAATCTTCTGAACAGGCGGCACTTTTTTCAAACGGTTGGTAATATGAACGGCTAGAAGGATATGTGATTCTTTCTTAACAGTCATTGCGTTGCCTCCAAATGGGGAGATCGGCAAAACGTGCCGTACTTCTAAATTGTGTGATCAGCGGAAAGGCCCTCAGGGCATTGGACCGCATGTCACGGACTATCTAAACATTACATCCTATTGAACGGCGAAAAACGGGTTGGACGGGAATTACCCTGCATATTACCTGAACAAGCCCACCGCCTTTTGGATTGTGTTATAGAATCCGTAAGCAAGAGGTATGCCGACTGCCACCCATGCAAGAAACACTTTGATGGGATGGCTCGCAGCACCGATTCCCCCGCCGGCACCGTGTGCATGTTTTCCCGCGGGGCTTTTATGCAATAACTGCAGCTCATTGCGCTCTTCTTCGCTCATATGATGTCTTTCATGGACTGGACGCACCAGCATATTGCATATGAATCCCAGCACAAGCAAACCGGCGAGAACATACATGGTTGAATCATACGCGTGCGCTTTTTCCACACCTTTTGAGAGCTGGTACTCGCGAATATAGTTTACAAGGACCGGACCCAACACACCGGCCGTGGACCAGGCAGTCAACAACCGGCCATGAATAGCTCCAACCATCTGCGTGCCGAACATATCCGCGAGGTATGCGGGTATGGTTGCGAATCCGCCGCCATACATGGAAACAATGATGCAGAAGGACGCAACGAATAATGCAATATAGCCCGCGCTTCCCATTGTCGGATTAAGCGAATACAAAGCGATTCCGAGCAGGAAGAATATTGTATAGGTTAATTTTCGTCCGAGGTAATCCGAAAGCGATGCCCATATAAAGCGCCCGCCTATATTGAACAGCGACAACAAGCCGGCAAAGCCCGCACCAATAGCCGCAATCTGGGTTTTCTGCGCAGTGCTCAACTCGTTAAACGATAAATTCAAGCCCAGGAGTTTGCCGCCGAAAACCTCCTGCAGTAAGGGGGACGCCATGCCGATGATGCCGATGCTTGCAGATACGTTTAAGCAGAGAACTCCCCAGAGGAACCAGAACTGCGGAGTTTTCCATGCTTTATCCAGATGAACATGGTTATTGGTGATCATGCCGCTTTTCTTGGATTCCGGCAGCCCTTCCCAACCTTCCGGTTTCCAATCATGAGGGGGAACTCTGTAGGCCATTGCTCCGGCGATCATATAGATAAAATAGATTGCCGCGAGTGTAAGGAATGTTTGGGCAACTCCAACGCTGGTAGGAGAAGCATAGAAGTTCATTAACCGGTCTGCAAGCGGAGCACCAATCATTGCCCCGCCACCGAAACCCATAATTGCCATCCCTGTTGCCATGCCGCGCCGGTCGGGGAACCATTTTATCAATGTTGATACGGGAGAGATATAGCCCAAACCCAGCCCGATTCCGCCGATGACTCCAGAACCGATCCAGAGCATCCAGATCTGATGTACGTAAACCCCGATAGCCGATATTACCAATCCGCCGCACCAGCAGAATGCAGAAACGATCCCGGCTTTTCTCGGGCCGGCATGCTCAAGCCATCCACCCCAGACCGCAGCCGATGATCCGAGAAAAACGAAGAAAAGGGTATACATCCACCCCAACATCGGGATATTCCAATCATATGAGGTTGAAAATATTTTGGCGAAAAATCCCATTCCCTCCGGGGGCAGCTTCGACGCGGTAATTCCTAATGCTTTCGAAAGAGGCAGCCAGAATACGGAAAAGCCATAGGCCATACCGATGCAAAGATGGATCGCCAGAGCGGCGGGCGGCACGAGCCAGCGGTTAAAGCCCGGTCCGGCGACAGTATGTTCTTTCTTTAAAAAATCAAGCTTTAGCATTTCAATAACCTCGCAAAGAATTTGGGGCGTTAGCATCAAATTGCACGATTTTTATAATCATTTCATTACCACAGAACAAGAGATAAATATGCTGGTCGAGCCGAAGGCAAACCCGGCGCAACCGATATCAGATCGTGCAAATCGTCCTCCGCCAAATGGGGGGATATAATATCATGTTGTTTTTAAAATATAGTTGCGATTAATCAACAGGTTGCGATCCCAAACTGCCGCATAGGGCTGGGACGGCAAAAATAAGCTGTCCTTCTTTGATAACGCAAAGAGCATATTGCGGGGTGTCAAGAGGCCTCATCAGGGATTGTTCCCAAGTGCGGAATTCTGTCAAATCCGCAAATTCATTTTCCCAAATTAGGCAAAATCAATGATTTCCTCGTTATCTGATCCCGCCTCGCGCAAATTGCGAAAGAGCATTTCTTCGAAGATATATGGTCCGTCGGGGATAATTCAAAGTGAATTGGATTCGATAAAACGAACCTGATTTGTTCAATAAGGAGATCACGTTGTCCGGGGATTCATGCTAGAGTAGGCGGCAGAAACACAGCATGGCGCGATTCCACCCGGCGAGTGAACCACGCATGGACGAAAAGAAATCCGGCGAAGATTTCGCTAACGAAAGCAAATGGAAGTACGAGCTGCTGGCGCAGAATATCAGGGATGTTGTCTGGACAATGGATCTTAGCGGGCGCATCAATTACGTCAGCCCCTCCGTTACAGCCATTACCGGATATCTTCCGGAGGAATATTACGCACTCACTCTCGACCAGTTTCTGACGCCGGAATCGGCAGCGCAGGTTATCGCGGAGCTGAACAGTCAATTGTCGAAACCGCCCGAGCAGCGCTCCGAGTCCTTCATAATGGAACTTACGGAAAGAACGAAGGCCGGCCCGGATGTCGACATTGAAATCAATGCATCCTGGCTGCATGACTCCGGGGGCAAGGCCATAGGCGTTGTCGGCGTATCTCGCGACATAACCGCCCGCAAGCGCGCGGAGAAGGAACTGCGGGAAAGTGAGGAGCGCTTCCGGGCGTTTGTCTCCCTTTCAACGGAAGCGATCGTCATCCACGAGAAAGGCATCATCATCGATGCAAATCAGGCTGCTGCAGATATAGGAGGATTCCCGGACCCGGAATCGCTGATCGGCAAGCATGGCTTGGACGATATTCCTTTCACACCCGAATCCAGACAATCTCTCCGGTCGTACATCAATGGCCCGTTCCCGGTAAGAGAGGAGGCGGAAATCGAGCGGCCGGACGGATCGCGCATCCGTGTGCTGGTTCAGGGGCGATCCATGACGCTTCGGGGCCGTTCCGTTCGCATTGTTTCGCTGCTCGATATTTCGGAGCTTTATAAATCGGAGCTTGCGTTGAGTGAGAGCGAAGCCAAGTTCCGCACTATCGGAATATCGGCGCCGGACGCCCTGATCCTGATTAACAATGAAGGCAAGGTTGAGTACTGGAATCCGGCGGCTGAACGCATGTTTGGATACGCGGCTTCCGAAATCCACGGCACGGTTTTTCACAGCAAAATCATGCCGGACTCCTCCATCGGCCATTTTAAGAGCGCGTTGGAGGCATTCCGCCAGATCGGCGCCGGCGGAACCATCGGCCGGGTTGTAGAGCTTGCAGCCAAACGAAAAGACGGGAC
This sequence comes from Acidobacteriota bacterium, assembly GCA_016929335.1. GTDB lineage: Bacteria > Acidobacteriota > UBA6911 > UBA6911 > UBA6911 > UBA6911. The sequence goes on along the minus strand of JAFGIY010000014.1, from coordinate 100,452 downwards.
CGAATTCCCGGTCGAAATTGCCGTCAATCCAATCCCCATTCAGGATAAATACTGGGCATCCGCGATTATCCGCGATATCACAGACCGCAAAAATGCGGAAAAGGAACGAGCCCTGAATGCGCGGCGGCTTGCTGCACTTCTGGCACTCAACCAGATGTCCAACGCATCAATCCACGATCTCACACATTTTGCGCTGGAGGAAATCGTAAGCCTTACCGGCAGCACGATCGGATATATCGCGTTTGCAAACGAAGATGAATCGATTCTGACCATGTACGCCTGGTCGAAAGCCGCCATGGAAGAGTGCGCGATTCAAAACAAACCGCGTGTATATCCGGTAGCCTCAACAGGCTTGTGGGGAGAAGCCGTCCGGCAGCGCCGCCCGATTATCACCAATGATTACACAGCCGATAATCCATGGAAAAAAGGCGTTCCCGAGGGGCACGTTCGCATTCTGCGCCACATGAACGTGCCGATCTTTGACGGAGATCGCATTGTGATCGTCGCCGGGGTCGGCAACAAACCGGCGGATTACGACGAGGGCGATGTGCGCCAGCTGACGCTCCTGATGGAAGGGATGTGGCGCACCGTAACACAACGCCGGGCGGAAGAAGACAGAAACCGGCTGCAGGAGCAACTCGCACAGGCTGCAAAGATGGAAGCCGTCGGCCGCCTGGCAGGAGGCGTCGCGCACGATTTCAACAATCTCCTGACAACCATTCTTGGATATACGGAGATGATTCTCAGCCAGCTTGTGGAAGAGGATCCCCTTCGCGCAGAAGTAGAAGAGATCCATAGGGCGGGAGAGCGCGCCGCAAGTCTTACCCAACAGCTGCTGGCCTTCAGTCGTAAACAGGTGATCAAGCCGAGAATTGTTGAGTTGAACGCGGCTATAAAAGAAGCTAAAAAAATGCTGGAGCGCCTGATCGGTGAAAACATCAGGCTGGTTTTCGAACTCGAGCCGGATCTCGGGCGCGTTAAAGTCGATCCGCATCAGATTGACCAGGTCCTTCTCAATCTGGCTGTGAACGCCCGGGACGCGATGCCGGAGGGCGGAATTCTAACCATCGCTACCGCCAACATCGCCTTCGACAAGGAATCGCTTTCTCCCAATTCCGAAATTGCTCCGGGTTCTTATGTAGTCCTTTCCGTCACGGATACGGGCATCGGCATGGACGACGAAATCAAGTCGCGGCTGTTTGAACCGTTCTTCAGCACAAAAGAAAACGGCAAGGGAACCGGTTTAGGTCTCGCAATGGTTTACGGTATCGCAAAGCAGAACGGCGGGTGTATTTCCGTATACTCCGAACCCGGCATGGGCACCGTCTTCCGTCTTTATCTGCCCCGCACCGACGATAAACCTGTTGCCAGCGTTATACGGATTCGAATCGCCTCGCCGACCGGGAACGAGACCGTGCTGCTCGTCGAGGACGACGACATGGTACGCCGCCTGGCACAGAGGGTTCTCACACACCTGGGCTACGAAGTACTCCAGGCATACGATATCGAAGACGCAATCCATATCTGCAAGGAGCATCCTGCACCGATCCACCTGCTGCTCACTGACGTCATCATGCCGGGAATGAATGGAGTTGAACTCTACGAACAGTTGCGGACAGCGCGCGGCGAGATGAAGGCTTTATTTATGTCGGGCTACGCGGAGGACGTGGCCGTTCGCCATGGAGTCCTGCCTGCGGGTACTGAATTCATCCAGAAACCATTCAACATGGAAGACCTGGCCAACCGCGTCCGGCAGACGTTGGATAACGGATAGGGGTAAATACTTTCACGCGGATGCCGGGAACAATCATTCCGACTCAAAATAAAACCCAAATATCTGAAGCCTAAAATTTGTAATTATGGATTTGCTTTGGAGGCGCCGAGCGGACTCGAACCGCTGAATAAAGGTTTTGCAGACCTCCCCCTTAGCCACTTGGGTACGGCGCCTTAAAGGCAAGGATTGACATTGTATTCTATGCCGTATGCCCGCGCAAGCCCTGGAGTAACGTATTGAAGAATTCAGTGTGTGGGATTCAGGATACAGGGTTCCCGCTTCCGGACATGCGGCCTTCTTATCATTCAAACAGTGAATAAAAGCAGACGCAGGACCGCATTTCGGTACCGGATTGCCATCCCCTTGTCGATCCAGATAACGATTGCAGTGCAATCCCGATTTGTTCAATCCACAAATTCCTCAATCATATATACAGTCTGATGGTTCTCCGCCGATTAATATTCCAAGGAAGGGAGTCTGTAGCGATCGCCTTGCAAATTGCCGGTCGGGAGACACCTTTCGGGCTGAGTCGTCCGGGTCATGCTATGGAGTCGAACTATGACCGGTGATTATTATCAGGCATTCGGACCCGCAAGTCCGGAAGAGTACGAATCCGCCGTATTGGAATTTCTTGATAAAGAAATGGCCGTCATTGGATTAACTCAGGATATGTTGGAGCCGTCAAATAACCTGGATGAGGTTGTGTCGAATTTTCTTAAACAGGTGATAGCCGTTTCGGACCTGACTCAGTCGCTGGATAAAACGGATTCTGAAGAAACAGATGGCCCGGTCCCTGGATTCACAGATTCGGATGAAACTTCCATCTCTCCGGGTAATGAAGCTATGCAGCTCGAAACGGAATCCGTCCGGTTCGAAAGCAGGGATGCCATGCTTGCCGAGTATATGGCAATCCAGGAAAGAGCTTCCGCCCTTGAAAATAGCGCAGCAGAACCCGCCGTTGAATCGGAACTCGGCCGCTTAAAAGACAGCGATGCGATGCTCGCCGAATTTATCGCGCCGAAGGAAGCAGATGCTTCTGAGCTATATCAGGATTTGCCGCCCGAGCCGGGGATAGATGCCAGTGAGTTTGAGGCATTGGATGCAGTGCTCGCTGAGCTCACGGCGATGCAGGAGGAAGCCCCACCCGCCGAAGCCGCTATTGCACCAGTCTCCAATACGGGTCCATTACCCGCTGAATCAGAAGAACCGCCTGCTCAGGCCGTGAGTCCGGAACCTCCACAGACGATTGTCTCGCCTCCCGAAGCTAAGAGCGTGCCGATCAAACCGGTTCCAATGCCGCAAGAGAGGCAGGCAGTGCCTGGCGATATTCGAAAACCGGAAACAAAGAGCTCGGTAATTCTTAAATATCCTGCGGGAAAAACCGTTTCACCGAAAACGCCCATAAGAAGAACAGACTCAGAGCGGATACGGCCTGCTACAGGGGGCAGAGCTCTCAATGCCAAGACTCTCCTGATAGCCGCGGCCTGTGTCTGCGTTCTGGCCGTCCTCGCAGTCCCGGTAGGTTACTTCCCAGGTTCATCCGAAAATGTGTCGGAATCTGCCGGTCGGGATGCATCTTCAGCAGCCTTGCCGAATCATGCGTCCCCGCCGGTCCTGATTTCGCAGGTAAGCCCGAAATACCCTGCTCAGGCTGTTAAAAGCGGAGCTTCCGCTTCGGTGACCCTGGATTTGAGCATCGATAAAAATGGGAATGTTGTGAAAGCAACTCCCGTAAGCGGCCCCGAGCTGTTCCACAAAGAGGCTATCCGTGCAGCCCTGAAATGGCGCTATAAACCCGCATCGATTACCGGGTCAAGTGTTCCCGGCAAGAGCAGAGCGACATTTAATTTTAGTCTTAAAAAATAATCCGGAGGAGCAATGCTGACAGAACAGCAGAAACAAAAGTACGAAGTGACGCGGCAAATGGCTAAAGAAGAACTGGAGGCGCTGGACAGGGAAATCAGCACCGAACTGGCTAAGGTCAAAGACAAGCTGCTCGAGCTCCAGCAGGCTAAAAGAGCAGTGAAACAGATATACGATGGAGCTTGTGCCCGGATGGGCGTGAAATCAAATCTGGAAGTAACGGATCTTAATCTTAGCGATCTGGTAAAACAGGCCTAGCGCGCATTATTTGCAAAGGTTCGTCACGAGGCGGTGCAGACAGATATGAATACGCCACCTCGCTACCCGGCGCACGACAGCGGAATTTCGCAGACTCGGCAGACATGCCCGGATACGCCGCAGCAGCAGCAACTTCATGAAAAATGCAGGATGGGTAGGCTATTTCTTTTCCAGGTAATTCCTGACGCCGTCCTCTATCGCCTGCCTTCTCTGAGCCGCAGACAGCTCCCGGATTTCCCCATAGCTTCTGCAGAGGAGATTGCATAAAAAGACAATATCCCGATCGATCAGATCGAATAGCCGGGTAATTTTCTCATCCTCAGAATGCCTATGCAGCTGTTTGATCAGAATTGGGAACAGGTCATCCCACACACCATGGCTGATGTAGGATACACGGAGTATAAACTTGACCAGCGCGGGATATTGCCCCGATTCGTTAACGGCCCGCCGGATAAGGTCTTCGCGCACCGAGAAGCCTGTTGCGGGCAGATTCACAACCTGATTGATCATTATCTGCGACGTGAGAAGCCGGTCGTAGGTGAATGCCTGCAGAAACTCACCCTTCGAAAGATAAGATATTGCGCTGCTCTCCAGAAGCGCGACATCATCCGGAGTAAAGTCGACCGTCTGCAAAATCATCCCCTTCTGCCGCAGAGATTCGCGGAACTTGTCCATGAACTCTTCGAAGCCCTTGTCGAATAGAGTCGCGGAATTGCCCAGATAAACGGAAAAGGTCCGCGTCAGCTGATTCGTCAAATTCAGAATCGGCGCCAGGTCGACTTCAGGACCATCCCAGAAAGGCTTTTCAAACGTTTCAAGCTCGTCGAGCTTTCCGAGCTCCTCAACGGCATCCATATGCACGGTCAAATCTGTTTTAGATTGCGAGGCATCGGCGGCATGCTCTTCACGAACCAGCTTTTCGAAGCGGACAGGATCGGCGACCAGAAGGTTGATCATCTCGTCCCGATTGAGAACATAGGGGATCATGCGCGCTTCGCGGATGCACCGGCAGATCAAATGCCCGATGATTGTCGCCAGTTTCTTTCTAATCTCAGCCGATGCCTGCATGATTCTATGGGCCTGTGAAAGCTTAAGAGTAATGGATTGCGCGGTCTGCTTCCACAAGAAAGTATTAATAAAACAAGAATTCAGCCGTCAGCCGTCAGCGATCAGCAATCAGAGCAGGGAAGAAATCGGGGTCGGGGTCGGGGTCGGTATCGGGGTCGAACAATAACGTTTGATCCTGAAAACCCATAATCTCACATCTCACGCTGAAAAACGCGATAGCTTTTCAGGACCGAATGTTGTTTTTCATTCCCGATACCGACGCCTGCTCCGATTATTTTGAATTCTGATCCGGCCTTTTTTTTATCCGGAAATTGGATTATAAGCGGAAATACACGTAACAAACCGGTAACATGGAAAAGCTATCATCCTATCCGAGTGATTTGGCCACGGTGGCCACCTTAGAAAGGAATAAAGGACATGAAGCACCTCAGACGGATTGGGTTGGTTTTGATCTTTGTTCTGACCGCCCGCAGCGTCGACCGCTGCATCAACACCCTTCGCGGCAAAATCGAGCGCAATCCCGATAATCCCTTCTTCATCAAAACCATCCGCGACGTTGGTTATCGATTCGAATCCTGATTGTTTGTTAGAATGTCTCAGCCACGAATTGCACGAATAATTGCGCAGAATTTGCGTTGAATAGCGGGAAACGCCGGGCAGTGAACTATGGAAGATTGCACGCACCCGATTCATGTTGCATTGTACAAGCCGGAGATTCACCCGAATGCCGGGAATATCGCGCGTTTATGCGCTGCCAATGCGCTTCCTCTGCACCTCGTCGGGAATCTGGGATTCAGAATCGACGAGCGATCCGTTCGCCGGGCCGGGCTCGATTATTGGCCCTTTGTGGATCTTCGCAGGGAAAAGGATCTCCATGAACTGAAATCCGTGCTTCCCGGATCCCGGCTTTTTTATTTCAGCGCACGCACGGGCCGTCTTTATACGGACATTAAATACAAGATCGGGGATTGCCTTGTGTTCGGTCCGGAATCGAGCGGATTCCCGGAAGATCTTTTGAGTGCGAACCAGGACTACACCGTGAGAATACCGATGCGGACTGAAAATGTGCGCAGTCTGAACCTTTCGACCGCAGCAGGAATTGCCGTCTACGAAGCTCTTCGCCAGCTGAATCTTCTCTCATAAGCCGCGAATGAACGCGATTCAGGTTTCAGCCGGCATTATGTTAAAAAATTTGGAGACTATTGAATCGGGCCAATTTAATATACCTACAAAACATGAAACCATTGCACGCTGTGTTGGCCCTTCTTGTGCTGTTTGCGGTCATGAGCGCCGTATCCTGGCAGATGTGGGCGAATCCGGTCATTGACGGCGGACGCGAAATGAATGCTCCGCTGAGGCTGCTTCGCGGAGAAACGATCTATTCCCAGGTTTATTACCTGTACGGCCCGGTTGCTCCGCTCTTCAATGCATTGCTCTTCAAGATCTTCGGCATTCATCTCAACACTCTTTATGCGGCGGGACTGGTCAGCTCTCTTTTGCTGGTACTGCTGATCTATCACATAGCTCGCGGATTCATGAGCGTCTTCGAATCCCTGCTGGCCGCGACCGCGGTGCTCCTCCTCTGCATATTCAAGCAGGCCGGCAATATCGTCTTCCCTTACAGCTATGCCGCACTATACGGGACTCTTTTCGGGACAGCGGCGCTGGCTTCCCAGGTCGATTTTCTTCGATCCGGCCGGATGGCCGGCCTTGTTGCCGCAGGTATGCTTTCCGGGCTGGCCTTCTGCTGCAAAATGGAGTTCGGTTTCGCGGCATTCGCTTCCCTCCTTACGCTGGTAATTGTGGTGCTGCCGCCGCAACGAACGCGAACCGCATGGATCAGCCTGGCGTCGGCCGCCGTCATTCCGCTATTCATTTATGGGCTGATTCTGGCCAGAATCCCATCGGATTCATTGATTAAAGATACGTTTGTTTTTCCAGGCAATCTCCCGCCTGAACTGGTCTATTACAACAAGCTGAAACTGGGGTTGAATCATCCCGGTCAGACTTTGCGCGAGCTGATCAGCGCAGTGGCTCTGCTTGGCGGTGTTGCAGGGCTCCTGTCACTGATCGGGGCTCGATTGGCGGGAGAATCCATTTTATCTTCACCCCTCTCGCGGCATGTGCGCCGATTCTGGTGGCTGACGGGAGCAGGCTTCGGATGGATCGTCGTGCATCTGATGGTTTTCCGGTCTCATTGGGATCTGAATCCGCTGCGGGCTCTGCCTGTATTGTTCCTGGTGATGATCCTATATTGCTTCAGAAAACGGGCCGGTCGCGGCCCGGTCGATGCCACCGGCAGTGCTCTGCTGCTGGTTTCCGTTTACAGTCTGATTGTGCTGGCGCGAGTGATTGTTCGCATTCCCGGCGGAGGCGGTTATGGAGCCGGCCTTCTTCCGGTTCCTTTAATGCTGTTTGTTTACATGGCGACAGCCGACTTTCCGCTCTTTGCCATGCCTGCCGATGCCGGCCGCTATCGCCGCCGTGCCGTCCACGTGCTTTTGTCGATCGGACTGATCGCTACCCTGGGAGTGATGGTTTACAGATTCGGGCAGAATTCCTATACCCGGCTGCAAACTCCCCGGGGCAATCTCCGCCAGCCGCCGTCCATTTCACTGGCAATGAGCCAGGCACTTGAGTTTCTGGAGAAGAACAGCAATCCGGGAGATTATGTACTGGCGCTTCCCGAAGGAAGCAGCCTGAATTTTCTCGCGGACCGTCCGGCCCCGTTGCGATATGAAGTTGTCACACCCGGCTTTCTCTCTGAGGCGGAGGAGTGGCTGGCGATTCAGGCAATGCAGGAGAAAGATGTGAAGTTTGTTTTTCTGTTGAACAGGCCGACATCCGAATTCGGGCCACGCGTGATCGGTCGCGATTATTGCCGCAATCTCATGGAATGGATTGAGGCTCATTACACGCTGGCCTCGGTTTTCGGCGAGGAGGTCACACCGGAAATTCAGGTTGGAGATCCTTCCTTCTTCATCAAATGCTTCCGCCGCGAGTAAAAAGCAAGCCGTGCATTGCACAAATCGACAGAACTGCTAATCGGTTTCTCCGTTTTCGCGGCCGGAGTAAGGGATGCCCAGCTGCCGGATTTTGCGGTAGAGGTTGCTCCGCTCAATCTGGAGCGCCTGCGCAGCGCGGCTTACACTGCCCTTATACTCTATCAGCTTCTGCATGATATATTCCCGCTCGAACCGTTCCCGGGCTCCCTGCAGTGAGGATTCGGCTTCCTGTTCCGGCGGCGTCTGAAGCGTGCGGCTTAGAATTGATTCGGGGAGGCCATAGATATCGATGCGAGACTGGTGCGTCATGATGACGATGCGCTCCATGATGTTGCGCAATTCCCTGACATTGCCGGGCCATGGATAATTCTCGAGAGATTCCATCGCTTTGGGAGTCATGGACGGCGCTTTCCGGCCGTATTTCCGGGCATAATCATCGAGGAAATAAGTCGTCAGCGCGGCGATATCCTCCCGGCGTTCACGCAAAGGCGGGATCTGAAAAGGGATGACGTTGAGCCGGTAATATAAATCCTCGCGAAAATTGCCGAGCTCGATTTCGTGCTCAAGATTTTTGTTGGTAGAAGCAATGACGCGGACATCCACCTTGATGGAACCGTTTCCTCCCACCGGCGTAAAACGCTGCTCTTCCAGAACCCGGAGCACCTTGGCCTGAGTCTTCGAACTCATATCGCCGACTTCATCAAGGAAAAGCGTACCTTTGTCCGCCTGCAAAAATTTCCCATCCTTGTCTTCCGACGCACCGGTGAAAGAACCTTTTACATGACCGAACAGCTCGCTTTCGATAAGCTCTTCAGGGATGGCCGCACAGTTCATTTCCACAAAAGCATTCTCGTTCCGCCGGCTCCGCAGGTAGAGCAGACGAGCCACCAGCTCTTTGCCCGTCCCGTTCTCTCCGTAAATGAGAATGCGGCCGTTGGTCGGAGCCGCAAAAGCAATCTGCTGGCGCAGCGCCTGCATAGGAATGGAGTCTCCGATCATCACATATTTCTGTTCGATCTGCTCTCTCAGAAGCCGGTTCTCTTCCTGCAGCTGAAACTGGTGCAGCGCATTCTTGACGACCAGTACGGTTTTATCGAGAGAAAGAGGTTTCTCGACAAAATCAAATGCGCCCAGCTTGGTAGCGCGTACGGCGCTTTCGATCGAGCCGTGCCCCGATATCATGATCACAATTGTCGACGGAGATATCTGCCGGATTTTTGCCAGCGTCTGCAGCCCATCCATTCCGGGCAGCCAGACATCCAGGAGCGCCACCGGGATTTCCTTCTTCAGCAGGAGTTCCAGCGCCTCTTCGCCGCTGGAAACTGCCGGTGCGCTGAAACCTGCATCCTCGAGAATCCCCTGGACGGAGGTCTGGACCCCTTTCTCATCATCCACAATCAAAATCACCGGCCGACTCATAGGCTCTTATTCTGTACTGAAAATAAAAAGCATGCCACGAATTTCACGAATGGATTCCGTGCAATTCGCGGCAATTTCCCTCCCCCCATCAGCCTTGGGTTAAGGGCAGATCTATTATGATCCTGGTGCCCAAGGGCATATTGGGCTCTGCGCGGATATTTCCGAAATGGTCCGTAACGATCTGACGCACAATAGCCAGGCCCAGTCCCGTCCCGCCTTTGCGCTTGGAGAAATAGGGGAGGAAAACGCTGTCCTGATACTCTTCGGGGAATCCCCGTCCCGTATCGCTGATTTCGATTCGGGCGGATCCCTGGGAGATATTGCAGCAGGTCCGGAGAAACAGGACCTTTTTATGCGGATTATCCGACATCGCCTCCAAAGCATTATCGAGCAGATTGATAAAAACCCGTTTCATCTGCTCCGGATCGAGACGAAGCATCGGAATACTCATGTCCAAATCCCTCCGGACATCGACATCCTGAATTCGGCCGTTGTAAAGATTCAGCGTGTTTTCCAGGATACGGTTTACGTCGGCGTCCTCCAGCCGGATTTCGGGGAGGCGGGCGAAGCGCGAGAATTCATCCACAAGATTTTTAAGAGAATCCGCTTCCTGGATGATGGCTTGCACGCATTCGGCAAGCAGCGCATCAAATTTCTCCAGTTCGGATTGCCGCGACACCGCATGATTCATTTCGAGGGGAGGCGAAATCTCCCTGTATCGCTTTAAAATGCGTTCGGCCGAAAGCTGGATCGGCGTCAACGGATTTTTGATTTCATGTGCCATCCGGCGAGCCACTTCCTGCCAGGCCGACAGCTTTTCCATTCGGATCAGTTCCGTCATGTCGTCGAGAACAACCACCCATCCGGTGCGATGGCCCGCGTTGTCTGCAAGCGGAGTAACGGTAGCCGCAATCTGCAGGCTCTTGCCGGGGAACGTGAGCTCGATGTTCCGCACCACCGTCCCCAGCACCGCCGCTTTATGAAGAAGCTCCCGGATTATTTTGCCCGATGCAGCCGGGAGCAGATCTTCCAGCCCGGCATTTTCGGCTATTTCATTGATCTGGAGCATTTGCACCGCAGCCCGGTTCATCGTGCGGACGTGACGATCGCCGTCCAGAGAAATTACGCCGGTGGCTATTGTCTGCAGAATGGTTTCGATGTATCGGCGGCGGTCCGCATGCTCTGCGCTCGATTGACGCAGGATTTGCTGTGTCAGCTCAATCCTCTTTTCATTTTCCTGCAGATCATTCGTCATCCTGTTAAACGAAGCGACCAGGCCTTCCAGTTCATCAAATGCCTGGCACTCGACGCGATGGTCCAGATTTCCGGATGCAACGGCTGCAGCGCCCTGCGCAAGAGCCTGAATAGGCGTGGTAATTCGTTTTGCCAGGTACATGGCAAACCAGGAAAAGGCGAAAATAATGAGAAGAGTCGAAAGCACGAGGATCAAAAGAGTGTTGTAACGAAGGACATTTTTATCGCGCTGCAGCTGTACATATTTTTCGTAGGCTTCCACGACGGAATCCGCGCGGTATTTTGCGCTCTGTGGATGAATCGCTTCCGTAAGGACTGTGCCGACGACGGCGCCTCGAGGATCCCGGATCGGTGCGGTCGCCCAGTTGATTTCGGTGAAAGGATCCTCCGGATTCAGGCGTTCGACTCGAAAGTTCTGCCGCCCGATAAGGCCCTCGCCTATAAGCTGTCGAATGGTATCCCGATGCGCATCTGATAACTCTGCGGAACCCGATCGCGCAATCAATTTGGCCTGCCGGTCGTATATACGTACATCGCCGAGTGCATGGCTGCGGCAGAACTGCCGCAATTTATCCTGAAGCTCCGGCTGCACCTCCGGCCGCAATTCTCCCGCAGAGTTCATATATCCTGCAATAATGCCTGCGGTATACTTCGCCCGCTGTTCGGCTTCGGCATAATATTGACTTGCCAGAGCGCGGCTGTGTTCCATCATCTGGGCGGGAGGAGCGCCAAACCATCTATCGATCGAAGAACTGATCAGGCTGTAGGCCAGCACAAAAAGAAGCAACGCCGGGAGAAGCGACAGGACAATAAAAGTCCGGACCATTTTGGCTTTAAATCCGCTCCCCAGCTGTCCGCGCTTTTTCTCAAAATAAAGCTTGATGAGATTTCGTCCCAGGATTGTCGCCAGGATGATCAGCGCCAGCACAACCATGACAGTTGCGGTATAAACCGCAAAAGTATTCCGGACAAAGCTCGGACTTCCGACCGACGTGCGATTTAAAAAAGTGTGGGTAGCGGCGAGCGATACGGCAAGAAAGATGATGACGGCAAGGATATACCGGCGGCTTTTGCTTTCGTTCGGTTTCTGCGAACCGGTCATGCCCGGTTGTTCACTCATGAGACTCTTTCCCAAAGTCTCTATTATAGATCACGTCGGAGATACGCATTATCATGAATTATGTTTGTGCTGATGCACGGCTGAATAAAATCAATTGATTGACGGCGGACGGCAGGCATACTAGATTCATGCTTCTAACGGAGGTGGCACATTGAAAGTCCTGATAACCGGAGGAGCGGGCTTCATCGGCTCTTATCTTGCCGAAGCTTACCTGGAGCGAGGCGATGAGGTCTACGCTATAGACGACCTCTCGACGGGAAGCCTGGACAACATCCAGCCTTTCGCCAAAAATCCCCTGTTTCACTTCGTCAACGACACGATTTTGAACCGGGAAACGATGCTGGAACTGACGGGTATCTGCGACGTCATCGCGCACCTGGCGGCGGCCGTCGGCGTGAAGCTGATCATCGATGAACCGCTCAAATCGATTCACACCAACATCGTCGGGACAGAAATTGTTCTTGAGCTGGCCAACAAGTTCCGCAAGAAGACATTCCTGGCCTCCACCTCGGAAGTCTATGGCAGGAACTCGCAGGTGCCCCTTCGGGAAAACGATATCAGGATATACGGATCCACTCACCTTGCCCGCTGGAGCTATGCGGCCACCAAGGCTATGGATGAATTTCTGGCTCTTGCGTATTACCGGACGAAGCAGCTCCCGATTATCATCGCGCGGTTCTTTAACACCGTCGGCCCGAGGCAGACAGGGCGATACGGAATGGTAATTCCCCGCTTTGTCGCGCAGGCCTTGAGGAACGAGCCGATCACGGTTTATGGAGACGGAAAACAGACCCGCAATTTCACTTATGTCGGAGACGTCGTCCGCGCGGTGATCGGGCTGATTGACGAGCCCCGTGCCGCAGGGGAAATATTCAACATCGGCGGCGACGGCGAAATTTCGATCAACGACCTGGCAGCGCGTGTTAAATCCATCACCGGCAGCTCCTCGCCCATCCAGCATATCCCCTATGATGAGGCTTATCAGGAAGGTTTTGAGGATATGGAGCGCCGCGTTCCGGACATCTCCAAAATAACAAATTTGATAGGTTACAGAAACAGCTATAACCTTGACAGTATCCTTGCTAAAGTTGTGGAATACGAACGAACCAAGTAAATGCCTGCGAGGGCCGGCGTCTTCGCCGGCACAAAAATTATTTCCGACATGAAAAGAGGAACCATGTATCGCTTCTTTCTAATCCCCACTATTCTGGTCTTCGCCATGTCTGCAGCGGCACAGCAAACCGCGGCGCCGGCACAACCGGCCGCGGAACAAGAACCGGCTCGATCACCGGGGCTTTATATGACCTTCCAGACCTCTATGGGAGATATCCAATGCAAATTGTTTGAAAAGGAAGCTCCGCTCACCGTCAAGACCATCGTCGGCCTGGCGACAGGCAAGCTGTCCTATGTGGATCCGCGCACCAAACAGCAAGTCTCCGGCAAGCGGTTTTATGATGGACTCACGTTCCACCGCGTAATCCCGTATTTTATGATACAGGGAGGCGATCCGCTCGGAGACGGCACAGGAGGGCCGGAAGGCCCCGGATTCCCATTTAAAGACGAATTCTCGCCCAAGCTGCGCTTCAATATCCCGGGACGCCTGGCCATGGCGAACGCCGGTGAGAATACCAATGGAAGCCAGTTCTTTATTACCGAGGTTAACGTCACCGACCTGGACGACAAACACACCATCTTCGGCCAGTGCGAAAATCTTTCGGTAATAAAGGCAATCGCCAGGACGCCGGCTCAGGATGAACGCCCGGTTACGCCGGTTGTAATCCGTCATGTGGCCGTCGAGCGCGTCCAACCCAAGCCGGCTGAACCGCAGGAGACTGCGCCGGCAACTCCTCAGAAGCCATAGCAAGATGACTCGCAAAGGCGGTTATAAAAATATCAAGCTGGGCAAAAACGTCTATCGGCAGATGAAACGCCGCGGCCCGCCGGAGAATGCCCGGACACGCCGGCAACCCAAGCCCCCGCCTAAAAAGGCAAATTAAGGTTCCCCGTTTCAGGTTTCCCGTTCCCCGTTTCCGGTTCCCCGTTCCCGGTTGGCGAATCAGCAGCGCTCCTGATTTAGCCGAGGATTGGTCATGAGCGTCGAGGCTTCAGCCGCTATCTCTCCAATAAACGTGGTTTAGTAGCTCAAGCTATCCGGCCGATGCGCCAAACACTCAAAATTTGCAGATCTCAAGCCTTGATGTTTTCTCACCTTGAAAGTACAGACTTTTAACCGGGAACCGCGAACGGGGAACGGGAAACCCGAAACGGGGAACCGCAAGCATTTTTAATCACTTGCGGTTCCATGGCCGGAGACATACAATCAACAGGCTTCCGACACGGAGAGGTGTCCGAGTGGTTGAAGGAGCACGCTTGGAAAGCGTGTGTAGGGGTAACCTTACCGCGGGTTCGAATCCCGCCCTCTCCGCCACTAACTCACAGCCAGTTATTAAACCTTATTCTGGACAAGGGCTTGCCATTCCCGGGAATTCGGCATCGACAGGTGCAAAGAGACTCATTTCCCGAAGACATGGATTCAAGCGAACCGATCAGGAGGATTCCACGATGAAAAGAGCACTGCGATGGGCACTATCGGGAGGAGCAGTTTGTTATTTGATTTTGGTCAGCAATGCCGCAGCGATAGCGCAAACAAGCGGCCAGGCATGCACGCGTGAGAGCCTCAAGGCCATCACGGATAAATTCTTTACAGCTCTTGAAGCGCACACTCCATCAAGTCTGCCGCTCGCCTCCGGAGTGAGATACACAGAAAACGGCATAGAGGTCGCAGTTGGAAAGGGATCCTGGGAAACTGCCGGCAAGCTGACTTTCAAACGCGGCATGATCGACACTCAGAAATGCGGGACGCATACGCAAGCCATAATTGATGAAGCCGGCAAGCCGATGCTTTACGGAGTTCGGCTTAAAGTCGACAAGGAGAAGATTTCCGAGATCGAAGCCGTTGTTGTTCGCGGGAAGGAAGTGCTCGACGTTCAAGCCATTCTGGACACAAAAGACCAGGATTGGGAAGGCATTCTTCCACCCGAGCAGCGGAGCTCCCGCCTGACAATGATGGCAGCAGCCGACGACTATTTTGAATTGTTCGTCCAGAAGCAACCGCGCAAAGTCTCCATTCTTCCTTACTCCAAGACCTGCGACCGCTGGGAAAACGGCGCGCAGACAACAAAGGGAGGAACGAATCAGGGAGTAACAATGCCTGCGCACAATTGCTCGCCCGTGGGCTTCGCGGACATGACCCACAGCCCCCGACGATTCCTTGTAGATGAGGAAACGGGCATCGTCGTTGCGTACACACTTTTTAACAACGTCTGGCCTGATTTCCATATGTTCAAAATGAGAAACGGCCTGGTTGATTGGATCCAGGCTTATTTTGAATATGGGAAGCAATACAAAACAATAGGCTGGCCGGATGAGCCGGCGTGCAAATAATTTTCACAGAGGAGCAGCTTCGTTTTTTCCATAGCCTGATTGTCGGAATAGCGGGCGGGTTTCAATGGTCTTGCTAAGGAGGACAAAATAATGATGAAGCGATACACATTGCTTATTATCGTAGTATGCATATGTGCAATTCTTGCGGTCTCTTTGCCGGGGTGCAAGACCGCAGATAAGGACATGAAAACTTCGCAGGCCGATTTCATCCCTTCTCCTGCCTTCTCTCCGCCCTATCCGCCGCTGCCGCACCATTTCAATGATGCCCATGGCTTGCAAATATTGTGCCAGGCCCCTAAAGGAGCCATCCAGCGGGCGCTCGTCCCGCCTTTGGAACGGAACGGCAATGACGATCTGTTTGTGCTTCAGATGGGATGGAGCCCCGACTGTGAAGGTTTTAATGTCCACGAGATCCAGATCAATGCTCCTGTCAAATGGAAAGACAGCGTTGGCGCCACCACGCTCATCGAATATATCGATAGTGATATGGGACTTATCGCCGGACGGGAAATATGGGGATGGCCGAAAAAAATGGCGGATATAACCTGGACCCAGACCGACACTGGATGGACGGTAGAATGCTACAAGCAGAAAGATCAGGGCGGCATACCTCTGATGAAGGTCGAATACACAATTTCCGAATCCACCCCTGATATCGAATGGCCGGTTATAATGCCCACATACCTGGTCAAGCGGATTCCCAATGCTTCACCCAAGGTTCCTCCTCTAACCCAGCTTGTTTGTGTCGGCTGCGATCTTCCCGCGGGCGGCGCACCTGTCCCGGACCCGACGGCGGTGACTACCGAAACAAAGGGAACCGCCGCAGTGCAGTTCTTCGACGGCCCGCACGATCCGCTGACCTTCTTCGGCCCCATCAAGGTGCTCGATGCGAAGATGAGCATCACCAAGGGACCCATGAGCGGCGGCCTGGGCCTGGGAGAGGTCGTTTCCCAGTGGGAGGAGTAATGCAAAAAGATCCATGACGCAAAAACCGGCCTACCGGGATCGGGGCCCGTAATGAGGGAGCGGCGCGCCGAATTCATAAGCGCCAAGGTCCGGAGCGCTTCCCCGGAATCCATCCGTTACATTCGGCAACACAATGCCTGCATCGATGACTGCAGAGCCCTCACGCAACCTCAGATCCAACGAATCCACAGCGACTACGCGGGTTGGGTCCGAAAAATCCGGCATCGGTGCCGCAACGAAAATGTCATAATCGACCAGCAGGCTGTGGCGATCCTGTCCTGTCGCCTGCGAATACGATTGCAGTGTCGGAAATACCCGCTGTGTGAGAGCAATGGCCGCTTTCGGATCAGTTCGGCGCATTGGATAGAAATCCCTTGGTTTCTCAAAAGGCGGAGAACTCCACGCAAAGGCTTCTTTTGTCTCCGGATTCGGTCGGAATCCGTTGTAATCGGAAGAGCTGTAATTGGTAAATGTTTCCAGCGAAAACACCCGCTGTGTGGTGCCCTGCCCCAAAATCAGGTTGTTCCGCAGATGCACATTGGACATGGGCGTAAGCTGTCTGAATTCTCCGATGTACGTGTTGTTCAGGTAATAAACACCGGAAGGCTCGCCATGTACCTTTACTGGTCCCCACCACGCGTTATAGACGACGTTCCGGATGAAATATGCCGGCCCTCCGAGTATGGGTTGAGGACTCATGGCGCCGAGCGGCGCATTGAAACAGCGGTTGCGCATGACGCGCACATTACGTACGGATCCGTCCGCTTCGAAGCAGTTGTCATGAACGACCGAAACGTCATTATTATAAATGTCGATGGCGACAGGCAAGCGGTCGCGTGGCGTATTCGGGTAGCCATCGGGCATTCCATAGGTCGCGTGGTCGATTCCGTCGTGAAATCCTCTCACCCTATTGTAGGCGATCACATGCCCCTGGCCATAGATGGAGACGGCATAGAAGGATTTCATCTTGCCGCGCGTTGTGAAATCCGGTCGGCTGACCCACGGCTCGACTGCAAACCATGTGAAGACGGAATTCAGGTCCTCGCGGCCGAGCATATCGTTGTCGGCGATGTAGAAACCGCTCGAGCCGGCCCAGTCTGAATGAACCGCGACGCCGATATTCTCGAAACGGCAATGCTTGACGGCAATCCCCTTCGCGCCGGCTATTTCCTTCATGCCGGCCTCAATGGCTGTATCCGTGTTGCGGAATGTAATGCCTTCAAAGTGGTGATATTGCGCGCCCATGAGATTGAACAGGACGGTATTGCCGTCGCCGTCAAAAACGACTTCGCCGTCGCCCGCCGCGATGATGGCAATCGGGCGTTCTGCCGTACCGTCCTGGGTCAGGTAATACGTACCGTCCCACGGCGTCCCGCAGCATGTCGTGAAACCGGAATTTATTTCATGAGAATAATGATCGTGCTTGCTGAGGTAAACGCCCGCGTGAACTTTGATGATATCGCCCGCATGTACGCGCGGCGGCGACGCACGGCTCCAGTCTCCACCGAGCGATGCCATGTAGTAAGCCTCGAGCAACCCGGAGAAGGCAGGCTCCTGACGCGGCCCTTTAAAGCCCGGCGGATAAGCGTGAAATATGCGGCCGTCGGCTGAGGGCATTGGCTCGGCGCGTGTCCGAACGGCAACGGTTTTTATCGCATCGCCGCTGACGCCATCCGGATCCTGAATCTGCAGGCGCACTTCATATTCCGTGTTCTCCTTCAGGTCGAAAAGGCTTCCGGCAAACATATTGGGAGACGTGTAGTCGAGCGAGCCACGCAGGAAAGTCTCCTCGTTCTGCAGGCGCATCAGGTCGAGGCCGCGCGACCAGTTCGTCTCACCGCTCCTGCGATATGTAATGGAAACCTGCGCGTTGCGGTTATCATCGCCCTCAATATGCCATGCAAATCCCAGGGCCATAAGCGTAGGCGGATCAATGATCAGTTCGCCAGTTGTTGTGCGGTCTACAGCTAAAGCGTTGAAAGACATCATAAGCAGCGACAGCACGGCGACCACATGCTTATTCATTTCCTACCCCCTTCCAAACAGCGCATCATAAAACCGGGGAAATCAAATATGTATTTTGACCCGAAGTATCTTTGGGAAGTTTAGCACTAATCATGCACCGGTATGAGCAAAGAGATTATCTCAAAACTCGACAACAGGCTTAAAAACCGTGGCAGCGATGACGAGATCCGCAAATCCATGTTACGATGCGCGCATAAACATTAGTTTCGTTTTGGTCGCGGCTTAAAGAGGCTATCTCAAAACCCGGAATGGTTCGGGCTTTCAGCCTATGTCGTTAATGCAACTTCCTTCCTGGGGCTTCGCCTCAGACTGGTATGATTTCGCGCCTTTGGCGCTTAAACTGACGCATAATCAATGCCTAAAAGCGCCGAAGTCGCGGCACATATCAACCCAGGGCGAAGCCCTGGGAAAACATTGAAGCAAGCGATAAGGGCCGAAGGCCCGCTCCATGACAGGGCTTGAGACAGCCTCTGACGCCGCGACCTGCCTCAACTATTCTCCTATCCGGCAGTTTTTCATCGGGTCCTGGAAGCTCCATAAGTCCTGCACTCCGTCGTATTCTTCGGTGAATTTTCGCTTGCTCATTTTTTATCTTTGCTCTTACTCTACGGGCTGGAAATTCTTCTCCGGCAATGAGACCAGGTCAAGAGCCTGAACCGCTCCTTAATCTGATGCGCCGAAAGGGATTGGCCGCCGGATTTTTCTTTTGAAACACTCCACACTTTATTGCAACTATTTCAGATAGAATGTGAAAAGGTTACAGTATAGAGGATAGTCATCTATGGATGGAGATCGGACGGAGAAACGGGAGTGGATTTGAATCCGCTGGAAGGATATGGAAGGCCTATGAGGATTAAAAAGGGTTCTGTGATCGTATTGCTGCTTCTGCTTGTGAGTGCGGCAGGAGCCGGTTCCGAACAATCCGCGTCCTATGTAGGTGGTGAAAAATGTGCAATGTGTCATTCCACCATCAACGATACATGGCAAAAAACACGGCACGCAAAAGCCATTGAAAGCCTGAAAAAAACAGGACAGGAAAAGCTGCCTGCCTGCGTGAAGTGCCATGTGACCGGATATGAAAAGGATGGCGGATTTATCGACCACGAATTGACTCCGGAAATGGCCGGAGTGCAGTGCGAAGCATGCCACGGCCCGGGCAGTGCGCATATGGCAGATCCGACAGCCAAAACAATCGTCAAGGAATCGGGCGCCGCATTATGCAGGCAATGCCACACCGAGGGCCAGGACCCGGGATTCAACTATGAGGCAAAGGTTAAAAACATACATGGCGAGTAAGCAATACTATATAGTGTGTTCTTCGAACATGCCGAATGGAAAGGGGAGAGTTTTATGAAACGCGGAAAAGCTTCGGTGACAGCCGGCAGTATTTTTTGCATGGCTATGCTCTTTGCAGGGCTGTCTGCGGCTTCTGAGGACTCGGCCATAATTCTCAAAGCCACACCCGATCATTACGACGCAGGAACGGTTGCGGAAGGAAAGACAGTCGAGGCAACAGCCACCCTGCAAAATGTGGGAGACACGCCCGTTGAAATCACCAACGTGAGGACCAGCTGAGCGTGCACCGAAGCTACGCTTGGAAAGCGTACACTGAATCCGAACGAAAAAACCGATATCATAGTAACCTATGCCACCTCAGGCAGGCCGGGGCCTTTCGATAAAAAGGTCACTCTTACTACCAACATCCCAGGACACGATAAAATCGACATTTTTACGATAAAAGGAGAAGTGCTTGAAGCGCCTGGAGCTAAGATCGCGGTCGCTCCGCGAAGAGTCGTGCTTGCAGGAACCGAACGCGATACCGGCAAAAAGCAGTCCCTTTTGGTGACCAATGAAGGATCCCTCCCCCTGGTAATCACCGCAATTCGCTCAAAAGACGGCAAAACCATCTATTATGATGGGACGAAAGAAGGAAACATAACGATCGAACCGGCTCAGACCAAAAGTATCGAACTGGAGTTGCCGGGCAAAAGCGGGGAGAAAGAGGAAAGAGAATTTATCCTTATACTTTCCAACGCCAGAAACGTCGGAGAATCCGGCATTTTTGTCATGGTCCAGTACAGCGCACGGTAGATCCGAATCCTCTTTCCCAGTCCTCAAAAAAAGTCTTCACATTTAGGCAGGCTGCACCGGTCCGGCCTGCCTCCACTGGAAGCAAGGCAGTCGAATAGGGGCCAGGCAATTGGGAAACGATCGGGACGTCTCCGGCTTTATTGCCTTCTGAGTATCGCAATAACGATCTGCGGTCTGGCGAACAGCCTGACCGGCGGGGTTATGGTGCCGATGCCGTTTGAAACGATCAGCTTTGCCAATCCCAGATCGATCAGGCCTGTCCGGTACTTTTGTCCGTATCTTGAAGGCACGATAGGGGCCCAGAACCCAAAGAGCGTTACCTGCCCTCCATGGTTATGTCCGCTGAGAATCAGGTCTATCCTATCGGTTATTAAATCCTCCGCATAATCCGGATTGTGTGACAGCAGGATGACAAAATCGTTTTTCCGGGCGTCGCCTATTGTGGGGTTGATATCCTGGATGTCTTCGACATAATCGCCCACTCCGCCAATCTTGATTCTCTCCCCATCCTTGGCCACCCAGAAAGCACTGTTGTCCGCCATGACAATGCCGGATGCGGCCATTTCCGCCTTCGTCAGCGCAGCACCTTCCCAGTGATCATGATTTCCCAATACGCCGTAAACACCCAGAGGCGCCCGCAATGCTTTAAGTTCATTAAAACACGGACGGATGTATTTCGAACTTCCGTGCACATAATCCCCACCCAGCAGGATAAGATCCGGCTTTTGAAGGTTCACCTTGTCTACCAGACGTCTAACCCTGGATATATCAAAGTAGGGCCCGTGGTGGATATCCGACACAAAAGCTATTTTCAGGTTGTGAAATTTCGGGGGGACGTCGGGGCTATTGATTATGTAGGTCTTATTTTCAAGCCATCGCGGCTCAATAAATGAGTACAGCGCGAAAACAGCCATCAATAGAAAAAGGCAAACGGCCCATTTCGGTTTTCGGAAAACTCTAGACACCAGGCTATCATTCCTTTGAATATCGATTGGAAATTGCGGACGCCCCTCTGTCCATATTTTTCACACCAGGCCGGATCAAATTCCCGGAAGGCCTGAATAGACTGAGTGGGATATTCCCGATTTATGACAGCGCCGCGCGCAGTGCGGCGGCGGCATGCTGCAGCGCCAGCCTGCCCTGATCGATCATCGCTCCCATTGTGAAGAATCCGTGGATCATTCCGTCGTACCGCTTAAGCTCTACCGGGACGCCGGCGGCCCTCATGCGATTGGCGTAAAGCTCCCCTTCATCGCGCAGCGGATCGTATTCGGCGGTAATGACGAGTGCCGCGGGCAGTCCGCTCAGGCTGCTCGCGCGCAGTGGCGAGGCTAGAGGATTGATCCGGTCGGAGTCGTTACGGATGTAATGGCCCCAGAACCATTGCATGGCATCTCTTGTCAGCATATAGCCGTCGCCGTTTTCACTGTAGGAGGGAGTGTCGCATGCAGCATCTGTAACCGGATATATAAGCAGCTGAAACTTCAGCGCGGGTTTATTGCGGTCGCGGGCGATTTGTGCGACGACTGCGGCAAGGTTTCCGCCGGCGCTGTCGCCTGCAACCGCGATGCGGGAGCCATCACCGCCAAAACCTGCTGCATTTTCCGCTGCCCATACCGTAGCCTGATAGGCATCGTCGACCGCAGCAGGAAATGGATGCTCCGGCGCCAGCCGGTAGTCAACCGACACGACAATGCAGCCCGATGCATTGGCAAGTGCGCGGCAAAGTATATCGCTATCCCGAACGCTGCCGACAACCCAGCCTCCTCCATGAAAATACACCAGGATCGGTCTCTGGCCTGAGCCTGCCGGTGTGTAGATACGGACTGGGATACCACCTTCTCCGCTGGGCAAGGTCCGGTCTTCCATCCCGGCAACCGCTTCCGGCACACCCTGCATTCCCGACATCGCAGCAAGAGATTGCCGCGCCTCATTGACCTGCAGTTCGTTTATCGGCGGAGCACCCATTGCGGTCATTTGATCTAAAAGGGCGCGCGCTTGAGGATCGAGAGACATAAGCACCTCCGCATATCAGTTGGGTCAGCCCATAAAATCAATCGCTGCTGCCCAAGCCGGCAGGCGAATAAGGCTACGCAAAAGAATTAGGGCTCCAGGCACCTATCATATCTAAAACCCTTTAAAGCATCCATACGCGAAACAACATCTTTTCGGAGTCTCAGTCCAGGCAGTCGGGAATCGGGCAAATGCGATACAACTGGCAATTTTACTTCGGAATCCATAGATGACATAATGCGCCCCATGTCTGAAACAGCTCCGGCCAGCAATAATAGCGATTCCTCTAATAAACCGGAGTTCAGTCGTTTATCACCGAAATACTTCGTCATCTGCGTGGTCGCATTTGCTTTTGCCCTCTTTGCCTGGAAAGCGATCATTGCGCTGGGCAATCCGATTTTTACGGGAGATGCTTCGGTCCGCATGCTGAATGCGGACCGGCTTATTGCCCGTATGGGGAACCGCGTCTGGCTTCCCTATCTTCAGTGGCTAATCTGGGGATTGGCCAGATTTGATGTTCCGTATTCATTCTTCAACCTGATTCCGTGCGCGCATCTATTTCTGGCGGTACTGGGACTCGGGCTGTTGGGGCTGCGATTTCTCGGCAGGAACTGGCGCGGTTTGCTGATAAGCCTCGCGGTGATGTTCTGTTTCGCGCAGCAGGCTGTCATCGCGCGCAGCAGTACGACGTTGTATCAGGAAATAACCGCGATCGCCTTGTTCTATCTTCTGCTGTATGGCGGCGCACTCGAATTAGCCAGACGCCGCTGGCTACCGGTTGTGGGAGCCGCTGCGTTATTGACGCGCGATTCGATGTGGTTCTACCTGTTCTCTCTGACTTTGCTCAACGGGAAGACCATTCTTTCCGACAACGGCTATCGACGCACTTTTGCCTTTCTCTGGTCGATTCCTCCGCTCTTTTTGACAGCTGTCCTGTTCGGATGGCTGGTTTTTAACGACCGACTCCCCACGATTCCCACTGAATGGCCGCTCATGATCAACAAGGAAGGGAACCAGGCTGTGAGTTCGCTGGCAGAGTCCTTCCGGCACTTGTGGACATCGGCCGTCGCTTCTCGCTTTATCTTCCTGGCGATTGCGCTAATCGTCGCATGGATCGTATATGCGATCGAATCAAAGCGCTGTAAGGTCGGACCATCGCCCGCCTCCGATTTTGCGCATCGTCTGAAACCGTTTTCGTTCCTGTCGCTTGCAATCTGCTACGGCCTGATTCTGCTCTTTGATCCCTGGCAATACACGGAGGGATCCCGGAGGATCTATTCAATAGCCACCGAGCAGGCCTTTCTCTGGATCCTGGTGAGCGCTGCAGCCGTGCGATTTTACCGCCCTGCTGCCAGGATCATCACCGCGATCGCATTATTGGCCGGCTTGGCGGCAAGCCTGGATCAGCGCATAACAAGCTGGATTCCCGAGTGGAATCCCGGGAAGGTGGCGGTCTATGAAGAAATCACAGCGCGCATCGAAGCTGTCGCTCCGGGGCGCAAACCGACTGCCTGCATGATTGGAGATCATTTCGAGGAATTGTCCGATTTCAGTGCAGCCATCTATCGCTTCTCTCACCGGGTTCTTCCCATTGGAGCAATCCATATCCCGAAATCATGTGATGCGTTATTCACCACGGTCGAAAATGCACCGGCTGACACGGAAGGACTCGTTCGTGCAAAAGAATACTCGATAGATGACAGGCGATATGTGCTGCACCTGCGGCGCCGGTGAAAAGGCCCTCCTGAGCGGCAACAATCCGCTTGTTTCTGCTTCCCGGCAATTATGGTAGGCTTTTGCGGGCTGCGTAACGCGTGCGGGAAATATCATTATCTATTTCCGCGTAATATGATGATCTGCCCGGCTCGTGGACCTGGACTTCAGCCTTTTATCCTGCGAAATTTGCAGATACCGCTAAATCCAGGTCCAGGTTCAATAGCTTGCGAATCCATGGAGAGATTGTGGCAAAAAAACAGGTTGTCCCGGACTTTCAATACCATAAATACAAACTAAAGAACGGCCTCGACGTAATCCTGCTGGAAGACCATCGCCTTCCGCTCGTCGCGGTGAATATCTGGTATCACGTCGGCCCCGTCAACGAACGTCCGGGGCTGACCGGATTCGCGCATCTGTTCGAACACATGATGTTCGAAGGATCGAAGCATGTGGGGGAGAAGGGGCATTTCCTTTATCTGGAAGCCGCCGGCGCAAGCACCATCAACGGCTCCACGGATTTCGATCGCACCAATTACTTTGAGACGCTGCCGTCGAATCAGCTGGAGCTTGCTTTATGGCTCGAGAGCGACCGCATGGGTTTCCTGCTTGACCAGATCGATCTCCGAAAGCTGGAAAACCAGTGCGACGTGGTCCGGAATGAGCGCCGTCAGGTCATTGAAAACGCGCCCTACGGACTCGTTCAGGAAGAGCTGTTTCACCAGATTTTCCCGAAAGATCACCCGTATTATTCATCGATAATGGGCTCGCATGCCGACATCGAATCGGCGCAGATCGAGGATGTAAGGAATTTTTTCCGGCTGTACTATGCGCCTAACAACGCAAGCCTTGCCATTGTCGGAGATATCGAGCCGGATAAAACAAGAGAGCTTGTCGAAAAATATTTCGGCCCTCTGCCCGCCGGAAGCCCGGTTCCTTCTCCTTCAAAGACAACGCCGCCCATTGCATCCGAGAGGCGGGCAGTCGTGGGCGATCAGGTTGAATTGCCGCGCGTGTATCTGGCATGGATCACCGATCCTATTTTCACGCAGGGAGATGCCGAATGCGACCTGATAGCCAGAATCCTGGGAGGGGGCAAATCCAGCCGCCTGTACGAAAGCCTTGTCTACGAGAAGCGTATTGCGCAGGACGTCAGCGCTCATCAAGCCTCTCTGGCTCTGGGTTCTGTATTTGTCATCGATGCAACCGGAAAGCCCGGCGTTGAACCCCAACAACTCGAGGATGCGATCCGGAACGAGCTTGAAAAATTTCAAAAAGACGGCCCCACGCAGGCAGAACTCGATAGAGCGCGAAACACGATAGAGTCTTCGATAATTCGTGCGCTGGAAAACCTCGGAGGCTTTGCCGATCGACTGAACCTGTACAATCATTTCCTCGGAGATCCGGGATTTCTTCCCAGGGATATGGAACGTTACGCGAAAGCCGGCGTGGCCTCGCTGAAAAATCTCGCCCGGAAACAATTCAAACGCGAATCAGGCGTCGTAGTATGGGGTATCCCCGGCCAAAAAGTCGTAAATGATGTCCCAAAATCCGCTCATTCCTCCGGCGAAGCCGTCCTGGAAAAGATCGAAATCGCAGGACAGGACTGGCGGAAATCACTCCCATTACCCGGCCCGCCGCCTGCAATCAATCTGCCTATTCCAAAAAAATTCAATCTTGGCAACGGCTTCACCGTATTTCTGGTCGAAGAACACAGCCTTCCCATAGTCTCGGCAAATGTAATAACCCTTTGCGGAAGCGACCAGAATCTTCCAAGCCATCCCGGCCATGCATCTTTCACGGCCGAGATGCTGGACGAAGGAACCGGGAAGCGCTCTTCATTGAAGATAGCGGCAGATGCGGACCAGATAGGAGCCACGCTGACGACGGGATCTTCAGCGGACTACGCTTTCGTTGCTGCGCGCACTCTCAAGAAAAACGCTGATGCGGCGTTTGAGCTTGCCGCCGACATACTTCTGAATCCCGCGTTTGAGCAGGAAGAGATCGAGCGAATCCGCCACGACCGGCTGACTCACATTCTGCAGCAGAAAGACAGTCCCAACGTTTTGTCGATCAAGGTCTTCTTCGAGGCGGTTTATGGTTCCTCCCATCCCTACGGGCACATGGACATCGGCACAGAGGAATCCAACAAGGCCATCGCGCGCGACCATCTTCTGAGCTTTTATCAGAAGGGCTATTTCCCTTCCAACTCAGCGCTGGTGGTCGCAGGAGATATGACCGAATCCGAGCTGGGCGAAGTGGCTGAAAAATATTTCGGCGGGTGGAAAGGAACGGGATGTATCGGCCAGGCGCCTGCGGTCACGGACAGAACGGCCCGCCGGATTTTGATCGTTGAGAAGCCGGAAGCTCCCCAGACCGTTCTCCGTATCGGACACGTCGGCGCTCCTCAGTCCAGTCCCGATTATGTCGCCCTAGATGTAATGAACACGGTTCTGGGCGGATTGTTTTCGAGCAGGATAAATCTGAATCTGCGCGAGCAGCATGGGTACACCTACGGAGCCTCATCCTCTTTTGTTTTCAGACGCGGAGCGGGCCCCTTCCTGATAGGGACATCCGTGCGTACGGACGTAACTGCGGCGGCGGTGACGGAGATCTTTCGCGAGATTGAACGCATGCGCGACAGCGAAGTGACTCCGGAGGAGCTGGCAACGGCTAAAGATTCGATGGCACGCTCGCTGCCGGGCCTGTTCGAAACCACTCCGGAATCCGCCTCGAGCATCGGCCAGCTTTTTGTTCATGGCCTTCCACTCCATTACTATCACAAGCTCCCGGATCAGATTCAGAATATCTCGGCTGCCGAAGTCCGGCGGGTCGCTCAAAATTATCTGAGGCCGGAGGATATGGTTATTGTGGCGGTCGGCGATCGAGGCAAAATTGAGCCGGAACTCCGGAAGCTGAACCTGGGCCCAATCGAAATTCGTGACTCCGCCGGCAACTCCTGATGGTAGCGGGTTTCCCGTTCCCCGTTTCCCGTTTCCGGTTCCCTACCAGCTGCTTTCAACGGGGAACGGGAAACCGGAAACGGGAAACCTCTATTGCCAGGTTGATGTTTCCGCTTTGTTGATCCTGTGATAACTTTTGGCTATGCAATTGGATATCAGGATCCAGGGTGAGACGCTGAATGTGACGCATGAGATATTGGACCGGTACAATGTCGCCGGGCCGCGTTACACAAGCTATCCAACCGCGCCGGAATGGCATGATTCCTTCGGGCCGCCGGATTATGAGCGGGCGCTGCAGCAATCCAATGATGCCCGTCCGGTACGGCCGTTGTCGCTGTACATGCATCTTCCCTTTTGCGACCGCCTGTGCCTGTTCTGCGGCTGCAACGTGGTGATTAACAGGAACCACGACGTTGCGATTCCCTACCTTGAAAAGCTGGAATGGGAGATCGACCGGATTGCCCGCAGGATGGATACATCGCGGCCGGTCGTGCAATTCCATTGGGGCGGCGGCACGCCTACCTATTATAATGCCGCGCAATTGGAGCAGCTGTTTCTCTACACAAAAGAACGCTTTCGCTTCGCCCCGGATGCTGAAATCGGCATTGAGATCGATCCCCGCGTAACCCGGGAGGATCAATTGATCACTCTGCGCAAGCTCGGCTTCAACCGGATTTCCATGGGCATTCAGGATTTCGATCCCGAGGTTCAAGAGATCGTCCGCCGGATCCAACCCTATGAAATGACCAGGGCCGCCTTTGATGCGTGCAGGACGCTCGCCTTTGAATCCATCAACATCGATCTCATTTACGGCCTCCCGAAGCAAACGCCGGAGAGTTTCCTGAACTCCGTCGACAAAATTATAGAAATGAACCCGGATCGGGTGGCGATGTTCAGCTACGCTCACGTGCCGTGGCTAAAGAAGCAGCAGGGCGCCATCGCAAAATACATACCGCAGGGAATGGATAAGTTTCAGATTTTCCGCGCCGGAATTCAGCGGTTCACCGGCGCGGGCTACCTCTACATCGGCATGGACCATTTCGCCCGTCCGGGCGATGAGCTATGTATCGCTCAGAAAAACAGGACGCTGCACCGGAACTTTCAGGGCTATACCACGAAGGCAGGCGCCGACCTGATCGGCTTTGGAGTGAGCTCGATCAGCGGTATCGACAGAACCTATGCCCAGAACCGCCGAGATCTTAGGGAATATTACGCCGCGATAGAACAGGGAGAACTCCCCATCATGCGCGGCATAAACCTGAACGACGACGATGTGATCCGGCGATCCGTCATCAGCCGCCTGCTGTGCCATTGCATGCTTCAAAAGAAAGAAGTCGAATCGGAATTCGGCATCCGGTTCGACGAGTATTTCGCCGAAGAGCTTGCCGGGCTGAATCTGCTGCAAACCGACGGTCTGGTCACACTGAGCGACGGCGGCATCGCAGTAACACAGCTTGGACGTATTTTCATTCGAAATGTTGGAATGGTATTCGACAAATATCTGCGGAAGCCAAAGGAAAAGCCGGTATTTTCGAAAACGCTGTAGGGAGCTGACAGCTGTCAGCGGTCAGGATACAGGAGTTGGAAACAGGGACGGTTTGTCTCCCTTGCCTAATTTCCAGGCTCGATTCATTCGGGGTTCTGGATTCTATGTTACTGAGGATTATACAATTGTCCCGGCGGACAAATTCATGAAGCGGGGCGTTCTGCTTTTCAATCTGGGCGGACCTGAAACGCTCGAAGACGTACGTCCTTTCCTTTACAATCTCTTCTCGGATCCCGACATCATTCATATAAAGAGCAACCTGCTGCGCAGGATGCTGGCATGGCTGATCTCTACAATCCGCCAGGGCAAATCACGGGATCTTTATCGCCAGATCGGGGGAGGATCCCCGCTGCGGAAAATTACCGAAGATCAGGCTGCCGCGCTGAGCCGCGCGCTGATTGCCAGAAATATGGATGCCAACGTCTATGTAGGAATGCGCTGCTGGAAGCCGTCAATTGATGAAGCTGCCGGCCGGATTCTAAAAGATCAGGTCACACGCCTCGTCCTTCTCCCTCTGTTCCCCCAGTTCTCCGTAACGACTACGGGGTCCTGTTTAAAATATTTTCGTGTTCTGGATCAGGAACTCGGCCTTTCATCCAGGATGCAAATATCGCCTGTCGAATCCTGGTGTGATCAACCGCTCTATATCGAATCGATGGCTGAACTGATAGAAAAGGG
Source organism: Acidobacteriota bacterium (assembly GCA_016929335.1). Taxonomy (GTDB): domain Bacteria; phylum Acidobacteriota; class UBA6911; order UBA6911; family UBA6911; genus UBA6911. The sequence continues at coordinate 71,252 of JAFGIY010000014.1, read as the reverse complement.
ATTGCAGGAATTTCGCATGCCGGAGCGCGAAAAAATTTCATTGCTTTATAGCGCCCATTCTATCCCGGCCAGTTATGTGGAACGCGGCGATCCCTTTTTGGAACAAACGCAACGATCGGTGGCCCTGATCAATGCACGGCTGGGAAACAGGCTTGCCTCCAGTCTGGCATTTCAAAGCAAGGTTGGTCCGGTAAAGTGGCTTGGCCCGTCAACCAAAGAAGTGCTGATGGAGATGGGCAGGAAAGGGAGTGCCGGGATCCTGGCAATCCCCATCAGCTTTGTATCCGACCATATAGAAACGCTGCAGGAGATCGACATTCAATACAAAAGCCTGGCAGCGCAATCGGGGATCAAGGAATTCCGCCGGTCCGCCTCTCTGAATGTCTATCCCAAATTCATCGACGCACTCGCAGACCTGGCAGTCCGCAAATTCGAAAAGCTCCGATGAATGTCATCCGGCGATCAGCCTCTTGATTTCCCCGCGGAGTTGGGAAGGCGTGCCGGGACCAAATCCCGCCTGGATGAACCGCACAATCCCCTGCTTATCGATCAGGATCTGCAACGGGATCGAGTCCGTTCCATAAAGGAGACCAACGGAACCTTCTTCATCCAGCAGGACGCGCGAGTGGACATTCTCAGCCCGGACATAATCCCGAACGACATCCATCGGCTCCTGGAGGTTAATGGTCAATAGGATCAGGTTATCGCCGAACTCCTTCTGGATGGATTCCATAAGCGGCATGGTCATACGGCAGGGCCCGCACCAGGTTGCCCAGAACTCCAGCATAACGACTTTTCCTTTGAATTGATCCAGCGTAACTTGCTGCCCGCTGAGATCCGGGAGCGTGAATGCCGGAGCTTTCAATCCGACCTGAACTGCCTGCTCGACTTCAGCAGGCGGCTGCGTGCATCCGGCGAGTGTAATTAATGCGAGACCTAGAGCCACATACGCTATGAGTGCTTTACTTTTCGTCAAAGCCAGAACCTCCTGTGATTCATCAACTATCCTCTGAAGTATATACTATCCATCCTATTCAAACATACGGCTCAGACAGCGGGGCGAATTTTTGATATCTCGGGGTCGGGGTCGGGGTCGGCTTTTGGCAACGGACCATATCCATTGCGGTCGCACTTAATATCCTTTCCAAAACGACCCCGATACCGACCCCGACCCCGAAAAAACTTCTTCCATTCATCGCATATCTATCCATGTCAACGGCACGCCGGAACGGCTTAGCCTATCAGGGTCGCACGGTCATAGGCCGCAAGCTTAGCTGGCGCTAATACTGGCCAAACTTTGCTCGTTTTGCGATAAACTTGCAGAATGATCCGACCATTCCAATCCGGTGACGCTGAATCCTGTTGCGCACTGATCCATGCATGCCTGGAAAGAGATCCGTCCTATCCCTCCCCGCTCCTGCAGAAGATCCGCGATGCGGAGACTCTTGAGAGTATGAAGGATCGTGCCGGTCTTTTTTATATTGCCGTCTATGAGTCGGACGACCGGATAATGGGCGTAGCCGGCCTGGATATGAATGAAATCCGTCTTCTTTACGTCTCGCCGGAATACCAGGACCAAGGCATCGGACGCATGCTGCTGGAACATATCAAGAGCATGGTTCCTCCCGCTTTATTCTCTGATATTTTTGTTTATTCTTCCCGGCAGGCTGCCGGGTTTTACAGAGCTTGCGGATTTGCAGATAAGGGACCCTGCGCTTTTGAGATATGCGGGGAGATCCTGCAAACCGTTTTCATGGCGCTTCCCCTGCATCCAACTCGATCCATGTGACTTAAATCACCGAATGAATACTTTTTAATTGCCTTTCCCTCCCATTTTTATATGATAGGCTCGCTTGCTCGGGCCGCTGTGCGAAACGCAGACATTTTCGCGTAGCCGGTAAAGGGCGATACCAGATCCGCATTACCCTGGAAAATGCGGGTTGTTTGCATAAACGGTATAATTTTGGGGATTGGAATCGATGAAGGGACGATGCCGCACCGCCTTTTTCCCAGCAGCGCTTGTCTTTCTATTGGTCTCCATTCCAGGCTTCACAAAAACCTCCGTTAACTTGCCAAAATCGACGGCAGATAATATTACGGCGAAGCACGACGCCAATCCGTCAGATCATCTGAGCTCCGACCAAACCTATTTAGTGAAAAAGGGAGATAATCTCATCAGAATCGCGCGGGCGAATCAGACGACCGTCGCAATGCTGAAATCCCTCAACGGGCTGAAGAACAGCAGAATCAAGGCCGGCCAAAGGCTCATCGTTCCGAATTCGGAGATGGCTCCTCCCCGGGATTCGGAACCCAAGGTTTCGCAGAACCAGGAAGCCGCCGCCCGGCATATTTCTCAGCTGAAAGAACAGGCTCTGATTTCAGACGAAGAATCTTCATCGACGCGGCTGCGTCTTGTGGAAGCCGGCTTCCAGATGATTGGGATTCGTTACCGACGCAGCGGTTGTTCCACAAAGACCGGATTTGACTGCTCCGGCCTTGTGAAAAGCCTGTTCTCCAGATTTGATATTGAATTGCCCCGCACGTCCCGCGAGCAGTTCAAGAAGGGCGAAAAAATAGATCGCGACAAGCTGGAGCCGGGCGATCTCGTCTTTTTTTCTTCCGGCGGAAAGAATCCGACGCATGTGGGCATTTATATCGGCAACGATAAGTTTCTGCATGCGGCTCGTAAAGCCCGGCAGGTAATCGTCAGTGATCTCAACAAAATCTGGTACACAATGCGCTACCTGGGAGCGCGCCGCATCTCGGATCTCTGGACAGAACAACCCGCATCATCCTCCAAACAAGACTGATGGTTATGGGGACACTGGTGACTGTCCCCGAAATATGTCGCATACCGGTGAAATCTTTTGTGGTATGCTTGGGTCCCGCTGGTTTTTTATGGATTCGTTTATGTGGCAAGGCGAATCTCTGACCGCATCGGCCGGCATGGGATGTTGCAGACTCCAATATATTCCGAGGATAAGAAACGCAACTCCTGCAGGGAAAGGGAGCACGAGAATAGTGAGTGTCAGGTCGATCTTTAGTTTAAACAGGTTCTTTTTCAGCCCCTTGATAAGATAAAGGAGCATTTCAATGGTAGATTATGTGAACATTTTCATGGCTCGCCTGCAGGCCAAAAATCCGGGCGAGACCGAGTTTCATCAGGCCGTCCAGGAAGTTGTTGAGTCTCTTGCACTGGTGCTGGACAGGCACCCTGAGTATAGATCCGCAAAAATTCTTGAACGCATGGTAGAACCGGAGCGACTCATTATGTTCCGCGTGCCCTGGATGGACGACCAGGGTGAAATCCAGGTCAACCGCGGATACCGAATCGAAATGAACAGCGCCATCGGTCCCTACAAGGGCGGTTTGCGCTTCCACCCATCCGTAAATCTGGGAATTTTAAAATTCCTGGCATTTGAACAGGTTTTCAAGAACAGCCTCACCACTCTGCCGATAGGCGGCGGGAAAGGCGGATCCGATTTCGATCCGAAGGGCAAAAGCAACAATGAAGTCATGAGGTTCTGCCAGAGTTTCATGACGGAGCTCTTCCGGCACATAGGCCCGGACACCGACGTACCTGCAGGGGATATCGGCGTCGGCGGCAGAGAGATCGGCTACTTGTTCGGCCAGTATAAGAGGTTGAGAAATGAATTCACCGGCGTGCTGACAGGCAAGGGTTTGAATTGGGGCGGTTCTCTCATCAGGCCCGAAGCGACCGGATACGGATGTGTCTATTTCTGTGCGGAAATGCTGACTACCCGCAACCAGACGCTCGAAGGCAAGACCTGCCTCGTCTCCGGCAGCGGCAACGTATCGCAATACACTATCGAAAAGATTCTCCAGCTCGGCGGCAAAGTGGTAACGGTCTCCGATTCCGACGGCTATATTTATGATGATGAAGGCATCGACGTCAGGAAGCTCGAATTCATCATGGACTTGAAGAACGTCAAGCGCGGACGCATTAAGAACTATGCGGAAAAGTACAAAAATGCCGTGTATGTACCGGTGGACCGCTCCAAGGACTATAATCCTTTGTGGGACCACAAGGCGGATTGCGCATTCCCGAGCGCGACGCAAAACGAGATCAATGCGAAGGATGCCAAAAACCTGCTTAAGAACGGCGTCTACGTAGTCGGCGAAGGCGCAAATATGCCTACGCATTTTGAAGGCGTCCGTCTCTTCCTGGATTCGAAGATCCTTTATGCTCCCGGGAAGGCCGCCAACGCGGGTGGCGTGGCGGTTTCCGGTCTCGAAATGGCACAGAACAGCATGCGGATGCCCTGGACGAAGCAGGAAGTCGACAAGCGGCTCAGCATCATCATGAAAAGCATTCATGCAACCTGCGTGGAATGCGCCGAACGTTTCGGCACGCCGGGCAATTATGTCAATGGCGCCAACATCGGCGGTTTCCTGAAGGTGGCGGATGCCATGATGGATCAAGGTCTCGTCTAGCGGGATCGCGGAGGTTCTTTCAGCCACGAATTGCACGAATGCTTACAAGTTCGTGCAATTCGTGGCTTTTGTTTTATACTGAAATACCGGGAAGCGTTATGTCGGCTGAAAAAAGACTGGATCCGCTATGGATCGAGCACGGGTATGGAACGCGCTTTCAGGGTTTTCAAAACCTGATGCGTCACAGGATCAGAGACGTCCTTCTTGTCTCCAGCCTCTATGACCTCTATCTGTTCGAAGAAGACGGCCGCTTCGACGAGTTGATCAGCAACGAATACCAGACCCTGAACCTGAGCCATTCCCCGGAATTGACGCGCGTATCCAGCGGAAAAGAAGCCATTATCCTCGCGAAAGAGGAGAGGCGGTTTGACCTGATTCTTACGACTCTGCACGTGGAGGATATGACCGCCGTACGGCTGGCGCAACTGGCCAGGCAGGCGGGCGTTCAGATCCCCATCGTGCTGCTGGCCTATGACAGCAAGGAACTGAAAGACCTGAAGGCGCACAACTATACGGCGGCTTTCGACCGGGTCTTTGTCTGGAACGGCGACTTCCGGCTGATCGTGGCTATCATCAAGCATCTGGAAGACCGGATGAACGTCGACCACGATACCCGCCTGGTCGGCATCCAATCCATCATTTTCATTGAAGACAACATCCAGCACTGCTCGACGCTTCTGCCCATATTGTACACGGAGCTTCTCACCCAGTCTCAACGGCTCATTTCCGAAGGCATCAATCTCTCGCACAAATTCCTCAGGACGGTGGCGCGTCCCAAGATCCTGGTCTGTCAAACGTACGAGGAAGCCTGGCAGTATTTCGAAACCTATAAGGAACACATACTGGGTATTATTTCCGATATCGACTTCCCGCGAGAAGGCCGGCCCGATTACGGCGCGGGAATCAAGTTCGCCAAGGCTGCGCGAAGCATATACCCTGAGATGCCCATCATGCTTCAGTCCCTGACATCGGATTATGAAGCCGAAGCCAAGGCTTTGAACCTGTCTTTTGTGCCGAAGGATTCGCCCAAACTGGCTCTCCTGCTTCGCCAGTTCATGACCGAATACTTCAGCTTCGGCGACTTTGTATTCCGGACTCCCGATGGGCATGAGGTCGGAAGAGCTTCGGATTTGAAAAGCCTCCGGGAACAGCTGGCATACGTGCCCGAAGAAAGCATCCGGTATCACGCCGAGCGCAATCACTTTTCGAACTGGCTCAAGGCAAGAACGGAATTCGCTCTGGCTCATCTGGTGCGGCCGCGAAAAGTGTCGGATTTCCCGACAGTCGAAGGCCTTCGCAACGACCTGATCTCATCGCTCGGCGCCTACACCCGATTTCAGCAGCGCGGACTTATAACCGATTTTGAGAAAGATAAATTCGATCCTGAAACGAGTCTGGCAAGGATCGGCGGGGGATCTCTGGGCGGAAAAGCGCGCGGTCTGGGTTTCCTGAATACGCTGATAAACAATTATGGCGTCCGCCGGCTTTTCGATGGCGTACAGATAGCGGTCCCTCCTGCCGTTGTACTCGGCACCCATCTCTTCGATCGATTTCTCGACGAAAACAATCTGCGCCAGTTTGCCCTGGAATCTACCGACGATCTCGAGATCACGAAGAGATTCCTCGAGGCAAATTTCCCGGAGGATGTTCTGGGAGATCTGGCATCCTTCCTTCACGAGATACGCGTGCCTCTTGCGGTCCGCTCCTCGAGCATGCTGGAGGACTCGCAGTATCATCCCTTTGCCGGCGTGTATCAGACCTATATGATCCCCAACGATCATCCGGACCAGTTTGTGCGCCTCGGACAGCTGGTGACCACAATCAAGCGGGTTTACGCATCGACCTTTTACCAGTGTGCAAAGGATTATTTCAGGGTCACCGACTACAGTCTTGAAGAAGAAAAGATGGCCGTCATAGTCCAGAAAATGGTAGGAGCAAAACACGAATCCCGCTTCTACCCGGATTTTTCGGGAGTGGCCAAATCCTACAACTTCTATCCCGTCCCGCCGCAGAAGCCACTGGACGGTATCGTCTCTGTAGCGCTCGGCCTGGGGAAAACCATTGTCGAAGGAGGTGTCACTGTCCGGTTCTGCCCGAAATATCCAAACCACCTGCTTCAGTTCTTTTCCACCTCTGAAGCCATCCTTAATAATCAGAATCAATTTTTTGCGCTGGATCTGACCGCGCGTCCCACCGAAGAAGCCGAAACGCACGACACGCTGGTCCGGAGCTTTGGCCTTGCCGACGCAGAAGCGGACGGCACTCTTCGCAGCTTAGCCTCCACATACTCACCCGAGAATGATGCGCTGTACGACGGAATGTCCAGGACTGGACTCCGGGTAGTCAGCTTTGCGCCCATACTTCGAAACAAGGTATTCCCCCTCGCGCGCATCATAGAGCTTTTGATGGATATGGGCAGTTGGGGCATGGGTACGCCCGTTGAGATGGAATTCGCCGTCTCCCTGTCCGTACGGTCCGGTCAGCCAAAGGAGTTTGCACTGCTGCAGCTGCGCCCGCTCGGCCTCAGCAAGGAATCGGATCCACTCCAGATAGAGGACATTGCGAAGGAAAAGCTGATTTGCAGAAGCACTCAGGTACTGGGCCACGGCATGACAAGCGATATCTACGATATCGTTTTTGTGGACGTCGAGCGTTTTCAGAGGGCCAAAAGCCTCGATGCAGCCTATGAAGTCATGTACTTCAATGAGAGCCTTGTAGCACAACACAGGCCCTACCTTTTAATCGGCGTCGGCCGGTGGGGATCGCTCGATCCCTGGCTTGGAATCCCCGTAAAATGGGATCAGATTTCCGGCGCAAAAGTCATCGTCGAAGCAGGATTCAGGGATATGGAAGTGGACCCGTCTCAGGGATCCCATTTTTTTCACAACATTACGTCCTTTCGAATCAGCTACTTCACAGTCAACTCCACCACTCAGGATGGTTTCATCGATTGGGAATGGCTGCGTACAAATCCCGTTGTGGAAGAGAGACAATTTGTCCGCCACATCCGACTGGAGCATCCCGTAGTGGCTAAAGTCGATGGACATCAGAACAAGGGCATCATACTGAAACCGGAGCAGGGCTTTGGTCGATAACAACGAAGAAAACAGGCAGGCATTTCCGGGCACACGCAGGAGCTACGATGCATGTCCCAATTGCGGGAATGAACTGAGCCCCTGGCAGCAGGTTCTGCTCAGTGTTGACCGGGCCCTGGTCTGCAAAAACTGCTGGTATCGCATCATCCTGGATGTCATTGAGGATGATGCGAATTATATACCCCCCAAAGAAGAGGAATAGGCAGCCTTCCGTCTGCGAAGTGCATGGCTGCTCTTTTCGAATGATCGCAAAGCACGCCCTGATCTTCTATTATCACCGTTTGAACTGCTACAGCTTCAACGCGCTCGCGGGAGCTCTGGACGGAGACCCCTCACTCGCGGATTCACGGGTCACTCTTGCCACCAATGCGGATAATCTGCGGGCAGTCACTGCTGCGGCTTTGAAACATCACCATCGCGCCATCGTTGCACTGTCGGTCATGACCTGCCAGTTTGAAGAGATGAGGCGCATCATCCGGCAGCTCCGCGCGGATTGCGGAGAGAAGGTTGTAGTCCTGGCGGGCGGGCCGCATGTCACCGCGTGCGCGGAGGAAGCCCTTGATGCGGGAGTCGATGTTGCATTCCGCGGAGAAGCCGAATTGAATTTTCCCGGAGTGATCAGGAGTCTTTTTGAAGGACAGGCGGTCCATAGCCTGCAATCCTCACCTGTTCGAGTTGATATGGACTCCTTCGTCTCCATTTCTCCGAAGAGAGGCATGTTCGGTCCGATCGAAATTACGCGCGGCTGCGCCTTTGCCTGCAGCTACTGCCAGACGTCGCACATATTCGGCACAAAGCTGCGCCATCGCGGCATCGACAATATTGTCCGGCAGGCGGCTTCGCTGCGGTCGGGTAACCGCAAGGTCGTGAGGCTTCTTTCGCCTAATGCATTCTCCTATGGTTCGAATGACGGGCGGCAACTCAATATGAAGGCTATGCGCGAGCTGTTGTCGGCTTTGCGGCAAACCATGACATCAAAAGCCCGAATCCTTTTCGCGCACTTCCCTTCCGAAGCGAGGCCGGAGCATATCACTCCGGACACACTCGACATGCTCAAGGAATTCGCTGATAACGACGAGATCGTGATTGGAGCCCAATCCGGCAGCAGCCGGATGCTGGAAGTCTGCAACCGGTCCCACTCGGTTGAGAACGTACTGACGGCAGTGAGACTGGCGCGAAAATACGGATACAAGGTAATTGTGGATTTCATCTATGGCCTGCCGGGAGAGACCGATGAAGACATGCGCGAAAGTCTGAAAGTTATGCAGGAAGTCGTACATCTGGGCGCGCGAATCCACCCGCACATCTTCGCCCCACTCCCACAAACCCCTTTTGCCAAAGCAGAGCCCGGCAGGATTGCCCCTCTTTTCCAACAAGCTCTCAACGGCTTCAAATCCCAAAAATCAATCTACGAAATCCCTTCACGGGGGTCGGACCGACGCAAAGCTAATTCAAACAATCTTTTAGCGCAATAATCCCCTCAAAAAAACGTCTTAGGTTCAATTTTGGGGGGCCCTTTTCTTGACTTAAGGAATAGGAATGCCGAAGGCGCGTGACAGGGAAGTGCAATGAGCGCACAAGCAAATATCGTGGCTGCCGATTATGCGGTCTTCCTGCGTGCGAATGACGGCCGATTCGGATCTTTATTGCGCTACTGGATGGCACGAGCTTTATTGTATGGAGTTTTCAGGGCAGCGAATGACCTGGTATTTGGTAATTCTGCTTGTCACCACCTGATTGCCGAACTCAAGATGCAGGCCGCAGGCAGCGACGATATCCTGTTTGATTGCCCGCCCTCCCCAGGTACATCCGTTAATGGTTACCTTTGATGGAGACAAACCGCGGCGATCAAACCATCCTCCCGAAACCGAATACATTCCCTCCTCCAGCACACAAATGGAGTAAGTCGAGTTTCTTGTGGTTATGAGCAGGCGGTCGCCGAATGCCAGATCGGATCTGCGCACTCCGCACACTCGCGCAACGCTGTCGACTATTGCGCCCAGCGTCCGATATTGCAGAGTGCTTTGTCCTAATTCCGGCATCTAATCCTCCTGCCGCCCTGACATCCATATTACTTTATTCCGGCAGCGGGGAAAAGCATTGCAGGTTTTTCGCAGGATAGCACAACCGCTGTCCATAAACCCAGGGATTCCGGATCGCCTGAGATCAGTGAAAATCCGCGTTTAATATCTCTATCGCCCTACACGAAAGTCGGCAATCTCCATCTTCTGATTCTAAATCCCCTTAAAAAACGACACAGAAATTCCCTTTATCGGGTTAGTATCATCTCAATCGGTGTAGCGCTGTTACACCCGAGCCTTTGTCAGGGAGTTGCCATGGCGGATCGATTAAAAAAGTCCTTGCTGTACACTTACGGAATTGGGGATCTGTTTTTTGCCCTCATGGTAAATATGGAAGCGTATTTTTTCGCCGTCTTTCTCACGGACTATGCCCGCTTCTCTCTGGCAATTACCGGCCAAATCCTCGGCCTTACCAGTCTGATCGACATCGTGTGCGCTCTTGTGGGCGGCGTCATCCTCCAGAAAGTAACTCTGAAATACGGCGGGAAATACCGCTCGTGGTTTTTGGTCGGACCGCCGATGGTCGCCCCCCTATTCATTTTGCAGTTTACAAAAATAGGGGGAGATTTGACGGCAGCCTGCATCGTCATGTTCGGCTTTATTGCAAGCCATCTTCTTTTTAATGTCGTGGTGGCCGCTTCGGGCGCGATGGTTAGCCGGCTGAGCCAATTTCCCGACGAAAGAACCATTTTGTCCACCAGTCGGGCACAGGGGATGTCCGCCGCGGGTCTGATTCTTTCCGCTACCGCAATGCCCATGATTCTGTTTTTCAGTTCGCATACCGGCGAAGTGGCGGGATTTACGGTTACCGTGGCTGTATACGCATTCCTGATGATCCTCGGCTACTGGTACGTTTACGGGATTACGGCCCGCAAGGATCCATATGACGAAATCCCAATCGATACTCCCCGAAATAAATCCAGTCAATCGGTGAGGGAAATAGTGGGACTGGTATTCAGGAATCCTCCCCTCATGTATTTAACACTTGCCCAGGTATTCGGAAGCACCAGCATTTTTATAATCACAGCCCTGGCAATTTACTACTTCACCTATGTGGTGGGCCAGCCGGCTTTTCTATCCCTGTTCATATTAGCCACCAGCATCGCAAGATTGATCGGCACGCTTGCCGCTTCGTGGATCGGAGTGAAGCTGGGCAAACGCAATGTGTATTGCATTTTTATCACGGCGGCCGCCGTCGGATTTGCTTCCGGCCTTTTCCTGCGCGAGACGCCCTGGGGTTTCACATTTGTATTTTGTATTTCAAGCATGCTTGCCGTCATAGCAGCGGCCATGAATACAGCGCTATTTGCCGACACGGTGGTTTACGGGGAGTGGAAAACAGGGAAAAGCATCCGTGCATTTACGATGGCACTGATGAATCTCTCTATAAAAGTGGGAGTGCTGATCCGAAGCGCCGTGGTCACATTTGGATTAATGGCGATAGGATTTGAAGCGAACACGACTCCGACGCCGCGTGTGATTGAAGGCATCAGTTTAATGATCACGCTTGGTCCGGCGGTGGCTTATGCGATTGCCGTGGCCATCTTCTTTTTTGGATACAGAATCGATGAAGCACACGTCCTACAGATGCAGCAGGAAATTACCGAAAGGAAAAACGCCTTAGCCACGAATTACACGAATTAATTCGTGCCAATTCGTGGCTGCATCAACTTAGGAAACAGCCTGCAATGGCTCAGAAATGCGGCCGCTTTTCTCGCCAAGAAGCGCTTCGAGTTTCCCCCATTCCGGCAGGAATAGATCGCTATCCATCTGCTTCAGTTCCGGAGACACTATCGGCTTGAATTCCATCATACCGAAGATATCCCGCTCGAGGTCCACGCCCGGAGCGATTTCCGTCAGCATCAGCTTCTCGCCCTTCAGATCGAATACTCCCCGTTCTGTGATGAACATAACCGGCTCGTTTCTATGGGCGGCGAAGGCGCCGCTGAATGTAATCTGTTCGACACGCTCAACAAACTTTTTCCCATCGCCTTCTTTCGTGATGCGCAGCTTCCCGTTCTCCACGACTTCTTCGGAGCCGATGGAAAACATGCCGCAGAAGACGACCTTCTTGGAGTTCTGCGTGATGTTGATGAATCCGCCCGGGCCCGCCACCCTTTTCCCAAAGCGGCTGACATTGACATTGCCGTATTTGTCAGCCTGAGCCAATCCGACAAAAGTGACGTCCAGCCCGCCGCCGTCATAGTAATCAAACATGGAAGCATGCTCGATCATCGCCTCGGCATTCAATGCACCGCCGAAATCAAGCCCGATCGCCGGCACTCCCCCGAAGACGCCCAGTTCGGTGGTTGTTGTGACCTTTCCCGTCATTCCCTCCTCAGCAATAACACTCGGGATTACGGCAGGAATGCCCACACCCAGATTAATCACATCGCCGATTGAAAGCTCCATGGCAGCCCGGCGCCCGATGATTTTCCGCGCATCCAGCGGGATGGTCGGGATTCCGGCCAGGGGCACCCTGAAATGCCCTGCAAGAACCGGATTGAAATAGGTCTGTTGAGTCTGATGATGGTTCTCCGGCTTTGCGATTACAACATAGTCCACCAAAGTCCCAGGGACTTTTACATTCTTGGGAAGGAGAGCACCCGACATTGCCGAATAGTGCGCTTGTGCGATGACAATGCCTCCGCTGTTTTTAGCAGCCATGGCCAGGGGTAGTGCTTCCATAATAACGGATTCGTTGTCCATGGTCAGGTTGCCGTTTTCATCGGCGACCGTTCCGCGTATCAGAGCAACATCAACAGGAAATGGCTTGTATAGCAGCTGCTCGCGGCCGTCGATTTCGATGACCTTGATCAGGTCTTCATGAGTTATTGAGGTAACCCTGGCCCCATCGACCCGCGGATCTACGAAGGTTCCGAGACCGACCGATGTGATTACTCCGATCTTCTTCCCCGCAATCGCCCGCCAAAGCTGGCAGATTACACCCTGAGGCAGCAGGTAGCATTCGATCTTGTCATTTTCGATCAGGTTGATCATGTTGGGCGATGTCAATGTATGTCCGCAGATGAGCCTCTTCGTCAGCCCCTCATGACCCAGATGCGTAGTGCCTCTCTTCTTATAATCCCCACAGGTACAGCTGTGCACCAGAGTGATATCCCTGGGATGCCCCGATTCAAGAAACCTCTCCTCGATGGCGATGGCTACTTCTTCAGCCCACCCGGACAACCCCTGAGTACTGGCGCCTATGGTCACGCCATCCTTGATCAGCATGGCGGCCTGTTGGGCGGTTATGAATTTTGACATATCTCGACTACTCCTTGTCCCTGTGCAAAAATTCCCACAGGATTCCAAACTGTTTGCTGCTGGTGTCAGTTATGATTCGACCCACCGGAAAGCAGGGGCGGAACAAACCCGATGCAAAATGCGCAGCGCATGAAAATCAAATATAGGGCGGTTTTAACTCCATACATTCAAAATATAAACATAAGAAACAGAAAAGCATATCGCTTTGTCCCAGGTCTCTCAACAGATATTTCCGGTGGATTTTCGGCAGCGCAGGCTGCATCAAAAGCCCCGATAAACCGGAAGACATGCGGGGGCCCTGACTTCAGCCCGGGCGGCCGGCTTGAAGAGACTGCCTCAAAATTCGCTGAACATATTAAAGCGACGGCCCGATTCAAGCAGGCATGCGTTGAATCATGTGGGTCGCGGCTTCAGCCGCGACATGTTGGTGCAAGCAGAAAATCAGGCATAAATATCTCTTACACATGGGATTCATTGTGAGTCGCGGCTGAAGCCGCGACCCACATGGGAATCTCTGCTTATGCAGATTGCATCATCGGCACCGCGCGGATCAGACACACCTGCACTGAAGCCTGAGCAGGCTGATATTTTCCATCGGTATTTCGGTAGCTTATTGCCTATTGATGACAGATCAGCGCCGAATTTTATACGGCATCTTCTTCGTCGGTATCCTTGGGATAAGACGAGTATTCTAAATCCATATCGTCATCATTATAGTCATCATCGTCACCGCCGAAGAATTGGCCTGAGGTGCGTTCGCGGATGGGACCTTTCTTCCAGCCCATTTCACCGCCCTTATTTCCGTAATTGCTTTTCCTCCTGCGGGTTGGTTTGGCATCCGGGCCAAAACTGCGACTGCGTCTTTCCGAGCGTCCTGCCTTCCCATTTTCCATGGGGTTTGGCATGAAATCCGCGCTATTGTATGAGGGCCTCGGAGTGAAGCCGGGACGCGAGGCATTCCCCATACCGGCAGGCCTCATATAGGATCCGGATCGTGGTCCCGTTCCGGAATCCGGCCGGCTTTCCCGTGCACGTGCTTCATTGATAGTTATGTTGCGCCCTTTGAACGGTTGGTTATTCAAGCGGCGGCTGGCTTCCTGTGCCTGCGCCGGGTCGTTAAATTCGACAAATGCAAATCCCCTTCGTTTCCCTGTTTCTCGATCGACGGGAATAATTACGTTCGAGAGGGGCCCAACGGATGAGAAGAACTCTCTCAGATCCGGTTCAGTCGTCTCGTAGGGCAGGTTCCCTACAAACAAGCGTACAGACATTGCTCTCCCTTTAAAACCCCAAAAACACGCATACAGCGCACAGATTTCACCAAAGCGGGTGGAAGAATTTTCATGCGTGTTGTGTTGGAGTCATGTTGTTAGTTGGCGCTGTAATAATTCATAGACCTAAGCAGCTTATCGGAAGCTCCTTTGAGGTACTGTAGAAGCTGCATAGGAAGAATCTTACACTAAAAATATGATAAAAGGCAGTCTGAAATCGATAAATAGCCAATTTTAGTGGATTTGGCACATTAATCTCGCTCCGCTATTCTTCGGCTGAATCGAAATAGTGGTTGTAATAAATTCTCTGTGCGGGATTCCTAATTGCGCCGGACTGCAGCCTGTCGAAAATTTCCCTCGCTGCATCTCCGATCGTCTGCCGAGGGACAAAACCGACGGTCTGATTCAATTTGGCAAAGGAAACACGGTAATCGCGCGCATCCAGGTTGGAATTATCTCTTGAGATCGGTATGCCTCCCAGCGAAGAGCCGATGATTTCGGCCACTTCATCAATCTGGTAGTTCTGGCCATCCGACCCGACGTTAAACACTTGATTACCAACATCTTGCAGATTTGCTTCAATACATCGGATGTAAGCTTCGGCAGCATCTTCAACCCCAAGAAGAGGACGCCATTGTCTGCCTCCGAAAACCTGAATCTTGCCATCCACGAAGGATTTCATGCTCATGGTGTTGACTACCAGATCAAAGCGCATCCGAGCTGAGTATCCATAAAGTGTTCCCATCCTGAGAATGGTAGGGCTGAAATATTCGTCTCCCATGCCCAGGATAATCTTTTCGGACTCGATCTTTGTGCGCGCATAAAGCGAGACCGGATTCAACGGTGCATTTTCGTCGAGGAGGCCGTCCCCTATTCCATACACGCTGCAGGTCGATGCATATAAAAACCTGTTTATATGGTGCAGTTTGCTTGCCGAAGCGAGCGCCTGTGCTGCCAGCACGTTGGTTTCGATCGTTTCCGTCGGGCGGGCTTTCGATGCGGGATCCCCCACGATGGCCGCGAGCAAAACCACTGCGTCCGTTTCAGACAACGAACTCACACAGGTATGTATGTTGCGCAAGTCTCCTTCGAAGATCTCAAGGTTCCTGTCATCTGCGAGAGCATCCAGCGATCTTCGACCATAGATGAAGCTGTCGAGCACGCGCACACGGAAACCGGCGCGCAGGAGCTTTTGCGTCAGCACGCTGCCCAGGAAACCGGCGCCGCCGACGACGAGCACTCTTCTTGCCGATTCGGCCGGTCGCGAATCCGTTTTAGGCAATCCATGCAGCTTAACCAGATCCTCTACGGAAAGCACTTCCGAGATCCGTCCATCCTGCTTAACGATGGGCAGAAAATGAACACCGTACAGCTCCATATCGGAAATCATTCTCCCGGCGATCTTCCGGTCGCGCAGAGATTCCTCCGTCAGCTTCAAAATATGCCTCATCGGATAAGCGTCGACGGGTTCTTCACCGTGGGCTCCGCTGATTAAAAGACGGCGGAGATCCGCAGTGGAGACTCCTCCCACGTAGGAACCATCCTTATCCAGGACAAAAGCACGATCAAAAAGACTCCGCTCGATCAGCTGTATGGCTTTCTGGATCGAGGTGTAGCGCTCAATACAAATGACAGGGTATTTCATTCATCGCACCGACAATTTCCATTGATTACAGGTTGGAGGATGCCAGAAATTCGCCGGCATACTTCCGCATGGCGTCTTCATAATCCGATTGCGGCGACCAGTTCAGGAATCGACGGGCTTTCTCGGAAGAAATGAACCGCCCCTTAAAATTGCCTTTGCGGTCCTCGACGAAACTCACATTCGCCTTCTTCCCGAGTATCTCCTCAAGCGTCCTCACAATCTGGATCACGCTGATTTTCTTCTTTCCGTTCAGGTTAAAAATCTGGTTTTCCGCTGCCGGGCTGAGACAGGCGGCGTTGCCCCGGGCAAGATCTTTCACATAGATGAATTGCCGCGTCTGGCTGCCGTCGCCGTGAATGGTGATCGGCTCATCGCGGATGATCCGCCGGATAAAGATCGGCGTCACGGTTTCCGGCCGAGCCCGCTCTCCGAACGGTATCCCATAGCGCATGATGGTGTAATTCACTCCATAGAGGCTCCGGTAGTTCTTGCAGAACAGCTCGGCAGCAATTTTTGAAGATGTATAAATGTGATCCGGATTGTTTGTATAGGGCGTGTCTTCGGTAATATATTCTTCTCCCGTTTCCGGAAGAGAGCCGTAAACCCACTCCGTCGACGCCAGGATCACGCGTGCGACCCCGGTACGACGGGCCGCTTCCAGAATCGACATCGCCGCACCCGCCGTGATGTCGTTGGAAAATAAAGGGCTTTCATAGAAGCGGTTTACATTCGCCTCGGCGGCAAGAAGGTATACCACATCGCCGGACTTGAATACCTGCGACAGCCGATCAACATCTCTGGCGTCTCCCCGTATGAAGTCGCATTTCTGGTCATAATGCGGGGCTTCGAGATCGTAAATTGCCACCTCCTGCCCTTGTTCAAGCAGCACATCCACCACATGAGAGCCGATAAAACCCGACCCTCCCACAACCACAATTTTCATAATTTACTCCCCGAACACTGCTGAATCTGGAGTGCGCTGTCTTTAGCCCCGGCAATGGGGATGCAGCATCCAACAAAAACCGTAACAAGCTGCCGCATTCCAAAAGCGGTTTTTGGCTTCCGCATTCCCTATAACATTTTCGGCATCAATTCAGTGCAGTGGGGCATCGCCGACTGCCATTCCGTCTGCCTCAGAATACTCAAGTGCGGCCAGCCCGCATTATGGGATCCCCTGCAACCAGTGTAAGCTTCATCGTTCCCGCGAAGCAAATCAAGCAAAACTTGGATGCTTCCCGTATTGGAGTCTTCATGTTATGCGTTTTTGCCTGTTTCGGTATAGAATCGATCCTCAGCTATTCCTTAAGAGAAGCATGCAAAATGACTGAAAGCAAACGAAACCGGTAGAAAGCTGACTGCTGAAAGCTGAAGGCTGAAGGCTGAACGCTGACAGAGCACGCGGCTTCCACGAATCTTTGAAGATATTGGTTGCGGTCAACGGCCGCGCTAGGAGAAAAAAGCAATGGTTCGAGTATCCGTCATGTACCCCAGGGGCGGTAAGTTTGATTTCGACTACTATTCGAAAAAGCATATGAGCCTTGTCCATAAGTTGCTTGATTCCTTCGGATTAATCAAATCCGAAGTGAATCGGGGTGTGGGAGATTCCCCCTTTATCGCCATAGGGCATCTGGTTTTTGACTCGATGGAGAACATGCAGAAGGGACTTCAGGCCCATGATCCGGAATTGGCAGCCGACCTGGTCAATTTTTCGGATATAAAGCCTCAGTTTCAGATCAGCGAAATTCTCGAGTAAGCGGAGAGGTCGGAATTCAGAATGTTGAAAATCGGATCGGAACTTATTCTGCATTCCGTCTCCTGAATTCTATACTCTAAATTCCGTCTTCTTCCGATAGAGAAATCATCGAGGCAAATTATGTCCGGTGACTACTCTATTTCATTGAACGGGATTTATGCGGCGGAGCGGAATCTTCTGCAGTCCGCGCGCCGGATCTCTGCCGCCGATCAGCCTGATCCGGCCGATATCATTGATATAAATCTGGCAAGAACTGAGGTGAAGGCTAATCTTAAAGCTATTTCTGCACAGCAGGAGCTCGATCGCGAGATCCTCGATCTGTTTGGCTAACCGGGGACGATCTATTCCGTCCCCGGCCTGAAAACCGGAATTTATTTCCTATAAACCCCATATTCTCTTACAGCTTCCATCATTGCCTGCAGATTTTCCAGCTTGGGATCATCGGCAACGCATCCGGCGCCCAGAACGTAACCTCCTCCCTTGCCGCAATCCTCGATAAGTTTGCGGCAGCGATCCTTAACGGCAGCGGGAGTGCCTGTAACGATCAGCGAAGACGGGACGTTCCCCTGAATGCAGAACCTATCTCCCAGGATTTTCTTCGCTTTCACCATATCGCTCTGATCGAACCACCAGACAACGGTGCCTTTGGGGAAATCCTTTACGCTTTCCAGACGCGTATTGTAGCCGCCTTCGGCAAACAGGCTGCAGATAATGCCTTCGTTGATGAAAGCATCCATCACTTTTTTCATGGTCGGCCAATAGAAGGTGTCAAACTGCTTGGCAGACATCCATCCATCGGCGCCCTTGTGCAGAGGGAACATCACCGTGAGCAGCCTCGAGAAATTTGGAGCGTTCAGAACCGAATGAATGATCAGCTCCGTCATCACCTCAAGGGCTTCCAGCAGTTCGTCGGCATGACGGAACATGTCCATCATGATGGCTTTGGTGCCCCTTAAAGTATCCCCGATCGCGTCAAATGGAGCCACCGTCAAGGTACCCATCGTGCTGGGAAATCCGTGCACCGAAGGAAAAGTCATGAGCTTCGCGCTGATTTCATTCCTTCTCTGGAGATCCTTTCCGGCATCGATCAGCCGCTGAAATGTATTCTGCACCTGGGGAAGCGCAAGGGGCATTAATTGCCCTGTAGGGATTTCGAGTATGTCCGGAAGAGGCGACAGCAGCCGGAAGCCGTTAAATGCTCCGAATATGCGAGGCAGATATGTTCTCAGCCAGAAATCGGAAGGGTCCCGGACAAAGTCCTTATACTCTTCCACCTTCATGTATTCGCCTTCCACAAACTGGTAGTTTGGGGCTTTCGTGGAAAGACCATGTCCCGGCCATGCATAGAGTTTGTAGTCGAGAATTTCCATCGCCTTTCCGGGCGCAACGAAAGGAACAGAGAAATATTCCAGTTCTTCTGAATACCTCTCATTGAATGCGTTGCAGGCCTTTATTGCCTTTTCAATGTCGTACATGGCTTCGTGCATGCTGACGCCCGCCAGGTTAAGCGGCAGGTTCCCCACAGGCAGGCTGACGGGCACACGGTCAGGCTCCTTCACATTAAAAACGTCCACCATCCTCTGAGCCCTCACTTTGTAAGCCTTGGCTGCGTCCTGGCTGACAAATGGGATATCCGTTGGATTAAGGAACTGATTAAGCCGGTAATCTCGTTTCTGCGCGGGAGTGAGTTGTGCCCAGTTCTCGGGCAAACCATTGTAGTTTGGCATCTTCATTGGCTCCTTTGGGTTAATTTTTTCGTACTCCTAATCTTTAGGCAGGACCTCCCCGATATAATCCGTCCTGAATGCATATGCTTATAGCAGGTTAATCAATCGTTTTAAAAAGAATTCAGCATAGGCATCGATCTTTCGGGGTCAGGGCCGGCCACGAATTGCGCGAATCCATCCGGCGAAGCTTTTGACAGGTGGAGATAGGCAAATAATGCGAGATTCGAGATTCGAGATTCGAGATTCGAGATTGAAAAGCGAGGAAAAATCTCGAATTTCGAATCTCGCATCTCGAATCAACAGAAGGCGCGTCTCTAATCTGCAGTTAGAGTAGCGGAATCTTTTTCGGGGCTTCGGAAAACGAGTACAGAGTAGCTTCCGCATCCTTGAGGCAGAAGGTCACAAAGATTTCTTCATCCGCTCCTTTGGGATAGATCTGCAGCAACATGGGGCCTTCCGCGAAGGCCTGGACTTTCGCTTCACGGCTTTCATCGAAAACAGCTTTCCCGCACAGGCGCAGCCATTTGCCGTCGGATCCCATTGCAGACATTTCAACATCAGGGCATTTGACCATCTGCTTATAAACATCCTTCGTTTTGTTGGTACAGAAAAAAAGCGCATTGTTCCTTATCATAACAAAGCCGAAAGGGCGCACTCTGGCCCTGGTCCCATCTACGGTAGCAAGATGAAATACCTGATTGGCTTTTAAAAACTCATAGGCTGTGCTCATAAGAACCTCCTGAAAAGAATTCTGTTTTGCTATCACTTATTGAGTCGAATTACAAAAGAATAATCCAAAATAAAAAGGCAACTGAAAGCTTGCGCGCTTCCCCTTTCTCCCGGATTTCTGTACGGTGCATTCCAACCGCAACCCATGATACCCGAATGCAGCTCCAGTCGGGTACCGGTTATTCACACAAAATCGGGATCGGGGCCGGAATCGGGGTTGGTTTTTGGCTACGGTGAAAATACATTGTGTTCGCAAGTAATATCACTCCCGATTCTACCCCGATGCCGATCTCGACCCCGGCCCCGAAAGAACTTCTTCCATTCGTGACATATCTTCCCATGTCAACGGCATGCCGGAAGGGCCTGGGATATCAGAGTCGAACAACCACAAACCGTGGATTTTGCAGGGAATAAAGCGGGTTAAAGGGAGCTATTTAGGAGGCAGGGCCAGCCGTTCACGGATCGCCACCAGGAGCTCCGCAGGTTTGGCCATTTTCGAGATGTACCAGTTATCGCCTGAGGCTGGGCGCTTGTCCTCGTCTTTTGTGATGAGGCTTGTGAGAAAGATAACGGGTATGCGACTGGTTCGGATGGATGCCTTCAGCTTTGAGACCATCTCTCCTCCATCCATGATGGGCATATCCACATCACTTAGGATCAGGTCAGGCATCTCCCGTGCTGCCGCTGCCAGGCCTTCCCTGCCGTCACCTGCAGTAACAACCAGATAGCCTTCGGCCGACAACCTCTTCTCCAGAAGCATCTTAATTGTGCGATTGTCATCGACAACCAATATCTTCTTGGCATCATCCATGGGCAGATCGTTTCCCCCACGTTATTGCGAAATTCCGGCGCGAACTTAAGAAGTCTCTTAATTAATCGTCCAGCCCCGGCTGGAATATAAGGAGTTTAATCGAAATTTTCCAGGCAGATCCGGCGGGCCAGATATGAAAGACGGGAACCGGGATTCACATTTTCTCTGCTGGTGCGCGCTCCCATACATCTCAAAAGGAGTTCTCGGTCACGCCGGAAGGCGTGGCTTTTGCCTGCCCCGCACAGCGCTCACTGCGGGACACACATGAGAAAGGACACCGACAGTGTCAAATGTGTCCCGCAGTGAGAGTGAGTGCACAGCAGAGCATATTTTTTATATCTCGGGGTCGGGGTCGGAGTCGGTATCGGGGTTGGCCTGTAACCATGAAGCACATCAATTGTGTTCGCACTTGATATCATTTCTGTTCGACCCCGATACCGACTCCGACCCCGACCCCGAAAAAGCTATTTCCATTTGTCACATATCTTTACATAAACGACGCGCCGGAAGGGCTTAGCCAGGGCTTCCCGGCTCAAAGCCGTGAGTTAGAAGGCACTAAAAGCCGACCCATGGGCGAAACCGGGCAGGCGTTTGAGGAAAATGATTGTCGAATTTCTGCAAAAACTATCTACATAATACGTAGAGTAAACCGATATGAAATAAGGAATAATCGCGTTTTAAGTCAATTTCAGAGATGGAGGGTACGGGGATTGCCTCCTGAAAGGAACTGTCGTGAAATCATTTCGCAGACGCAATTTTCTTATTGATAGAAATCTCCAGTTTCGGATTATTGCCGCATCTGTGGGGTATGTAGCTTTCTATATTATCATGATGGCAATAGCCACTTTTGCTCCCGTCTTCATGGAATTGCGGTCGGCTTATCCCGGATCCTACCGCGCATATTTGCTCGCCAACAGTTTTCTCCACCTTCACCGGTATATCTGGCCTGCAGCCATATTGATCATTGTGCTTGTGAGTATCCATGCTCTGTTTTTCTCACACAAGATGGCCGGCCCCATGTACCGTTTCCGACAGATCTTTCTTTCGCTTACGGCGGGGAAAATACCGGTTCCACAGCGGCTGCGGAAGGGTGATTATCTGCAGCCGGAAATGAAGCTGATCAATGAAATGCTCGACAGTTTGCGGTCAAAAGTCGCCAACATTCAGGATACGCAGAAAGCAATTGCCGGTTGCATCACCGAAATTGTTAAAAAAAGCCGTGCTCTATCTGACAAAGAATTAAGCTTGCTTGTCGAGAATCTGGACACCCAAGGGAAACGTCTTGCCGAGTATGTTTTACTTATTGAAAAAGAGCCTTAGAGGACTGCCTCCCGGGACAGGAAGCGCCCTCTCTTCGCTTTCGCCCCAGGATCCGCCGTACCATAGACCCGCAGTGCAAATCAGCGACCAAGGGTATAGCCTCGTAGAATTGCTTATTGTTGTAGCCATTATTGCCACTATCGCTGCACTTGCCGTCCCATATTATTCGGGAATGGTCAATTCGGCTTATGTTGTCGCGGCAATAGGAGACATCAAGAACATCCAGTTTGATATCGAATGCTTTTATGTCAGGAACGGAGTATTTCCGGAATCTCTTGAAGCCGCGAGAATAGAGGATCTCAATGATCCATGGGGTGAACCGTATCAATATTTGAGGATAGCAGGCCAGCAGGAGGATAGCGGGAAGACAAAGGGAAAAGAACCCAAAGGTGCCAGGAAGGACAAGAACCTCCACCCTTTGAATTCCGATTATGATCTGTATAGCAAAGGCCGAGACAAAAAAAGCCAGCTCCCCATCACCGCCGAACCCAGCTGGGACGATGTACTTCGCGCCAACAACGGGGGATTCATCGGATTAGCAAAGAACTATTAACGGAGATGCGGACGACATCCAAATTGAAAGGAGTTCTGACGCGGCTGCATCAAATCTCCTAATCCGGATTGTTGAGAAATTCTGTTCGTGCATTTATGGGATTGCCTGATCTTGGAATGAGGCATTCATTTCACATTATGGCCGGAGAATCATGAGGCTCGGAAAATTCAGACCTGACCGCGCATTCCTGCGAAACAAGGTAGCCCGCCAGATATTCCTGATGTTTGTCCTCTGCGCATTGGTGCCCCTTGCCGCTATGACGGTTATTTCCTACGTGCGAGTAAGCCGGCAGCTCAATCGTCAGACCGACGAGCGCCTGCGCGAGGCAAGCAAAAGTTCGGGGATGAATATTATTGAGCGTCTATCGTCCCTTGAATCCAGCCTGGATTCTCTGGTCGTCGATCCCTCTGACATAAAAGAACCATGGCCGGCAAACCGGAAGATGCGCAATCGGCTTTCACAGCGGTACCGCGGAATCCTGCTGCTCTCTGCCGCCGGGGAAACAATTGCCGAATTTGGGACGGCGCCCGCTCCAATCGATTTTTCTGCCGATGAAATCAGGCACCTCTCGGACGGCAAACCATTGGTGGCAACGCGCGAAAACCGGGAAGGATCCTGCGCTGTATTTATGGCCAAGATGTGCGAGTTCGCCGATTCGTCCAGAGGCATGATTCTGGGAGAGGTCCATCCGGCTTATCTTTGGGAGAGCAACAGCTTCCTATACTCTACCGGCGAAATCTTCATAGTGAATAATTCCATGAAGGTGCTTTATTCCTCGCTGCCGGAACAGGGTCCGCTGGGCGAATTGGCGGAAGCGCTGAAAAAAGGGCCATCCGGCCGGCTGGAATGGAGCTCCGGGAAGGACCGTTTCATCGGAGGATATTGGACCATCTTTATGCGCGCGATTTTCCTGGACACATGGGTCATCGTGCAAAGCGAAAAAAGGGATGCGGTGCTGGAACCCATGAGCAGTTTCCAGAAGACATTCATGCCGATTGCGCTGCTCATGTTTTGGGTTGCCGCGCTTTTAAGCTCGACCTTCATCCGTCGGAGAATGAAACCCATCGAGCAGCTGCGTGAAGCAACTCAGCAGGTGGCTGCAAAAAATTTCAAGGCCCGGGTTACACTGAACAACAAAGATGAATTCGGAGAGCTCGGCAATGCCTTTAACCAGATGGCACAAAGCCTGGGAAGCTACTTTGACACTATTCAAACCGTCAATAGAATTGGGAAATCACTGTCGGCGGAAGAGGATCAGACCAAACTTCTTGAAACAATATTCCAAGAAACCAGGTCTCTAACCAATGCGGATGGAGCAAGCCTTTGCCTCGTATCGGAAACCAATCACCCGGTTCTCGGCTTAATGCAGATCGACTCGCTGGGCATTCTGACCAAAAGCGACAGCACTTCGGGAAATGATTGGAGTGCAATTTTCCCGGAATCGTCCGATCTGACAGCTCTGATGAATTGCGGTACGGTCTGCTGTCCCGATATCTATTCTGTCGACAGCGGTCTCTTCAATTTTCAGAGAGAATTCGACCGAAAAACGGGCTACCGCACCCGCTCGCTGCTGAGAGTCCCGATGATCGATCATGAAGGCAAAAGCATAGGGTTGCTGCGATTATTTAATGCCAGGGATCCCGAGGATGGATCGGTTGTTGCTTTCTCGGATGAAGATGTGCGCCTGGCCGAATCACTGGCTTCTCAGGCAGCCGTAGCTCTCTCAAAAAACCGGCTGATGGCGGAGCTGATCTCGCTCTTCGAAGGCCTCACTGA
Source organism: Acidobacteriota bacterium (assembly GCA_016929335.1). GTDB lineage: Bacteria > Acidobacteriota > UBA6911 > UBA6911 > UBA6911 > UBA6911. Next base: position 46,769 of record JAFGIY010000014.1, on the reverse strand, counting down.
ACTCATCGCAACCGCCGTCGATGCAAAATCGCCGCACACAGGAGATCACTGCAAACGCGTGCCGGCTTTGACCATGATGATCGCCGAAGCCGCGTGCCGTGTGACCGAAGGGCCATTCAAGGATTTCAATCTTACTCCCGAAGAAAGGTATGAATTGCGCATCGCCGCCATGCTCCACGACTGCGGCAAGGTGGCCACGCCCGTCCATATTGTGGACAAATCGACGAAGCTGCAAACCATTCACGACAGAATTGAACTGATTGACGCGCGTTTTGAAATCATCCTTCGCGATAAGCTGATAAGTCTTTACAGGGAAAGATTGAACACTCTATCAAGCGGGACGGAACGCTCTCAAAACCAACATATCGACGTGGAATGGGATAGGTATTTGCGGCAGGTTCAAAATGATTTTGAATTTCTCAAAGAATGCAATTCGGGAAGAAACCGCCTTACTGCAGCGGATCAGAGATGCATACAGGAAATTGCCCGCAGGTATTCCTGGATCCATCGCAGCGAAAAACAGATGCCGATCCTTACGGCCGATGAGCTGGAAAATCTGACGATTCCCGAAGGCACTCTGACAGGGTGTGAGCGAGCCATCGTGAATGAGCATGTCAACCTTACGATAAAAATGCTGCAATCACTGCCTTTGCCCAAAAAACTGCGAAATCTGCCCGCCTATGCCGGAGTCCATCATGAACGGATGGATGGCAAAGGTTATCCTTTCGGTCTCAGGGGAGAACAAATCTCAATCCAGGGCAGAATGATCAGCATCGCCGATGTCTTCGAAGCACTGACGGCGGCTGACCGGCCATATAAGCGGGCACGAAGCGTTATGGAAGCCGTGGAAATTCTAAGATCCATGAAGGATAGCGGACAAATCGATCCGGACCTGTTCGATCTGTTTGTCCGGGAGAAGCTTTATCTTCAATACGCCGCCCGCTTCGTAGATTCCCTCCTGATGGAAAAATCCGGCTAAACGGCCTTTTACCACCATTTGGATTCCTGCAATTCGTAGCTGACGATTTTCAGTCTTTGATCCGGGCCTCGGACTTCTTTATCAGGGGCAGGAAGACCTTCCGCTCATTCTCAATCATGCAAATAGCATCTTCGGGACATTGGAGTTCGCACTGGCCGCAGCCGATGCATTTCGCCGAATCGATCGCGCACTTCTCATTCACCATTGTAATTGCCTGTACCGGACAGAAGTCCACGCAGGTTGCGCATCCGCTGCATTTTGCCGAATCCGGGAGCTGCGCTTCAAAATATGAATGGAAATTAAGAGGAATAATCCCGCGGTTGTAGGATCCCAAAACTCCGCAACAATCCCAGCAGCAATTGCAGATTGCCAATTCAGGATTGTTGACATCTTCATTTTTGTGGAAAACCTGATGCACCGCGCCCTTGGCCTGCAGCTCGCGAACCAGCGAAATTGCCTCCGATTTCGTAATGCTCCGGCCTTTGCCGTGCTTGACCGCATAGCGGCCGAGGCTCCCGAATGCGATGCAGGACTGCGGCGGTTGTTCAAAGCGGCAGGGCTGTTCAATCATTTTGTGATATTGCCGGCAAAAGCAATGCACAACGGCAAAATTGTCGCCATCCCCCTGCCTTTCAATGAGCTCTTCTACGGTCCCGGCAGGATAGACGCGGGCAGGCTCTGAATCGACGGTTTTGCCGACTGAAATTGTCCGTCCTTTACCGCGCTCGGGAGAACTGCCGGGTATCAGGATGCTTTGATGGGGCCCCGCCTTGCGGCTGCGGCGGTTCATGATTCCTCTCAAGGGAAAAGTATTCATCTTGCCGTATGATTTGAGCAGCATATCCGTGCGGCGCGCAAACTCGCGCTTTTCAGGAGTCTCCTCCCCGCCTGAAAGAAAAACTTCGAACCATCCCAGCATGATGCCCGGCAAAACATACAACTCCGCGCTATCCGGCGAATCATACGGCCAGATGAAGCCTTTCCCCACAAGGACTTCAAAGAATTCCCGGAACTCGCTTTCGGGCAATGAAGTCAGGGACGCAGCTTTCTCATAGCTGTAAGGCTCCGTTCCCAATTTGAGAAGAAAATCAATTTCTTCCGAAGCCAGGACAAGGTCATAGCAGCTCAGCAGAGGATCCGTTATGGGAAAAGGATTCTTATGGCGCGTATTCATTAATTCCGCCAGTTTGCGCAGGTTTGCAGATCGCTCGGGAGAAATCGTCGATGTGTTCAAAAGAGCCTCCGGTGAAATGCCGAAATCATAGCACGCAAAGCCAAGTCGATCTATGGAGTACATTTCACGTGCAACTCTTTCGGAGCTCCATACGTACTGATTGGAACATGGCCGTTTGGAGTTCCCAGTTCCCAGTTTTCAACAAAATCTCAACCGGGAACCGGGAACTGATAACTGGGAACTTCCAGGGCGGCGGCAAGCTGTAGTTTTTGCCGTTCACGTGTTTCCCGTTTCGGGTTCCCCGTTTTTAGGAACAGGGACTCAACGGGGAACGGGAAACTGGGAACCGGAAACCCAAAGGCAGACTATGAATGAAGCCATCAAACTCAGTAATGTAACCAAAACATTCGGCCAGACTACTGCGGTCAAAGACTTGAATCTTGTTATTCCGTGCGGGAGTTTGTATGGATTCATCGGTCCTAACGGAGCGGGGAAAACAACGACAATCCGGTTGATCATGTCCATTCTCTTCCCGGATTCCGGCGAAATTTCGGTTCTCGGGCACACCTCGGCACTGGAAGCGAAGAATCGGATCGGATACCTGCCGGAGGAACGCGGCGTTTACCGAAAAATGCGCGTAGGCGTTTTCCTGAAATATATCGCAAGCCTCAAAGGCGTTCGGGATCCCAACATCGACAAGATGATCCGGGTTTCCCTGGAGCGTGTCGGGCTCGGCGGCACGGAACGAAAGCGGTGTGAGGAGTTGTCCAAAGGCATGCTTCAGAAAGTGCAGTTTCTGGCTGCCATCATCCACAAACCGGATCTGCTGATTCTTGACGAGCCTTTCAGCGGCCTGGATCCGGTCAGCACGCGGCTTTTGCGTGACCTCGTTCTGGAAGAACATCGTCGCGGTGCAACGATTCTTTTCTCGACTCACGTGATGACACAGGCGGAAGAGATATGCCAGCACGTGATTATGGTCCATCGCGGCCGGAAGGTCCTTGATGAACCGCTGGCCGCGATCCGCAGCCGGTATGACCCCCGAACCCTCGAATTCGATCCTATCGACTCCCAGGCGGACTTGTCTCAAATCGCGAATCTGCCCGGTGTCGAGCGTATGGAGCGAAACGAGTCAGGCTATAAAATACTCCTCGTCGAGGGATCCAATCCTGCAGAGGCAATGCACCGGATCATCAATACGACAACGCCGGCGCGGCTGGAGCTGTCACGACCTAAACTCGAAGATGTTTTTATCAGCCTCGTTTCAACTGCCGCGGATACTTCAGAAGAACGGCAAAAGCTGATAGCGGATTTGAAAAACTCCGGCTCCGGAGAAGCGAACTCATGAGAAATGTATTGAGCATAGCAAAGCGCGAATTCCTATCCACCGTGGCTACACGGGGTTTCGTTATCGGTCTGTTGATTACGCCTGTGATAGCTGCGCTAATGATCCTGATCGTGCCTCGGTTGTTTAACTTCAAGAATTTTCAGGTGAAGGGCGAGATACTGGTGATCGATCCAACCAACAGTGTCCTGCCCGAGCTGGAGAAGACTTTTGATCCCGAAAGGATCGCGGCGCGGCGCAAGGAGGAATTGGAAAAAGCGATTGCAAGAGCGCCGCAGCAGGTACGCCAGCTTGCCGACAGTTCCGCCGGCGAGAAGGCAGGAACTGCAATGGGGCCGATCCCTGATCTGCATATCCGGACGCGTCCTCCCGACACGGACATCGAGCGGGAAAAAGCCTGGCTGAACGCGCAATCCGAGGGAATGCCGCACCTGGCGCTCATAGCGATTCATGCGAACGCAGTCGAACCCTCCGGCAGCAATCTCGAATACGGGACCTATGATCTGTTCGTACCGCCCAAGCTCGATGACCGCGTTACGGGTGAAATACAACGGGGCCTCCGCGAGGCAATCGTCAATGCCCGGCTCCAGATGCGATCCCTTGATCGGGCAACCATCGATGCCATCGTCAATGTTCCATCGGTGCGGTCCGTGACTGTGACCCAGGACGATCAGCGAAAAACCATCCCCGGCCTGAACTACCTTTTCCCGATTGCATTCGGAATCCTGCTGTTTATGGGAGTCATGGGTGGCGGGGGCCAATTGCTCACCACCATGGTCGAAGAAAAATCGAGTCGTGTGGTAGAGGTTCTTTTATCGGCTGTGTCGCCGATGGAATTGATGGCCGGCAAGCTTCTCGGACAGATGGCGGCCAGTCTGGTGGGAATGTGCATCTACCTGGCAATGGGGCTGATGCTGCTCTCCTTTTTTGCGCTTATCGGCCTGCTCAATTTCTGGCTGATTTTTTACCTGATCGTATTCTTCGTCATCACCTATCTTGTGATGGGATCACTGATGATGGCAGTAGGAGCGGCAGTCAATGATATGAAAGAAGCTCAAGGACTGCTGGCGCCGTTGACGATCATGTTTATAATACCGTGGATTCTCTGGATGCCGATATCGGCGGATCCCAACTCGACATTGAGCGTAACGATGAGCTTCATCCCGCCGGTCAATACATTCGCAATGCTTCTGCGAATGGCGTCCAGCGCTCCGCCGCCTTTCTGGCAGGTGTGGATTTCAATCGCGATCGGGGTGGGATCGGTGTTTTGCGCTTTGTGGCTGGCGGCGAAAATCTTCCGGATCGGCATCCTGATGTACGGCAAGCCGCCGAATTTTGCGACCCTTATCCGCTGGGCCCGCGCCGCATAATTTGGAGTCTTTGAGTAATAAACTCTAAGACTCGAAGGCTCCAAGCCTCAAAGTTTGAAAACTTTTTCCGCGTTCAGCTGGAAAAGCTTTTTCTTTTCGGCGGCCGTCATCGGGAAATTGTCCGTCAGGGTCACTTCTTCCGGGACGTACTCGTAAGGATAATCCATCGCATACAAAATCCTGTCGATTCCCAGGACCGACCGAGCCATCATGATCGCCGGAGCCCACGGCAATCCGCTCGTTGTGATGTAAAAGTTTTCCTTCATATAATCGCTGGGAAGCTTCCGGACCTTTTTCATGAACGGATACCGGGCGTTCTCATACATGTAATCGAGCCGATAGAGCATGTACGGCAATCCTTCGCCGCCATGGCCGATCACGATCTTGAGTTTTGGAAAGCGGTCGAAGACACCGACCGTCATCAAGCCCAGAATGTGGACCGAAAGCTCATGGGCAAAACCCATGATGGCCCGCTCGAAGCCTCGAGCCAGATAAGGCATGACCATATCGGGAGGCGGTGTCTGAGGGTGAAGGTAGATCGCGGCGTCCAGCGCCTGTGCGGCCTCGAATATTTCCCAATACTTCGGATCGTCGAGATATTCGCCGTTCGTGTGAGAATTGATGATCACTCCGTTCAGCCCGAGCTTCCTGATTCCTCTCTCCATTTCCTTCGCCGCTGCCCTGGGATCCTGAGGAGCGACGGCAGCCAGCCCGGCAAACCTGTCGGGATGCTTTTTGATGGCTTCCGCCAGCTGATCGTTGGTCGACGTTGCAAGAGAATTCGCCGTGGCAGCATCGAAGATCTGCACTCCCGGAGCGGTCAAGGAAAGAACCATTTTATCCACTCCGGCCGCATCCATGTCGCGTATCCGCTTCTCGCCGATATCCTGAAGCTGGCCGATCAATGCCGTGTTGCGGACAAAGCGTCCCCACATGGACACAAAACCCGGATCCGTCAGAGCACCGTTCTCGATCAGGTCGATATACATCTTGAACAATTCGGGAGGGCCCCACGCTTCTTCGGTTGCGATTCGCTTGTAATCCACTTTGCCGGGCTTCCGAGCGCCTTTGGCGTATGGCGGAATATTTTGGGCCGATGCAAACAGCATGCTCCCCTTTGCCGCCGCATAGCCCGCAAGTGCTTTCTTAAGAAATGATCTTCGATCGCTGCCCATAATTCCCTCCTAAAAAGAAGCCACGAATTACACGAAATGATTCGTGCAATTCGTGGCCTGGCTTAATTTGAAGGTTCACTAGAATGTGAACCGCATGACGATCTGGCCGGAACGCTGGCCGGCGGCATTGATCGCGTTTATATAGCCAAAGCCGGAAATCACCTTGCCGTTCCCGTCTTTGACTTGTGTATTGGTTATATTGTTGGTACCGGTTCCGAAGCCCGTCTCTTCAGGATTGGGTATTCGGACCCGGTTGAACACATTCATCAATTCGACGCGAATCTGGAATTTCATTCCTTCGCGTATCTGGAAAACTCGGCCCAGGCTCATGTTTTCCTGTGGAACGCGCCGATACCTGTAGTCGTTATAGTGTCCGGCTCCCGCACCGTATTGTCCATCCGGAGGAGTAACCCACGCATTTGGATTGGTCATAAAAGTAGCGAACGGGTCAAAGCTTGAATTCGGATCCACCAGGAACAAAGGTTCTCCCTTCACGCGCGTCGCATAGGATGCCGGATCAGCCCAGAACATGGCACCGTTGCATCCGCCGAAGACGCTCATTCCTGAACAAAGCTTCAGCAGGCTGCCAACGTCATGACGTGGGACACTGCTGGTTGCTTTAGGAGCCTTAATGGGACGGCCGGATTGGTACGTTAGCATGGCGCCGATGGTCCAATCCCTGAGTATCCAGGATAGGGCCTTATTGGTGTCCCACCTTGGAACCTGGTAGTTGGCGCCGATAACGAGGCGATGCGGTATGGAAAGCGCGGAAATATACTTGTTGGATTTAAAGTAGTTGATATTGTTTACAGCCGGCAACACAACAAAGGCGGTGTCGGCATTTTCCGCGCCGATTGCCAGTTCTTTTTGCCAGCTATAGGATGCGGTGAAGTCGAGACCGTACGAAGATCGTTTGATCACATTCACCTGCATCGAGTCATACCAGGTTCTTCCAATCGGATACCAAAGCCCGAAAATGTTCCCGGCATGCGGAAAAGGTCGCAGCGATTGAGCGACATCGCCCGCGAATCCGGGGAACGGCGTCGAAAGGTTATGAGCCGCAATATCTGCGGGACTAACGGCGCTGAGCGGTGTAAGCATCAGATTGCGATGGCTAACATTGGTTAGATCGATATTGTGGGCAGCAAGGGTCCCCGGTGTCACTCTGTTGGGATCGTTAATGGCCCCATTGGAATTCCACCAGGCTCCGCGGTTGCCTACATATGAAATATCCACGCTCAGGTTGGGAGTAATTTCGCGCTGAATTCCAAAGCTCCACTGCACCTGTCGCGGCGGCCGCCCGGCCTGGTCACTGATCCAAGGCATGACATCAGAACCAGCCGCAGCCGGCGAGACCTGATTGGGATCCGGCCATTGCGGCACAATCGCAGTACCATTGATATTCGGGCCATTTTTCAGAAGGCCGATCGGTTCATAATAGGTCTGACCGCCACCGTAGCGGATGAAGGAGCCGAAACGCAGACTCCACATTTCCAGCGCTCCCGTCTGGCCATAGGTGATTCCGAAACCCGTGCGAAGCACTGTCTTGGGCATCAACTGCCACGCTAAACCCAATCGAGGCCCCCACGCATGCGGATAGACATCCGCAACGTCTTTTCTGTAGACCGTTCTTCCGGGAATGCCGCCGTAATCTGGATTAGGGGCAAAAGGATCCCAGGTAGGCATGCGACCGTAGGTCTCTTGCAGGGAGGTCTGATAATCCCACCGCAATCCGTAGTCAAACGTAATCTTGGGCGTGATTTTCCAGCTATCCTGAGCGTAAAAGGCCAAGGCATGTTTTCCTAAATGGAACCTGTTTTGTATTCCAATCTCCCCTTTGTTGAACCGGCCAAGAAGGAAACTTGCAAAGGGGTGTCCCGTATTGCCCGTTGATCCGAGATAAGGCATTCCGGTTTGGATTGGATCAAAGATAAACTTGCCGTTGGCGGGAGTAAATACGGTCACGGGATGCGACTCAACACGCAACTCGCCGCCAAATTTCATCGAATGGTTGCCTTTTACCCAAGCAAGGCTAACCGTCCCGGTGGGTTTGATCTGCCAGGTGCTGCCATAGGCAACCGGGCCCGTATCGCGGAACCCTCCTCGAGTGGTACTCGACAATGACATTGAGGGAGCTATGGTCGCAAAGGTTCCGGGCAAGTCAAGTTCCGCGAGAGGATCGAAATTAACATTCGGCTGAGGATCCTTGAAGATGAAATGCATCAGTCCCCCTCCCATATGCAGAAGCATGGTGGGCGAAACCGTGTAGTCAGCGGAGACTCGAGCCGTATGGGTTCTCTCTGTAAAAACCCTTCCTGCCGAGATCGGAACTTCCAGACCGTCCGTAAAGCCCTCAGCGTTTATTTGATAATATGCATAGTAGCCCGTTAATTTGAGCTTGCTACTCAAGTTGTGATCTATCTTAAAAGCATTGTTGGTCCAGGTATTGTTACGATCCCAAGATACACTATAATTATTGGTGAGATCATTTGTAGTCGTCGGCCAAAATTTTTCGTAGTTCAGAGCTACCGGATCCACGCCTGCTGTGGCCATGCAGATCTGGTTGAGATGTTGTCCATCGCAGCCCATGAAAGGGTCTCTGACTACGTAATTCGTCCCGCCGACGTTGACTGTCTGCGTCGTTGTGGGATCGTAAATCGTTCCCTCATAGATTGTCCTCCCAAGCGGATCCGTGCCGATAGCGCTTCCCAAAACCGCGCTGAAATCCCCATTCCGAAATGCCGCCGTCGGCATCGTATACGTTGCGCTGGCATTTGTTGTCACACTGTTCCGTTCGTAAGAGTAGAAGAAGAAGGTCTTGTTGCGGCCGTCATACACTTTTGGAATGTAAACGGGACCTCCAACGTTAAAGCCCCAGTCTTGCTGGCGATCCTCGGCCTTTTTATAGGCAGGAGGCTTCTGATACGGAGGCATCGCATTCAAGTTCTCATGTCTCATGTAGTCGAATACGCTCCCGTGCAATGCGTTGGTTCCCGACCTCATGGTCATATTCAGGATTCCGCCGCCTGCCTGCCCGTATTCCGCAGCATAGTTGCTGGTCTGGACAGCAGTTTCTTCGACAGAATCCACGCTGGGGGAGGACATGTTGTAGGCAAGTGTCCAGATTTGTTGTGTGGCATCCTGGCCATCGATCCGGAGCGACATCGTATAGCCAGGGCTTCCGTTGACGCGCAACGTACCGCCTTCGCGACCGACTCCGGGCATCAGGTCAACCGCAGCATACGGATCCCGCATGCCTACGGCCGACAGCATCGGAAGCTCGTTCATCCGATCCGTGGAAATATTGTGGCTCAGCTCGCCGCTCTCGGTTTTCAGCAGAGGAGCGTCGGCGTTTACGGTTACGGTATCCGATGGCGCCCCAACTTCAAGAGCAACGTCGATGCGCAGGGTCTGAGCGACCATTACCGTTAATCCCGTGCGCACATATTGCTTAAATCCGGGCACTGTCACGGAGAGTTGATACGGTCCGGCCGGCATCTGGGCAATTGTATAATTGCCCGTCTGTGAAGAGGCTGCCTGATAAACGGCGCCGGTGTTGATATTCTTCGCTTCGATCTGAGCATTGGGAACCATGGCGCCCGCCGGATCGGCAATAGTCCCTGTAATTGTCCCGCGGTCGCTCTGTGCCCCGGCAACGGAGACAATTAAACACAAACAGCAGAAAGCTGTTAAAAACGAACGCATGTGCATTTCCTCCTAAGAATGGGATGGCCGATCGAATCCCTTGCCAGCCAGGGAATAGACATCGAGATTCCATTCTCAGCTCATCACCGATACTCCGGTCATACACACCCTTTGTCGCTCGATGGTTGATTCTTCGGATATCCTTATCCCATAGATCCGGAATTCGGACATACGTCGACTCTCAACCATGGAAAATCGGCTAAACTCCGTCTGCTGGTCGTGCATACGAAAACCTCGTTTGTGCACCACAGCTTTCGGCCGTTGGCGGGCAACAATCAAGTGCCGCTGCAACTCCCTGCCCGCAACAAATTGGTAATCTGAAAAACAATGAGTTGTAGTAACAATAGCTACCGGCAGGAATGCAGACAAGCAAATTTTACATTATCTTAAACAAAAAACACTTGACAAATGCCGGGCATGGAAGGTTCTCATTCCCTGTAAAAAGCATATTGAATATTAATGGTTTAGGATAAAACTCCTTCTGCATCCGGCATGCAACATGAAGTCCTGTAAACTGAAAAGAGGTACAGTCGTGAAATTTTCTTTACGTTCTATCCCGATCCTTCTTATCGCCGTGACTGCATGCTCGACGGGCTCTCAAAGCACGGGAGATTTCAAGATTGCCCTGACTCCCGCCCGCCAGGGCCAGAACGGCATCTTCTTGATGAACTCCGATACGACCGGCGGGAAACTTCTCACGCCGGACCCGGGCGCGCAGCTGCGGCTCACGTCCTGGTCCCCGGACGGCAAAAGCATCGCGTTTTTCACGACTCGCTCGAAAGACTCGGCAATCCTTAACGCCTACCGCATGCCGTTTCACTTTCTCTTATATGCCATGGATGCCAACGGCAGTTCCGAGAAGCGCCTTCTCGATTTCCCCATCAGCAATTTCGCGTGGTCGCCCGACGGCCGACGAATGCTTTATGTATCCTCCTACGAGGATCCGCAACATAATGATCTTGATGTCCTCGAAGGGAAAAAAATCCCGATGAGCGCCATCTATGTTCTGAACCTGCAGACCGGCGAAAGCCGGCGTCTGACCGCATTCGGCAGGAATTGTTCGGGATCCTGGTCGCCGGACGGTTCACAGCTTGCTCTCAGCTTTGGGACAGAGCAGATAAGCGATATTTATATGGCAGACTTCATCGCCCAGAGCACGCGCCGGTTAACCGACTCTCAGGCCATATACACAAAGCCTGCATGGTCGCCGGACGGGAGGCAGATCGCCTACATCGCTATCCCTCCAACCGGTGCAGTGGATAATAATTCCGGCGTTTACGTCATGGAATCCACCGGCGCGAACAAAACCCGTATCAGCAGCATGGCCGCTTCCAGCGCCACATGGTCGCCCGATGGAAAACTGCTTCTGCTGCAATCTGCCGCCGGCATAATACTGACGGATTCAACCGGCGCAAAGTCGACCAATCCAACACCCAAAATAAGCCGTCCGATGGATGCCCAATTCACTCCCGATGGGAAGGAGATCTTTTTCCGTTCCAATCATGAAGGACAATGGAATTTATATGCCGTGGAACTGAAAAGCTACAATCTGCGCAGAATCACCGGCAAATTAAGCTCATCAACATATTGCCTCTCCCCACTCCAATAAGAAAATCGGGGTCGGGGTCGGTATCGCTATCGGGGTCGAAGCAATGCGATCAGAAAAGCCGACCGCGACCGCATTGAAGTAAATCCAAAACCACCTACATGTGGGTCGCGGCTTCAGCCGCTGTCTCAAAACCCGGAATGATTCGGGCTATCAGCCTTCTTGTTAATGCAACTCCTTTCCTGGGGCGCTGCCCCTGGTATAGTTCGCGCCTTCGGCGCTTTAACTGATGCATAATCAATGATTAAAAGCGCCGAAGGCGCGGCCCATATCAGCCCAGGGCCAAGCCTGGGAAAACATTGAAGCAAGCGATAAGGGCTGAAAGCCCGCTCCTTAACAGGTTTTGAGACAATCGCTTCAGTCGTGACCCGCATAATTCACCGCATGCCGGCACCCGCAATCATTCCCTGCAACTGTCTGCTTGACAGCGGAACTGGAGAACCCTTATCTTTTGAGGCTTTGCGCCCCTTAAACAATGCCTTTGGGAACGAATAATGGATTTTGCCAGCAGACCCATTCAGAGAGGATACACCAACAGGATTCTCAGCATTGATCTGACTTCAGGAACTATCACCGTGCCGGAACTGGATATGCATGTGCGGGATTATTTTCTGGGAGGCCGCAGTCTCGGGCTCTATCTTCTGCATCAGGCGATCACTCCGCGCACCAAAGCATCCGATCCGGAAAATCCCCTGATAATCGCCAACGGCCCCCTGGGAGGCATACCGCAGTTCCCCGGAACCGCGAAGGCAATGGCCGTATCCCTGTCCCCCTTGACCGGAATACCCGGAGTCTCCAATTTCGGCGGGTACTTTGGAGCCTATCTTAAATACGCCGGATTTGACGCACTCCAGGTGACCGGCAAAGCATCCTGCGGCGTAATCATCATCATCGACGGCTACAAAGGGAAGGTGATGCTGGAGGATGTCCCCCTGGATGCCGAGGCTTTCAGCATCGAAAAAGACATCGTCGAACGCTTCACAACTGCAGGATACGACAAACGCCGCATGGCGTTTTTATCCACCGGCCTCGGCGCAGCCAATACAACCTATGGCTGCATCAACAGCCACTACTTCGATGTCACCAAACCCGTCGACGGCCACAGGGGCCTTTTCCGTGTAAAGCAGGCAGGCCGCACCGGGACCGGCTCCGTCATGAGCGACAAAAGGATCCAATCCATTGTCATATTGGTTGAAAATCCTCGCGGCAATAATCCTTACGGAGCCGCGGACTGGGAGCGGGTAAAAAGAGCCGGGACAAAATTGCAAAAGGTTGTCCGGGAAGTCGATCCTCAATCGCTGAGAATGCACCGCAAGGGAAGCGCAGGCTTGATCAGCTTTATGAGCAAGGATGAATACCAGTCGCTGCCCATTTGCAACTTTCAGACAGGATCCGATGCCCGGGCCGGATTGATCTGCGGAAAATACTACGAACAGCATCTCTTCGAACACCGCGGCATGGACGGGTGTTTCCCGGGCTGCAACCTTCAATGCACCAAAGGAGGCTGGGTTGCTATTACCAGCGGCCCTCATGCCGGCCGGAAGGTCTGGGTAGATGGGCCTGAATACGAAACCGCCGCCGGCTTCGGCTCCAACCTGGGGATCTGGAATGCCGAGTTCATTATGGAAGCCAACTGGCACTGTGATAACTACGGGATAGACACAATCACCACGGCAGGAGGCATCGCTTTCCTCATGGAGTGTTTTCAGCGCGGCCTTTTGACGGAACAGGATGGCGAGGGGCTGGTCCTTTCCTGGGGAGATCAGACCTCGGCTCTCGAGTTTATCCACCGGCTGGCCTCCGGTAAAACAGCGATGGCACAGGCCGCCGGCAAGGGGATAAGAGAACTGACAGATTGGGTTGCCCGCAGATACAAAGATCGGACAGGCCGGGATATCCGGCACGAAATCGAGAAGTTTGCAATGCATGCCAAGGGCTTGCCGTTTTCCTTCTACCGGACGCACCGCTCGCTCTCAATGCAGGGCTCCTATGCCGCAGCCAGCGACATCGGCGCGCACCACGCTGCCGCATGGCTTATCAAGGCTGATCTCCTCGGCGCCTTCCCCTCTTTCGAAAGCAAAGCCCGTGCACTGATCAACTACCCGCGCGTCCGGCTCGGCAATGACAATATGGGAGTTTGTAAACTGCCCTGGGTTGATGTGTTCAATCCGGAGTCCGCCACTCGCACCGATACCGATATCTACATCAATCCGGCATCTCAGGAGATTTATGCCGAATTCTATAATGGACTTCTGGGATCAGAGCTCACCTGGGAGGAGATCTTTGCGCAGACCGACCGCGACATCAATCTGCAGCGGGTTTTAAATGTGCTTCACTATGGGCCGGATACGGGACGCTACGATTGGATCCCCGAACGCGCCATAGGCCCTACCGATGACGCTCTTTACGAAACCGAAGCCGAATATAACAATCGCGATCTGGCGGCGCGCATGGGCAAAACTCCGGAAGAACTTAACGGGATGACAACCGGCCGCAAACGCGGACTCCTGATGGAGCTTCGGAAAGAAGAGCTGCGCAAGCTCATCGACCTGTATTACAAGGAGCGCGGCTGGAATTCCTGCGGCATCCCTATGCCGGAAACGCTGAAAGAACTCGGGCTGTGGGATTTCCTGACCGACGAAGCCCGCAGCGTAATTGTCGGCCTGACCTCCTGAAAAGCAAGCCACGAATTGCACGAATTTTCACGGTTTAATTCGTGCAATTCGTGGCTTGCTTTTTGCTTCGAAGAGGCTCTTGAGCCGCCGGATTTCTTCCCGCAGTTTCTTCTCCCTTGAATGGATGGAAAGGAGATAAAAAGCCAGGATGATCCAGATGGCCAGATACGCGGCGAAAAGATAATTCATGGGATTCATGGCAATAGCTCCTCAACGTGCTGCATCTGCCTGACGCTCGAGCCACTCCAGCTCGTCACGCATGGATTGAAGGTAAAAACGCCTGCGAAGGAGATAAATCAGCAGAAGCTGAAATGCAGCCAGGCATATCAGGAATGCCGGGCGCATGGCCGGTGCCAGACCTCCGGTTTCCAGCATCGGCCCCGGATGATGATCCCGCCACCAACGGATGGAGAACCAGACCAGAGGCGCATCAACGAATGCCACGATCCCGAAGACGGCCGAAACCATCGCCTTGCGGTCAGGATCTTCGATATAGTTGCGGATCAGCAGATACGCTATATAAAGCAGACACAGAATCAGCGATGAGGTCAGGCGCGGCGACCATGTCCACCATATAAACCATGCCGGCTTAGCCCATATCGGGCCGGTGACCAGCACCATGGCCATAAACATCACTCCGATTTCCGCCGCCGAAAGCGCCAGGCTATCCCACCAGCGGTTCTTCCGGATTACATACATCAGAGACGCTGCGAAGTTAATGGCGAACGCGATCAATCCTGTGATCGCCGCCGGAACATGAAAATAAAAAATCCGCTGGAGATCCCCCATCGTCTTTTCGCGCGGCGCATCGATAAATGCCATATAGAGAGCCAGGCTCATTCCAAAAATGAGTACGATCCACAATACGGCATCCAGGCGAAACTGGAAACGTTCGCTCATCTCTAGTCCTCCAGGACATGCTCGAACAGCAGATACGCTATGGTCCCAAAAACTACGGTAAAAGCCGACATAATGGTGAGCGGGAGCTTTAAACCTCCATAATCGCCTTCGTTCAGCACAATGCCCGTTGCTTCAACTGCATTAATCAGAACCGGCAGGATGACGGGGAAAAGAATCAACGGGAGCAGGACTTCCCGCATTTTCGTGTTAACTGCAATAGCCGACAGCAGCGTTCCCACAGCCGTAAAGCCCAGAGTTCCGATGACGAATATCAGAATGAGCCAGGGAATTTCTTTCCAGACCGTCAGGTTGAAAAATACAAGGCTGAATACAAAAATGATAAATTCGGAGATCAGCATGAAAACGGTTGCAGCCAGCATCTTTCCCAGATAGATGACGCCGCGATCCACGGGAATCATCAGAAGGCCCTGGAGGCAGCTGTTTTCTTTTTCAGCCGCAAACATGCGATTAAGCCCGAGCGTGCCTGAAAAAGCAAAAGCCGTCCAGAGGATCCCGGGCACGGCCGTCCTGGCTGAATCACGCGTTGTTGCCAGCGCGAAATTAAAAATGACCAGGACGACGACGCCGAAAAACAGCATCGTGTTGAACGAGTCCTTCGTCCTCAGTTCAACCAGCAAATCCTTTCGGAAAATCGCCCAGATCTTACTCATAAATTCGCACTAATTTGCGGTTTCTGTAATCCGCCGGTATTGTTCCTGGAAAGCCTCCGGAGTTAAGGACGCTTTGGAGACATCCAGCGCGGCAGTCCCTCTATTGATTACAACAAGCCGGTCCGCCATCTCGTATCCGGCCCGGATATCGTGGATTGTCATGATGCAGGCCTTTCCTTCGGACCTCGCCTTCATGAGATAACTTCTCAGGAAATCCGATCCGGCCTGGTCCAGTCCCGTGAACGGCTCATCAAGCAGAAGGATGCCGGGGCTATGCAGGAACGCCCGTGCGATGGCCAGGCGCTGTTGCATGCCTCTCGAATAGTTGCGTATCGGCTCGCGCTCCCGCCCGGCCAGGCCCACATCCTCAATTCTGCGCACCAGGGCATCCTCGCCGTCCGCCACTTCCATCAGGCGCGCATAAAATCTCATGTTTTCCAGAGCCGTTAAATCCGCGTAAAGCGCGGTGCTATGCGAGAGGTATCCGATCGCGCCGCGGATAAATCGCGGGGCGCCGGCTCCGGCAGGCTTGATGGTGAATGTGCCGGAGGAAGGACGCGTTAATCCTGCGAGGATTCTCAGGAGTGTGGTTTTGCCGGCCCCGTTTCTTCCGAACAGCGTGATAAATTCGCCCGCCTCCGCCGTCAGGCTCAGGTCCCGTAAAGCCGCAACCCTGCCGTAGTATTTGGCCAGCCTTCTGACTTCGATCACGGTTGTCATACGCTACATTTTCAGAAGCAGGGAAATCCGGCGGAGCTGCTGCTTGTGTTTTTCGCGCTGCCGCAGATACTCCTGGCGGCCGAGAGCGTTTATGTCGTGCCGGTGATCCAGATCCGCGAGAATATTCAGCAACCGCTCCCGGCGCTCCTTCAGTTCCCGGCTACGGGGATTTGCTGTTTTATCCGAAGCCCTTTGCATGTGATTGCAGGCGTACCAGAGCACCAGGATGAATGCCATCAGCAGAAGCGGGCTGATTATGAGAGTGTTGCGGCTGATGACATCGGGCATTTCCTCTATCCTGGAATCTGCGACCGGCTCCGGAGCGGAAGTGCCTCCGGAAAACATCCACGTTATCTCCGTTCCCGCTTTTACCGGGACGCTTCTGTAAACGGCAAAATTCTGCTCCGAATTGGTGGATACCTTTGACAAACCATCGCCGGATATCGACAGATCCATCGGGCTTATGCCGATATCGATGGAAGCGATGTCCTGATACGCCCTTTTTTTGAAGACATATTGTCTCTCTGCGTAGGGCAAAGCCTGCCGGACTTCAAACATGGTGACCCCGGGCTTCAGCGGATAGAGGCTGTAGTAGCTTTGCCCGTCCGGACTCTCCAGCGGCGCCTGCACCACAGGCATCGAAGAACCGGGCCCGGTCACTCTCACCTGGGGAAGCTCCGTAATTCCGGAAGCTTTTGGAAAGCGGAAATTCCCTGCAGGATTCATTAGTGTCCGCGGAGGCCGGGTCTTGTTATTAAGAGTAACGCTCTCAAGAGACTGCAGCTGGTCGCCGACAATCTGGAACGCCATCCGGACATCTTCGACCCGTATCTCCTGCATCGAGGTTGTGGGTTCGAACACCTCGATCTCAACATTAGCCTTGCCGGAAGAATCCATGTTGAACTGGGCATGATAATTCACATCTTTGTATATGGCGCGGAGCATCAGCCGTCCGCTGCTCGGCAGACCTTCAATCCGGAACCGGCCCGAATTATCGGACACGGCAGTTTTTATTATGCGCATTCCCATACCCAGCTCGACTACATCAAGCTCAACCGAGCGGACGACAATGGACGGGTCCGTCCCGTTTATAAGCCGCCCTTCCACTACCCCTTGCTGGGGATAAGCCACCGGCAGGAACACGAGACATAACAAAATCAGCAGAATGCTTTTTCTATTCATTTTTTATAAGGGCTGACCGCAATCCGCACAGAATTTTTTGCCGGCAATGACCTCTGCGCCGCAAGAAGGACACCGCTGCGCCTCCCCGGACCGCCCCGGGCGGGGGCCGAACAGCTTTGCTTTTCGGGAAGTAATTTCCTTATCCATCGCTTTATCCAGATCTTCCGAGGCGCCCAGCTTATCCAGCTTCTCCAGAATCCCCGCGGCATCATTTTTATAATCTGCCTCGAGACGGCGATAATCGGCCTCCGAAAGCCGTCCCATTGCATACTCGAATTCAAGATCCTTCAGATTGCGATAAATGACACTCTTGCGATCCATCAGGCGGTCCAGTTCCGTCTCGGCAAGAAGATCGATATCCATCGCAGCCTCGGATTCTTTGAATAGCGGCATCAGCACGTATCCGCCCGCCATCAGTACCAGTGCTGCACATATTGCCCAGAGCATTTTATTCTCCCCGTTGGCAGTCGGCAGTCGGCAGTCGGCAGTGATAAAGCATTTATTATTGCGCTACTCATTCAAAAGCAACAATCCTACTACCGATTACCTACTACCCACTGCCCACTGCCGACTACCGATTACCTACTACTCACTGCCGACCGCCGATTACCTACTACCCACTGCCGACTGCCGACTACCTACTACTCACTGCCGACCGCCGATTACCTACTACCGACTGCCGACTACCTACTACTCACTGCCGACCGCCGATTACCTACTACTCACTGCCGACTGCCGACTGCCGACTGCTTTATCCGGCAGCAGCGTTATTATCGAGCCAAAAACCAGAATTGCCGAGCCGGCCCATATCCAATACACAAGAGGATTGATATGCACCGAAATTTCGGCCTTTAAATCCTCAGTCATACCGGCGAAGACCGCGTACACATCCTCCTTCGGATTACTGTGCAGCGCCACTACGGTTGTCGATTGCCGGCTTCCTGTCTTAAAGAACCTTCTTTCCGGTTTCAGGGTGCGGACAAGCTTGCCATTCTTGAAAACCTCCAGGACGGTTTGCCCGTACTCATATGTCGGCGTTTGCCCTTCATGATACCCGGCCATCTTGATTTTATAGCTGCCGACTTCCATTTCCTGGCCTTTTGCCAGCCGCTGAGTCGCCTGATAGTTGAAAGCGTTTCCCGCAAATCCCACAAACATGAGCGCGATTCCAAGATGAACGATGTATCCGCCATAGCGTCTTTTGTTTTTCAGTGTCAGACTTATGGCTGCGGAAAGAAGGTTTTCCCCTTTGGACCTGACGCGGATCCGCGTCCCCTTATAAAATTCTTCAAAGATCGTCACGACAACAAAGACGCTAAGAGACAGGCAAATCAGCGAATAATAATTCCGCATCCCTCCGGCGAAAAGAGCAATGCACGTAATCAACGAAAAGGCGATCGGCCATAAGACTGAATTCTTCAGGCTTGCGAGTGAAGTTTTTCTCCATGCGAAGAGCGGACCTGCGCCGGTGAGAAAAAGCAGAATCAGGCCGACGGGAACATTGACATTATTAAAGAAGGGAGGGCCTACGGTAATTTTTGTTCCCTTGACGGCTTCGGAAAGGACGGGGAACATAGTTCCCCAGAAAACCGCGAAGCAGGAGACTATCAATATGAAATTGTTGAAAAGAAATGCGCTCTCTCTGGAAAGCACTGAATCGAGGCTCCGCTCGCTTTTCAGAAACGTCCGCCTGTCGGCGATCAGGTACAGAGTCCCAAACAGGATTATGGCCATATAGGCCAGGAAAAATTTTCCCAGGTTCGAATCCGCAAAGGCATGTACGGAGTTCACGATCCCGCTGCGCGTTATAAAGGTACCGAAAATTCCTAATAGAAAAGCGAACAGTACCAGCAGGATATTCCAGGCTTTCAGCATTCCCCTCCGCTCCTGAACGACAACGGAGTGCAGGAATGCGGTGCTCGCCAGCCAGGGCATGAGCGAGGAATTTTCAACAGGATCCCAGGCCCAGTAGCCTCCCCAGCCCAATACCACATAGGCCCATTTGCCGCCCAGGATAATGCCGACGCCCAGCAGCAGCCATGTCAGCAGAGTCCACCGCCGGGTGGTACGAATCCACGTATTCCCAAGCTGCTTTGTCGCGAGAGCGGCAAATGCAAAAGCAAACGGAACCACAAAGCCTATAAACCCCAAATACAGGATCGGAGGGTGAATCACCATCGCCCAATGCTGGAGCAACGGATTGAGCCCCTGGCCATCCGGAGGGACATAGCTTTGAATAGTGCCGTCGGGAAAGATTTGAACAAGCGAATCAAACGGATTGGAAAAGAAGAGATTCAGTAACAGGAAAAACGATAGATTGAAAGTCAGGACAGCCAGCACATAGGGCATCATGTCCCGGTAGCGGAACCGGTTCTGATAAATGACAATGGCGCTGAGTATGGCGGCAAAAAGCACCCACAACAGCATCGAGCCGTCGTGCGCGCCCCAGATGGCAGCCATTTTATAAAAAATCGGCAAATCTCTGCTGCTGGATCCTGCGACATGCGAGATGGAAAAATCGTTTGCCAGAAGAAGATAAAGCAGAGAAATAAAGGAGAGGGCCACGCCGGCCGTAGCCGCATAAACCGCACGTTCCGCACTGCGCATGCAGCGTTCCTGCTTCTGCCAGACACCCAGCAGCGAAGCCAGAAACGCGAAGACCGAAAGGCAAAGGCTTAAGAGGAGACAAAAATTTCCGAAAGAGGCCATTAGTTACCCAAGAAACAGAAGGCAGGAAACAGAAGCCTGTCTCCTGTCTTCTTCCAAAAGCGATTGACCGGACAGGATCCGCTACGGGGTGCGGCGCTTCTCATACTCTGCTTCGTACTTGGAAGCGCACTTTGCTTCGATGTGGCTGGCTTGAAAAATACCGCCGGGAGCGGCGGTACCTTCCACCAAAGCCTTAGTCCCGTCTTTGAATGTATCAGGGATGATTCCGTTGCCGATATACTGAACCCTGATCGTTTTATCCTGATTGGCTATCACAAATTCCATATGAGGCTTCGAACGGTCGATGGAACCGGCTACGACTTCTCCGGCAAGTTTAAGGGTTTTGCCGCCCAGCGATTCCTTCATGGAAGTGTATTCATCGACTGTAATGTAGTAAGCCTTGCTTTCCTGAAATCCGACGAAACCCAGCCATATCAGAGCTCCGGCTACCACGATCGCACCCAATAATATCTTTATCCCGGCAGTCATACTCCCCCTCAAGCCATCTCATGGAGTATATCATCTGCCCATATCATTCATAAACAGGCAGATGCCGCTATTCTACTCGGAGTCGGCGCCGGAATCGGTTCCGGGGTCGAAGAGGAAGAATACAAAAGACGTCCCCTGAAGCCGCGAATTGTTACGTGTAATTCGTGGCTAAAGGGCGCGCATGTATTCGGGGCGCAGCAGCGAGGGATCATTTTTTTGAAGAACTTCCCGGATCAGGCCGAGGGCTCTCTCCTTTTCTTCCGGCATCCGGATGCGCAACGGCAGATAATTGGAGGCATGGTTTGAAGCAAAGAAGCATTTCGTGAACCGGCAGTTGGCGATCATGAGCCCCAGTTCGCGTATCAATTCAAAAGGATTCGGCAGAACCAGTTTTCCGCTTTCGATCGCCTGTGCAATGGGAGTCCCCGGAACAATCATCAACGACAGAGCGCCGACGTACTCCGGATCCATTTCCGAAAGAACCTTTCCTGTGTCCTCAGCATGTGCACGGCTCAATTCCACTCCGCCGATTCCGAGAAGCACGGTGACCGAGAGAATGATGCCCGCTTCCTTAACCCGCTTCGCGGCCCGGACCATCTGCTCTGCAGTGGCGTTTTTCTTGATGCGTTTGAGCACCTCCGGATTCCCCGACTCCAGTCCCAGATAAATTATTCCCAATCCGAGTTCTTTCAACTCCCGGAGTTCCTCCACGCTCTTCTTCAGAACATCCACCGCATTCGCGTATATTCCCACCCTCTCAAGCCCGCGGATTTTCAGCTTCAAGTAGCTCAGGATTTTAACAAGATCCTCCTGTGGAATGATCAATGCATCTCCATCAGCCAGGAATACCCGCGGGATCCGGCCATAGCCGCCCGCCTCGTCGATGTCTTCCTTGATCTCCTCAAAAGACTTGATTCGAAAAGATTTACCCTGAAAGGAATGGCAAAAAGTGCATTTATTATATGAACAGCCCACCGCCACCTGGAGAATAAGGCTATTCGCCTCGCTTGGCGGTCTATAGATCATTCCTTCGTATTTCATACCGTGCTCCTTTACTCCCATTAAAAATAGCACAAGGCTCCCCTGATGAGGATGGGGAATCTGTGCTAACCTTTTTGTTTGGCCATCTTGCGGAGAATTTGTCTAAAGGTTTGCGCTTCGCATTACGATAACCAAAAAGCAGCCCCAAACAGGTGTAAGCTATTCTGGCTTATGAATTTGGGCTTCTGCCGTCTGTTGGTTGCCGGCAGAAACTCTCCGGCCGGAAAGGGTGGTGGCGCGAAGAAAATGGATAATGAAGGCAAGCCACCGAAGGATCTTTCTAGTGAGTTGGAGTCTCTGCGCGAGGAGATCGCGCATCTTCAAAGCCTCATTCAGAATCCCATCGTAGAATCTGCTCCCCCTGAAGCTGCAAAAGCAATTGCCGCTACGCAGGCGATGAATTGGCAGGCAGGCTTGCTCGAAAATGGGCCCTTCGGCCTGGCAATCATTGACTCTCAATTTCGCATCGAAAGCGCTAATCGCACGTTCTGCCGTATGCTGGGGTACGATGAGCAGGAAATGCTTTCCCTGCACATTCAAAATATCGCTCAGGATCCCGACACCTGCATGCGCGTCACTGAACAGGTGCGGACGGGCGTTGCCCAGTCATCAAAAATCGAGGCGCAATTCATAGACAAAAACAGGGAGCCTGTCTGGATTCAATTCACCGCATCGGCAGTTCAAAAAGAAGAGACCGGGGCAAGCCGTTGTCTGATTGTTGTTGAAGATATCGGCGCGCGGAAATGGGCCGAGCTGGAGATTAAGGCCGAAAAGCAGCTGCTGGAGCGACTCATCAACAGCAGCGTGGACGGCATCTTTGCCTTTGACTGCGACGGGTTCTTTACCGTCTGGAATCCGGGGATGGAAAGGATTTTTGGAATCGCCGCAAAGGAAGTTCTGGGCAGACCCGCCTTTCAGGCATGCCCATTTTTAAAAGACTCCGGAGAAGACGAAAACTTCGCTGCCGCACTAAAAGGACAAAAGATCATATCGAAAGACAAGGCCTATCCCATCCCCGGCACAACCAGGCAGGGATATTTTGAAGGATATTACGGCCCGATGCTCAATGCCCGCGACGGCGAAATTATCGGCGGGCTGGCCATTATTCGCGACGTGACGGAGCGCAAACGCGCAGAAGAGGCCAGAGAAGCCAGCGAGCAGCGCTACCGGGAGCTGTTCGAAAATGCCTATGACATGGTTTACACCCACGATATGGAAGGCCTGCTCACATCTATTAATAAAGCCGCCGAGCGGATCACCGGATATGCAAGAGCAGAAGCGCTTCAGATGAACATCCTCCAGTTCGTCGCTCCGGAATTTCAGGAAAACGTAAAAAGGATTCTATATCGCCAGAGCATAAATGAGGCTCCCATCACACAGGAACTCGACATCCTCGCCAGGGACGGCAGCCGGATCACGCTTGAAGTCAGCAGCCGCCTGATATTCGAGCAGGGCAAGCCGATGGGCGTTCAAGGGATTGCCCGCAACATCACGGAACGAAAAAGAACGGAAATGGCTTTGCAGGAAGCGAATGAAAAGCTGGAAGCCTGGGTAAAGGATCTCGAACAGCGTACGCGTGAAATGACACTGCTGAGCGAGATGGGCGATATCCTGAGGGCGTGTTTGACAACTGAGGAAGTCTATGAAGTCATTGTTCGGGTAGCTCAGGAGGTTTTCCCCGTTCTGGGCGGGGCTTTGTATGTCATCGGACCGCTGAGAAACATTGTCGAAGCCGTCGCCGAGTGGGGGGACACCTCGAATATGGAGCTCGCCTTTGCGCCGGACGACTGCTGGGCTCTGCGCCGCGGCAGAGTACACTGCGTGGAAGATACCGGCGTCGGCCTGCTCTGCAAGCACCTTCATACCCCGCCGCCCAAAGGCTACATATGCGTTCCCATGATGGCTCAGAGCGAGGCGGTTGGGATCCTGCATCTGGCCCAGCCGGAAGGCGCGCAGATACCGGAATCCAAGCAGCGCTTGGCCATGGCCCTCGCGGAGCACGTAGCCATGGCGCTGTCAAACCTCAGGCTGCACGAAACCCTGCGCAATCAATCGATTCGAGATCAACTGACCGGGCTTTTCAACCGCAGCTTCATGGAGGAATCTCTGGAACTGGAATTGCGCCGCGCGGTGCGCAGCCAGAATCCGCTGAGTATCATTATGCTGGCCCTGGATAATTTCCAGGACCTGACCGAACGCCACGGGCTGGATGCCGGAGACACCATCCTTCGCAGAACCGCCATGATGCTCCAGGCTAATGTCAGGAAGGGCGACATCGCCTGCCGATTCAGCGGCCAGACATTTATCCTGGTCCTTCCCAACGCCGGTTTCGACATCTGCCTCAAGCGGGCGGAAACCATGCTTGAACTCGTGCGCACGCTGGAAGTCAAAAACCAAAGCGAACTCGTCGACCGCATATCCGCATCCGTCGGATTAGCCGTCTTCCCCAATAACGGCCAGACCGTTGAAGCGATGCTCCGTTCCGCAGAGTCCGCTTTGAACCGCGCAAAGGTCAGCGGAGGCAATCGCGCCATCGGCGCCATTTAGTTCTCATCCATTCGCGGCTCTCTTTTTGTCCTGCAAATCCCCCCTATAAAATAACGCATTACGAATACAACTTTTTGCTTGCGTTTTCCGGCAGAAGGTCCAGAATGCTTGCTCGGGTATATCGCTCTCCCCTTACCCAGTATTTTTCGAAATATCGCCGTTCAATCTGCCATTGTAGGGCATTATTGCAGTTTGCTATCCTCATTGGGATAAGTTTCGGGAAATGAATAACGCGAGCGGGGCTGACAAAGAATTCGATCCTCTGTGGGAAAAGCTGGAAGACTTGAAGCGCCTTGATTCCGATTGGACAGGCGCCGGCCCACAGTCCCTCGAAAGGACTTCTGACCAGATTCGAGCGGAAATTGAAAGCCGCCTTGGTTTCTTCCCGCCCTTCTTCAATCCGGCTTTGGAGTCGCCTTCCCTGCTGGAGGGTCTCTGGCATCAACAGCTTTCCTGCTACCACAACAATCCGCTGCCGGAGCTCTTTAAAGAAAAACTCTCGGCAAGGCTTTCCCGGTATTGCGAATCTCCATATTTCATGGTCACGCACGCCTGCAAGCTTCACAGGCTTGGGATGACGGCCCGCGAAATCAGGCGGATAGCTGAAATGCCCGTACTGCCCGTTGCAGGCGTTGAGCACGTTTTTGAAATGCTCGCAAAATATCCGCATCCGATCGAACACTGGCCGGAAGAGGAAGCCGCATTTGAAGACCGGTTGATTGTCGCCTGTGCCGTGGTTTTCCTGGGGCTGGGCGAATCCTCAGGATGTGCCGCCGAGATCCGGGCTCTTCTTGGACCATCCAATTATTCGCACCTGGTTGCCCTTCTGTCTGCCATCAGGGCTGCCCATTTCTGGGTGGATGCTCATCCCGAAATCGCATACGAAGGACATCCGGTCGTGCGCGACAATTTCCTGCCGATGGTTCAGAGCGAACCGCAATTGGCGGAACTCTTTAGAAACCACAAAGAAACCATCGCGCCGGCAACCTCTCAGGGCAGCGCCAGAGACTCGCTCCCGGGTAGTGGGGATCTGTACCGCGAGCTGTTCGAAAACGCAGCCGACATAATCTTCACCTACAATTTTGAGGGGCGGCTTTTATCGCTCAACCGTGCCGTTGAGCGGATTCTCGGGTATTCGAGAGCCGAAACTCTTCAGATGAACATTGTCGATGCGATCGCGCCCGAGTATGAACATACGGTCAAGAAGATGCTCGATCCTCAAGTGGCCGGAGAAGTCCCTCTCAATTTCGAACTGGAAGTCATTGCAAAGGACAAGCGACGCATTTTCCTGGGTGTCAGCACACGGCCGCTATTCCGAGGAGGGAAGGTGATCGCGGTTCAGGGAATTGCGCGGGACATCACCAATCGCAAAAAGACGGAGGCGGACCTCCAGGAGGCCAACCAGAAGCTGGAAGCCTGGGTGGATGAGCTTGAACAGCGTACGCGTGAGATGACACTGCTCAACGAAATGGGAGACATTCTCCGCGCCTGTCTCACTTCGGAAGAAGCCTATAACGTTATTGTCCGCGTAGCACAGCAGATTTTCCCCGTGCAGGTCGGCGCACTTTATATCATCGCTCCTTCGCGCAACTCGGTTGAAGCGGTGGCGGTGTGGGGCGACACCTCGCTGGCGGAACGTGCATTTTCTCCGCCGGAATGCTGGGCTTTGCGCCGCGGCCGCATGCATTGGGTCGAGAATTCGCGCTCCGGACTGATCTGCAAGCACATCCACCATTCACCGCCGGACGGTTACCTGTGCATCCCCATGATGGCGCAGAGCGAAGCGATCGGCGTGCTGCATCTCATACAGCCGGAAAACGTAAAAATGACCGAGACCAAACAGCGCATTGCCGTAACGATGTCCGAACATATTGCAATGGCGCTGTCCAATCTGAGGTTGCACGAAACTCTGCGCAGCCAGTCGATCCGTGATCCTCTGACCGGGCTTTTCAACCGCAGGTTTATGGAGGAATCCCTGGAACTGGAGATCCGCCGGGCTTCCCGCAACAACCGCCCGCTGGGAATGATCATGATCGATCTCGATCATTTCAAATTCTTTAACGACAACTTCGGGCACGAGGCCGGCGATCTGCTTTTAAAAGAACTTGGAGCACTGCTGCGCGGTAACATACGCGGCGAGGACATCGCCTGCCGATACGGAGGGGAGGAATTTACTCTCATCTTGCCTGAAGGTACCGGCGCCGTAACACGTCAGCGCGCGGAATTCTACAAGGAAGCCATCCAACGCCTCGACGTTCACTACCGCGGCCGCCCCCTGGGCCGCATCACCGCCTCCATGGGCGTCGCCCTCTTCCCCGATCACGGCCGAACCGCCAAAGCATTAATCGAAGCCGCCGACAAAGCCCTGTACCGCAGTAAAAGCGCCGGCCGGGACAGAGTCACGCTCGCGGGATAGTTCAATTTACGATTTACGATTTACGATTGACGATTTTAATGGCAGCGCTTTCATTTCGGTATGCCGGATGCTATCGACGGATGCTTCAAATCGTAAATCGTCAATCGTAAATCGTAAATCGTAATTGCTCTTTATAGGCTTGCGGGATCGGCTTGTACTGGATCTTTGTATCGAGGCTGAGCCACACGTTTCCTGTTTCGGGATCATAATCGTAGGGAGTGCCCAGAGGATCGACGATTGAATAACGGCCGGCACGGCTGTGCACAAGCTGCTGCAGGCTTCGAGGAAACGATCCGTTCTCTGCCCGGAATTTCGCAATGAGCCCTTCCAGCACCGCAAGTTCCTTTGCCACCTGGAAACTGAGGATGTGATTGCGGGCATTTTCGCGCACATCGGCGCGACTCGTTTCCTCATACTGCCGCTTCCATAAGGCGATCGCGACTTCAACCGCGCCTCCTTTCGACAGTGCCATCGCCGCCAGTGCCGCCATCCAGTAGGGCGCATTCGGAAGCCTGCTCGCCGCCATCCAGATTTCACCGGCCGCCTTAAAATCCTGCAGATATAAATAGTGGACAAAGCCCTTGTCGTAATACAGCCTCCAATCCTTCGGATGCACACTGATTCCTTTATCCAGCAGCTTCAGCGCCTCTTCGGGCTGTCCCGCGCCGACAGGCTCAGGCTCTCCGAGAAACATGCTGCCCGTGCGGTAGGCATCCATCAGATACGGATCGAGAGTTGTAGTGATATCGAAAAGCGTATGAAGGTTTTTGAATCGAACGGGCCTTTTATCCGCCTCTTCGCGGCGTCCGTAATACTGAATAGCCCGCATCCAGTAGAAATCGGCAAAGAGCTTGTCATAGCCCAAGGCGATCCGCTTCACGGCCGCCGGAGAACTGAAATAAAGCAGATCGGGATCCGGTTCCGGTTCGCCGGTGCGCGCCTCAAACCGGTCCTGCACCGGTTTGATCAGCACAAGGCAGATCAGGAAAATCCCCGCAAAAATCATGCTCTGCCTGGAACGTCCCGCGGATCCGACTTTCATTTGAAATCCCGCCGCATGAATATGGACACGGCAAGCGATATGAGAAGCGTGCAGTAAACAATGCAATAGACCGTTGCAAGAAGGATGGCAACAGGATCCACCGGCTGAAAATAATCCGCGCTCTGGATCACGCTGCGGCTGTCCATGATTTGAAAATTGGACAGGTTTGGGATGACATAATACAGGATCCTGCACAATCCTCTGACTGCCGCCGATTCCGTCAGCTCGCCAAAGCTGAGGAGGTCTCTGCTGAAGTGCCCGATGATCCAGAGAAAAAATGTGAACAGGGCGGAGAGAGCCGGCGTCGAAAAGGTCGAGAACAGCAGAGCCAGTGCCGTTATCAGGGCCAGGGACAGAAAAATCAGATAGACGGCCGGAAGGAGGCGCAAATAGCCTCCCGCGTCAATCTGGCCTGTGTACAGCATCGCCAGCGCCAGCCCGACGGTCATAATCGCAAGGTTCACCAGCAGCGTGAAAAGCAGGCCGAGATATTTGCCGAGGATCCATTCGTACCGGTGAACAGGCTTTGCCAGAAGCGCATATACGGTCCTTTTCTCCAGTTCCTTGTAGACCAGGCCGATCCCGATGAAGATGGCGATCAGCATGCCGAATATGGAAATGGACGACAAGCCCAGATCCACGATCACCTTGGTCTCATTCCCCAGCGTCAGCTTGCCGAGCGCAAGAGAGCTCAGGATCATGATCAAGGCGAAGAGGATCAGGTTGTAGAGAACCTTATCGCGGATATTCTCGCGATACGTGTTCCCCGCAATTGCCAGCACCCTTCCTATCATGTTTTTCCTACAGCGTAAGTAGCCGGCAGTCGGCAGTGGGCAATCGGTAGTGATCTGATGATTTATGGAATTTCATGGTTTTGTCCTGAACTCCAAAACTGCCGACCAACGATCATCAACTGCCGACTAACGACTGCCGACTGCCGACTGCCGACTGAAAGTACTCCTCCAGCGAAGGCCGGATCGGATTAAGTGAAATCAGCTCCAATTTGTTGGAGAAGACAAAGGCAAGCAAGGCTGCCATCTTTTCCTGACCGCTCACGCGAAGGTGGAGGCGGTCTCCCATCTGCCTCACTTCATCACACCACTTCCGGACATCGCTCAACATCGCTTCCGTCAAACCGGACAGAATTACTTCGTGCCCCTCGACGCGGACCTTGAGGATTTCTTCAAGCGCCCCCTGTTCCTGCAATTTCCCTTTATTCAGAATTGCGACCCGGTCGCAGATCGCCTCCACATCCGGGAGAATATGAGAACTGAAAAATACGGTCACTCCGCGGGCTTTCAGAGATGTGATGATGCGGCGCACATCCATTCGTCCCAGCGGATCGAGGCCCGACATGGGCTCGTCGAGAAATACCATTTTCGGATCATTGATCAGCGCCTGGGCAATCCCGATGCGCTGCACCATGCCCTTGGAGAACTTGCGCAGCTGAAGGTTGCGCGCCTGGGCCAGCCCGACATTTTCGATCAGGGCATCGACCTTCTGCGACAGAGACGGCCGGCGCAATCCGAACAGGCGTCCGACGTAGGTCAACAGCTCCCTTGGAGTCAGGTAATCATAGAAATACGGATTTTCGGGAAGATATCCGATCGATTGATGCATGGATACCGAATCCACGGGCTGTCCCAGTATCCGGGCACTCCCCGAAGTCGGATGCAGCAGATGCATGAGGAGCTTGATGGTGGTGCTTTTGCCTGCGCCGTTCGGGCCCAGAAATCCGAAGATCTCCCCTTCGCGCACCTCGAGGCAGAGATTATCCAGCGCCCGGATCGGCCGCTTCTTCCAGAAGCCGACGGAAAAATCTTTTGTTAAATTTTCTATTTCGACAACAGGCATTGTTCCGGACTATTTTGAGCCGGGCGCGCGCTGGCGAATGACTTCATAAAGCGCTATGCCCGCAGCAACGCTGACGTTATACGAACTCACCACTCCCCTTATCGGCAGAGAGACGATATAGTCGCACTTTTCCCTTACGAGCCGGTGCAGGCCGCCCCCTTCGCTTCCAAGAATCAGTGCAGCAGGGACCGTAAGATCCACTTCCCAGATGCTTTTATCGGAACCGGCATCCAGCCCCGCCACCCAGAATCCCTTTTTCTTCAGTAATTCGATGAAGTGCGCAAGATTGGTAACGCGCGCGAGCTTAATGTGAGAAGCCGCGCCGGCGCTCGCCTTGACCACCGTCGCACTCAGCGCAGCGCTGTGATGTTTCGGAAGAATCACGCCATCGGCTCCGGCCGCTTCCGCGGAACGGATAATCGCGCCCAGATTGTGGGGATCCTCGATCCCGTCCAGTACAACCAGCAGCCCGGGGGATTTCGCCTGCTCCAGAATATCCTCGGCATCGAGCATGGCCATCTCGGCCGCAAAGCACAGTATACCCTGATGACGGGAACCCTCGGTCTTCCGGTCCAGCCAGGCCCGCTCCTCGAACGAAATTCGCACGTGACTCAACCTGGCCAGATCCACAATCTCCCGGATCCGCGGATTCTTCTGTCCGCGCTCGATGCAGATTCTCTCTATCTTCCCGGGGAAAGCCTTCAGCGCTTCCGCAACCGCATTTATCCCGTACAGTACCGACATATAGATTAGTTCAATTCGTGTAATTCGGCTCCAAGGATTGCCTGCAGTCGTTCGCGACAGGACATCACTTTTCGGGGCAGATTCAGTCTGCTGCCGGTCTCAAAGAGCGGGATCAACCTTTCCAGGTCGGGACCGGAACCGCGCCCCGTCAATGCCGCGCGTATGGGATGAAACAGGTTGCGGCCCTTCTGGCGCGTATTCGCTTTCACCTGAGCCACAATTTCACGATAGGACTCCGGAGACAGGCTTTCCTTTTCAAGTGCCAGGCGCATGAATTCCATGGCAACCGCTTTCCCATCTGGATTTCCCAGGGCTTCGCGCGCATCGGCGTCGAGTTCCGGCGGATCTTTTTCAAATCCATAAACGATGCCCGCCTCGCGCGGAAGCTGATCCAAATGGTCGACATGCGTCTTCGTGAGATCGATCGCCTGCGCGAGCCAGGAACGCACATCCGGTTCAAGCTTCGCCGGCACGAGTCCCGCTTCAGCGAAAAATTCGCCGGCATCATCCACAAGATCGTTGCCGTTGGTCTTGATGATATAGGTACGGTTCATCCAATCCAGCTTGACATTATCAAAGATCGCCGGGTGCTTGATGATCCGCGACAGATCAAACTGCTGCGCAATCTCGTCGAGAGACATGACTTCCTGCCCCTCATTCGGAGACGACCATCCCAGGAGCGCCAGGTAATTTGCCAGAGCTTCCGGCAGATAACCCTGGCGGTGAAATTCCTCAATCGAAGTCGCACCGTGCCGCTTGCTCAGCTTCTGCCCGTCGGGGCCAAGGATTGTCGACAGATGTGCGAATTCCGGGATCGGCGCACTCAAAGCCTCGTAGATCAGGATCTGGCGGTGCGTGTTGGACAGGTGGCCGTCGCCCCGGATGACGTGCGTAATCTTCATCAGGAAGTCATCGATCACGCAGCAGAAATTGTATGTCGGACTTCCATCGCTGCGCAGAAGAACCGGATCGCTGATCTGAACCGTCTCGATTTCAACCCTGCCGAAAACAAGATCGGAAAATCCAACGGTTCCGGGCCTTACCCGCAAACGAAGCGTAAAAGGAGTGTTGGATCTCAGACGGGCGTCCAGTTCAGCCGCCGACAGATGCCTGCACTTCCCCGAGTAGCGCGCCGTTTCGCCGCTCGCCAGCCGCTGCCGGCGGTGGTTCTCCAGCTCCTCTTCGGAACAGAAGCACCGGAAAGCTTTGTCTTCTTCCAGCAGCTGTTGTGCGTATTTCTGGTAGATTTCGTACCGATCGCTCTGGCGGTAAGGACCATAGGAACCGCCGCAATCGACTCCTTCGTTCCATTCGAGTCCCAGCCAGCGAAGATCCTCCATGAGCTGCTTTTCGTATTGCGCTTTGCTCCGCTCGGCGTCGGTGTCCTCAATACGGAGTATGAAAGAGCCGTTGAAATGCCTAGCCCAGAGCCAGTTGAACAGCGCCGTCCGGACGTTCCCCACATGCAGGTAGCCCGTCGGGCTTGGAGCAAAGCGTACTCGAACCTGGTTCTCGGAATTCATTATGACACCCTGAAAACAGCCACGAATTGCACGAATTTAAATTACATTTATTATATCCGTGCAATCCGT
Organism: Acidobacteriota bacterium; assembly: GCA_016929335.1. Classification (GTDB taxonomy): domain Bacteria; phylum Acidobacteriota; class UBA6911; order UBA6911; family UBA6911; genus UBA6911. Next base: position 14,833 of record JAFGIY010000014.1, on the reverse strand, counting down.
GGCTGCTTTTTTTATTTTTTGCATAAAAGAGCGATGGCCTGGGCGGAAATTCCCTCTCCGCGCCCTTCCGCATTCATACCTTCGGTCGTCGTCGCCTTGATGCTCACGGCCGCCGTTTCGAGGCCGAGCGATTCTGCAATATTCTTTATCATCGCCTCGGAATGCGGCATCAGCTTCGGCCGCTGCGCCAGCAGCGTGGCATCCACATTCTGTATCTTCCATCCCGCTGCTTCAACCTTTGTCCGCACTATCCGCAGGAATTCAAGGCTCGATCGGTTTCGGTTCGCCCGGTCGGTATCCGGAAAGTGCCGGCCGATATCCCCCAGTGCCGCGGCTCCCAGCAGAGCATCGCAGATGGCATGAGCAAGAACATCCGCATCCGAATGCCCTTCCAAACCGCGCTCAAAAGGGATTTCCACCCCGCCGATAACAAGCTTGCGGCCCTCTGCCAGACGATGATAGTCGATCCCCTGGCCGATGCGAAACCTCGTTTCATCCATCTCTATTTCGCTCTTTTCCTGAGACCTTTTCGAAAGCAACAGCCGGGCAATATTCAAATCCAGAGGACGGGTTATCTTTATATTATCCGGCGAGCCCTCCACAACCATCACCGGGTGCCCTGCCCAGCGCACGACGGAAGACTCATCGGTTCCCAAAAAACCTTGTTTATGAGCCCGGCTGAGGGCAGTCCTGAGAATGTCCGCATGAAAGGCTTGAGGCGTCTGGATCGCGAAAAGCTCCTGGCGAGGCGGCGATGCGAGTACCCGCCCTCTCTGCGATACGCGCTGGATGGTTTCCGTTGCAGGGAGCCCCGGAATGGCGGCGCCTTTCGCCCAGGCCGCCTCCAGAACCCGGCCCATCATGGCTTCATCGCACAGCGGCCTCACTGCATCGTGCACCATTATAACATCGATGCCCGGACGGACATGATTTACGCCCCGGCGCACCGACTCCTGGCGGTTTGGCCCGCCGCGAACACATCGGACATCCGCTTTGAATACCCGGCGATTCAGAATCTCCGCTGCCGCAGGAAGATGCTCTTTTGGCAAAGCGATGATTATCTGCCGGACTTCCTCAAGGGAAGCAATGCTCTCAATTGTATGGAGAAGAATCGGCTTGCCGGCAATTTCAATAAACTGCTTCGGAACGCCCGCCTTCATGCGCGTTCCCGCCCCTCCCGCTGCAATAACAGCCGCCACCGAAATTGTCCGGCGCTTTTTCGAATCTTTACGCATAGATTTTCACACAAGAAAGCTAAGCAATTGCGCATCTCCCATGTGGGTGCGGGCTTCAGCCCGCATGTTCAGGGTTGCGGTGGATTCGCATCTTTGATTGCAGCCATCGGCCGAGCCGGAGAAAACGGCAACGCTTTACCGTCCCTTGGCGCGTTCCTTGTCTTCTTCGACGTTGTTGACGCGGCTCGGAACGGAGTTCTTCTCGTAAGAAATGCGGCGCTCCTGCCGGCCTTGCTGAGCCGCAGGAACCATCTCCGATTCCTCAGGGAAGCGTCCGAAGATCATCTTGCCCGCTGTGGTCTGTAATACCGATGTAACCTGCGTCGCGATAGTCTTGCCGATCATGCGGCGGGCATTATCCACAACGACCATGGTGCCGTCATCAAGGTATGCGACGCCCTGGTTGTATTCTTTCCCTTCCTTGAGGATGAAGACCTTCATGGTCTCGCCCGGAAGCACTACCGGCTTCAGGGCATTGGCCAGTTCGTTGATATTCAGGACTTCGACGCCGCGGAGCTGCGAGACCTTGTTGAGATTGAAGTCGTTGGTGACGATCTTGGCCGTCAGCTCTTTTGCCAGCTCGATCAGCTTAAGATCGACTTCTTTCACGTCCGGGTAGTCTTTCTCGACGATCTGTACCGCGACACCCGGAACGCCCTTAATCTTTTCCAGGACATCCAGGCCGCGACGGCCTCTGTTCCGCTTGGCGGAATCCGCGCTGTCGGCAATCTGCTGCAGCTCGCGCAGAACAAAGTGAGGAACAACCAGCGTCCCTTCCAGGAAACCGGTTTTACAGATATCGGCTATGCGGCCGTCGATAATGACACTGGTATCAAGCACTTTGCAGGTTTTCCGCACAGCGCTGTCGCTGAAAACCCCGCCAAAAGTCGACAAGTCCAGATATTCGCCCTTATTCGCTCCGGAGACCATGCCTATGTAGGTCATCAGAACCAATACCAGAATCTGTACAAAAGTCTCGGTTTGCGGCTCCAGGAAGCTCATGCGCCCGATGACCATGCTGATAAGGCTTGCGCCAACGATTCCCAATAGGGAACCCAGAGCGGCGCCCAGCAATGTTTTCATCGAAAATTTGCGGATCCGAATCTCAATGAGCAGAATGACCAGTCCAAGTGCGCTGCAAAATATATAGGTCAGGAGGAGATTTGAGCCAAAGGGCCGAATAAAATAGCCGCTTACAATAATTGCCGCGACTAGAAGTGCGCGTATTATCCAGAGATCCATCGATGAACTCCTTCGACATGATCCACTTAGTATCAATGGAATAGATTATTAATTGCCAGATGATCAGAAGAAGCGTAAATCCTTTCCCCTCAATACTCCAATCAATAGCAGGAAGATGACTGATAATCATTTTTAACAGATCCTTCCAGACGCATCTGGCGGTTTTGCCGAAAATCGGCCGGAAATTACCCGGCTTTTATATGACCTCCAACTTCTTGTATTTAATTTATCATAGAAGCCTCATTTTTGCTCGAACATAATTAAATTATTGAATTTAGCCCTCCCGGTCGTAAGACTCAGGAGCATGTTTTCGCTTGATTAGGACGCAGCGCTGTCATTAGACTCGCGTCATATTACCCATTGAATTCCGAATTGACTAGTTATTAAAGAGGAGTAATGAACATGCAAAACGTCACGGGAAAGGTTGCATTTATCACCGGGGGAGCCAGTGGCATTGGCTTGGGCATGGCCATCGCTTTCGTGAATGCCGGCATGAAGGTTGCCATTTCGGACTTTCGCCGGGACCATCTGGACGATTCCATAGCCTATTTCAGACAGAAGGGATTGGAAAAGAATGTCCACCCTCTCCGGCTGGATGTCACCGATCGCGAGGGATTCGTGCGCGCTGCGGATGAAACGGAGCGTGTATTCGGCAAAGTGCATGTTCTGTGCAACAACGCCGGCGTCGGAGTTCTCGGCCCCGTCAAGCTTGCGAAATACAGCGACTGGGACTGGGTATTGAGCGTCATGATCGGCGGCGTGGTCAACGGCATTCAGACATTTCTTCCTCGCATCCTCAGGCACGGCGAGGGAGGACACATCGTTACCACGTCATCGATGGGAGGCGTCATCCCGCTATCGGAAAGCCCGATCTATTCAACCGCCAAAGCCGGCATAATCGGGATGTGTGAAGCGATGCGTGGGGAACTGGCTGCGGACAACATCGGCGTCTCGGCATTCTGCCCCGGCCCCGTGGCAACCAACATCCGCGAAGTCGGCATGATGCGTCCCACACAATATAAAGACACCGGCTATGCCTCGAAGGAGGCGGAACTGGCGGGCCGGCCGAACTCTCCGAACTGGATGAGCATAGAGGAATGCGGCGAGCGAGTGCTGCGCGGCATCCGCCGCAACGACCTGTATATTTTTACGCACCGCGAATTCAAGGAAGGCGTTGCAGAAAGAATGGAGGCCATGCTCGCCTCTTTCCCGAAAGAGGAAATCAACCGGGCGCGCGCCGATGAAATCACCTTCCTGACCTCCAATCCCATTTTCAAGCAAGCTATTGAAGCCGCGAATTCTCACGAATGATTCGTGCAAATTCGTGGCTAGGAAAACAGAAGGTCGGAGAGCTGGGAGACGGTGTTTACGGAGATTAACTCAATTCCTTCGACGGGATCGACCAGGGGAAGATTCCCCGCAGGCAGGATGCATTTGCCGAAACCCATCGCGGCCGCTTCGCGCACGCGCGCATGCGCCTGATGGATGGGACGCACATCGCCCGAGAGGCTCAACTCGCCCAGCAGAACGGTCTGAGAAGGCAGCGCGCGATTGCGAAAGCTGCTTAAAACAGCGGCAAAGATACCCAGATCCGATCCGGGCTCATCAATTTCCAATCCTCCCGCCGCATTCACATAGATATCGCATCCGCCCATTTGTATTCCCAACTGCTTTTCCAGCATCGCCACCAGCACCGTGATCCGGTTGTAATCGACTCCGGTGGCAACGCGCCGTGCCGTGCCGTATTGCGTTGCGACAACAAGAGCCTGAATCTCCACCAGCAGCGGGCGCGTGCCTTCCATCGCGCACACAACGGCGCTGCCGGGCGAAATTTTATCCCTTTCCAGCAGAAACAGACTGGACGGATTCGCAACCGGGACCAATCCCCGCGACGTCATCTCGAAAATTCCGACTTCGTTCGCCGCTCCGAACCGGTTCTTCACCGCGCGGATAATCCTGTGATTCTGCCGGCGCTCGCCTTCAAAATAGAGCACTACGTCCACAATGTGCTCCAGCGCCTTCGGCCCCGCGATGCTCCCGTCCTTGGTAATATGGCCGATCAGAAATACAGGCAGGTTGCGTGTTTTCGCGATATTAAGAAATTGCATCGCGACATGCCGCACCTGGCTGACGCTTCCCGGAGCGGAATCGAGCGTTTCCGAATACGCCGTCTGAACGGAATCCACCACGATTGCCGCCGGCTTGACGTCTTCTATTGCCGAGAGTATCTGCTCGAGATTGGACTCCGCCAGCAGATAGATTTCCGAACCCGAAGCCGGCGACGTCGAATCGTCTGCGCCTTCAAGTCTGTCCGCACGGATTTTGATCTGCTGAACAGACTCTTCTCCCGAAATATAGAGCACCTTCCGTCCCTCCTGCTGCAGGCTTTTCGCAATCTGCAGCAGCAGCGTCGATTTTCCCGCCCCGGGCTCTCCTCCAAGCAGAACCAGCGCCCCCGGAACCAGCCCTCCACCCAGCACCCGGTCGAACTCCGGATTGCGCGTAACAATGCGAGGAAACGTCTCGATCGCGACATCGGTCAACCGTGTCGCTACGGACTCCCCACGCCGGACTGCAGGCCCCTCTCCGGTCCTGGAACGCTTCTCTTCAACAAATGAATTCCAGCTCCCGCAATCCGGACACCGCCCCAGCCATTTGGCCGAAGCGTAGCCGCAATTCTGGCACTCGAACACAGTCACAGGTTTGCTCATCAGGACCTCGTGGAGATAAGAATACAGGGTTCAGAACAGAATTCAGCCCGTCATCGGGGTATCCGTACACGTCCAGACTTCATGGACGGGGGGATCCTGCAACATAGAACAGATAATCACCGAATCGACGGCGGGATTCGCCAGCATCATTTTCGCCGCCTCTCTTGCCTGTTGCAGAGCAGCATCGGTATCCGCTTTATTCAGCATCGGCACAAGCCGCGCTCCGGCAGGACGCTGTTTCGCGCCTCCTTCCGGATGAGGCAAGACCCGCGCCAGCGTCTGCGGCGTGATATCGCTGCCCAGCGGCTGCTGCGCAAGCCCGGCAGCCAGTTCAGCCCGATGGACATGAGCTTCTTCGAGCGTCTGACCGATGGCGTTGATTCCTGCAATCGGCACCAGGATTGTGGTTGCTTCAGGAACAACGGGTTCGTGACCGGCGGGCGCCTTGAAGGGGAGCGACCGGCTACCGTCCGCTTCCACCAGAACCGCGTCGATGTCGGATCGCGCTATAAGAGAAGAGATCAGTTCGGAAGACGCGCCGAATACTCTCCCTTTCCCATCAGGAGGCCCGACCAGAAGACAATGCCCATGCCGATCCAGGACCGACCCGAGAAGATCCATTTCTTCGAGTTTGACTGCAGCCGGCGCGATGCGAACCTGTTCTTTGGTTATATGCGTTGTCGTGGTCGAAATGACGCGCATGCCTGCATCAGACAATTCCGCCGCCAACCGGAACATCGATGTGGTCTTGCCCCCACCCCCTACGAACGCCACCACATCGCCGCGCTGAATGCGTAACGCCTTCCCCAGAGAAATCATCTGCTGATTATATCACCGGAATGAGCTGTCAGCTTTCGGCTGTCAGCTGGCAGCCGTCAGTAGTTGTCAGTCGGTAGTGGATAGCCGGCTCGGGTGTGAACTGCTGACAAGCGACTGCAGGCGGCTGACAGCTGGCAACTGGCGCAGCCACAGGCACTGCGCTAACATAATGTAAAGGAGCTGCCATGAAAGTCATTGCCGATTTTTGCATCATACCTTTGGGTGTCGGTGTCAGTCTTGCTTCTTACGTTGCGGAGTGCGAGAAAATTCTGGCGAATGCGGGACTGAAAATCCGGCTGCACAGCAACGGGACCGACATCGAGGGCGAGTGGGAACAGGTCATGCAGGCGGTCAAAGCATGTCATCAGAAGCTGCACGAAACAGGTGTGCCGCGGATCACCAGCATCCTCCACATCGGGACCAGAGTGGACAGGGAGCAGACGCTGGAAGACAAAATTCGCAGCGTCGAAGAAAAGCTGTAGCGGGCAACGATCCCGGTATGGTTTATAATCGGGCAATGAAAATGATGGCCGACACGGAACACGCGATTAGTCTCATTCGAAAATCCAGCCGCATCGTTGCGCTTTCAGGCGCCGGAATCAGCACGGAGGCCGGCATTCCGGATTTCCGCGGCCCGGGAGGCATGTGGGAAAATGAAGATCTGCTGCGGCAGCTGTCGGCGTCCGGATTCGAGCGGAGTCCTGCAGGCTTCTACCGCGCCAGCGTCGAATTATTCTCGACAATTTCGCGCGCCGAGCCTACGCTTGCCCACCGTCTGCTGGTGCATCTGGAAAAGATCGGGAAACTGGATGCCGTAATAACGCAGAATATCGACGGCCTGCACACGGCCGCCGGCTCCACAAAAGTTTTTGAAGTGCACGGCACTTTCCGCACGGGTCATTGCACAAAATGCGGCGCGCCTTTCGATATGGCGGAGTTTTATTCGGACATTGAGTCGGGACGGTTGACGGTTCCAGTTTGCCTCAATTGCCGTGCGATCATCAAACCGGACGTTGTTCTGTTTGAAGATCCGCTCCCCTACCAGGCATGGCGCGGCGCCGTAGAGGCGGCGGAGAATTGCGACCTGATGCTGGTGCTGGGATCCTCGCTTGTGGTCTATCCGGCCGCGGAACTTCCGATGATTGCCGTTCACTGCGGAGCGCCGCTCGTCATCGTGAATCTTGAAGCGACGCCCTACGATCGCCAGGCGACCGTAGCCATCCACGCCAGGCTTGGCGAATTCGCCAAAGCCGCCCTCGCCGCGTTCTCATAAAAGGAAATGGCCCCGACTTCTCACGAATGCATTCGTGTCAATTCGCGGCTGATTCTTTTTGATGGCGCTTCATTGCAGCAAAATAGAGCGCGAGTGTGATGACGCCGACGATCAGCATCACTATTTCCGTGATTGCCATTGTCATGGTCGTAGCCCATATCAGCGGAACCAGCGCCGAGACGGCTGAGTTGGCGCCCAGCGAGATGAATCCCTGACAGGAAGCCGCCAGGCCGCGCTGTGACGGGAAGAGATCGAGTGTAATCAGCGTCAGGCTCGGCATCGCAATCGACATCCCTACGACATAAAAGACCAGGGGCAGAATTGTCCACGGAACCATCGGCGGAACGAATGCATTGAGCAGAATATTGCCGACGGCAGCCGCCGCCGCGACAATATATCCGATTAATATGGTGCGGTTGCCGGAAATCCTTCCGGCACAGAATCCGGAGATCCACGCTCCGGCCACCATAGCGATCGCCATCGGTCCGAACAACCAAAGGAATTGTGTTTCGCGCAGACCCAGGTGATTCATCAGAAACTGCGGGGCGCCCATGATATAGATGAAGAATCCGGCGGAGGTGAACCCCATCGACGCGCAGGCCAGCAGAAAAGGCGGCGAGGTCAGTACTTTCCAGTAGGTGCGGGCCAGGTATGCGGCTTCGAGCCGCTGACGCTGTTCGCGAGGCAGAGTCTCCGGCAGCCAGCGCCAGGTTGCAATCAGGAGAAAAGTCGACAGAAAGATGAGCAGGATGAATATGGATCTCCAGCCGAACCAGGTCTGGAGGTATCCTCCCGCCACCGGCGCGACCACAGGAGCGACCGTGAAGATTGTCGCCACGTGCGACATGAGCCGCTGCGCCGCCGCTCCCTCGAACAGGTCGCGCACGACGGCCCGCCCGACAACCATTCCGGCGCCTGCCGTCGCGCCCTGGAGCGCGCGGAAAAACATCAGCGTGTGCACGTTGACGGCGGTCGCGCAGCCGAGAGACGCTGCGGTAAAAATCGACAGGCAGATCAGTGTCAACCGCCGCCGTCCGTAGGCGTCCGAAATGGCGCCGTGCCATAGAGACATGATGGCGAAGAAAGCCAGAAACGCCGTCATGGTCTGCTGCACCTGTGCGGCGGAAACGTTCAGGCTCTTGCTGATGGACGGGAGCGAGGGGAGATAGGTGTCGATCGAAAACGGCCCGATCCAGGAAAGCGCGGCGAGCACAAAGGTCAGGCCGGCCATCGTAAAACCCTTGGGAAGTTGCCGCTCTCTTATTTCTGTCATTGTAATGGTTGATGTTGACATAAAACTATTCTTATATCCAAAGAAACGCGCCAAATTATTCTTCTGCAGGGTGGCACAGGCCGGCTGCGGGGGCCGAGCGGGGCATCCAAGCGATGAGGTAAAGCGCGGGACTGACGATTCTTCCGTCAATCTTTGTTATTAATAAGTGCCGTACTCTCTTGCGGCTTCCATCATTGCGCGCAGGTTGTCGGGATTTCCCTGATCAACATGGGCGCCTCCGGCCAGGATAAATCCTCCGCCCGGAGCGCAAACTTCAATCAGCTTTCGGCAGTACTCCTTCACGTCCTTAGGCCCTCCGGTGACCATCAGCGAGGATGGTACATTGCCGGACATGCAGCAGGTCTTTCCGACAATCTGCTTTGCCTTGGCCATATCCGTCTTGTCGAAGGTCCACGCAACGTCGCCCTTGGCGAATTCGTTGACCGTTTCCAGCCGCGTCGTGTAGGAGCCTTCCGCGAAAAGATCGGGGCGGATTCCCTCTTTGACCAGCGCATCGACGACTTTTTTAAGGGAGGGCCAGTAGAATTTCTCAAATTGTTTCGGAGACATGAAACCGTCTGCGCCTTTGTGCAACGGGAACAGCGCCGTGACTGCTTTGCTCGCATTGGCGGCTTCGATCGTCTGCCGGATGGTGAAATCCGTTACGACATCAATCGCTTCCAGAAGCTTTTCGGGGCGGCGGAACATATCTTTGATGATTCCCTTGGTTCCTCGCAGTGTGTCTCCGATGGTATCGAATGGAGCTTTCGCCAGCATCATCCTCGGAATCGGATATCCCTTTTCCTGAACCCACCGGCTGAATTCGCCGATCATCTTTCCCCACTGCGTCAGCTCTTTCCCGATGTCGATCAGTCTCTGCGCCGCAGCCTGCATTGCCGGCTGGGTATAGGGCAGGAACCATGCTCCGGGAGCTTCGATGATGCTGGTATAGGGATTCAATGCCTTCCACGGCTCGAACGCGCCGAAGACGCGGGGGATATAGGTTCGCATCCAGAAATCGGAAGGATCTTTGATGAGGAGATCGTATTCGTCTTCCTTCATATACTCGCCTTCGACGAACTGGATCCCTGTGGCGGTTTTTGGGAGGCCGTGTCCGGGCCACGAATAAAGCTTATAGTCCATCAGCTCGTAGACTCTTCCGGGCAGGACCATTCCGGGAGTTACAGCAAGGTCTGTTTCGTAATTGTCGTAGTATTTCTTCCACGCCCGGCTGAGCTTTTCGTAGTCGTAGGTGCAGGTATACAGATCGGTACCGGCCAGGTAGGCGGGCCAGTTCCCCAACGGAAGCGAGACGGGTACGCGATCGGCTTTTTCGACTTTGTAGGCCTGGAGGTATCGCTGCGCGCGTGCCTTGTAGCTTTTCTCGGCTTCAGCATTGGCAAATTTGATGCCGGGATTGAGCCACCAGTCGTATCTCTGCTGCCGCTTTTCCTCCGGCGTAAGATCCGCCCATTTCTTTTCCGCGTCCATACGATCCTCCACAATTAGAGCGCACATGATACCACATTCATCCGCAATGTGTAGTAACTCCTGCCTCTCCGAGCGGGAAGTTGACTTGGACCCGGGCTTGGACCGTTTTTACACACACAAAAAAGCGGTCGAGGTCGAAGTCCAGTCTGCTTTCATTTGGAAGATCACCTGATTTCTCATCCCAAACTCATGTTTGTACCGCGCATTGTGTTAGAATCGAACACAAACGGAGGGGACAATCATGGCAAGAAATTCCCGGAGATCTTTTCTGAAGCAGGCGGCAATCGCCGGCACGGCTCTCGCCGCAAACCGCTGGACAACCGGATTCGCCCAATCCGCCTCAACCGCGGCGCGCATCTACGTCGATCCCGCGCAGAGAATCGCGCCTCTCGACCGCTTCGTATTCGGCTCATTCATCGAGCATCTTGGACGCTCGGTCTATGAAGGCATCTACGATCCCGGCTCGAAGCTCTCCGATGCGAACGGCTTTCGAAAAGATGTTCTGGACGAAATCAAAAAAATGGGTGTCCCCGTCATCCGTTATCCCGGCGGCAACTTCGTCTCCGGCTACAACTGGCTCGACGGCGTCGGCCCTAAAGACAAACGCCCCGTCGTCCTGGACAAAGCCTGGAACACAATCGAGACCAACCAGTTCGGCACAAACGAATTCATCCAATGGTGCCGCCTTGTCGGCACAGAACCGCTGTTCGGCTTGAACCTGGGCACCGGCACGCCGGAAATGGCCGCGGCTCTGGTGGAATACTGCAACCAGGAAAGCGGCACGAAGTGGAGCGACCTGCGCCGCGAACACGGCATCGCGAAACCGCATGGCGTCAAATGGTGGTGCCTGGGCAACGAAATGGACGGCCCCTGGCAGATCGGCCACATGCCTGCCCGTGAATACGGCCTGAAAGCGCGCGACTGCGCTCAACAGATGCGCATGGTGGATCCGTCGCTGCAGCTCATCGCCTGCGGATCAAGCAGCCCCGGCATGCAGACCTATCTCGAATGGGACCGCCAGGTGCTCGAAGAATGCTACGACATGGTTGACGGCATTTCGCTCCATTGCTACTACCGCAACGATGCACAGGAAAGCGGCGCGGCAGGAGACACTGCAAGATTCCTGTCCTTCAATCTCGATATGGAAAACCAGATTGCCGAAATCGCCGGCGTCTGCGATTACGTCAAGGCGCGCAAGCATTCGCGCAAGAGATTGTGGCTGTCCTTCGATGAATGGAACGTGTGGTACCGCCAGCGCGGCGGCGACGGGAAGCGGCAGCGCGCGCCGCATCTGCTGGAAGAAGTCTACAATCTCGAGGATGCGCTGCTGGTCGGCGGCTTCTGCAATTCGCTCATGCGCCGTGCCGACCGAGTCCGTATTGCCTGCCTTGCGCAGCTGGTGAACGTCATTGCGCCGATCACGACCAACAAGGACGGATTCTTCCGCCAGACGATTTACTGGCCATACGCCTGGGCTCTGCAGTGCGCCCGCGGCGATGTGCTCGATCTTGCGGTGGAATCGCCGACGTACAACGTCCGCGGCATCCCGCCCGTGCCATATATAGATGTTGCGGCCACCATGGACGGCAAAGCCGTAGCTATGTTTATCCTGAACCGTGATCTGGAAAATGCGCGTGACGTGGAAATAATCTGGCGCGAATCGCCGCCGCAGAAGGCGCTGTTCTCACAAGTACTTACGGGCCCGGACCTCAAAGCCTTCAACAGCTTCGAAGCTCCGAAGAAGGTAGCCCCGGAATTATTCGAATCCTCGACTCGTAAAATCCGGGTGCCACCCCGCTCCTACACCGTCATCCAGTGGGGAAATTAACCGCGGATTTCCGCCGATCGGCACGGATAATGCATTTTGGATCTGTGGAAAGCCGTGAAAATCCGCGGTTCATTATTCTTAACGATACCGCCCATACTCCTTTGTATAATCGATCATCGTTTTGAGGTTTTGCGGCTTCACTTCATCCAGCGCCGACGCCGGCGCCATGATATATCCGCCATCCTTCCCCGCCGCATCGATGAGCTCTCGGACCTTCTGCTTCACCTCATCCACCGTGGCAACCTGCAGCAACGACACCGGCATATTCCCCGCAATACAGATCTTTCCGCCAAGGATTTCCTTAGCCTTCACCATATCAATTTGATCGAAGCGCGCAATCACCTTCCCGTGTGGCATCTGCGCAAGGAACTCGAGGCGGGAGTTGTAATCCCCTTCAAAGAAAAGGTCCGGCGTATATCCCTTTTCCACCAGAGCCCGGATCACTCTCAACAGGTAAGGCCAATAAAAGGCCTCAAACTGATTCAGCGACATGAATCCGTGCGCTCCGCGGTGCAGCGCCATGAATGCCGGAGTGAATTCTTCCGGAGGATGAAGCTGCTCAATCCGCTCGAGCTGGATGCGGCACATCATCTCGCAGGCCCGATGCAGCTTTTCGGGGACGCGGTACATATCCAGCATCGTGCCGCGCATGCCGCGGAGGAAATCCGAGACGCTGTCAAACGGCGCCCCGGCCATGAACGGCGCATTGCGGCAGAAATGTCCCAGCTCGGCAAGCTCGCGCACGAGCGAAGCCGTTTCCGTCTGCCACCGGACCGCATCCTTGGCAACTTTGGTCAGCTTCTCGAGCATCGCGACAAATTCGGGATCCGCGAGATTATTGAAGGGGAGCATGTTCATCAGCATATTCAGCGCCGGCAGCTTTGCCGCGGGGCCGAGAATCCCGTACACGCGCGGCAGGTAGAAGCGGATCAGGAAATCGGATGTGTCGTTCAGAAGGAGATCGTATTCATCCTGCTTCATGTACTCCCCTTCGACAAACTGGTGCGTGTGATAGCGCGAAACGCCGTGCCCCGGCCACTTGATTTGTTTGGCGTCAAGCTCCTCCAGCACGCTGCCGGACTGGTTCGGGACCACGAGGAGTCTGTCAGGATCGAAATATTGAGCCGCTTTTATATACGCCTGCTTCCAGTTGGGGAAGTCGTAAAAGGCCGCCCATGTGGTTGTGCCCGTAAACTTGGCGGGAAAGTAATTGAGTCCGAGCGAAATGGGGACCCGATCCGGCGCTTTCAGTTCGACCGCATCTTTTAGCCTCTGCTCCTTTTCCTTCAACGCCTGCTCTGCCGCCTTTTCCATAGCCATTCTCCCTTCGAGTCTTTAAGTCTTAGAGTCTTCGAGTTAATATCTCAACCGAAAATGATTAGGACGCCCTGGAAAGAATTACTCACAATTCCCACTCTAATCCGCCGCAATCGGAAGTCAATCGAAACCTATCAGGACGCGAAGCTCCGGAGCCTGGTGGCAGACGTCTACTCGTCCAACGTCTTTTATCGCAGACTCTGGGACGAGGCCGGTTTTGATCCGGGCAGTTTCAAAGGCATAGCCGATCTGCATCACCTCCCGCCCTTAACGAAGCCGCAGCTCAAAGAGCCGGCTTCTCTGTTGCGCGAAAAGCCGCCTGCGCGCGGACGCATGGTCTGGCATACCACCAGCGGCTCATCGGGCGAACCTTTTGAGCTGGTGCGCAGTTGGCACGAGGAGCGTTTTCTTACGGTGATCCGGTATTGGATGATGCGCAACCTGGGAACGCGCCCCACATTTCGCGAAGCCCGGATCCGCGTGCCTGCGGATTTTGACTGGCTGGACGACTGGCTGCTGCGATTGCTCAACAGCCTGGGATTGCAGCGGAGCCGCATTTTCAGCTGCTATGAGCCACCGGATTCTTTGTGGCGGCAGATGGCTGCGTATGCGCCGGATGTTCTCCGGGGATATTCCGAAACGGTGGCGCGAGTCGCGCGCTATGGATTGGACAAGGGGCTCAGGAATATCCGTCCGCGATTTGTTCTGGTTGGAGGCGAGGTGTGCACGCGGCTGATGCGGCAACAGATCTCGGAAGCCTTTCATGCGCCCGTGTACGAAACGTACGCCACAACCGAGGTCAACCTCATCGGCTGGAGCTGTCCTCAGAGTGGTCTGCTGCACATCTGCGATCCGTCGGTGATTGTGGAAGTCCTCGACGATGAGGGCCGGCCGGTTGCGGAGGGGGAGCCGGGGAGTCTTGTTGTTACCGCATTGCATCTGCGCGTTATGCCGTTTGTGCGCTTTATGGTGGGAGACCGCGTGGTAAAGGGCCCGGCGCCCTGTCCTTGCGGAGCGCCCTTCGGGACGCTGAGGTCGATCGACGGCCGCGAGATCGACCGATTGAAGCTGAGCAACGGCAGCACGCTGCACGCATATGAGCTACTGAACATACTTCTGGAATTCGGCCTCGCCGACGGTTGGATGCGGCAATATCAGCTCGTGCAGGATGAGCCCGGAGCGATCGAGGTGCGCATCTGGCCGCTGCGCCCGCCGGGCCCGGGCGTGGTCGAAGAAATCGCAACACGGCTGGAGCAGAGGACCTCCGGAACGCCCGTCCGCATCAAGCTGGTGGACAAGATGGAACTGGACGCCGGCGGGAAATTCCATCTGTGCAGATGCTCGATTTAGGGGAAATAAAAAAGGTAAGACAGACCGGATGACATTTTGCGCAATACCGGCTAAACTGCCGCAAGCACATGTGCCGGGGTGGCGGAACTGGCAGACGCACAGGACTTAAAATCCTGGGCCTGGCAACGGGCGTGGGGGTTCAATTCCCCCCCTCGGCACCAATCATATCAACGACTTAGCGCAATTCCTCTCTTCAATCTCCAGTATACAAATTGGCCAAACTTACCGTGAACTTACCGTGTTCTCGGAAAAAGTCGCCAGTATTTGCTGCTGCCAATTCATACCTGTAAAAAT
>JAFGIY010000013.1 GCA_016929335.1 Acidobacteriota bacterium | reverse complement strand
AGTACGCCTTCGGAAGCCTCCCGTCGCGCGCCTTGCAGCCACGCCCGTCTGCACCGCCTCGCGACGAACCTTCATGAATAAAGCGGGCCCTTACCCATCAGATGTCGACAGGCTTCTGTCAATAGTTGCTATGTCAGGGAGGGACTATTTGCGCGGGGCCTGCAGGCGTGAGAGCGTTTTCCAAACGCCAGTGAAATATTGATGAGCTCTGAAGCCGCTGAAAAATTGTGAAGGCTTGCGTCGCCCCGTGTCCTTAGACGTCTAACCCGGAGCGCTCGATCGCGGTTGCCGCCAGGGGCTTTTATATGTCTAAAAGATTCCCTAAGGTTTCACACAGGTTCTATGCTTTACTCATCTCGGGCAATGATTGGTTCCTTCCGGCATTACCGGATCTTCTTTTGAGAATTCGCCCTATTTCAGGAGGTAGCATTTTATGGATCAATTGCACAAGACAGCAATATTGAAGGATGGGAGCCATATCACAATGCGTCCCCTTGCCAGGCAAGACGGCCCGGCATTGCTCGCCTTTTTCCGGGCGATGCCCAAAGATGACCGCTTGTTTTTAAGGGAGGATCTTTCGAAGAAGGAAGTCATGGACCGCTTGATAGAAGGACTTGACTATGAGAAGTCTCTTCCTCTTATTGCGATCGTGAAATCCACCATTGTCGGCTACGCTACGATTCAATTTAATAAATATGGGTGGCAAAGGCATATGGCCGAAATACGATGTGTGATATCCAGAAAATATCAGCATAAAAGCCTGGCAACTATCCTGTTGAGCGAGCTTGTGTCTTATGCTGACCGGAAGGGCATCCTCATGATCAGCGCCAAAATGATGGACTCTCAGAAATCGGCTCAGAGGATTCTCCATAAGCTTGGCTTTATCAAGGAAGCCGAATTGGAGAATTTTGTGATCGATATTAACGGGAAGACGCACAACCTTATTGTTATGGTCAACAATGTCTCTGAACTATGGAAGAAGATGGAGGACCTGCTTATCGATTCGGATGTAAAAACATATTAATCCGTGGGGAGATCCACCGGCTCTGCCGGTGAGGCAGCAAGAGTTAGAGGTTTTTCGGAGTATGCTTGTGTCCTACTGAAGCTGCTGTTGATATGCACACGGCACATAGTGAAGCTCTTCATTGATATAAAAAGCGGTCCACGTCCACGACCACGACCAGGTCCACGATTACGTCGGATGTTTATGCCAATCGCTATTGCAAAGACGATACAATTCCGCTAACTGAGCGTTATATAAATGAATCATTGGCGCCGGCGTTACGATATCTGCCATTCAACTTGGACTTCGACCTGGTCGTGGACGTGGACGTGGTCGGCTTTTGGAGGCCCCTTTGAGGGGCTATAATCCTAAAGCCGCCAGCTCTGCCGGAGTGATCGTTGCTCCCCCTCCAGATTCGCGGTATCAGAAACCCGGAACCAGGGTGAATTCCCATCCCCAGCGTTTTTGAGGGCGGTCGTTCGCGTGAACATAGCTGAGCTGCCCGATAAAAAATCCCAGAGCATTAAAACGCAAAGTAGCTCCATAGCTGGAAACAGGCTTTCGAGGAATGCCGAGTGCACGGCTTATTTCCTTGGATCTCCATGCCAGCCCGGCATCATAGAAGAACGCAGTTTCAACGGGAGGGACGCTTCGGCTTGGAATAATTCCCCTGAATCCGAGCAGCGGCAACCGGACTTCTGCGTTTCCCACCAACAGGCGGCTCCCGAACAGGCGGTCGAATGTGGGGCAGGATATGGAGTTGCCGGATGTAACGATGCATTCATCCGGCGTGAACGAACCCGATTCATAGCCGCGGACCAGCGATGGATAGCCAATAAAAAGCTCGCTCAACCGCAGATCCTCGGAGTCCTTGCCATACCGGCCGTAATGCAAGACGCGGCCGGCGAGACTCAGCGGACCGACCAATGGTATGTACTTTCGATAATCCGCCAGGATGGTGGTGTAGTTAAGAGTTCCGGCTGCGATTCCCGCTTCAAAACGGTATCGCTGCCCCAGAAAGGGGCTGGTACCTCCGAAAATGGAGGTGTCATAGACAATTGCTGCATTCGCCGTCCCGAGGTTGAGAGAATCGGGAACCGCCGGCTCGAATTTCTGTCCACCCAGAAACTCGCCTGTTTCCGCCGAATACGCCTCGATTCGGGTTTCGGCATCAAAGGAAATATTCTGGAAACCTGCGGAAAATTCCAGCCGTTGAGCGCGGCTGAACGGTTTCGATACAGTGAATGCCGCCTGGCGTGAAATTTCCCAGTACCGGACGGTTTCGTCGAGTATGACCGGCCGGTTTTCAATGAAGACCAGGCTTCGGCCATAGCTGCCGGTCAGATAGGGAACCTGTCCGCCGACAAATCCCCAGTTCCATCGTGATTTCTGGTTTTCGTACGCTCCAATCCCCGAAAGGCTGTTCAGAAACTTGCCTCCTTCCGAAGTGGTCGCCGTCTGGAATGCCGTCATCAGGTTGTGCTGGCCGAGCAGATCACTCCAGTAAAGCGCGGTCCCGCCACCGATCATGGTCCCGAAATTGCTGAGGCCGACACCGACGGATGGCGGGGCGATGTAATCCAGCGATAATTTAGGGCGGTACTTGTCCTGCTGAAATTCCCGGGAACCGATCAGGCCTTCGCGCGGCGCCTTCAGCAAAGGCTGAACCAGATCGGATTTTCGCTGATGCAGCGGCAAAGAGCCGGCATTCAGAACTTCAGTGGATGGATTGACGGCGCTGCCCGCCAGCGCGACTGCTCCGTCCAGGGTGTAAATGCTGTAATCGCCGCCTTCAAATGCGCTGAAAACAAGACGCTCGGCGCGTGCCGCCAAGGAGAATGCGGGACTCCATTTAGCAATCCCGCTCACGCCAGTCGCGACGTTTGTTATCTGGCTGATTTTTCCGCTGGCGATATTGATTCTGTAAATATTGGAGATGCCGTCCCTGTCGGAGATGAAATATAGATCCGATCCGTCCGCAGACCACTGAGCCCCTATTTGCTTTCCTGTTTTAAACGCGGGAATGGGCTTCACTTCAAGAGTAGCCATGTCAATCAATGCCAGCCAGGGTTCACCGAAAGACAGCTGTGAAAGGTCCGAGCTGAAACGGTCGGTCGAAAAGGCGATGAACTTGCCATCGGGCGACCATGCGGGTTGCAGTTCGGCATAGGAGTCCGCGGTCAGATTCTTGACACCGCCGCTCTTCATATCGAGAAGGAACAGGTCCGTATGCCCTTTCGCCATTGCGGAGAAAACGATGGCGGAGTCATCAGGCGACCAGCTGAGGCTGAATATATCGGAAACTTCTTTTGCGGCGTACCGTCTCACTATTTTTTTTGAAGCCAGGTCGTAGATGGAGATCTCAGGACGGCCCTTTCTCATTTCCGCGAACGCGAATTTCATTCCATCCGGGCTCCAGGCCCCGGCGGAGTTAATAAATTGAAGGCTGTCAAAATGAGGATCCAGGGCGGTCTGGGTGAGTTTGCGGTGGATCCTGCCCGTTTCCGCGTCGGCGAGAAATATGTCGATTGAGTACAGGTCTTTTTCGGAGAAGAAGGCCACATACTTGCCGTCGGGGCTTACGACCGGACCGACATTAACGGTGCCGTGTCCTTTATCCTTGCCGATCAACTGGCGATTTTTGTCCAGCGGACGGGTGGCATTAAGAACCGGATCAAAGGTATTCCGCAGCGCTTCATGCCAGTCCTGAGTCAGTTGCTCAACGCTGATTTGCAGGACGCTGTTCAGCGCGCCTTCTGCCGTTCCGGAGGTCCCGGCGGCTTTCAGCACAGCTCCGACGATCGGATCCCCGTATCGTCCGGCGACATAAGCCCAGAACGCTTGTCCCCAGCGATAGGGAAAGTATTCCGCGTCATCCAGCTTGCTGATGGAAGGAAGCTTCTCGCGTTTGACTGCATCGCGCATCCACATGGCGGTGTGCGGATCCACCGGTCCGACGGAAAGGTACTCCGCCATTCCTTCAATGAACCAGAGCGGGAGCCGGAGGGCACCCGGAAGGCCGCTTCCCCCCATGGGTCCGGACCGGGTTGTCATATCGAACTGGAACGCGTGGATCAGCTCATGTCCCAATACGTGGTCGGTGTCGGCGAGCGGTCCGGCCAGCGGCATGATAATCCGGCGCCTCAATCCCTCGGTCACGCCTCCGGTCGTTTCACCGATATAGTCGGGAAGAACTGTTGTGCCCCGGAAGTCGGTATGGCTGGCATATAGGATGATCGGCTGCCGCGATGAAAGATCGTGATTCAATAAAGTTTTAAATCTGGAATACCATCGCTCTGCCATGCGACCGAATTCGACGGCGGCTTCCGCATGCTCATCGTAGTAGTGAATGTCGAAATGATCTGTTTTGAGGACCTTGAAGTCGAAGCTTTTATAGCGGACTTTGTTCTGACCGAAGTATTGTCCGTGAGCAGATAAGGAAAACAGGCATAGGGCGAAAAACAGGAACGAAAATCGTCTCATGGCTATCCCCCTCCGAAAAAAATCAGCAACAGATAATGTCGGCTTTCTGTTTTGTCAAACCGGTTGAAGAACCGGAATACGGACTTTCCAGTACTCCATTGTCAGGATTGGGGGGGGGAATCCTTTTCTGCCGGAGGCGGCTGATTCCAATAGCGCAATTCCGCTTTACTGTCTGGACGCGGATTTAAAAGCGGAAAGCGATCGAGGCGGTTGCGTAATGCAGCCATGCGAACGTATAAACCCTGTCGACGTCCGCACCGCCTTCGAGCATGCGATACCCGACTGCCGCCGTCCAGTCTTTTGATAAATCATATTTGGCCTTGAAGGCGATGTCAAACGCGCGTCCCTGCGGCGCGGCCAGGCCGTCCATATTCAGGTGAAATTTCCACCTGTCTGTCAGGCGGTACACTCCATCCAGGTGAAGCAAGGGAACTAATCCAAGGTCATCATCCACTGCGGAGCCTGTCGCATTGCTCAGCTCAGCTTTGGCATCGCGGATCTTTCCCGTGATCCCGAGCTTCCAGGTCCATCGATCGCCGGCATATATCCGGTAGCGGTAAGTCAACCGATAGGAATTGAATTCGTACCTCGCCTTTACCCCCGGTCCTGCAGCAAAAGCTTTTCCCGCAAAAAAGACCGGTTCTTTGAGTTCTCCTGTCTCGGCAATCGAGAACGGGGCGGCGAGAAATCCGATTTCGTTCTTGGGATTGAGAGCGAAGGTAAGAAACACCCTGCCGCCGAAAAAGGGGCCGGATCCCTGGATGTCGCGCAGTGAAAATTTCGTTCCCGTTGCATTGGGGATGCGAGCGTCATTTCTGCTTTGCCAGATAGGGCTGAACTCGAATTCAACGCTGACCCTATCGTCGGCCGCCGCGGGAGTTGCATCCAAGAAGGCAAAACCAAAAAGCAAAACAAATATCCATCCTGATTTTCTATACACGCCGCATCTCCTTTAAAAGAGGTGATTCGAGTCTCCGGTTGTTTTTATGCCGCGCCTGCCTGCGCCAGCCGCCGCTTTTCCTGTTGTGCGGCGAATGTCGAAATCAGCAATGCTTCCTTGATATCTTCCTGGCTTACAAGTCCCAGATACTTGTCTCCGTCAAAGATTGCGCCCACCTGTTTTCCATTTGCGGCCATTTCGTTGCGGATGGTGTCCAGCTCGGCTGAAGCCTGGAATTGCGGAATATCCCGGTCCATGATTGCCGTCACATACTGATCGTCGGTGTTCGACAACAGCGCCTTAAGCACGTGTTCCCGGGTCACGACGCCGGCAAGGCTGTTGCCCTGGACCACGGCAAAATCCGGCTGATAACTTGTGAGCAGCAGATTCACGACCGTGCTGACCCGGTCTGCAGGGCTGAGCGTCAAAGCGTGTTTGTTATAGGCGTCCCCGACTCGAAGGGTAGTCAGGACAGCCCGGGCTCTCTCCGCGGCCCATTCCTGTCCGGCGCCGAGGAAGATGAATGCGGCAATCAGCGTAAGCAGCAAATGTCCATTCACAATGCTCCATAGCCCGATAACCAGTGCGAGGAATTGTCCAATGCCTGAAGCGATCCGGGTGGCTTTTGAGAAGCCGAGGAAAAACCAGAATATGGCGCGCACGACACGGCCTCCGTCCATCGGGAATGCCGGGATCATGTTAAACAGGGCAAGGGTCACGTTCGCGGCGATCAGCCAGGCAAGCATCGTTGCCGCAGAAGGAGCCGCCGGAAGACCCGTGACCAGACCGCGGGCGTTCAGTCCTTCAAAGGATCCGGAGACGCCGGCAAACGCTATCAGAACAGCGGCAATCACTACATTCACCATCGGGCCCGCGATGGAGATTAAAAGCTCATGCGCGGGCTTTTGGGGATTCTTCTCGAGCTGCGCAACCCCACCTATGGGAAGCAGGACGATTTCGCGAACGGGAAGGCCGAAGGCTTTGGCTACCAGGCTGTGGCCGAGTTCGTGAAGGACAACACATAAAAACAGCAGCATCATCAAAAGAACGCCGAAGGCGGCGCCAGCCAGTCCGTTGGGCCCCCCCCATTGGATTGCGCCAAGCAGCAGAATAAGGCCGAACGTGGCGTGGATTTTGATGTCAATGTCAAATACGCGCACAAAGGAAAAGGCCCATTTCATAGCACCGGCTCCTCAAGGAAAAATTTAACCGCGGATTAACCCGGATCTCCACGGATCTGTAAAAGCCTGTCCGCAAAAACCTGCGAAAATCCGCGTTTAATATAAAACGCATTTACATGCCTGGCATATTGAAAAATCGGGGGACAGTCACAAGTGTCCCAATTCGGCTGAAGAAATGCGGTCCGAATCCAAGTCGAGCTCGCAGAGGGACACTCCTCGCTTTTCTCGGAACCTAACGGCTCCATACACCTTTAAGCATTAGTTCCCTCAACCCCTCTACCCCTCTACCCCCTTATGGGGACACCGGTGACTATCCCCATAGGTGCTATTGAGACGCAGCAATGTAAGCACGATAATGGTACTCACGTATATACTGAATGGGGGTTCTGCCGCCGTGCAGAGACCGGCGAATCATCTTCCCACCCCGGCGCCCAGCTCATTTAAGCCGACCGGGAATTGCAGTCTAATTCAACACCCCCATAACTCTACAAAAATGCTAAAATAGGAACTTCCATTAGTTTGAAAGAAAATCCTGTGGCCGCCGGTCCCCAATTTAGGCCGACCGCCCACGCAGTACGAATAGATTTATACAGAACTGTCTAATCGTAGTTAGGTGAATATATATGAATGAAGGATGGTTCAAAAACGACTATTTAATCCTCTTTTCGGAAACCGAAATTGCAGAGGCCTCGAAGAATTATTGCATTGCTCAATTGCTTCCAAGCTATGCCATTATCGGATTATTAGGATGGGATGACTTTCTGCTTCGTGATCAATCAGGCACAACCTACTCCATCCCAGCAGTTCCGATAGACAAGGAATATCTCAAAGAATATGAATTGCCCAATTCGAATTCTCTGAAGCAAGATGATCGCTTCCGGGGAAAAATTAAATGGCACGTGAAGCCGCTAATTTTTGGTGGTAATCCAAACGATGAGCAAAATCTTACTTGGGTTACGCACGAACAACATACACAGTTAGTGATGTGGTGGAATAATCAATATCGTGCGCTTGGGCAATAAAATGCCTAACTATTCGCTCCAGCAGACTGTCTGCTTCGCAGCCCGCTGCTGAGCTCAAACGTTAGGCCTTTTCTAATTCAAAACTGTCGGCCGCGACAAAAGGCTTGTCGATAGAAATAATTGTTACTACAATATGCTTATGGCCACCTGGGACGAATCTAAGCGGCAACGCAATATCAAAATTCATGGCATGGATTTCGAGGAGGCTGATGCCATCTGGGATAATTTCACCGTAACGCGTGAAGACATTCGAGAGGATTACGGAGAGAAAAGGATGGTAACGTTTGGAATTTTAAATGGCGAAGTTGTTGTCTTGGTCCATACGGATCGAAAAAACGACATGCATGTCATTTCATTGCGCAAGGCAGAAAAATATGAAGCGCGTTATTACTTTAAAATCGTCCAAGAAAATATCGACAAAGAAGATTGATTCAGACAATCCGCCATGGTCGGAGGAAATGCTGGGTCCGCCCGTAGTGCGTCGTGGACGAGGGCCACAAAAAGCACCGACAAAAATACTGACCACAATTCGCTTAGACGCGGATATTATTGCATTTTTCCGGTCTGGAGGGCGTGGATTCCAAACCCGAATCAATGAAGCACTCCGTCGTGTCAAGGATCAAGGCCTAACTAAGCGCTCAAGCGGACGCGCGGCAAAGGCAGCGGCGCGCCGCTCAGCTTAAGCGTTAGAGATCAGAGAAAAAATCGTGGTCATAAACAGATGGGAAAAACTAGAACACGCATATGGTACTGCGAGCGACATTCCTGTGCTTCTTGATAGGATTGCTTTATTCCCGCCTGAAATATCATATGCCGATGATCCATGGCATTCACTTTGGAGCGCACTTTACCACCAAGGGGATATCTATAGCGCCTCTTTAGCCGTAGTTCCAGAGATTGCTGCGATTCTTACCAGAGCGCCGGAGCGAGTAACCCCAAGCTTCTTCTCGCTACCAGCCTCCATAGAGGTGGCTCGTAATAAGTCCGGTATGGCGGTTCCTCAGTCTTTGAACCAGAAATACCATAGTGCCCTGACACAACTTGCAACCTTTGCTTCAGGTGCAATTGGTCTTAATCACGATCCTAAACTGCGGCGAGCTGCGTTGACCATTTTAGCAGTTGCATCTGGCCAGCACGCTTATGCTGAGTTAATCCTAGAAGTACCTATTGATGAGGTTGGCGAAGTGCTTGAGTGGTATCAAGAGCGCTGATCTCTAACTAAGGGCTCCAGCGGACGGTTCGCTTCGCGTCCCGCCGCTGAGCGCCGGCGTTCGGTGCCATAAGGAGATATATCGCGGCAATTGATAGAAATGGCAAGTGGTGGAAAGGTCAAGATTCACAAGACCTGGTAGAGTACATCCGCCTCCTGACAGAAGGAAGCTATCCAGCCACAAAGTTCGTCGTCTCAAAATGCACTTGCGGCCATGATCATTTTCGTCTCTATGCGGATCAAGACGAAGGATGTGCTAAGCGTGAATGCGTATCGTGCGGCACCAAAGCCTTCATCTGCGATAGCCAGGATTCATATGGTGAAGCAACACTCAAAAAGCTCAAATGCAAACGCAAGAAAGACGTCTTTCAGCTTGCCGTGGGTTTTGCTCTTCGAGATTCTGGCGACATAAAATGGGTTACAGCCGGTGAGCGATGTGTCTCTTGTGGGATCGTCGGATCATATGTGGACTGGGAAATTGATTATGCTCCAACTGACCACCTTTATTCCAAGGTTTGACAATTGGTTTCGGCAATCATAATTGGCCCACTTCCGGAACTTTATTTTGGCCCACCCTATTTAGTTGATACGCAACATCATCCCGTCTCT
>JAFGIY010000097.1 GCA_016929335.1 Acidobacteriota bacterium | reverse complement strand
GTGCCGAAGGGGGGACTCGAACCCCCACGAGCTTAAGCCCACTAGACCCTGAACCTAGCGCGTCTGCCAATTCCGCCACTTCGGCTTTCTGGTTCAGCTATCTTATGTGGGAGCCGGTATCTTGTCAAGGAGGCGAATTTGCCGCTAATTCATGCTGGATGGCATTCTGAAAGGGGCTTGCAGGCTCGCTGACAAGAATGAACTACATAAGCGCTCTAAACAGCACAGAGCCTCTCTGGTCTTCATGCTTCTGGCCTATTGGGAACAAACAAAAGGTCTGATGATTTTTATTGGATTACGTTAATGCTTCCAGGCAAATATCATGCGAGTCCAATCACTGGGAGTTCCTTTCAGCAGTCTGTCTACGCTGACACTCATGCTTCTGGCTTTATCTGAAGCTTCTTTCGCCTGATCCTCCGCACCTTGCTGTTTCCAAAAGTAGCTCAAGAGGAAATTCAGCATCCCATTCTTGGGATGCAGCTTAATAGCCTCCTCAAGAAGACTGCGAGCCGCGGGAATATCCCCTTGCAGAAGCTCCGCTATAGCCAGGTTCAACGATACGACCGGATCCGAACGATCGAGGTTCCTTGCCGCCTTCAGTGCATTTATAGCCAACCCAGTTTCGCCTTTGCGCAAATAAACAACACCAATATTATTCAGTGCCTCGTAGGAATCGGCTATAGATAAAACATAAGAGAGAGACTGAGTTGCCTGTGAAAATTCATCCTTCAAGCCAATGCACGTGCCTTTCATAAACTCATGCTCGATATGGGCTTCACCTTCAATGCGTGCCATCGTCAAATGCTGCATGGCACTGTTGCAGTCCCTTTGTTCGAAATGAAGCTGCCCAAGCCGGAATTGTGCCTGCGGAAAATCGCGGTAGATACTCAGAGACTTTTTCAGCAATTGAATCCGGGCATTTTGGTTTGGTTCCGCAAGGCTCTGGATGAAGAAAGCATACGCAGGATTTGGGATTTTACGCATCTTCTGCTGAAAATTGTCTCTTGTTCCGCCCCGGTCAAGCCCTGTATTTGAAAGCACCAGCCAGGCGAGCTCATTTTCCATTTGCGGCGCTGCCGATAATGGTCCATTTGCAGCTATTTCGCCGCTGAGTTTAAGCGTCTTGATATCCAAAACGCGAAGCGAAATTTTCAGATTTCTTTCCACGCCGGAATATTTGCCCATTACAAGCAGATCAGCCGCTGCTTTCTGTGCAACGCGAATCATGCTTGCCCGGCTAATCCGCGCCCCCGGAGGAAGATCGGCATTCTCAACGAGTCGGATCCGTTCACTTCGGCTGATGACGGTTATGTTCCGGCCCTTGAGCTGCTCGCCGAGAGAAAGTGCAATTCCCTCCCCTAACCAGTCAAGTCCTTCCCCACCGGAATTGGCATCCAGCGGGAAAATGACTATCTTCTTAACATCTGCGGAAAAAACAGAGGCAGTCCAGAAAAGAAAAAAATATATAATGAATGCTGTCGCTTTTCTCAAATGCAGATCTCCCGAATTGCTATGGATACCATGACGGCAATAAAGTGGCAACAGCACATAGCGCCTTCGAGATATCGCAGCTATAATTAGTGCGAAACGGATTATTGGAGCGAAAGGACCAAATTTGAACCTTGTTCCATTTTCCGGGTTCCAATAAGTGATCCTTAACTGATTTGTCAGGAATTCGCCAAGAATAGTAAAGAGTGCTGCCTATGATAAACCGACAACTCAAATGCATTGCGATATGTCTTCTGGCCTGCTCCGCTATTTCCATTGCAGCGGAGCAGGATGATTTTCGCCTGCTTTCGGTCTCAGAATCCGAAAAGCTCATATTGGTTTCCCACATCCCCAGCAAAACCAAATATCTTCTTGATGCGACGGCTGCAAAAATTACGGTGAATGGAAAACCCGCAGAGTTTAAATCTCTAAAAGCCTTTTCCCGGATCCAGGTCAAGATGGAGCTTCGCAAAATCGATAAGCTGGGAATCGATCTCGATGGAGTAGCAAACGAAATCAAGGTATCTACAAAGGATGAGCCGCAATAGCATACGAAGTGTATATCGCGTTTATAATCAATATAATACAGCCCTTTATTTTTTCTTCTTACCCTCTTCACCACATAGAATTCATTTACTATAATCAGATCGGCGGGAATGGAGATACGCAAAGGCTGCAATGAAATCAATGATCGTGCAGGCCTTGGAATTCCCCTCCCGGGACCAGATTATGGCAACGATGAATCAATTCGAACCGAACTGGGAAACTGAGAGATACGCACTTCTCAATACCCGCATCTGTGACCTTAAACTGGAGTTTGAGCAGTCACTTCTATGTCGCTGTATTCATAAGCTTTATGCAGAACTGAGCGCCAAAAAGCTCTCTTTTAAACCGCCCTATTATTTTGCCTGTGCAGGAGAGGAATGGGGTTGCCCGGATCGCGTCCCCATCATGGGCATTCCCTTTCATCTGGCAGATAGCAGGCTGACACGGATCGAAAAGGAGATGGGGTACACCAGCTATGATAAGAAGGATCTGATGATCCTGCTGAGGCATGAAGCAGGGCACGCTTTCAACTATGCTTACGCGCTCTATGAGGAGCCTGAATGGAGAGAATTATTTGGCGATTTTTACGCTATTTATCCAGCTAACTTCAAGTTTAAGTTTAATCCATTCAGTCGAGCATATGTAAAAAGCCAGGGAGAACCCAAATATTATGCTCAGGCGCATCCCGATGAGGATTTTGCCGAGACTTTCGCAATATGGCTTACCCCACGATCGAGTTGGAGGGCTGTCTATAAAAAGTGGCCTTCTGTCAAAAAGCTGGAATACATCGATCGAGTCATGTTTCATATCAGAGACAAGAAGCCATCGGTTACCGGCGGTCATCTGGACTCACCCTATCACTCCAAAACATATATGCTGATCGACTATTACGGCGAGTCATTGGATGATTTTAAAGATAATGCTCTGGGATTATATGACGAAGATCTGAGAAAAATTTTCAAAACCAATTCCAACGGCCATAAAAGGATTATTCCAGCGAAGGATCTGATACGTAAGAACCGCCGATTTTTAATCGAGACTATTGCTCGCTGGACTGGAACCCGAGAAAAAGCTGTCATCCCCGTCATTGGCAGATTTTATCTGCGATGCCGCGATTTGAACCTTATTCTGACACAGGATGACGAGGTACGCAGTCTGGCTTCCCTGGCTGCGTTGGGCACGACAGTAGTGATGAACTACCTGCACACCGGGCGCTATATTGTTGACTAGCCCGGTGAAACTGGCGGACCGGCATTCCCTGTTGAAAACGGTCCGCTTCAGGGCAGCTGCAGTTCAAGTTCATTCCGTTTCATTCGCCGAACTTATAAATGGGAATTCGGCTTTTATCCGAGAAAGAGTTTCATAGATGATAGGGTCCATTGTTGGATCCGGTTCCAGAACACCATTAAACCCACAGTAGGAAGCAGGAGGATCCAAACCAGGATATGGCTGAAAATTGGAATGCGGATTCGAGTCATATCATCGGTCGATTCGATAATCATTGTCTTGATGACCCTCGCGTAATAATAGACGGAAACCACGCTGTTCAAAGCTCCGACGACAGCGAACCATGCCATATCCCTGTTCACTGCGGCGCCGAACACATATAGCTTTCCGAAAAATCCCGCAAATGGCGGGATGCCCATCAGGGAAAGCATAAAAATTGTCATCGAAATGGTCAGAAAAGGAGATCGCCGGTAAAAGCCGCGATAATCCTTGATATCGAAGCTTCCGGTGCGGTTGTATATTTCGATTACGATCAAGAAGGCGCCCAGGTTCATGAAGAGATATGTGATTAAATATATCAGTACCGACTGCAATCCCTGAGAAGTCAGAACGACAACGCCCATCAGAATATAGCCGGCATGAGCAATTGAAGAATAGGCCAGCATGCGCTTCATATTATCCTGCCGCAAAGCCGCTATATTTCCCAGCGTCATCGTAATAACGGATATGATGAGCAACAGAATCTGCCAGTTGATAAAGCTGAATTGCGTCCAGGTACCATCATTTGCCGGTGAATAGGAAAGTCCTGTGTAGAAAAATCGCATCAAAGCGGCGAATCCGGCTGCTTTGGGCGCGATACTTAAAAAGGCTGTAACAGGAGTTGGCGCCCCTGAATAGACATCGGGACACCAGAAGTGGAATGGAACTGCGGCCGTTTTGAATCCGAATCCGGCAATAACAAGAACCGTTGCGACCAGCAGAATGAACGAATTATCGCTCGAGGCAGAACTCGTTGCCAGTATATTCCGAACAGCGGCGATTTTGGTTGTTCCAGTCAATCCGTAGAGCAAAGTGAATCCATATAGCATGGAACCTGTGGCGATAACTCCAAACAGGAGATACTTCAGCGAGGCTTCGTTGGACTGGCGGTCGTTTTTCAAATAGCCCACCATGATGTAACTTCCGATCGAGACTGTTTCCAGCGATAGGTAGAGCATGAGCATATCTATGCTGGAAGCCAACAACAGCATCGCAAGTGTTACGCCCAGGAGGAGTGCGTAAAATTCGCCCAGATGGCTTTGCGAAAACTCCATGGATTTTGGGGTTGCGAGGAGAATTAAAAATGAGGTCAGAATCAGAAAGCATTTAAAGAATACAGCAATGGGATCCACGGCCAGAACCCCGAAAAAGGCCGATCTTGCGGGCGCTCCAAAAAGCAGCACGCTGTGAATAAGTGCGAGAATCAATCCAAGTGCGGCAAAAAGAAACGTCACATTTTTGCAAATTCTGGGAAATACAAGATCTCCAACGACAACGCAAAGGATAGCCGCCGTCAAAATCAACTCCGGATAGAATGTCTTGAGATCCGAAATAAGCTGTGGATTCATGGCTACCCCTTGAGTGTATCCGCTCGATCCAAGTTGACCGTTTTGATGAGCCGGTACATCGACAGCACGATGGCCAAAGCGACTGCAGCTTCGGCGGCTGCAACCACGATGATGAAAACGGCAAATATCTGTCCGTCCAGATTGCCGCTGGAATACCTGGAAAAGGCAACCAGGTTCAGGTTGGCGGAGTTTAAAATTAGTTCCACCCCCATAAGAACGTTCACGGCATTCTTGCGCGTAAAAACAGCCATTATGCCCAGAGAGAAAAGCGCCGCACTGATGATCAAATAGTGATTGAGTCCGATCATTCTGATTTTCTCCTGACAATCATCGCGGCGCCAATCAAGGCAATGAGCAGCAGGATCGAGGCCGCTTCGAATGGCAATATGTAATCATTCATAAAAAGCTCGCCGATGGCGGCTGTTGTTGGAACGGTCGCGTCGCGACTCCCTTCGTGCCATCGCGCCCGCATCATGACCGTCGCAAGCAAGCCGAAAACCGCGAGCACTACAACCAGTGCCGGCAGCATCTGGTAGGTTTCGGATCTCAGGTTCAAGTCATAGAGCTTATGTGTAAGCATGACTCCGAACAGCAGGAGCACCAGAATTCCGCCGACGTAAATCACCATCTGAGTTGCAGCAAGAAAATCCGCTCCAAGGAAAGCATAGAGTCCTGCTACGCCGAAAAACGTAAAGAGCAGCGCAAAGGCAGAATGGATAAGGCTTCGCGAAAATACCACGACAGCAGCCGAACCTATTGTCATGGCTGCAAAAGCATAAAAAATAATCTGAACAGGCAGATGGCTTTCCATATGGACTCTCAGGCTTTGATCACAGGCGGATCCACAGGCAAGGGAGCCGTCGACGGTTTTTCTTTTGCAAAATGATAGATATGATTTTTTATGTCATAAACCGAATACTCATATGCCGGCGTCATCATCAGGCAATGAGTAGGGCAGGAAAAAGTGCATATTCCACAATAACAGCAAAGAGCCATATCGATATCATATACGTAGGTGCGCATTTTTATCGGAGTCCCGTCGGATGCAAAAACCTCGGGTTCTTCTTTGCCGCGCTTCTCGGTTTTGAGAGTAATGCATTTGGTAGGACAGACACGCGCGCATTGTCCACACCCGATGCAGTCCTCAATCTTGTTGTCAAGTCGAGCGCGAGCCCGCTCCGGCATGGTCCACTTTTCCGTCGGGTATTGCAGTGTAACAGCCGGAGTAAAGAGGTGGCGGCACGCGACCCACATAGATTTGAGCACCGTCACGATCCCCAGCCCGATATCCTTCAAATAACTCAACATAAAACTTATACTGGTCCCCTGTTAAATAACCGCAATCCAGCCAACACCCAGAAGCAGCACAAAAGATATCGGCAAAAGCACTTTCCAGCTAAGATACATCAATTGATCCACGCGCAGCCTCGGGACCGACCAGCGCAGCCACATTTGAACAAAGATGACGACCAATGCCTTCAGGAAAAACATAATCGGCCCCGGAAGCATCTGAGATGTTCCCGGGATGATTTGACTCCATCCGCCCAGGAAAAGCGTCGTAGCCACGCAGGCCACCAGCAGCATGTTTGCGTATTCGGCAAGAAAGAAAAATGCAAAACGCATCCCCGAATATTCGGTGTGAAATCCGGCGACGAGTTCCGACTCAGCCTCGGGGATATCGAAAGGAGTACGATTGACCTCTGCAAGCGATGCAATAAAATAGACGAAAAAAGCCAGGAAGATAAAAGGATTGCGGAAGATAAACCAGTTCTGAATCCCGCCTCTTTGAGCGTCCACAATCTCAACCATCGACAGGCTTCCGACAGGGATGATCACCGTCATAATGGCAATGGCGGCAGGAATCTCATAGCTGATGATCTGCGCGGCGGCCCGCATTCCGCCATAAAGCGAATATTTGTTATTGGACGCCCAGCCTGCCATGATAATGCCTATTACAGAGAGGCTTCCCAGCGCCATCACATACAGGATTCCTATGTTCAGGTCCGTCACATACGACGCTACGCCGAAAGGCACTACGACATAAGCTGCAAATGCACCCAGAAAGACGATAAAAGGCGCCATTTTAAACAGCAATTTGTCTGCGGACTCGGGAACAATATCTTCCTTCAGCAGGAGTTTAAGAGCATCTGCGAGCGTTTGGGCCCATCCATGCCACCCGCCTACGTACATGGGGCCCAGCCTGTCCTGGATATGCGCCGACACCTTTCTTTCAAGCCACACCAGGAAAAGCACCGCGATGCACAGGAGTGCAAATATAAGGACACAGCTCACCAAAATGGGAAGCAAAGCCCGCAATAATTCCGGGAGCGCATTGTAATGCGGTATCAATTGCAGAAGTTGCGCAATGGATTCCATCCGGACTCCCCTTTGCTATCGATCTATCTCACCCAACACGATGTCAAAACTGCCAAGAATGGCGATAATATCGGCAATCATCATTCCCCTGCTTGCTTCCCTGAACGCACTCATTACGGTAAAACAAGGGGATTTTACCTTCACGCGATAGGGCTTGGGACTTCCATCGCTGACGATATAGTATCCCAGCTCGCCACGAGGACATTCGGTTCTCATATATACTTCGCCAACCGGCGGCTTGATGCGCTTGGGGATCGCTTCGCGTACATCTCCCGGTGTCAGTCTGGCCACCGCCTGTCGGATTATTTTGCAGCTTTCCTTGACTTCCCGGATGCGGACCATATATCGATCCCAGCAGGAACCTACCGGCCCGTACTCTCCCATTCCGACGGGAATTTCAAAATCGTATTCCTCGTATCCAAGATACGGTTCATCCTTCCGCACGTCGAATTTGACGCCGCTGCCGCGCAGGTTTGGACCGGTAACGCCATAGCTGATTGCCGTATCAGGGGGCAGAATTCCAACAGTGGCGGTACGCCGGATGAAAATGTAGTTGTCCGAAAGAAGCTTGTTGAGATTGTCCACCTGCGGTTCGAAATATTCTATGAACTCGATCAGTCTTTTTTCGAATCCCGGTTTGATGTCGTACATCAGGCCGCCGATCCAGTTATAGTTGTATAGCAGGCGGGCGCCGCACGTCTCTTCAAAAAAATCCAGAATGGTTTCCCGATCGCGGAAGCACCACATAAAGGGAGTAAAAGATCCGATGTCGTTGCCGTAGGTCCCCGCCGCTATCAAATGGCTAGCGATGCGATCCAGTTCAGCCATTATGATTCGAAGACATCGAACGCGGCTGTTGACCTCGATTCCCATCAGTTTCTCGACCGTGAGAACGTATCCCAGTTCCATGTTCATGGCTGCGCAATAGTCCATACGGTCTGTAAACGGTATGACTCCGGCATAATCGAGGTTCTCAGCGTGCTTTTCAAAACAACGATGCAAGTATCCGATATGCGGGATGGCGTCTGCGACAATTTCACCGTCTGTTTTGAGCTCAAGCCGCAATACTCCGTGCGTTGAGGGATGCTGCGGTCCCATGTTCAGCGTCATGATATCGCCGCTATATTCTACTTGCATGCATTCTCCTAAACCGGCATCTCCCGATAGGTTTTCGGGGGCTTGTAGTCCTTGCGCAACGGGTATCCCTCCCAATCATCGGGGCAGAGGATTCGGCGCAGATCGCTATGCCCCTCGAAAATTACGCCGAGCATATCGAAAGTTTCTCGCTCATGCCAATTAGCCACGTTCCATACGGATTCGACGGTATGAATCTTGGGAGCTTCTCTGGGCAGGTGACATTTCAACGTGTAGCGGTGGCGGTGCTTTATGGAGTACAGGACGTAGACAACCTCGATATGGTCTTTATAATCGACGCCCCCGAGCAACTCGAGATGATCCATACTCAAGGAGTCCGCTGAGCGCATAAACCGGCTGACGTTCAGAATAGCGGAGGGTTCTACGACACTCCATGGATTCAAGCCTTCCAGCCGCGATTCCAGAATTTCCTTTCCGAATTGCTCTTTTAAAAGATCCGAAATTTCCCGTGGCTTCATACGGCACCCGCATCCGTTCTTTTTGCCAGCGTTTCTTTCCTTATTTTTTCCTGCAGTTTTATGATTCCATCGAGCAGCGATTCGGGCCGGGGCGGGCAGCCGGGCACGTAAACGTCAACCGGTATAATCTGATCGACTCCTTTCAGCACATGATATCCATGTTGCCAATAGGGGCCCCCTTTGTTTGCACAGCTGCCCATTGAAATGACGTATTTGGGGGAAGCCATCTGATTATAGAGCCGCTTTAGCCGCGTGGCCATTTTGAGCGAAACAGTTCCGGCCACAATCATCACATCCGCCTGCCTCGGCGTTCCGCGAAAAACTTCCGCACCGAAGCGTGCCAGATCGTAGCGTGCTGCTCCGCTGGCCATCATTTCGATCGCGCAACACGCCAATCCGAAAGAAAGAGGCCATGGCGATGAAGAACGCGCCCAGTTAAAGAGCCAATCCATCGATGTGATGAAGACGTTGTCTTCAAACTTACCTTCCAGAACGCTCATTCAGGACTCCCTGTTAAATGTTCTTTGTCGCCCGATTGAGGAAGGATCCATCACTCTTTCATGGCATCCAGATCGCTTGCCTTAACCCACTCCAGATCGCCTTTCTTCCACACATAAGCCAATCCGACGACCAGAATGCCTATAAAAATAAGTCCTTCAATAAAGGCAAACACTCCAAGCCTTTTGAAGACGACCGCCCAGGGCAAGAGGAAGACAATCTCAACATCAAAGATGATAAATATGAGGGCAAACACATAAAATCGAATATTGAAGCGGATCCAGGCAGATCCTTCGGGAATCTCGCCGCATTCATAAGGTATGTACTTGTCAATGCCAGGCGCGCCCTTGGCTTGTATAAGGCGTGACAGGATCAGCACCGCCGCCAGAAAAATAAGGCCAACAACAAGGAACAGCAGGACGCTTGAAAATCCGAGGAGCATAAGCCGACTCCCTTGCCAAAGGATCGATATTCTATTTTACTGAGCTACCTTAACCATCAACCCAATATAATTCAAGTAGTTCCTAAGACCTGAATCTTCGGCTGAAGACCTTCGGCCCCAAAAGCACTGCGGACGACATCACTTGTTTGGCATATGCCTGCAGAAGAAATTGCGGTGCAATCATCTGAAGCCTTAATCGCTCCATTGGGACCAAGACTGGAGTCTTTCCTTCAGCCTGGCCATAAACCGGTCTGCCACGGCGCCGTCAATCACACGGTGGTCAAAAGTAAGCGAGAGACAAACCATGGAACGAATTGCAATTGCATCGTTGATAACGACGGGACGCTTTTCAATGCCTCCCATATGCAGGATGGCAACCTGAGGTTGGTTAATAATCGGTGTCGCAAATAGCGAACCAAAACTGCCGGGATTCGTCATGCTGATGGTCCCGTTCTTAACATCATCGGGCCTGAGCTTTTTGGTCCGCGCCCGCTCAACGAGAGCGTTGATTGCGAGAGCCAACCCTGTGTAGCTTTTCAGATGCGCATCCTTAACAACAGGCACAATAAGACCCGAATCCAGGGCCACCGCGATACCCAGATTAATAGGCTTTTTAATGATGATGGTTTCCCCTGAAACGGAAGAATTAAAAACAGGGAACTCACGAACCGTATCCACAAGAGCTTTGGCAAAAAACGGCGTATAGGTGAGTCGGATGCCTTCCCTTTTCTCAAAGTCCTCTTTGTGCATATCCCTCAGATGCACCAGTGAGCTGATATCAACCTCGAATACGGTGCTCACATGCGCCGAAGTCTTCTTGCTGGATATCATGTGTTCCGCGATTGCCTTGCGCATAGGGGACATGGCTACGATTTCGCTCTCACCGGGAAACCGCGGCTCTTCCATTATTCCCGGGAGCACAGTGGCGGCTGCATGCTCCTGCACGCCGGAGGCATCCTTTGTGGAAACGGGCGATAAAGCCGGGAAAGCCTCAGCTTGGGCAGCAGGTTCTGAAATTGCAGCAGGCGTCTCACTTTGCGGGCTTTTGGCAAGGTATTCCAACAGATCATCCTTAGTGATTCGCCCCTCCAGGCCAGTCCCTTTGATTTTAGCAAGATCCACATTATTTTCGCGTGCAAGGCGGCGAACCAGCGGTGAGGTTCGTATATCCTGGTTTCGTATTCCGACAGGTATTTCCGGTTGGGATGGACTCTTTGCCGTTGCAGCGGGCAATTCAGCCGGCCTTTCACTTTCCTGGAAAGGAGTTGCCGCCTGCGTGCGCCCCGGCGGTTCCACATCCATTTTTTCGCCTTCGGCCTTTTGGTTTACAGATGCCGTCTCCCGTTGAGTCAAGCCGGACTCTTCTCCATTAATGATTGCCAGGACGGTGTTTATTTGTATTGTTTTGCCTTCAGGAACCAGAATTTCGCTCAATATACCCGAGGCAGGCGAAGGAATTTCGGAATCAACCTTATCGGTTGAAATCTCAAACAAAGGTTCATCACGAGTGACTCTGTCTCCCACTTTCTTGAGCCATTTGGTTAAAGTGCCTTCGAAAACCGATTCCCCCATCTGCGGCATTATCACTTTTGTTGTCATGGAGCGTCAGACCTCCCCCAATTAGGATGCAGGAAGAAACAATCTCTATTAAACAACGGTTCCATCCGCAATTTGTTTTTCAACCGGAGTTACTCCGTAAGCACGGATTTCCTCGGCCAATTCCTGTTCGTTCATCCTGACCATTTTCCGCTTAAATACTTCCGAAAACTCAGGGATGTATCGTTCTGTGACTTCGGAAATATCTACAGGGCGCGATAGCAGCGACTGCATGGATGTAACGCTTCTGCCCGCTATCCCGCATGGCACAATCAGATCATAAAAGGATAAATCGGTATTGACATTCAAAGCAAATCCATGGCGCGTAATCCACCGGCTGATGTGGACTCCCATTGCAGCCAGCTTGCCTTTCGTATTCCACACACCCGTAAACTTCTCTTCGCGCCCGCCTGTAATATCATAGCATTTGAGAAGACGGATCAAGGATTCTTCCAGATTGCGCATGTAGCGGTGAACGTCCCGTTCGCCGGGCTGGAGAAAGAGAATAGGATAGCCTACAAGCTGTCCCGGGCCATGAAACGTTATGTCTCCTCCGCGATCAATATGGAACAACCCAATGCCTCTTGATTTTAATGCCGATTCGTTGACCAGCAGGTGATTATGGGAGGCATTCCTGCCCAGCGTTATCGTTGGCGGATGCTCCAGGAGCAGAAGCACGTCTCTGCTGAAACCGGCTTTTTTTATTTCGCAGAGTTTCATCTGCAGTTCGAGCGCATGAAGATATGGGACGCGCCCGCAATACACAACAATGCACTCCCTGGATCCCGTCACGCACATGCTATATATGAATTGCGGCACCGCCGTATAAAGCATGAGCCGCTTCCATGATTCCCTCCGAAAGGGTGGGATGTGGATGTATAAAATGAGAAAGATCGGCAGCCGTAGCTTCCAGCCCGATCAAAGCGGTTCCTTCCGTAATCATCTCTGTTACTTGCGGTCCTATCATGTGAACGCCGAGAATTTGTCTGTATTTCTTCTCACTGACCAGTTTCACAAATCCTTCGTTCTCACCAAGTATGGTCGCCTTTCCTATTGCGGCAAAGGGGAATTTGCTTGTGATTACATCATAGCCTCTATCGCGGGCCTCGGTTTCCGTTAAACCCACACTTGCAACTTCAGGCTGGCAGAAAATGCAGTTCGGGACGAGATCGTAGTTGATGGGGACTGGATGCTGATCCGCGATGCTTTCCATTGCGAGTATCCCCTCATGTGAAGCAACATGCGCCAGAGCCGGCGTCGGCACCACATCGCCAATCGCGAAAATACCGGGAATGCTTGTCTGCATGTTCTTGTCAACCGTGACAAAACCTCTGGTCCTTTCAACGCGCAGCTTTTCCAGCCCAATCCCTTCACTTAAAGGACGGCGGCCGACGGCAATAAGCAGTTTTTCGGCCGATAAACTGCGGAGCTCTCCCTCTGCGGTTGTGAATTGAACCTGCACGGATCCTTCCTGTTTTTTGACATCCTCCATGCGAATGCCCGTCAGGATCTTAATGCGCTTTTTCTTTAAAAGCCGGACCACTTCATCCGATATCTCATGATCCTCCGAAGGCAGAATACGGGGCAGCATTTCCAGTACAGTGACATCGCTGCCAAAACGGGCAAACATGTAAGCAAACTCTACGCCCAGTGCTCCTGCACCAATAACCACCATCGATTTCGGAACAGAATCCAGATCCAGGATTTCCTTGTTGGTTAATACCGCTTGTCCATCCAATTCAAGGCCGGGTATCACTTTCGCTTCCGATCCGGTTGCTACGATGATGTTGCGCGCGCGGATTTCCGTAGGCTGATCTCCCTCCACCATAACTGTTCCCGGAGCCGTCAGCCTTCCAATGCCGCGGAAGGAGGCAACTTTGTTTTTCTTCAATAAAAAATCGGTGCCCATCGACAGCTTCTTAACCAGCTTGTCTTTGCGCGCTTTTACCAGACGAAAATCCAGGCTTATGCTTTGATAGAGAATCCCGAATTCTTTCGCATGAAGCGCCTTCTCATAAAGATCCGCATTCAAGAGCAGTGCCTTGGTTGGAATGCAGCCCCAGTGCAAACAAGTTCCTCCGAATCT
The DNA here is from genome assembly GCA_016929335.1 of Acidobacteriota bacterium. GTDB lineage: Bacteria > Acidobacteriota > UBA6911 > UBA6911 > UBA6911 > UBA6911. Next base: position 7,141 of record JAFGIY010000097.1, on the reverse strand, counting down.
CGCATATTTTTCAATCAGAGCAACTCGAAGTCCCAGCTGGCTGCCTCTTATCGCAGCAACATAGCCGCCCGGCCCACTTCCGACGATGGCCACATCATAGAGATCGGGTTCTGTATTCAAGGTCCACCTCTTATGGATCGATTGCTTTACATCGGTGATTACGCGTCCCTTGGCTGTGGATCCAGCGTGATCGGTACTATTGGAAACCCTTCAGTTACCTAGCCAGAGCGGAATATCACAGCCCGTCTTCCCGGCTGTGATGCATCCGGAAGATATCTGTAAGTTTAGCGATTACAACGGTTGCATAGTACCTCGCACATCAGGAGGAGTCAAGAATAGCGGACTGCAGAATCGCCGGTAAAAAGCGCGGCGAAAATTGCGCGAAATCACGTGAGATAAACTTCATTCAAGGATTAATGTTATTCCGGTATTGCGGATTCTATGATCCTTATAGTAAATGCAAACATGCCCGCCTACGTCGCCGCAGCAGAATTTCCATGAATAATGTGGATTAATCGCAACGAACCGGGATTCAAGCCAGAAGCTGATCCATTCGATAGATCATGCCTTCGCGAGTGTAGGAAGCCAGTTCCACAACTCCGGTATCCATCCGGATCGCATCTTCAGGACACGCTTCAACGCAGTATCCGCAAAAAACACAGACTCCAATGTCAATGTCAAAGACGCTGGGCATTTTTTCAATATTCGGATCCGGATTCTCTTTCGCGATTATGTGGATACAGTGCGCAGGGCAGATTGTTTCACACATCATGCATGCAACGCATCGCGGCGATCCGTCCGCGCGTTTCATAAGACGGTGGCGGGTCCTCAATCTTCTGGAAAAAAGACGGCGCTCTTCTGGATATTCTATGGTAACCGTCTCTCCCTTGCCGACCTTTGCACCAAAACCGCGAACAACATGTCGTGGAAAATTTACAAAGAAATGTTTTGCAGTAAGAGCCAAACCTCTTGCAACTTCGGTGATATAAAGCTTTTCGATTAAATTCAGGGGCCGCTGATTCATATCGAAAATCCGAATTCCCTTCTAAGCAAAAGTCAGAAGCTTCTTAATATCCGTGTAATGAATATGGATATACATCCTGCCGCCATTATGTATCTTAACGGCTGCGAATCCAAGCGGAATACTGGATCCGGCGGCAATTACCCAATGCCGGGATCCCGTTTCATTCCCTCCAGGTGCCGGCGAATAAGCTCGCCATGCAGCCCTTTATGACCGGCAAATTCGAGAAGAATCTGCTTCCCCTGCGTCTCTGCAAACCTCTCCGCATATTCCTCGAAAAATTCTTTGGTCTTTCGGTTGAGAGACAGAGCAAGATCCATGCAAGCCTGAGTATCCAGACGGGACCCGTCGGGAGCCTCATATTTTGAAATGTCCGGTATCAGCGCGTTTAGATCACGGGGATCAAAATGCAAAAACACCGGAGCACGTTCAAGATCATTCTCCCGGCTTACAATCTCGGCAAGCTGGGCATTCAGATCCTCTAAATGCTTTTTCCCCTCCAGGATCATCTGTTTTAAAAACTCATTTCCTTCCGCATCCGGGTTTCTTGTCGCAGCATCCTTGTAGAACTCGAGACATCGGTTTTCCATGCATATAGCCACCTTTGCGGCATCGCGCGCAAAGATTCGTCCTGTATCCTGCCTTTGTATCTCTGCTGCCGCCCGATGCTCTCGACAGTCCTCACAAATGCCGTAGGTTTGAAATCGGTGGCGAATAGGCTGGAAATGATATCCATGAACAATCTCTTCCTGTATCTTCTCCAGTTCGGGGCAAACAAACTCAATCACCTTGCGGCACTCCGTGCATATGATGTGGTGATGCGCCGGGTGATGATAGTTGTGTTCGAATCTCGTCAAGCCGTCGCCCAGGCTAATCTCGCGCGCAATGCCGCATGCCATAAGTGATTTGAGCGTTCGAAATACGGTCACCACGCCGACTTTCTTGTCTCTTTTCTTTACGAGGGCATATACGTCTTCCACGCTAAGATGCCCTTCGGTATTAAGAAAGGTTTCCAGTATCAGATCCTTCTGGTATGTTTTTTTCAACCCGTTCTGCCGCAGGTAGGAATGGAAGACCTCCTTTTCCTCCTTCATTTTTCGCATCAACATCGAAGGCTCCTTCATCGATCGGGCTTTTTTTTATCATAACATCTATGCTGCAAATGATCTTCAACAAAGATATAAACGATAGAAATGGTTATGCATATTGGATTGCCCTATCGCTATTTTTCGCATGGAAGGGATAGAATGGGCTTTTGATCTCTCTTCCTCCACAATGAATTTTGAACGCAAAGCCGGTTTCTTGCCGGAGGCAGGAGAAGAAATGTTTATGTGACGGGTTTGGCCAGGAAGGTGAAGCTGATGCGGTTTCGTTGACTTTCGATAAGCTTAAAGCCGCATTGATGCAGCAATTTCTTCAGCTCTTCTTCGTTAAAGAATCCGAATCGGATGAATCGCTCCAGGAAATAAGCAATCCCTGCGGATCGTGCAGGACGTATGGTGGTTTGCACGCAGAGGAATCCTTTGCTATCGAGAACGCGGGCTATTTCCACTAATGCGGTTTCTGGCCTGTCAAAAAGATGAAGAGCTCCGCAGCAATTGACATATTGAAATGTGCTATCCGCGAACGGCATGTGAAAAGCCGTCGCCCGTATCAGCTGGGCATTCTGAATGCCCTCTTTTTGCAGACATTTCCGGGCGCGCAACAGCATCGGCATCGACAGATCCAGCCCTATGACCAAACCGTCCGAAAGCCTTGCCAAGGGCCGTGTAAAGACGCCCGGGCCGCAAGCCAGATCGAGCGCCCGTTCTCCATGTTTACCTCTTGCGTGTTCTATGACGGTCTGCATTTCCCTGCTGAACGATCGGGAACTGGCGAGGTAATATCCAATCCGGCGCCATATTTTTTCATAGATCGCAACGATCGGGGGAGTTTGCATGATACGTTGAAAGGGTGTGATGACCTCTTCCTTTTCATTTCCCATCATATCCAATATGGAGCTTCGCATCGGATACAGAGTTCTGCAGGTCTTACAACTCAGCCCGGCTGGTTCCCGACTTAGGTCAGTGCCGGTGCATTTTGGGCAACGCATGTAAGGGATGATTTTTGATAGCATCGATACCGTTATGGAAGTCTTGTAAGGATTTCCGGTCCGTTTGAAGTGACGGCAACCGTGTGTTCAAAATGCGCGGATGGTTTTCCGTCAAGAGTAACAACCGTCCAACCGTCAGAAAGGATTTGAACCCTGTCCGTACCCATATTTACCATCGGTTCAACTGCCAAAACCAAACCTTCTCGGAGCTTTAGTCCACGCCCGTTAACTACATAATTGAGAACCATCGGGTCTTCATGCAGATTCTTCCCGATGCCATGGCCTCCGAATTCTTTGACCAGAGAAAAATTATTGGATTCCGCATGGGTTTGAATAGCCCGAGACAGATCCGCGAGATGGTTATTCGGAACCATTTTATCGATACCCCGGTACAGGCACTCTTCCGTGACGCGCAAAAGCTTTTCTGTCTCTTGAGAAATTTTCCCGATAGGGACCGTTATGGCGCCATCGCCAAAATAACCTTTATGCAATACGCCAAAATCCAGCCCTACAATGTCGCCGTCTTTCAGTTCAACCTCACCAGGAATTCCGTGAACGACCTGCTGATTGATCGAGGCACACAATGCTTTGGGAAAACCCCGATACCCTTTGAATGCCGGCTTGGCGCCATGCAGAGTTGTGGCCTCTTCCGCCAGTCTGTCCAGATCACGCGTCAGCACTCCGGGTCTGCAGGCCTGTCGCAGCTTTGCCAAAACTTCAGCCACGATGCAACACGCATCGCGCATGATGGCAATCTCGCGTTTCGATTTTAATGTGATCATTTTCTTCTTTCCATCCCGGCCGGCAGTTTATTCAATCCGATATGGCTTTCAGAGGTTGATGTCCAACACTGCAAGCGGCGTTTTTAGAGCAGGTCTCAATTACCGGAAACCGGACGATGTATCCCGATCCTTATGCCGGCGTGCGGATTGATCTTCGCGGTCATCAGCGATCCAATTCTCCCGCGATCATGTTAATGGTGCCAAAGGTTGAGACAATGTCCGCGACCATATATCCTTCCAGCATTGTATGAAGCCCTGCCATTCCAAAGAAACAAGGGGGCCGGACTCGAACCCTGTAGGGCCGGTCCTTCCCATCGCTGACCACATAAAAGCCCAATTCGCCATTGGCGCCTTCCACAGCAAAATAGGTATCACCTTTCGGGGGGCGAATCCCATGAGCGCTCATAACAAGCTTAAAGTGGTTCATCAGACCTTCAATATTGCCATAGGTGTCCCCTTTGTTTGGCAGTGAAACCTGCTTGTCTTTGACCAGAATGCGATCATGAAAAGGCCGTTCCGAGCCCTCCAGCGTAGGTTCCACCGTGCTGGTGACACCAACGAGTCCGGCCGTATGGCCCAATTTTGCCTGGTCCACCAGATCGAAAGATTCCATCGTATTGCCGCCCATATCCAGGCTGACAGGTCCTCCCGGGATTTGCTGCATGCATTGGCGTATGATTCGAATGCTCTGCCGCATCTCTTCCATCCGAACCAGGTAACGATCATAGTTATCGCCCAGTTCGCCCAAAGGCACCTCGAAATCCATGCGATCATAGACAAAATAGGGGAATGCTTTTCGCACGTCGTAAGAGATCCCCGCCGATCGCGCCAGCGGTCCCGTTATGGAATAGTTGAAAGCGTTCTCTTTGGACAATACCCCAACATTTCGAGTCCGGTCGACAAAAATTCTGTTTCGTGTGAGCAGCAGGTCTACCTCATGTATCTCTTTCTCCGTTTTTTTCAAGGCAAGTTCCAGCCGTTCCTCGATCCCATCCGGCAGATCGGCTTTGACACCTCCAATCCGGCCGTAGGAAATTGTCACGCGAGCACCGGCTGTTTCATCAAGAATATCGTAGAGATATTCTCTCGCTTTCATAAAATACAAAAAGGCCGTCATGGCTCCCAATTCCATCGCCGATGCGGCAATACAGGTCAAATGGTCGGTGATCCGGGATATCTCGCTCATAATGACGCGGATATATTTGCAGCGCTCCGGAATTTCAATCCCCAGGAGTTTCTCAACCGCGGCGCAATATCCAAAATTGTTAATAAGAGGCGAAACATAATTCAATCGATCCGTATAGGGCATCGATTGATTCCAGGTTGAATTCTCACAGCTCTTTTCGAACGCGCGATGGAGATACCCGATCTCGGCATTCACCTTTACTACCCTTTCCCCCTCCAATTCCGTGATCAGGCGGATGACTCCATGCATAGCAGGGTGAGAAGGCCCGATGTTCAACAACATGCTCCTGGTTTCCCTGATGCCGGATGCCGAACTCATGATTTCCTCAAAAGTATCTGCTTCTGGTTTTGGATTTTTGTCTGGAGTTTTATTAATCCGTCGAGAACCGCTTCCGGCCTGGGCGGACAGCCGGGAATGTATATGTCGACCGGCAGGATAGTGTCAATTCCCTGCACCGTCGAATAATTATTGTAGAATCCACCCGTGCAAGTGCAGACGCCGAACGCGACAACCCATTTCGGCTCGCACATCTGATCATAAACGCGCCGGAGGACGGGAGCGATCTTGTGGCTGATTGTGCCTACAACCAGGAGCACATCCGCCTGTCTTGGCGAAAAGCGCGGGAGTCCGGCTCCGAATCGATCCATGTCGTAATGTCCAGATGCTGTGGACATATACTCCATCCCGCAACATGCGGTCACAAAAGGGTAGACGAAGATGGAGTATTTTCTGGCCCAGCCAACGATTTGTTCCAGCTTGGAGGTAAGGAATCCGGAGCCCGATGAAGGAAGGCTTTCCATTTCTCTTCTCCGTTTCTTAATCGAATCGCCCGATCTATTCCGGACAGGTTTAAACTAATCCACTATAGCGAATTATTCCGTATTCAGTACAGAGGATTTGTGCGCGAATTATATTCAGGGTTCCTCCACCTCCACCTCGACGTATGAGATCTGATCCATCAAACCGGCAGGACGTTTACGAAGCTTGATTTTTACCCTGCTTACCGGGAAGTTCTGAAGGACAGATCGTACAATCCTGTAAGCCAGCGTTTCCAGCAGATTATATTCGCGGGCTATCGCAGTCTCCCGCATCGTCTGCAGAACCTGACAGTAATCAACGGATTTATCCAATGCATCGGTTGAGGCAGCAGCTTCAAAATCTCCCCATAGCGTCAAATCCGCCCTGCATTCCTGCGCAATATCCCTTTCTTCAGAGGTGACTCCAATCCGTGGATAGAGCTTTACGTCAGCCAATGTTATTTGATCCTGCCGCGCTTTATATCCCAAGATTGCTCCCGATTCAATTGATCCTGATCGGATTATTCCATAAAGGATCTTTTATATTTAGGCTTTGTCAAGGAAAGATCCGCTCTCCAACAGATAGACATTCCGGAGATTCTACTCTTCCTGCTTCCTGCAGAAAACCTTTTCATTGCCGCCCATGGTTTCCCTTGAGAAAAGCAGGTTAAGAAAGGCCAAAAAAAAGCGGGCTTATTCGACCCGCGTTTTCGAATCAGATTCCCAGATCCACGGATTAGGCCTCAAAAGACTCCCCGCATCCGCAACTTGCTTTTGCATTTGGATTGTCAAATTTGAATCCGGCCCCGTCGCTGCCATCCACGTAATCTACCTCTGTTCCGTTTAAATAAAGAAGCGATCGCGTATCAATAAAGACCTTAAGACCATCCATATCAAAGACCTTGTCGTCTGCCTGCGGCTCCTTTTCAAGAGTCATCTGATATTGGAATCCGGAGCATCCTCCGCCAAGGACCGCAATCCGAAGGCCTGCTTCCTCTTTTCTTTCCGATAAAAATTCTCTGACCTTAGCGATTGCTACGGGCGTCAGTGTTATCATTCTCACTCCTTATATGGATCTCGCCTGGCGGGACACCTGAAGCGTTTCCTGGAAATACCAACGATCAAAAGTATCCGAATCTTTCCTAAAAATCAAGCTTAGGGCCCGCGCAAAAATAGGTTTACATTTTGACGCGAGCGCCGGGCGGGCAGATGCAAGGCGCCGCGACGCAGGCAATGCGGGACATTGTCGAGGAGCGGCAACGC
>JAFGIY010000096.1 GCA_016929335.1 Acidobacteriota bacterium | reverse complement strand
TTCGCATATTCGACGGTTTAAAAGTGCTGCAGGACAACTGTATCCATATATCGGAAGGAAAGATCGCACGTATTGGGAAGGATCTAAATGCACCGGGAGATGCGGTTGTATTCGAGGGCACTGGTTGCACGCTCTTGCCAGGCCTTTTCGATTCCCACGTCCATGTATTGAATACTGGTGGACTAAAGAAGTCCCTGATATTTGGCGTGACAACCGTTATGGATATGGGAACCAATCCCGAATTCCTGGCTGAGAAAAAGAAGGAACAGGCAGCCGGTATGGCGGATAATCGCTCCGATATGGTTTCGGGCGGTATGATGATAACAGCTCCTAAAGGGCACGGTACTCAACTGGGCATACCGGTCCAGACTATTGAAAAGCCGGACAAAGCCCAAGCTATCATCGACATCTGCATTTCCACAGGGTCTGACTACATCAAGATCATATACGACCATGCATTGGGATTTCCGACTATCTCCAAAGAAACACTTTCTGCATTGATTGATGCCGCCCACAAAAGGAAGAAGATGGCAGTAGTTCATGTGGCGACATTACAGGATGCCCGCGATGCTGCTGAGTCCGGAGCGGACGGTCTTGCGCACATATATTCAGCTCCTGAATCAGACTCGGAGTTCGGTCGACTTGCAGCGCGGGATAATATCTTCGTGATCCCTACTCTTGTTGCGGGAGAAAGCGGAGGGAACGTGCCGGGAAGAAAAGCCATAATCAGCGACAGCCGACTTGCTCCATATATCACCCCTGGAGATATTGCCATTTTGGATCAATCGTTGAGTCAGATGTATGGTTCAACCTCAAATTTCTATCCTGTTGCCGAACGGGCAGTGCATGAATTGAGGAATGCAGATGCTGCAATTCTAGCCGGTACGGACGCATCCGACTACAATTTCGGATTAATGCACGGAATTAGTCTTCACCGTGAACTGGAACTGCTCGTCCATGCCGGACTGACTCCCTCAGAAGCGCTGGCATCCGCCACCTCGATACCCTCAAGAAAATTTGGATTGATGGACCGTGGTCGCATCGAAAAAGGATTGCGTGCCGATCTGGTCGTGGTTCGGGGCGATCCAACGGCTGATATCCTTGCAACTCGCGACATTATCGCTGTGTGGAAGAACGGTGTTCAGATCGATCGCGAGGCTTACCGTATGGCAGTAGCGAGGCAGAAGGCGGAAGCTTCCCGCAATGCAATCGGCAGACAAACCGCATCGGAATCGGGCCTGGTCAGCGACTTTGAGGGAGAAACTACCACTTCCAGGTTCGGTTTTGGCTGGGCCGTAATGACGGACAAAGTTATTGGCGGGAAATCCACAGCCGAATTCAAAATTGTTCCGGACGGTGCAAACGGTAGCCGAGGTTCGCTATATATCAGCGGCGAGATCATCCCCGGCAATCAGGATTCTTTTGCCGGCGCTGCATTTTATGCCGGCAAAGCTCCAATGATGCCGGCTGACCTTTCCTCGAAAAAGGAAATATGTTTCTGGGCCAAAGGCGATGGGAAGAAATATCAGGTCAGGCTGTACTCGATGCGCACTGGAGGCGTTCCCGGAATCAATGCTTTCACGGCAGGGTCGCAGTGGCGGATGTATTCCTTCTCGATTGCTTCTTTCAATGGTGCGGACGGCCGTGATTTCGTAGCCATATTATTCACTGCCGGCCCCGGGCACGATAAGTTCTCCTTCCAGATTGATGATGTTCAGATCAAATGAGCAAAGACTGCGGCTGTTATGAATTTGTGCAGATTTTTCGCAAGATTTCTACATACCAGGAATACAGTGGTGTTGAAAGATCGAGGTTGATTTCAACGCTGTCTGCACGAGCCTTAATTACCTGCCTGATAAGTCGCGTATCCGGAAGTTGGAATCCTGAAGGCAAAGGCAAGTCCAATTGACGGGATGCGTTTTACATCCAAGTGAAGTAGTAACATGAGTCGCGGATGGAGAAGAAAGCATAACAGCGGGTTTTACTTGGCGGCGCGTGGGCGACGATCGAGTGCAACTCATGGTTCGCCATTTTCGTCCCTTGATGTTCTTCACGGCTCGTGGAATCACTGGCTGTTCATCCATTGATTTATGAATGCTACAGCGTTGGAGGTGCCGTTTTCCTTTCGAATACGGTTGCCCAATGTAGCGGCGTTTTGGCGCATTGTTGAGTCATTCATTGCCACGTCAATAGCGTGACAGAGACGCTCAACGGTCAGTCTCTTTTGTGGTATTGGAGACGGCCCAACTCCGAGACGCTCTACGTGCCGCCCCCAGAAGAATTGGTCTCCGAAGAACGGACAGATAATACTCGGCTTTCCCGCCCGCAGTCCGGCGGCAGTCGTTCCGCATCCACCATGGTGCGCTACAGCGCTGACCTGCGGGAAGAGCCAATTGTGCGGCGCGGATTCAATGAACATGACCGATTCTGCATTTTCTGAGGCGGCTGGTTCAATACCACCCCAACCCTGGGCGAGAATCGCTCGCGTGCCCGTACGGCGGACCGCTTCCAAAATGATCCGCGTGGCATTCTTCGGATCTCGTCCGAAGATGCTTCCAAATCCGAAGTACATTGGCCGTTCGCCCCTCGACAAAAACTCGCTTAAGGATTTTGGAGGATGCCAGCGCTCATCTTGGTCAAGAAACCAGAAACCTGTCACAGTCGCTGTATCGGGCCAATCTTGGGGGGGAGGGATCATGTGTCGGCTGAATCCATACAACACTGGGATCGGGCGGCCATCCGGAAGCCGCATCCTGAGACCAGGACTGCGTGGATCTAGCCCGTGTTGTGCGCGCCACTTCCTTATCATCCTCCCGCTCGTCATAATTCCCACCATTTTTGTGAACTGATAGGTCAGCCGACGATACCAAGGTCCCAAGGGAAGATTGGGGAAACCCATCGCTGAGAATCTGGTTGTCGGTACATGTAACGGAAGCCAGAAGGCCAACATGCATGGCACCCCGAGCTTCTCGGCGAAGTCCGGAACACCGGGAGCTTTCATATGGTACAGAATCAGATCCGGAGCTGACTCCTTGCATGCCTCCCAGATGTCTGTTATCTGCTGCTCCGCAAGATGTAAAATCTTGGGCATCATAGGTACCACAGTTACCACGGTTTCCCAGGCGCTTCCTGCATTGCCGAGGATGATCTTCCCCTCTGGTGTGTGCATGAAATCGATAAAGTCGTTGTTAAAATATGCATAATCGAGACCGTATTCCCTTATGAAGGGCTCATAATGCGCACAGGTACAAATGGTGATTTCATGGCCGGACTCCATCAGTGCTCGGCCCAACGCGATATAGGGTTGAACATCGCCTTGCGTGCCAATCGTTACAATCAGGATCCTCATGCGGACGCCTTTCTGGCGAACAGTAAATATGCAGTCTGGATCAAAGGGTAAAAGCAGTTGCGTCTTTCCGTATAAGACCTTTCAGCAAACTTGCTTTATTGTTGCGTACACTATAGCAGATCAACAACTTATCCACGATTTGCATTGCTATCGATTAGTCGGATTGATGAGAAGTCAAAACCGGAACGTGAGATCTTTGCATTCAAGGCGGACGCATGACGAATTCATCTTCTACACATTTGCATTTCTTGCTAGTCGTTTTTGGATTGCTTGAGCGAGTTTCCCCATTAATTCGCTGTCGCGTTCCGGGTCAAACTTAGGAGCCTTCGCCATGTCGAGGAACCAAATCGGCTTACGGCGTTGTTCATCTGGTTCATCTGCGTAGCGCGGTACAAGATGGGCATGAAGAGCGCGATCAGTATTTCCAAGGATCTCGTAGTTAATCAAAGCAGCTCCCGTCACTTCAAGCAGGGCATCGCCGATGATGGACATATCAAGCAAATACACAGCACGATCTTCGAGAGAAAGTGCATTCAGGTCCGGCACAACCGGATCTGACAACAGGATCGCATACCCGGGCGTAACCTGCGTATCTGCCAAAACCGCCCAGCCAGATGGCATGCGACAGATCACCGCCGGATTCCTGCCATCTCTCGCCATTTCCACCCGTTGATGTATTAAGGTTGGCATTTGAAACCTTTCATTTTTTCTTGTTGATCATAAGGCATATCGCGGTTTTATTTGTCGTCATTTTTTACTTACTCCAATAGTCGCGAAATCGGAAGTTAGGCTTCTGCCATAGGCATATTGACGGGATGCGTAATACGGACACGTAGGTTGTTTTTCGTGACTGATGTGCGGTTGCCGGGAGATACTACCGAGCAGGTGAGAATCTCTGAAATGTTTTGATAAAAACCGCAGTTTCGCAAGGGCGGTCAAGAAACGTCATCTTCCAATTGCTATGCTTGCTGGTGAGAGGAGATGAGGTGGGATCCAACTGGGATAAAAGAAAAGCAGTGCAGCGCATGCAGGAATACATCGAGGATCACCTGCAGACGCCGATTACGATGCGTGATCTATCGCAAGCGGCGCGGTACTCCATGTATTATGCCGCAAGAATATTCAAAGAGATTACCGGCCGGAGCCCGTATGAGTATATCCGCTTGCGACGGCTCTCGGCAGCTGCTCTCCAACTGAGTAACGGCAAAGCGCATATCATTGATGTCGCTTTCGATTTCGTTTTTGATTCTCACGAAGGCTTCACGCGAGCATTCACCAGGCAGTTTGGGGTAGCGCCATCACGTATCCGTAATGTCACCTGGTCTGGATCCCTGTTCCAGCCGGGATTGGCGACAGAATTCAATCGAGACATGCAGAAAGGAAATATTATGAAGTCGGGAATGATCGACCAGCAAACGAAGAAGAGCGTGGTGTTCGTACAAATACTGGAACGCCCCAGTCGTAAGCTTTTGTTCCTGCCGGGCAGAAAGGCACCGGCATATTTCCAATATTGCGAAGAAGTGGGCTGTGAGGTTTGGGATACACTCATAGGTATACCCAATGCTTTGCATGAGCCAATGGGCCTCTGGCTTCCGGATAACCTGCGCCCCGCCGAATGTTCCACATATGTGCAAGGCGTTGAAGTCGGCCTTGATTATACGGGTCCAATCCCGGAGGGCTTCAGGATGATTGAGCTTCCGCCCTGCAAGCTACTAGTTTTTCAGGGAGAGCCATTCGAAGATAAGGAATTTGAGCAAGCCATCCGCTCAATGTGGGATGTGATGAACTTATATAAGCCTGAAATCATCGGCTATGAATGGGCTGACAACGATGCACCCCGCTTCCAGCTCAACCCAATGGGCTATCGCGGCTATATTGAAGGCCGGCCAGTGCGTCAAATAAACCGCTAATTCGCGCTTGGCGATGCTAGATCAGGAGACTCTATGACCAAACCATATGTTATCGTCTTCAATGGCCTCAGCCTGGACGGCCGCATGGACTTCACCAGCAAAGGCGACCCGCAGGCCGACATAGGCCTGTACTACGAACTATCTGCCCGCTGGAAAGCGGATGTCATGCTCTCCGGCTCCGAAACCATGGTCACTGCATTTGCCGGGCAGGATGAGGTTCCACTTTCGAACGCACCGAAGGAGCTTCATCCCCTGGCCGTGCCGCTGGTGGCCATCGTTGATAGCCGGGCACGTATCCATTGCTGGAATGCCATCAAACAGCAAATTTTCTGGAAGGAAGCCGTCGCTCTGGTGGCGCGCTCCACGCCTCGATCCTATCTGGACGAACTGGAGAGCAAGAACGTAGATTACATCGTTGCCGGGGAAGGAAAGATAGATCTCGCTGTCGCTTTGGAGGAACTGAATACTCGCTTCGGAGTCCGAAAGGTGCTGGTTGACTCGGGCGGCATCCTGAACGGAGTTCTGTTACGGGCCGGCCTAGTGGACGAGGTCAGCACCTTGGTATATCCGACCCTAGTCGGAGGCACCAGTCCGAAGGCTTTTTTCGTCGCCCCGGATGTCACCGATGCCGGGCAGGTCCTGCAATTGAATTTGACCCACCATGAACAGGTCCGCTCAGATGGGGCGCTCTGGCTAAAATACAAGGTGCTTCACTGATGGCGCCAACTGTCCGGCGTTTTGGTTACCAGGCGGTTTTCTTTTGTCTCAAATTATCCAGCTGCAATCTAGAGCTTAAACCGGAACGCAGACGTAAATGCTTTGACATCCGCTCCCAAGTTATAAAATGATAAGAATAAAATATCCTATTGTTGAGGATAGCCATGAAAAACTATGAATATCACCGCATCGGGGAGCTGGCAAAGCGGCTGGCGGAAGCGAACGTTGCACCGCAGATAATCGATCAGGTTATGGAGGGTGGGAAAGACATCCTGCGCAAAACCAGCTCTGAGAAAAAGGCCGACTGGATGCGAGGGGCGATGCTTCGTATGGATAAGCTCCTCCCGATGACGACCCGGAAAGCCGTGCGTGAAGGCTGTGCCTGCTGCCTGGGCGGTAAGCGTCTAAAGACGTCCAAAGCAATCGCATCGGAAAACGCGACGCTGGAGCAAAGAATCAAGGCCGCCGATGCTGCCAATTACGTAGGAAGCATCACATTGCAGCGGGACGGAAAAATTATCGCGCGTTTTAATATGCAAAAGCAGCCGCCTTACCGGTGCTATTGCCTGCCTCAAGCGAAAAAACCCCTGCCGATCACCTACTGTTTTTGCTGCGGCGGCCATGTGAAGCACCTTCTGCAGATAGCCCTCGGCCGGAAACTGGATTGCACCACCTTATCCTCCGCCCTTTCCAGCGGTGGCAAGTTGCCCTGCACCTTTATCCTTCGGATAAAGGAGTGAGGCAATGAAAATGCAAAGTAGCAAGGGATGAAGTGAGGGGCCTATGCGGCCTATCGAGACAAAGCGCCTTACGCTTCGCAATTTCACCATCGAGGATGGACCTGCGTTGCTAAAGACGCTGGCGCAGTACCAGGCTTCGGCCTATGCAAAGTATGACCACCCGTGGCCGACAGACCCGGAAAAGATCATGGGCGTGGCAAAATGGTTCGCGGAGGGGGATGCCTACCTGGCGGTATGCCTGAAAGAAAACAATGTCTTTATCGGTTTTGTATGCCTGAACCCGGTGAAACAAAGCGCGCCGTGCGAATTGAAAATATATGATACCGGCTATGTTTTTGATTTTGATTTCCATGGGAAAGGGTATGCGACCGAAGCCTGCAAGGCAGTAATAGCTTATGCATTCGGATCATTGGGTGCTGATAGCGTTATTACCGGAACGGCCGATAGAAATTTGCCCTCGTGCAAACTGCTGGGAAAAATTGGCATGAGGCTTGTCAGCAAAGGGACAGTTTCCTTTCAAATGGATGAAAACGGCAAGCCCATTGAGTTTATTGGGCGATCCTATGCAGTTACCAGGGAGCAGTGGATTGCTTCCGCTAAAGCCCCGAATTAGTGGGCCGGGACATTATAGCAGATCATAAACTACTGGATAAAACAGCTACAGTTCGTCCACGGGACTGCAAACGCTACACACCGCCAACAGATCCTTTTCTAAGATTTGCAATGCTATCGGCCAGCCATTTGGACCTGAAGTCGCGTACCTGTAAACTAGGGTCCTGACATGGTACATTGACGCCAAACGCACAATAGTCCAAGCGGGTCGGTTACTTCACCCAAGCGCATTTCAGGACAATGACACGCTGCATTCCTGATAAGTGGATGTGATCTGATGAGATAAATGAGAATCATAATTTTTCGGACGATGCCCCTGTTCGTCCGGTTACAGCTAATCGTCCAGGGGACTGATCGACAGCACTGCAAATCAATGCAGCAGGATGCTGAAAAACTCGCTGTTTTGACTCCATTCAGGGCAAAAGATAATTCCCTCCAAATCAAATCCAACAGACTAAAGCCAAAATGGAAGGGAAACAAGAAGTTGAGATTATCCATTTATAGCATGATTTTTTGCAGTTTTGCAGAAACTGCATCGAAAAGTTATGATGCGCTGTAACCTTTTTCCTCTCCCGGGACATTATCTATCATGATGGATAGAACAACCGCCCAATCCGAACCGGAAATCGACTATCGTCGGCTGCGCCTGCGCGACAATGAAGAGGTTGTTCGCTGGTTTGACACCTATTCCGATCCGGTTTACGGTTTCATCTTCTACCGCGTAGGACGGGATGCCGATCTGGCCGGTGACGTCGCACAGGAAACCTTCGTTACAGCACTGGAGACCATCGATCGATTCGATCCGCGCCGAGGCGAGATGTTTTCCTGGCTGACTCACATCGCCCGCAACTGCATCAGGAAGTCTCTGCGAAGAAAAAGCAGGGACAGCGCTCTGCCCGACTTCTGGAATACCGTTGATCATCAACTGATCAAAGCGATAGCCGACCTGAATTCGAGCATTCTTCCCGAGCAACTGCTGGAGAAGAAGGAGACTGCCGAGCTGGTGCGCATGGCTCTGACCAATCTGCCTTTGCGTTATCAGGTGACTCTGCGCAGGCGCTATTTTGAGGACATGTCTCTCCAGGAGATGGCCTCTTTTGAGGGAAGCAGCGAAGGAGCAATGAAGGTGCTGCTCCACCGAGCCAGGCAGGCTTTTCGCACGGCATTCGAAACCATCTCCGGCACTCTGTTCGAAGGGGAAGTAAAAGGGAGGAAGATTCCATGAGCAACAGGAATGAAACGCATGGCCAAGGTTGCCTGGATAATAATCTCGATCGGTTGCTCGAATTGAGCGAACCGGCTCCCGGGATGCCTGAAGATCTGAAAGCCCGGATCAGATCCAAATTGACCGAGGCGGGACGGGAATCCGTGAAGAAAACAATTTTCCCCAGCCGCTGGGCCGTTTGGCCTGTGGCCGCAACGATTGCGGCAGCCGTCATCCTGATCGTTCTTTGGTATGGCAACTCATCCAAAGCTATTGCCTGGGCCGACGTGCAGGGGCGGCTCAATCAGGTTCACACCATGATCTACAGTGGGTTTACCAAGATTTCGGAACCCACTGGAATGCGGATAACCAAACGCTTCAAGGTCTACTATAGGGATCCCGGACTTGCGAGAATCGAGGAGTATCTTCTGGATTCGGGTTCCGGCTCGGGCGAAGAGAAGCCAAATAAGATAACAAACGTCAGATGGGAGCCGGGCAGTTGCAGGGGCTTGATACTCATTCCTGAATACAGCCGAGCGGAACCGTACGAATCCGTTTTCCTTACCGACGGCCCAAAGCCGCCTTTCCTGCCTCCCGTGGATCTCTCTTCGGCTCTCTGGGAGCTGATGAAGAAAATCACGGCGGATAATACCAGGCCTATCGGCGATAGGGTAATCAACGGTATCTCCGCCGTTGGCTTCGAGTTCGAAGTCCCGGATTGGGCGTTCAGCAAACTGGACCGGAAGGTCCGTGCGCGGCTCTGGGCGTCTGAGAAGGACGGCACCCCCCTGCTCATTGAGGGGGAGTATCAGGATCCCCCGGGACAAAACATGCATGCGGAATACTCGGACTTCCGATGGAATGCTCCGTTGGATGAAAGCCTTTTTGATCTTGACGTACCGGAGGATTGGAGTGTCAGCCGAACCCGGACCGAATCGGCGGAATATGCCAATGCGGGGCTCGCTCCAGGCGTCACCCTGCAGATAGGTCCTGACGGTCGGGAGCCGTTGACGGAAACGGATGACATAGACAGAGTGGTCCGAGGCTATCAGATCACCCATCCTGATTCGGACATCCCCCCTGACGTGCGTATCACGATCGAGCTGAAGCCGGAAGCCATCCAACGGCTGCGTGACTATGCCAATGCTAATCCAAAGGAGTTAATCATCCTCGATTTCAATCGACAGATAAAAGTGGTTCCGAATCTCAAAGAGGCCAGTGACACGCAACTGAGCTTCGGTCTTAGCTTGTTGGATCTTCCTCTGGCCGAGTTGGAAAAGAGATATTTCACAACCATTCTCGAAAGGAACGGATTATGACCATCCGCGGGGAGCACGGGAAACGTCATTTTTGCTCTTATGCAGTCCTTAGCTTTGTGGTTTTGGCGATTATCTTCACAACCGCTCTAACAGCCGCAGGGTTATCCGGCGACCAGACACGGAAGCATACGTTGGAACTCCGGCTCGCTTCCCATGAAAAGATGGAGGGTTGGGAGAAGGTCCCCGGTCCCCAACCGCAGAATATTCCCCTATGGATCTCGCCCGAAATTGCTCTAAGCAACCGCGACATAGCCCACGCCTACGTCGATCGGACATCGGAGGGCAAGCCGTGCGTGGGAATCGTCCTTACCGAAGATGGCTCCCTGAAACTGGCACGCCTGACCAAGTCACACATCGGCGAAAATTTGGCCATCATACTTGACGGTCGGGTCGCGTCGGTCCCCAAGATCATGGCTGAAATCACCGGCGGACGTGCCCAAATACCCGGCCTCTTTACCGAAGAATCAGCCGGAAGGCTCGCGAAGGGGCTTTCTGTCGTCCAAACAGGGAAGCCTGAGTCCGTAGGCGTGAGGAATAAGTTCGAACCCGGGAAGCATAAGTTCGAACTGCGGCTCGCATCCTATCAAAAAGTGGAGGGATGGGAGAGGGTTCTCGGTCCCAAACCGCAGAATGCTCCTCTATGGGTCTCTCCCGAGGTCGCTCTGAGCAACCGCGACGTGGCCCGCGCCTGGCCCACCCAATCCTCTGAGGGCAAGCCGTGCGTGGGAGTCTTGCTCACTGAGGACGGCGCCCTAAAGCTGGCACGCCTGACTAAGTCTCACTTCGGCAAAATCGTGGCCGTGATACTCGACGGCCGGGTCGATTCGGTCCCCAAGATTATGGATGAAATCACCGGCGGACAAGGTATGATACACGGCAACTTTACCGAAGAAGAGACCAGATCGATCGCGAAGGGGATCATGATGAAGTGATCTGTGTGTCGATCTCCAAGATTCCAGGGGAAGCGTCACTAGCGTCACATCGTCACAAAATAGGAAACTCGTGGTTTTTCAATTTCCTATTTCGCGACTTATCAACCGGGCGAATGATTGGTAGCGGGGTAAAATCCAGAAACAAGTCTATTATAAGTCCGATCCGAAGCGGCATAAGTGCTAAGCACGCTTCATGCATTCATCATATGTCCATTCATCCAGGGCAGAAATTCTGCGAGATCACGACAGACCAGTACGGGCTGTCTAAAATGGCAAAGGTTCTTGATAAGTTGCACAACACTGGTATCAGGATTGACAACAGCTATTTCCTCTGGGACATGAGCAGCGAACGATTCAAGCAGAAGCTTCCGCACGTGAAAATCCGTGGGTGGAAAAGAGTATCCAATTACGATGAGGCAACGGCATCTCGCTAGCGCCTGTCGGGCCTGTTGCCAGAGCGCAAATAACATTTGGCAGCGCGTTCTCTACCATATAGGTCCGTCAGGAGAATCTGCAAAACTCTTGTTGACAGCTGGCGTCACGATGATAGGAACCAAATAATTTCCACATTGATCTATCGCAAATCTACCGACGGCACCGTGCTTGAGAATGAGCCTTCCTTCCGACAGCAGACCGTCACTGGTATTTATTTTTGCCCCATCCCATAAGCTTTGCAGCAGGTGGAAGCCGTGCGGAGCTGATGAAAGGGTTCCCAGACTCCGCCGCTGTGTTGAGGGCCGATGCCTTTCCTTCTCTGCGCACGCATGCCAACGATCGCCTTGATACCAATACATTCCCTCCCAGCATACAGCTACCCGCCTTGCGTTGCACTTTCTTTCAGGTGCGTTTTCAATGGCCTTAGCCGGTAGCTCCGATATATAGCCCTATAGGGAGTGAAATCCAAGTGGCCGTATAACGCGCATCCCGAGCAGTGCATCCCATGCCTTGCGCGATGGCCCTGAACAGCCGAAATTCTTATGGCTGGCGCCGGAAGCCGACCATCGATCTTGGTGAAATATCCAGAGGCGTACTGGCGGCGAGTCGTCGGATTCTTGCAGCAGTATTCCCCTTTGGCTCTCGTTGAGATAGGATAGTGAAATAAATCGCTAAGCCGAGAAGGCGTACACTGAACCCGTGACCGGAGCCGGCGTTGATAAACGCAATTGAAGGGGGAATGACATGAAGAAAAAAATGATCCTTGAATTGTTGCTTGCGGTTTGCATATGGGGCGTGCCCGCGAACGCGCAACCCGCCGACACATGCGACCGCGAATGTCTGCGTGGCAAGGTCACACAGCTGCTATATGCCTTCCTGAAGCATGACGTGAACGGACTGAGCGTCTCCGATACACTGCGGGTGACCGAAGACGCCGTCGAGAAGCCGCTCGCAAAGGTCGGCCTGATCAACACGGTGACGCGACTGCGCGGCTTTCGCCAGGACATTATCGACGAGCGCGCCGGCGTGGTCGGCGCTCATGTCGTCGTGGAGGAGAGCGGAGCGCCTGTGCTGCTGGTAGTGCGATTGAAGGTCGTCGCGGACAAGCTGACCGAGGTCGAACTCGTGGCTACGCGCAGCCGCGCAGAAGGGCTTATCTTCAACATCGATGGCTTGATCGCACCGAGCGAAGTGACGAACTATGCGCCGCGCCCCGAGCAGCTATCGACTCGCGACGAGGCAATCAAGGCGGCGCTGCATTATCCTGCTGGGCTCAACGCTGCGAAAACATTCGCCAGCGTGAACGCGCCCTTTGCCGCCAATGCCTATCGATACGAAAACGGCCAGGTGATGGCAGGTCCCGATTGTAAGTTTGCACCCGGATGCCAGAACATCTCGACGCAATCACTCGCCATCTTCAATCGCCTCGGTGACGTGCAAACCCGCGTCATCGCCGTTGATGAGCGCATGGGCATCGTCTGGCTGCGCATGGCCTGGGGCGTGAGCGAGCGTGGCGGCGACCAGCTCACGGTGTGGGAGACGTTCAAGGTCTATGACGGCAAAATGCACGCGGTGGAAGCGTTCATGAGAATCCTCCCGATGGATAAGCGCAACGGAGGGTGGGAATAGCGCCTGCTCTGAAGAACTCCGCCCGCCGCCATACGGATGCCGGATTCCAATAGCCGTTCAGTCGCGGTTGCATACAGAGACAACGTTCTAAACTCCCGTGATACGGCCTTTCTGTAGTTTTCTACAAGACCGTTTCAGGACAATGGATCTGATTCTGAACCCCGCATGTGTCTATAAGTGTAGCCTGTTTAAGCGTTTATGATTGGAACTCGAAAGATAGCGTATCCTTGTCGTCCGCTATGACTGTCAGCAAACACTATCTGTAATTATGAGGAGACTTGACTCGTGTGCATTAGATGTGCATATTGATATGCATGCGATCTACTATGAATATCGATGAAGAAATACTTCGAAAGGCTGCCGCTTTGACCGGGGAGAAGGAAAAGACTGCATTAGTGCGCATGGGCCTGGAGGCTCTGATTGCACGGGAGAGTGCTCGCCGATTAGCCAGGCTTGGCGGCACTGAGCCGCGTTTGTCTTCCGTTCGCCGCAGACGGCCGCGTTCTGCATCATGATTCTCGTAGACACTTCGATTTGGGTCGATCATCTCCGCAAAGGAAACGATACCCTCTCTCTTCTGCTTGAACAGGGTCTGATTCTTACGCATCCCTTCATCATCGGCGAAATATCGTGCGGGTCGATGCGGAATCGCCGGGAGATTATTGAATTATTGCGGACTTTGCCGGCAGCAGTTGCCGCCGAACACGATGAGGTACTGCATTTCATCGAGGCAAAACATTTGTATGGTGCAGGCATCGGCTGGACCGATGTTCATCTCCTCGCCTCCGCCCATCTTTCGCGGGCTCCACTCTGGACTTCGGATATGAGACTCAAGCGCGCTGCCGAATCCTTGGATATTGCCTACAACTCCGCTGACTGGACATAAAACATCTGCGGGTCATTTTTGATTTTAAGGAATTTCCGGAGAAGTATGCCCTTGGAGCCCTGGAGTCTTTGAGTTGAATTAACTCGAAGACTCCAAGACGCTAAGGCTCCAAGAGCGGAACGGGAAAATACCAGGATCAGATCATCGGGGGATCAGATCCTTTTTGACCACGACATACATATCGCTTTTTCCCGGCGGCCGGAATCCCATGTCATCCATTATGCTCTGAGCTTCATGGCTATCGTCACTGTCGACGATCAGCCTTGCCCCGCGACTCCGGGCATCATCCAGGAATTCTTCCAAAAGCGAACGTATTCCATGACTCGAACCCGCCAGGGCCACTATCCATATTCTGTTCTCCGCATTTGATTCATTGGAATCCAGGAATGCATAGGCATCGCCTCCGGGCGACATCCTCACCGTGCGGCCGGAAATGGCCTTATCAATATTGGATTCATTCATCGAGAAATACGCGCGCTTGTAATAAGCCATTTTCTCAATACTGGCAGGCGATGGCATCTCCTGAAGCAGTCTGATCAGCTTTAACCGATCCAGGGGTGCCCTGTGCAATGGAGTCCCATCCCAACAGCCGGCCAGGCGCCGTCTGACATGTCTTACTGTTTTCCAGTTCTGCCCGGCAAAGAATGCCATGGACCTCTCATTGAAAGCGCCGATATTTCCGAATATGGCATGCGCCCCCCTGGAAACTAATTCCTTCTCCAGAGCCGCCATCAGACGAAGACCGACACCCATGCGCTGCACTTCCGGATGTACCCGGACGGCCTGTGACCATGCATCGGGAAATTCATGAATCTCTCCATACGCGCAGCCGCACACTCTGTCGCCCGATTGTGCTACAAGATTGATTCCTTTGCCGGCCTCCATCCACGTGGCCCAGGCATTGGGAACGTAGTCATTGGGATCGATTGCGCGGCACAGACTGCTTATTTGTGCATGGTCTCTTTCCTCTGCTCTGCGAATGAGCGGCGGTTTCATTTTGACTTTCCCCTCATTGTGCTTCTCACAGCCAGCATCTTTCCGCTCCGGGTCAAAGTCGGAACTTCCCTTCGTACAATAATGGAAGCGGCATGCAGCACCATGGCCCCGGCAACCTGGAATTTCTTATCAAACAAATCCTGAACAATCTCTTTGATCCGATCGGAATCCAGAGGGACCGCGGGGCCGGCCGAAAGCACAAGCCGCGTAACGCCGTCCGGTCCTTCTTCTTCGGTGAACTGATAATCGGCCGGAGTTCCACCACAGTGAGAGGGGATTTCCTCTTCTACCATTTCAGACAGGAAATCAGCGACGATGCTGATTCCCTCGAGCGTGAGTTTCTCGAAGCTGCGGACGTTGAAGAGACGCCGGCGAAATCCCAAAGCTTCCCACGGACAGCCGCAGGGTTCCGTATCGATAGCCGCTTCATCCCCTGTCTCCACATTGAGCAGAAATTTATAGCTGTTCGGGTGAAGGCTTGTGTAGAGCAGCGCCGGTCTTTCCTCTCCGCCGGCATCGACCGTGCGAGGCCGAACGATGCAGGCGATGCGGTCTTCCAGCAGATGCATATCGTCCGGGCGGCGAGGCGAAAGACAACCCATTGCGAGGCGTCCCGTTTCCACCGAGGAGTACCATGGAAAGACTCGATGACCTTCCTCCTCGATCGTGCGCCGCTTGCGATCCGTGATAGGCTCCCCTCCCAACAAAAATACGATGGGCGGCAATCGAATGCCCGCTCTCTTTGCAGCATGGACCAGGTGGATTGCAGATCCGGTGAAGGATGGGACAACGGCTCCCTCGGGACAATGCTTTATCAGCCACTCGGCCATTGCGGTCGGATGTTTGATGTCGGCCAGGCGGGGCGTCGGCAGGGAGATCCCATGGAAACGGCATCCTTTAATCAGGGCGGCCAGCTTCATCCCCGACGCGCTGCGCCACCACGGAGACTTCATCCACTGGGCGAACCATGCGGAGGGAACTTTTCCAATCAGCGAGAACGCAATCAGGTGCATAAAGCCGCTGCCCGACGGCATGGGGTAATAAAGAACGACGGGAAGATGCTCGGATTCCAGAAACCGCAGGACCGCCGGGATGCAGGATGCGAGCAGCCGGAGTCCGGGGATATCAATTGGGGTTTCCAATGACTTTCCGCTGGAACCGCTGCTGAGGAAAGGGATGGAAGGGCCATTCACCCGATCGAGGTCCGATGCATCCATCATCATTCGCAAGCCGGACCGAACCAGCGGTTTTCTGCCCTTGAATTCATCAATATTGAGGAACACGCCTTTCGAAGCCAGCTCCATAAGGGCATCTTCAACCCCATGACGCCCGACCATGGAATGAAGACGCTCTCTCGAAACTTCGGCCCGGTTGAAAAGCTTTGCATAAACGCCGGCCGGCCTTGAAAAAACTTCCGAATCGCAGAGCTCGAGAAAATTCTGTGCCCGGCCTGCAAAATCGCGCCTGAGATCATTTACGGCCTGTTCCGATTGATACGACACCCGAAGCTTTCCGGGAAGAGAAAGACCGAATCGTAGAGATGAAAGAAACAGTGCGCTCATTATTCCTGCTTTGACAAATCCCTTTTTAAACACCCTGCCGACGCCTGCTCGCAGAATGGCCGCACGCCGGCGAGGCTCCGCAAAAACCTCCTCAAGATCCTCGATTCAGTATATCAGGAGGCTCCTCCTCATTTCCCGGAGAATGAACTGACTGTTCTCGAGACACAGGAGCAGTTCGAAATTTTTAAGATGGCCTGACAGGTAGCGGGGAGCTGCTTATGTTATCGGGAAATCTTCTTCGACGACCGCCGCGTAGTTTTTAAATCCTCTGGCGATCAATATATCCATGTTCGTCAGCCTGACGCCGGTCTGATTGATGCGTTCATAAATACCACAGACACCGGCGATGCCGTATCCTTCCAAGCTGATCAATGGAAGCCTGTAATCCGAAAAAATATATCTCAGCTGCTCGAAGTTTTTCTGAACAGACTCGGAAAAACCGGTCAAAGAAGTCAGCCTGCCGCAGTAATCCGCCGGGAGATCCACGGTCTCATTCAACCGGATCAGGAATGCCGGATCAGCATCCCACCGGTGCCGGTAATAGTCCTTTTCGAAAAAAAATTCCGCCCTGGTTAAATCGAAATAGGAAGTAAAGTCGAAGGAATACTGCTCCTTCACTTTTCCGGCGCCGCCATAGTAAGACGCGACCAGAGAGGTTGCACGCTGCTGCCCGTCAAGGATATAGCGGTGCATCGCCTGGTCGGAGTGGCCGTTCTCGGGAAGGAAGAAACCGCCCAGCTTCCGGTGAACATGCAGGCGGATATGCGTTTTCCAATAAAGGATCGTGCCGATAGGATAGCATCGATAGATGCTGTCCCAGAGATTGCTGATATGCTCGGGGTCCCAGATGAACAAGCGCTGGAATGTCGGGATCAGGAATTTCCCGGCAGCCAGCTGGCGGATGAATTCGGCAATGTTTTTATTTCTGATATCAATTTTTCGATTGCGATAATCCAACTCAAATCTCCACTTCAAAATCCAGACTATATAGAGATACCAGATGGCTCAACAAGTGGAAACTGAGACAGGTGCGCCGGCCATGAATTTGCACGAATTGGATGAATCGAGATGGAATTTATCCGATTTCGGCAATTTCCTCGGGGCTGAGACGGAGGTTTCCGGCTCCGATGAATCCGTCCACTTGAGAGGGGCGGCGGGCGCCGACGATGGCTGCCGTGACGGCCGGGTACCGCAGGACCCAGGCGATGGCGACTTCGGCCGCCGAGCATCCGTGTTTCAAACCAATGACCCGGAGCTTTTCCACCAGCTGAAGATTCCGCGTCAGCCGGGGCTCCTGAAAATCGGGATTGCGCCTGCGCCAGTCATCCTGGGGCAGTGCTGCGATTCGTTCCCGCGTCATGGTTCCCGAAAGCAGGCCGGACTGCATCGGGGAATATGCGATGACGCCGATATTGTGCAAGGCGCAGTACGGAAGGATCTCGGGCTCGATCCCGCGCGACAGGATGGAATAGGGAGGTTGCAGAGAGCTGACCGGAGCAATCTGGCGGATGCGCTCCATCTGTACGACATTAAAGTTGGATACGCCGATAAAACGCACCTTCCCTTCCTTCTTCATCTCCGCCAGCGCATTCCATGCTTCCTCGATGCCGGGCGCGCGGGCGGCTTCCGGAGAACCGGCAAAAGCCGGCCAGTGAATCTGATACAGATCGATGGTTTCCACCTGCAGCCGTCTGAGGCTGGATTCCAGCTCTTTGCGGAGCGAGTCGGGCTGAAGGTTGTGCGAGATATTGCCCTTGTCGTCCCACACGAGACTGCATTTCGTAAAAACCAGCGGCCGTTGGGATGACGGGATCTGCGCCAGGGCGCGCGCAACGATTTCTTCCGAATGTCCCAATCCATAGGCGGCTGCAGTGTCGATCCAGTTGATGCCCCGGTCGATCGCGTGATGGATTGCGGCTATCGATTCCCCGTCGTCCTGTGGCCCCCAGGCGAAGGCCCATCCGCCGCCGCCCATTGCCCAGGCTCCGAGTCCGATGGAAGTAATATTGAATCCGGTATCTCCCAAAAACCGCTTTTGCATATTCTCCTCCATTGGAATATCAGGGTGCTTGAAGTGAGCTTAGTCCTTCGATTGCTGCAATGAAAGCCAGGTTGATCGTTGAAGGAAGCTTCCCTCGACGTTGGATTCCATTTCCTGGAAAAGGGGCAAGGGGGCAGTGAAGGACAGAGCATGCTCGCCGAGAGTGGCGCGAACATGTTTGCGCGCCGAAATGTCGATCATGCCGACCAGCCCGCGCGGATGCTCCCGCTCCAGTTCCCGGTAGGCATAAATTCCCATCACCTGGCAACCGGCAGCCCATGGAATGATGACATTTTCTTCGTTGGGCCTGGGGTAGTTGGCAAGGATAGTGAGCGCTGAAAGGCCATCCGGATCGACAAAGAAAGTGATGTTTTTAACCGCGTCCCGATCCGGATCGGTTTGATCCAGCGGCTTGACAACAACGTATTTGGACGGAATTTCGAGTATCGGCAGGCCCTCGATAAACCGGATCGTTGCTTCGGGGTCTTTCACATAACGTTCGCCCTTCAGATAATCCTCGGCCATCCGTCCATAGCCCATAGACTTCATCTGCTCCTCGATAGGACGGCTCCGCTCCGGATTTGAATCCCCCGAAGAGAGAAATCTGCAGAAACAATCGACGCCTCCCGGAAAGTTTTCGTATTGGTTGCCGAATCCGAGTCCGACGCCTCCTCCCCAACAACCGCAAGCTTTCTGATCGAAAACACCGGTGATTCCACGAGTGGCGGCGGCAGCGAACAGACTGACGACACAGCCCCAATTATGCGGCCTAAACCGCATGGCTCCGGCCGGTTCGTTATCCGTCCAGATCAATGCTACCGGCTGATTTGTCAGATTGATGGCTTCTGCAATTTTGCTTTTCATGTTCCATCTCCTCGGGATTGCCTCGCGGTTGCAGCGATCCCCTGATGTGATTGCCAGCATGATATCAAGTCCGCCCTCAGCGCGAAAGCGACAATTCAGGTGCAGGCAGTAGTGTTTGAACCGCATAATTTGCAAAGGACACGGACAAACCGGTCGATCTGAAAATCAGCCTTGCTGTCGACGGCTCGATATGGACTGCCCAAAATGCGGATTTAGACAGGAAAATGGATCGGAGTGCCCGCGCTGCGGAATTATCTTCGCCCGATATCGTTCGGAAACGGCGCCGCGGAAACCGGGAACCGAAGCTCCCCAGGACCATCCCAGGAAAGCCATAGGCCCGTTCCGAAAAATATACCGCGTGTTTCGCTGGGCGGCATTGATCCTCCTGATCTTCGCTCTCTTCCTGATGCTTCGCACTTCCCCTCCCCCATCGATTGTGTCGACTCCGGAGGCCGCAAAACGCGCAGAAGATAAAATTGAAGAATTTCAATCAGCCATCGGTCAGGGCGTTCAGCAACGGCTTGAAATGGATGAAGAGGAACTGAATGGATGGTTGAGCAGAAACCTGGCATTGAAAAAGGATGAGAATTCAGAGCGGGTTCCACCGCAAACTCCGGATTCCTTCGATGAGATTGCCGGCGAAACCGCCGCGCATCAGCCTGCCGAAAGGATATCTTTGGAACAGGCAAAATCCTCGGTACGAGATCTTAAAATAGAGCTGCTGGAAGACTCACTGCGAATCTATGCACTCTTTGAGCTGCATGGAATGGATTTGTCTTTGGAACTCGAAGGACAACCTGTCGTCCGCAACGGATACATCAGGCTGGAACCGACTGCAGGGAAGCTCGGTTCGTTGCCTTTGACGAGCGGAACTCTCAAGAGCGCGACTAACCGTCTCTTCGATTCTCCGCAAAACAGGGAAAGATTCAGGCTTCCTCCCGACATCCGCGATATTCGAATCGAGCACGGCAATCTTGTGATCGTGTCCCGCTAGCATGATGCATTTGCCCGGCGACGAGCCGTCATAAATGACGGCGTAAATATCATTCCGGCAGAGCCCTCACTGTGGGACGCCCTTGACACTGTGGGTTCTTTCGTTTTGGTTGCGGGCAGGAACGCAGGGAAAGAGGTCCCGCTTCAAGCAGGCATGCTGTGAATTATGTGGGTCGCGGCTTCAGCCGCGACATTCATGCAAACAGGGAGGGTAGGCATCAGTAATTGTGATCGACCACGGCTAGAAGCCGTGGCTTCAGCCTGTCCCGCGCAGCGGGGCGCTTTTTGATATCTCGGGGTCGGGGTCGGTATCGGTATCGGGGTCGGCTTGTAGTCATGGAGCATATCAATTGTGTTC
>JAFGIY010000095.1 GCA_016929335.1 Acidobacteriota bacterium | reverse complement strand
TTCCCATCCCGAACACGGAAGTTAAGCCCTCCAGCGCCGATGGTACTGCGTTGGCAACGACGTGGGAGAGTAGGTCGTCGCCGGATTTAATTATAAGCCCCGAGAAATCGGGGCTTTTTTTATTTGCAGGAATCGCTTCATCCTCCGAAATTCTCCCGGATTCATTGCCTTTTTTTATATCGATCTTATTGCTCTCCTGAGTGTTAGTATTCAAGATGAAGGGGCGTTTAATGAGTATCGTTGGCTTCAAGGAGTTATGCGATAAACTGAATGAAGAAGAGATCGACCTGATTGCATTGCGAGATACGCGCTCATTTGGTATGCAAATGAAAATGGCTCGTGAAGCTTGAGAAAAGGGCAAATACTATGACTGAGCATTTTTCCGAGGAAATGGTAGTTGAAAAAAACGCATCCGAAGAAGCGGAAGCACCGCTTGTACTGGCATCGGAGTTGCTCCCCAACCGCCTTCCGATCATCCCGATAAGGCCCCGTCCCCTCTTCCCCGGCTTGCCGGTCCCTCTTGAAGTCGGGAGTGATCATGTCCAGAGCATTCAGCATGCTCTTGACTACACTTCAAAAACCATTGGAATCGTGCTCGTTCGGAACCTGGACGCCGCGGAATCTCCGGAAAATCTCTATGGCGTCGGTGTCGCTGCCAAAATTTTGAGAGTGTTCCAGGGAGAAGGGGATGCCCCCAGTATTCTGGTCAATTGCGTGGAGAGGTTTACCATCGAAGAGATATCTAAAGCCGACTTTGGAATGAGAGCAAACGTCAAATACCCGGCCCCCGCCGAATTGGATATAAACGAAGAGCTTAAAGCCTATGCGATGGCGGTGATCACAACTCTCAAAGACCTGGTGAAGCTCAATCCTCTGCAATCAGAGGCAATCAAGATGTTTCTCAGCCGGTCCACCTTTGACGATCCGGGAAGATTGGCGGACTTTGCCGCTAATCTGACGACGGCAAGCGGGGCGGAATTGCAGGAGGTGCTCGAAACGTTCGATGTCCGGACGCGTATTGACCGGGTTCTGGTCCTCCTGAAGAGAGAAGTGGAAATATCCAAGCTTCACGTCGAGATCAATAAACAAATCCAGGGAAAAATCTCCGGCCAACAAAGAGAATTCTTTCTCAAAGAACAGCTGAAAGCCATAAAAAGGGAACTCGGACTGGAGAAGGAAGGAAAAACTGCGGAGATTGAAAAGTTTCAGGAACGTCTCAAGGAGCTGACACTGAATGCTGAGGCAAAGCGGGCCGTTGAAGACGAAATGGACAAATTTCAGCTCCTGGAACCTCACTCGCCGGAATACACGGTCTCGCGCAATTACCTTGATTGGCTTACGGCTTTGCCATGGGGAAAATACAGCAAGGATTCCTATGATGTGAAAAGAGCCCGCCAGGTTCTGGATAGAGATCATTACGGCCTTGAAGATGTGAAGGATAGAATTCTCGAATTCATAGCAGTTGGAAAACTCAAAGGAGATATTTCCGGATCCATCCTCTGTCTCGTCGGGCCGCCGGGAGTAGGCAAGACGTCCGTCGGCAAAAGCATCGCGGATGCTCTGGGCCGTCACTTTTACCGGTTTTCTCTAGGCGGCATGAAAGATGAAGCTGAAATCAAGGGGCATCGGCGCACTTACATCGGTGCTCTGCCGGGCAAATTCCTCCAGGCGATGAAAACTGTGGGTACATCCAATCCACTGATTATGCTCGACGAGATCGACAAGGTGGGAGCATCCTTTCAGGGCGATCCGGCCTCCGCCCTGCTGGAAGTCCTTGATCCCGAACAAAACAACAGCTTCCGGGATCATTATCTGGATGTTCCGTTTGATCTCTCCCATGTCCTGTTTATCGCAACAGGCAATCAGATCGATACAATTCCGAGGCCTTTGCTCGATCGCATGGAAATAATCCGGCTTTCCGGCTACATCTCGGAAGAGAAACAGGAAATTGCCAGACGCTATCTCATCCCGAAGACCATCGAGACACATGGATTGAAGGATGGACAGGTCGTGATACGCAGGGATGCACTGAATCTGCTTATTGAAAATTATGCCCGCGAAGCCGGAGTGCGGAACCTTGAAAACCTCATCAAAAAGATATCTCGCAAGGCCGTGATGGAAATCGTCCGCGAGCCCGAGAAAAAAATAGTGATTCGCAAAAACGATGTGGAGTCCTATCTGGGCAAGCCGGTGTTCACTCCCGACGAAATGTTTGGAAATGTTCCAGGTGTCGTAACAGGACTGGCATGGACAAGCATGGGAGGTGCTACCCTTCAGATCGAAGCCACTGCGGTACAAAGCAGAAGCAAAGGGTTCAGGCAAACCGGACAGCTCGGCGCCGTAATGGTGGAAAGCGCTGAAATTGCCTATTCTTATATCATGGCCCATCTGGAGCAATACGGCGCCAAGCAGGACTTCTTCGACGAGCGGTTTGTTCACATCCATGTCCCTGCAGGGGCTACACCCAAGGATGGCCCCTCCGCCGGCATCACAATGGCAGCCGCGCTTCTTTCGATGATTCTGGAGAAACCTGTCCGGAAACGGCTCGCAATGACCGGCGAATTGACACTTACCGGACAGATATTGCCGATAGGCGGCGTCAAGGAGAAGGTCATCGCCGCGCGCCGCGTCGGCTGCAGGCTGCTTATTTTCCCGGAGGCAAATAGGAAGGATTATGACGAATTGCCGGACTATTTGAAGAAGGGGTTGACCGTGCTGTTTGCAGGCCGCTTCGAAGACGTCTATCAATATGCCTTTGGAGGTCCGGCGAAGCGGCAGCATGACTCCGCCCGATGAGCAGGTGCTTCATGCCAACGATTGTGATAGGAGGACATTCCAGGAATGTGGGAAAAACCTCCGTAACTGAAGGTTTGATACGCGCATTCAATGCCTATCCATGGACCGCCATCAAGATTTCCTCTCATCTGCATTCCAATTTCTCGATCGCCGGGCGAGTGGCGCAATCAAATGTCTGCGGAATATACGAAGAAACGAACCGCGAAGGATTCTCCGATACCTCGCGGTTCCTGGCGGCAGGCGCCGCCCGCTCTTTTTGGATGCAGATGAAAGGGGAACCTTCCGAAGACGCTCTGGGATTATTGCAGCCGATTCTGAGTTCCGGCGACTTCACGCTGATTGAGAGCAACCGGATATTGCGCCTCCTTCAGCCGGACCTGTTTATCATGGTTCTCCGGTATGATATCGGGGAGTTTAAAGATAGTGCACGCAGGGTTCTTCGCCTGGCAAATGCGGTAGTTATAATAGGGCCTGATTCCGTTCCCGCTCCATGGGAGGGTATTTCCGCAAGTCTTTCAGGTATTCCCCAATTTGTTACACCCCATCCCCGGATTATTCCGGCAGGGCTTATTGATTTTGTTCGGCTGCGGCTGCGACAGAGCCGTGGCTGCTAATCCGGCGCAGCAATTCTTCCTCAGATATGTTTCGCAAAACACCGGACAAACTGCAGGTTATTTCCCGCCTTCGAGATCCCTGGCTTTTCTGAAGTATTCGATCGCCTTGTCGTCTTGTCCCAGGCTTTTGTGAATGTATCCCATCTCCTTTAGGAGCGCAGCCTGGCTTGTGCGGTTTTTAAAGCGGCTATAATTCCTTTCGATAAGTTTCAGGCTTAAGGGCGCCTGGCCCGCATTCAGGAAAAGATCCGAAAGGGTGCGTAGCTCCTTCACGAGGAGTGATTCCTGGTTTTCAGGCCAGTTCATTTCAAATATCTTGTTCGCCTCCGCTGCCGCTTTTTCGTAGTCTTTCTTCTTGACGAGTATGACGACGATCTCGTGCTGCGCTTCCGCCATGCTCTTTATCTTTTCCAGCGAGGCGTTAGCCCCCGCCTGGCCGGCAGGCAGAGCCGTGACGGCAGGAATGCCTGTGAG
This sequence comes from Acidobacteriota bacterium, assembly GCA_016929335.1. GTDB lineage: Bacteria > Acidobacteriota > UBA6911 > UBA6911 > UBA6911 > UBA6911. The sequence continues at coordinate 39,347 of JAFGIY010000095.1, read as the reverse complement.
AAGAATAATCAGCAGAGTTGCTGCTCCAAATCCAGCTGCCATGTGAATTGTCTCACTTGATCGCATCAATCCTCCGACCGGAACGGATTAAAGTCAAGACCAACTTTTGCTTCCATAAAAGGATTATCCACAACCAAATCCCCGGATGCAAAACGGGCATCGCTTTCCGTGCCTGCCCTCTGGAAGGACCGGCTCGCCTCCCGGGCTTCCATATACTGGGATATATAAGCGTTAAGCTTGCTCTCTTCAATCTGCTGATACCACAGAAGGCCGAGCGCGATTATAGCCATGCATGCCGCAGCGGCGAATGCCGTGCGCCATCGAGGCAGAAAGGAAAAATCGAATATTGAAGGTGCTTTCTCGACGGCAATCCGGTCGTGTACCGCATTCCATGAGCCGGGACGCAGGTTCAGTTCCTTCGCGTGGGAAACGATGAAATCCGATGCTTCCTGAAGGCTGCGCATTTGATCGGCGCAGGATGCGCAGGATGCCAGATGGGATTTCACTTGAGCGGAATACGTTTCGCTGAGTTCTCCATCCAGATATGCGGTCAGATCCTCGGTGATTTGTTTGCAGTCCATCATGATGCCTTCAAATACTGTTTTACGATATCGCGGACTTCCAGCCTGGCTCTATGGATATCCGTTTTGACGCTTGCCAGGCTGCGACCCACAATATCCGAAATTTCCTGGTAGCTGAGATTCTGTATTGCCGAAAGCACGAAAACCTCTCGATATTTTTCCGGAAGCTTCGCAATCACATCGCCAATGACATCTTCAAGCTCATGTGTCTGAAAAGCCTCATCCGGATTCTTTCTTGAGTCCACTAATTGAGTCCCAAGCCTGCCGTCTTCATCGGGCGCATCTATGGGCACGGAGGGAGGAACTCGCGTCCGATACCTCTGATAAACAAAATTTCGCGCAATGCGAAAAAGCCAGGGCTCGAATTTGTCTCTGTCCCTCAATGTCCGGAGCTTCTGGTAAACCGCGATAAATGTTTCTTGCGTAAGATCTTCAGCTTCCTCCTGAGAACTCACCATGCGATATATAAAGTTCAGTATCTTATGGGCAAATGCCTCATATATGCTTTGATATGAGCTTATGTCCCCTTTTTGGGCTTTCCTGATCCAGTTCTTTAAATTCTCCGGATCGACATTTGCGCTTCTGGGGTTCAAGTTTCTTTTCCCAAACCGAACTCAAATTGATTGATCCATCGCGACGCTGAAAGTTGCGAATAGGTTCAGACTAAATGCCTTCTTCACAGCCTGACTTCAGCCCGCCTGCATAACGGCAACTCATGGCAAACGGCAGGTGTCCGCCGTTCAGCCTCCGGGTTTAATCGGCCGGTTGCTTTGTCTCATTCCCAATCATAAACCGACCTTCTGCAAAGGGAAGGGAAAACTTCCAGATCTGCAAACGGCAACTTGATCCCATAAAGGGCATTTAGGGGAACTCCAAATTTTGGAACGCGCTTTCAGGCAGTCCGTATTGACTGGTGGAAATATGATTAAGGATTTCAGCGTTGGGAGGTAAGTATGAGTTTTACTGGAAAATTTATGGTTGCCATAGCCGTTGTTTTTCTGGCCTGCAATATGGGTCTTCCCTTTGCCTCTGCACAAGCGCGCGTATATTCAAATGTATTGCAGCTTGACGGCAGCGGTGCGTATCTCGGGATTGAAATGGAAGACGTCACGGTCGGCAATTTGTCCAAATATAAGCTGAACGCCGAACGGGGCGTTGTCGTGCGGTCTGTCATCAAAGGGAGTCCTGCGGATACAGCAGGCATTAAAGAAGAGGACGTCATTCTGGAGTTCGGCGGTTATCAGGTATGGTCTTCCATGCAGCTATCCAGACTGGTACGCGAGACTCCGGTGGGGCGCAATGTGGAACTGGTTGTCAGCCGCAGCGGAAAAAACGTGAATCTGCGCGCCAAGCTTGAAGAGCGCGAGGGCAGAAGGGCGTCCAATGTCTGGGAAGCGCTCCCGGAAGATTTTTTCGGTCGAGGACAGCGTTCTTTTCAGTTCCGATGGCCGGAAGGACCGGACCGCGGTTCCGGGGCCGGGCCCACTGTCGCGGACAAGCCGCGCCTCGGTGTCGCCCTCCAGCCTCTAACCGATCAACTGGCGGAATACTTTGGAGTTCCCACGAAGAAAGGTGCTTTGGTTTCATCGGTGATCGAGGGATCTCCCAGCGTCGGCAAGCTCAAGTCCGGAGATGTGATTATCAGCGCCGATGGCAAGGATATCGAAACTCCTGAAGATCTATCCGGAGTGATTCGCGATAAATCGGAAGGCTCCCTGACCTTAAAGGTGATTCGCGATAAAAAAGAAATTACCGTCGTCGTCAATCTGAAGCCGGACGAAGAGAAGGGGTACAAACTTTAAGGATATTCAAGTCTTCGAGTCCGGGGTATTTCGGAGCCGGCCTCCGCCCCAGGACTCGAAGGCTTTTTTTGTGCTTGACCTTCACCTATTTATCACCTATTATCATGGTGAATAAAAGGTGAAACGATGAAACTGACTAAACGCCAGAAACAGATACTCGATTTCCTTTCGGAGTTCATCGAACGCAACGGATATTCGCCGAGCATGGAAGAGATTGCGGAACACTTCCACTTTGCTTCACTAAATGCGGTATTCAAGCATCTCGAGGCCCTGGAACGCCGAGGGCATTTGCATCGCGATTCCAACCATGCGCGATCTATCCAATTGTCTCCCGGCAAAGAAGCCGGAGTGCAGAACCTCCCTCTTTTCGGATACATTGCCGCCGGCAAACCCATTGAGGCAGTATCCCTGCCTGAAACACTGCAAATCCCGGATTACTTTCTCCCGCGCCGGAGCCAATATTTCGTTCTCCGGGTGAAGGGGGAATCAATGATAGATGAACACATCGAGGATGGAGATTATGTCGTCGTGGAATCGCGGGAGACTGCAGGTTCAGGCGATATGGTGGTGGCTTTGATTGACGGAGAGAATGTCACCTTAAAAAAATACTACCCCGAGGGAACGCAGGTCAGACTTCAACCTGCAAATGAAAAGCTTGCACCCATCGTTTTGGAAGGGGATCGAGTAAAGATTCAAGGCATTGTTGTCAGTGTCATGCGCAAATATCAATAGAGGCATCCATGAGAAGAGTATATTCGGTCATCATTAAGGGAAGAACGTTGGAAAGCCGCGATCTCAAGGAATTACTCGCAAGAGCCGTCGCCCAGAAGCGGATTTCGGATCGCAAGTTCCTGCTTCAAAATCTATCCAGAGGACAGGCGCATGCGGAAAATGCGGCAGACTCTTATTTCACTGCGAATCAGGCGGCAAGTCTCTAGCGAAGTGCGTCTGACAAATCTGCGCATATCCGAAAAGGAAGCCGGCCACGAATGGGTACGAATTAGCGGTCGGCCTTCCGGCATCGACAGGATCCGGAGGCGACCATTTCAGGCATAGAACACAGAAAGAGATCTGTGAATCGTTGCACTAAAAAAGGGCAAATCCGGGATCTGAATCTCGTTGCACATAGTTTATGCAAAGAGGTTGGAAGATTTTTTCATTCAACAAATTACGCCTGTTAATAACTCGCCTTTCCGCCGGTTTTCCACAAAGTCTGTGAAAAACTTCCTCTCAGCTTTTCTTGAATGGATTGATTGGAATGATATAATGCGCCCGCGTTAAGTTCCGACCATGAATCATGCTCGGCGTCTTTGGATACAATTTGCAGGAATGACCTGGCTCTGGGAAAGATGATGGCTAAGCTCTTCAAAAAAGACGAAAAGTTTTTCAAGATCTTCGGACAGATGACGGTTTATATTCTGGAAGCCGCGGAGCTTCTGGGCGAGATGGTACGCAATCCGAGCAAAGACCTGGCGCCGATTGCCGCGAAGATAAAGGATCTGGAGCATAAAGGGGATGAACTGACGCACAAGGTTATCGATGAATTAAATAAAACCTTCATTACTCCGATCGATCGCGAAGACATACATGATCTTTCCTCTGCGTTGGATGATGTACTGGATCTGATTGACAGTACAGCAACACGGATCGTTCTGTTCCGGATAACCGAACCCATTCATGCGGTACCCGAGATGTGCGCGGTTCTTCTGAGCCAGGCCATGACGATAGGAGCCGCCGTTTCCAACCTTCAGGACAACGGCCGCGTGATAGAGCGATGCATCGAGATCAACAGTCTGGAAAACGATGCGGACAGGCTCTTCCAGAAAGCCATTGCTGCACTGTTTGAAGAGGTGAAGGATCCGATCGATGTCATAAAGCGCAAGGAAATAATAGAAACTCTGGAAACCGCTACGGATAAAGCTGAAGACGTGGCAAATGTTCTCGAATCGATTATCGTGAAGAATACATAATTCGAGGGCGTTCAATCCATTACTATTTCCGGTTGGCCGGCCAGTTTTGCGAGATTTTCCCCCACGCCTTTCAGCACATCGGAATTCTCAACGCTATTTATCCATTCCGTTTTAATCGCGTCTACGCCTGCCAGTGCTCCAACAAAGCTGCCCGCGAGGGCGCCGATCGAATCCGCCGCATCTCCTGCATTGACGGCTGTCAGAACCGCGCTTTTATAATCTCTCGGAAATTTGAGAAAGCAGCAAACGGCCGCGGGAATCGTTTCGATGGCATCGGAGCTTGTACCGGTTTCAAACAGGGCTTCTTCCGGCGGCAGATGCGTGATTTGGGTTGACCAGCGCAAAACTGCGGCAAGATCCTGGTCCATATGGGCTATGTGATCGGCGGTTTCAAGAACCTGATCTCCGGGCCAGGAACGCTTGTCTGACTGGATCAGCCGGGCTATTAAATATGCCACGGCTACAGAAGCAGCGCGCGCTCTGGGTTCGTTATGCGTAATGATGCAATTGTCCATTGCCGCGCGCGAAAGCGTTTCAGAAGAGCGGTGGAAAATCAGGCCGATGGGCGGTGTGCGCATGGCAGCGGAACAGCCGCTGCTGAATACGCCGCTCTTGTTCCAGGGCTTCCCCGCAGACAGATGTTTGCAGGCTCTCAGGTTTGCCGTGGAGGGCGTTCGATGGGGCACCGTATTAAGAAACCAGGAGAGCAATGCGTCTGCCTGGCGCGCCGGGTCCACTTTTTTATAATCGATCAGACATTCGGCTGTTGCCAGCATGGTCTGAGTATTATCCGTATAGGAACCTTCGGGCAGGAAGTCACTGGCATGACCCGGATGTGCTCTGATAAATCCGGAGACAGGCTTGCCATAATATCGCAGTATCTGTTCCCGGCTGAGAAACTCAACCGGCATCCCCATCGCATCCCCTATTGCAAATCCCACGATTGTGCCGACGCATCGGCTCTTCAATTCATTGGGGTCCATAGGATCACGTCCTTTATGGAAAAATTATAGCACGCGACAGTTTGCGATTGACGATTTGTCGAGAACGAATAAGGATTAATCCGCATAATTCATGAAGCCTCTGCTGCGGCGGAGGATCCGGGCATGCCTGCTGCGTTGCGCTCGGCCGGATTCTTCGGCGTACTGCTCAGTACGTCTGCGGGATCCTCCCGTCGCGCGCCGGTCAGCGAAGCGGCGCATCCATACCCGTCTGCGCCGTGCGACGAACCTTCATGAATAATGCGGATTGATGCTAGCGACAATAGCGACAGAGCTTGCCGGATTCTGTTCCACCAACGGCGATAATTCGTGGAGGTTGTGATGCACCTTACTCTGATTGACTGGCTGGCGGTCGCCGCCTATTTCCTATTCAATATACTCATCGGGCTGTATTACAGAAAGCGTGCGACAGCATCAACCGAAGACTATTTCGTCGGCGGACGGAAAGTATCCTGGTGGCTGGCGGGCACTTCAATGGTGGCAACCACCTTCGCGGCCGATACGCCGCTTGCCGTAACAGGCCTGGTGGCCAGCTATGGCATTGCCGGCAACTGGCTGTGGTGGAACATGCTGATGAGCGGAATGCTGACGGTGTTTTTCTATGCCCGTTTATGGCGGCGCGCCGGCGTTCTGACCGATGTCGAGTTTGCCGAAATCCGCTATGGCGGAAAACCTGCGGCCTTTCTTCGCGGCTTTCGCGCGCTGTATCTGGGACTGCCTATCAACTGCATCATTATGGGGTGGGTGAACCTGGCTATGGTGAAGATCCTCATGCTCATCTTCGGGATTACCAAAATCCAGGCTCTCCTGCTGGTGTTCGGCATCATGGTTCTGACCGCCATGATCTCCACGCTATCGGGACTCTGGGGCGTGCTGGTCACGGATTTATTTCAGTTTGTTTTGAAAATGGGAATGGTGATCGTGCTCGCCTGGTTTGCCGTAGATGCCGTCGGCGGCATGGGAGCGCTGAAGGATAAGCTCCTGCAATTGGACATGGCAAGGGCTTCGGACGGCGATGGTCATGGATCGATCCTTTCATTTACGCCGGATATCGGCTCCGTCTGGATGCCTATGATCACGTTCTTTGTATATCTCGCAGTCCAATGGTGGGCTACCTGGTATCCGGGGGCTGAACCGGGAGGAGGAGGGTATATTGCCCAGAGGATTTTGAGTGCCAAGGATGAGAAAAACTCTCTGCTGGCGACCCTTTGGTTCAATATAGCCCACTATGCCATACGTCCCTGGCCCTGGATTTTGACCGCGCTCTGCTCGCTTGTTCTTTATCCGACGCTTGCAGATAAGGAATCGGGTTTCATCATGGTCATTATCGATCCGCAGGTGTTTCCGGCTGCATTGCGCGGGCTGATGATCGCCGCCTTCGCTGCCGCATATATGTCCACCATCGGAACGCAGCTGAACTGGGGAGCATCCTATCTGGTAAATGATTTCTACAAACGTTTTCTGGTTCGCGGGCGCCACGAACGGCATTATGTCGTCATTTCTCAGGCAACGACCTTATTGATTATGATTATCTCCTGCGCAGTTACGTACAGGCTTGAGTCTATAGAGGGCGCCTGGAAATTCCTCATCGCGATCGGGGCCGGTACAGGAAGTGTCCTGATTCTCCGCTGGTTCTGGTGGCGGATCAATGCCTGGAGCGAAGTTTTTGCCATGGGATCTTCCTTCGTGATATCTCTTGCGTTGCAGTTTTATTTTGGCCTGAACAATGACGATCCGCGGCAATCCGCCTGGATTGTCATCATTACGGTTTTATGCTCCACTGCTATCTGGCTGGCAGCCACGTTTGCGACTTCTCCTGAAAAGGAAGACGTGTTGATTTCCTTCTATCGCCGGGTCCGGCCAAGTGCTTCCTTCTGGGGCCCGATTGCGCGTAAAGCTGCAGACGTTCCCATCCAGCGCGATAATGCATACAACCTGCTCGATTGGATCTGCGGATGCCTGCTTGTATATTTGACACTGTTCGGTGTCGGCAAACTGATATTCGGCCACTTTTCTCTCGGCATCGGGCTGCTTGCGCTCGCCATGCTGGCAGGCTGGGTGATCTACTGGGATTTGAACCGGCGAGGATGGAAAAGCGTAACGGATTGACAATTTAATATGAATTTACATTTTAATCATTCAATCCACAGGAGATTTTCGGGAATTGATGTATAATTCCGCTCCGTTAACTGGTGCATATAGAGTTTTTCCCGGAACTATTTTGCGTTTTGCGAAGAGGCTTGAATTTGCAGGATGGCTGAAGCCGGACGCAATTGGCAGGAATCTGACTCCTGAAAGCTGACGGCTGACAGCATGCGGCCGCAGTTCCGGGCCGAGCAGAAAGACTTATCTGGGATTGGGCAAAGGATTGCCTACGAAGATATCGACAAGACGAACCGGACGATTTTCCATACCTGTGAAATTCTTTGGGGCAGCTTTTTGCGTGCTGCTTTTCTGGGAATCCACTCAAATAGCGCATTCGGAAAACACTCCCGTAGTTCTTAACGGGATCGATGTATTGCGAGAACAGAATTTCAGCCTTCTGGCGGGGAAGCGTGTCGGCTTGATCACCAATCACACGGGATTGGCAGCCGACGGGGCCACGACGATCGATCTCATATTCCAATCGAAGACCTGCCGGCTGGTCGCTCTCTTCAGCCCGGAGCATGGAATCCGCGGCACGATGGATACAAGGATCGACTCTGCCGTTGATGATCGCACCGGCCTTCCCATTTACAGTCTTTATGGAGATGTCAAAAGGCCGGGCGCAGACATGCTGAAGATGGTGGATGCTCTGGTCTTTGATATCCAGGATGTTGGAACGCGGTTTTACACCTATATCACCACAATGGCCTATTGTATGGAGGAGGCGGCAAAGGCCGGCATCCCCTTTATCGTTTTGGACAGGCCGAATCCTGTCGGTGGCGTTCATATAGAAGGCCCGATGCTGGAGGCAGAAAGGAGCTCCTTTATCGGGTATATGCCGCTTCCGATACGCCATGGAATGACGATCGGTGAACTGGCGCGCTATTTCAACAGCGAGAATAAGATCGGTGCGGAATTGCATGTCGTTGCAATGAAAGGCTGGCGAAGGTCTCATTATTTCTGGGATACCGGGCAGGTATGGACCGCTCCTTCGCCCAATATGCGTACTGTGACGGCGGCGCTTCTGTATCCGGGGACCTGCATCCTTGAAGGCACTAACCTGTCTGTTGGCAGGGGAACCGACCGCCCGTTTGAGATGATCGGCGCTCCCTGGATTGATTCCAGGCGTTTGGTCGCCGAGCTGAGGGCAGCGGATTTGAAGGGTGTCCACTTTGTGCCCGTCTACTTCACGCCTGATGCAGACAAGCATCAGGGGGTGAAATGCGGCGGAATAAGCCTGATCATCGGCGATACGGAAAAGCTGAATTCGGTTCAGCTGGGACTCACCCTGGTGTCCGTATTAAATAAGTTGTATCCGAACGAATTCAAAATGGATAGGATAGGAGAGTACTTGGGGAATTCGTCGGTTATGAGATTGCTGAAAGAGGGAAAATCGCCGTCCGACCTGCTTCGCAATGACAGTCCTTTTTTGAAGAGGTTTCTTGCCAGGCGACGACAAGCTCTAATATATGATTCCAAATCCAGCCGTAAAGGAGGGTGGTAATAATGGCTCCGGCGGTTCGTAGAAAAAAGCGCAAAGACGAAATAAAGGTGACGATTGCTCCATTTCGTAACCTGACCGATTATAAAACTTGCGAGGATATACAGCGGGAGGTCTGGCATTGTCAGGATATTGATATTGTTCCCGCTCCCATGCTGTTGGTGGCGAGCCGCACGGGAGGCATTATCCTGGGAGCCTATAATAGCCTGGGAGAGCTTGTTGGATTTGCATTCAGCCTTCTGGGAGTAGCAGGAGGGAAGCCCGTTCAGCATTCCTATATGCTCGCCGTTCGGGCCGCCTATAGAAATTTCGATGTAGCCTTCAAACTGAAAGCAGCCCAGCGAAAAGAATCCTTGAAACGCAAGATCTCCATGATTAACTCCTCGTTTGATCCGATGCAGCCTTTGAATGCCTACTTTACCCTCGGGAAACTGGGAGCGTGGGCCGATTTGTATGAGGAAAACTTCTGCGGTGAGACTACCAGTCAACTGGACCGCGGACTGCCGACCGACAGGCTCTTGACGCATTGGAATCTGGCCGACGCCGAGGTTGCCCGCCGTCTGGAAACCGGGCCGCCGCGCCGCGATTATCGCAAGGATCTGAAGCAGCGGCAGATAATCAATCAGCTGACGGAAGTTGCGCCGGGAATGATGAGCTGTTCACCGGTCAAGCTTAATTGCACCGCGCCCCAGTTCTTATTCGAAGTGCCCTATAATTTGCAGGAAATAAAAAACCGCGATCTGGGTATAGCCTTGGAATGGCAGGGAAAGATGCGTCAGGTCTTCCGGCACTATTTTAAGAAGGATTATATGGCGGTCGATTTCTGGGTAATAGAACAGGATGGCCGGCTGCGCGCCTTCTACATCCTGGCAAAAAAGAAATAGCCGTGTCTTTGTTCGAGCCTTTGAGTCCCGGAGTGTTCGATATATTTCGTACAGTAGGAAGTTGAAACTTTATGGCGAGAGGATGGGAAAGCAAATCAGTGGAGGCTCAGATCGAGGAGGCGGGCAGCGCAGTATCCGGCATTGGCTACGCATCACGGAAGGAACCGGTTGAGCTTCGGTATAAAAGAGAAGGATTAATGCTTCAGCGGTCCCGAATTCTGCAGGAGATTGAAGCCGCCAGAAATCCCCGCTATCGCAGCATGCTGGACGAGTTGCTGAATCATGTCGAACTAGAACTGGCGGGATTGGCGGAGAATTAGCAGGGACAATTCGACAGCTTGAATCAGTCTTCAGGTAAGGTCGGACATTTTTGCGGCCTATTGATTTTATGGAGCATTAGCTTGACTCGTGTTCATGCGGTCTCTATAATTCCTCCTTTATCGCGGGGTGGAGCAGTCTGGTAGCTCGTTGGGCTCATAACCCAAAGGTCCTGGGTTCAAATCCCAGCCCCGCAACCAAGCCATCATAAATCAGCCGCCCGCAAGGCGGCTTTTTTATTGGGTTTAGGGCTGCGAGCCTTTCCATTTTATCTTTCCTGATTTTCAACTCTGGAACACTCTTCGGGGCAGAGGGCAGCGAAACTGCAGAGGTTTGTTCCTCCGCCATCTTGACGCTGAAGAGTCATTGTCTCTATTATGCATTCGCCATGTTTCGTATTCGCCGCATTTATGATGATTCGTTGCAGATCGATAGAGATCAGATCGAGCAGTCGCTCTCTATTCTGCGAGCCCAGTTCTCATTGGTTGGCGAGGAAGAGATCCGGAAAATCCCCGACCTGCTGAAGAAGCCCGACAAGCGGCATTTTCTGGCCATGCTTTTTGTAGCAGACGACATCCGGACCAAGTGTGTCCAGGGATTCGCTCTCGTTCTCCATGATGTCGATCTAAATTATTTTTTCCTTGATTACATTTCAGCTATGAAAGGAATGACTGGACGCGGAACCGGCGGCGCGCTGTACGAAAGGGTTCGTGAAGAAGCATCGCAGGCCGGCGTGGTCGGTGTTTTCTTTGAATGCTTGCCGGATGATCCCGGACTATGCCGTGATCCGGCTGTCCTGAAGCAGAACATAAATCGGCTCAAGTTTTACGAAACCTTCGGCGCCAGGCCGATCGCGGGGACGGCCTATGAGACTCCGGTAAAAGCCGGAGATGACAATCCACCCTATCTCGTCTTTGACGGCCTCGGACGAAACATAAAATTAAAACGCGAATCAGCCCAGAAAGTCGTCCGCTCCATCCTGGAAAAGAAGTACCCCAGATATTGTCCTCCAGAGTACGTCAATATGGTCGTCGCATCTTTTATGGACGATCCCGTACGGATCCGGGAACCCCGCTATTTCAAGAATGAATTTCCCGTTCGTGTGCCGGCCAGAATCTCGGAGGACCGCAAAATACGCCTCGTCGTCAACCATGAGCATGTCATTCATCACGTGAAGGAGCGCGGCTATGTTGAGGCTCCTGTCCGGATCCAGGCCATCCTGCGCGAGATTGAGCCTACGGGGCTTTTTGCCGTAGTCGATAAAAAGCGGTTCGGGGAGCAACATATCGAAAAGGTCCATGAGCCGAAGCTTGTGGACTATGTAAAACGCATGAGCGCTTCACTGCCTTCTGATGAGTCAGTTTACCCCTACGTTTTCCCGATTCGGAACGCCACGAGGCTGCCCGAAGATCTTGAGCTCAGAGCCGGATATTTCACCATCGATACTTTCACCCCGCTCAACGGGGCCGTATTCCCCGCCGCCAAAGCCGCGGTCGACTGCGGACTGACAGCTGCCGAGAGTCTGACCAAAGGATGCCGGCTGGCTTATGCGCTGGTCAGGCCGCCGGGACATCATGCCGAGAAGCGCGTTTTCGGAGGCTTCTGCTATTTCAACACAGCCGCTGTAGCTGCGGAATATCTGTCCCGCTGGGGTAAAGTCGCAATTCTGGACATCGACTATCATCACGGCAATGGGACCCAAAATATTTTCTACGAGCGGAGCGATGTTCTTACAGTTTCTCTCCACGGGCATCCCCAATTCGCTTACCCGTATTTCAACGGATTTGCTGATGAAAAAGGCTTGGGGAAGGGCCTTGGCTATAACCTGAACTATCCTCTTCCGGAGGCTATTAAGCCGTTGGAGTACAAACTCGTTTTAGGGAAAGCCCTTCGGAATATCATTCTGTTCCGCCCGCTCTTTCTGGTCGTTTCTCTGGGCTTGGATACCGCCAAAGGAGATCCGACCGGAAGCTGGGCGTTGAGAGCAAAGGATTTTGGAATCATGGGGCGCATGATCGGCTCCATGAGACTTCCGATATTGGTGGTTCAGGAAGGCGGATACAATACGAGGAATCTCGGACTAAACGCGAGGCATTTTTTTGAAGGCCTTTATAAAGCCTATAGCCAGGCACAACCCTAACTCGTATTGCCGGGGATGTGAAAATCATATTTCTGCCGTGCTTGAACCTCCTTTCGAAGGAACCTGTTATCAACTCCGGATGCAGAATTTATTGGAGTTACTCAGAAACAACGGCTCATAGACAGGCTTGGCTACAGCCTTTTGGGGGACCCTGGGCGCACCGCTTCTCGCATTTTCTTCCCAGGTTGCCTGGTCGTTGAGAATTCCTCGCCTCCGACGGTCTTGGCTGCGGCGCGGTTTTGCCATGGCTCCCAAATCGGCGGCAGGGCAGAATGTATGGCTGCCCGATCCGCACATCATCCGCAATAATCAGCGGGCGGATTCGCTCCTTCCGATATGAATGGGGCAATTCCCTCAAATCGGCGCCAGGAAAACCGGACACGGAGCCGCATCAATAATGCGATCCGTTACGCTGCCGATGGAAGCCTTGCGTTCCAGGCGCCCACGTCCATGAGTGCTCAGCATGATCAAATCAACGCCTTCCGATTCGCTGACATCCAGGATGGTGCGCACGGCTCCGGATCCCGTGACCAGAGCTCGGGCGGTATATCCTCTCTCCACCAATGCCTGTGCAACACTTTCCAGATACTGCCGGATTCTGGCCAGCTCGAGTTCGGATTCGGGAACGGATAGCAGCACCATCTCGCTGTTAAAACTGCGTGCCAGGGCTCGGGCATAGCGCAACACCTCCTCTGCCGCTTCGGACCCGTCCAGCGCAATCAGGATTTTCTGGAATTTGGTATTCCGGCTCTGCCATCGCTCCGTCGGGCGCAAAAGCAGTACGGGCGTCCGCAGGATGCGGATCAGCCGGTTGGCGACATCGCCGGCATAAAACCGATCAAAGCCGGGCATTCCGTGTGTACTCATGACAATCAGATCGGCTCCAATCTCATTCGAAAGCCGGCTGATCTCTTCGGGCACCGAGCCAGATCTGACCGCCAGGCTTGCCTGTATCTGCGACTGTTTCAGCTGCCAGAGAACGTGATCCAGATAGGTTCGCAGCTTCTGTTCCTCACCAATCTGCTGAACATTCAGAATCGCCATATGGGACTTATACACACGCACGATCACTTCGGCCGGAGCGATCGCATGTTCTGCAAAAAGAGTGCCGTCGAGCGGCACCAATATTTTGTGGAATTGGACTTCGTTCTCGGGCCGCTGCTTCCGTTCAAACGGAAGCAGATATTGTCCGACAAAGAAGCGGCCCAGATGCTCTTCAAGCGGCCTGGGTTCACCCTGCTTGCGGCGGAAATGGCTGAATACAAGATAGAGGATGGGAATGAAAATCAAATAAGTCCAGGCACCTTCCTTAAACCGTTCGACAAAAATAATGAGCGTAGCGCCGGTAGTCAGAGCCGCTGCAAGAATTGTTCCGATCAACGAGGGCAGATGGCGGATAAGAGAATCGGTGCGCAATTCGCGGGCCAGCCTTTTGGCGGCAGCCCAGCCGGTCATACTTAGAAGAATGAAAACTCCGGCCGCATATATGGCCAGATAGGTTTCTTCTCTGGTGCCCAAAACCAGGAAACAGAGCGAAACCAGCGCAACCTCGATCCAGACGGGCATAGCCGCCACTTCATATTTGTTGCGTTCGCCGAGCATCGCCGGAATGTAGTGGCGGTATCGGAGCCCCAGGGCCAGGTTCTGCAATCCCTGGGCACTGGCGGCTGCCGCGGATCCCAAAACAATAATGCCGATCAAGGTGCCCAGGTAGGGCAACGGGTGCGGCAGAAGCCGATCCATGGTTTGAGTGAAAACCGAAACACTGTGGTTCGTTGGATCGGACAAATCCAGTATGGCCGGACCGACGATCAGGATGGTCGCTACCGTAGTGCCCATAATGATTAACAGACTGCCGAAAGCTTTCCGGCTCTTTTGAACCGCCGTCCCGCTGTAGGCGGCAACCAGGTTCGCAAAAATTTCAATTCCCGTCATTAAGGCCAGGATGCGCGTGTATCCGGCGAAAGTGAAATGAAGATACGGCGGCAGAAACGCTTCCAAATGCAGAGCGGGCAGACGGAACCCAAGCTTCCACACGGTCGCAATCACCATTGCCCATAGAAGCAGGAGCACGGCCAGTGTCGCCGGACCGAATATGCGGGCTGAAAATTTTGGCCCCAGGTTCACCGCCCAGCCCGTAAGTATGCTTAACACAACGGCGACCAGGGCCCGGAGCGGTATCCCCAGAATGCTTTGATCCAGAACGGGAAAGCGATCGCCAATAAAGGTCACCAGCGCTGCCATGCTGACCAGGAAGGTAAGCGTGTATTCAATAAAAGTGATTCCCGCATTGATCTTTACCGCCCAGCTTCCGAACTCTTCCTCGCTCAGACCGCTTCCGCCGCTTCCGTCCACCACCCAGTACATAACGCGCCGATACATTGCAGAGACCACGGCGACGGTCAAAACAACCATCCAGACGCTGGCGCCGAAGGTAACGTGAGCGACCCCTGCAACAACGATCAGTTTCAGGAAGGGACCAAAGACATACAGCGGAGAGGTTGCCGGATCGCCTCCGCCTGCGAGGGCGCCTTGAAACGAGTTGGGAAGCTTATGCGAAACGTGCGCCATCAGCGTTGTCCTTGAGAATTCTGCCGAGCGGAATTTTACATGAAGATCGGGCCTGTCGATCGAAACATACCTCAGCTCCTTCCCCGGATTAACATCTCAGGTTTCAAGTATGCCATAATATTGCAAACAGAAGGTCAGCCATTAATTTCCTATTTCCATTTTGGAGATGATGAATGATGAAAGAGACCAAGCCTCATAGTGCAATCGGCATGCGCAACGTGTTTTTGCTTGCAGGGCTGCTGGCGCTGCTGCTGTTATGGAGACTGCTTTCTCCTATTTTCCTGCCCTGGATTACGCGATGGATTGGGCCGGATTTCATGCGCCTCTGGTCGAAGCCCTATTTCCACCTGGGAAACGTCCCGATTACGCCGCCGTTTCTCATCAAGTCCTTTGTTTTGCTGCTGATTATTATCCTGGCTGCACGCGCTATTCGCAGGCTTGTCCGATATCAGATCCTGGCACGCACTTCCCTGGATATCGGACAGCAGTATGCCCTGGAGCGTGGAATCGGTTATCTCGTCTTCGTGATAGGATTCATGATCGTGCTCCAATCCATCGGTGTGAACCTGAACAGCTTGATAGTGCTGGGGGGCGCGATCGGCATCGGCATCGGCCTCGGACTTCAGACGGTGGCCAATAATTTCACCGTCGGCATTATCCTTCTTATCGAGCGATCCATCAAAGTCGGAGACCGGGTTGAGGTCGGATCGCTGAATGGAGATGTCGTACACATTGGCGCGCGGGCGACGTGGGTCCGGACAAACGACAATATCGACGTCATTGTCCCCAATTCCGAATTTACCCAAAAGCCGGTTACCAACTGGACAGCCGAAGATCGGCAGGTGCGGTTCTCGGTGCCGCTGGGCGTTTCGTATGGAAGTGATCCGGAAACCGTGCGGGATATCCTGCTGAATGTTGCCGCGGAACACGCCGATGTGCTTCCGAATCCCAAGCCTGACGTCATCTTCCGGGGTTTCGGCGAAAGCTCTCTGGATTTTGATTTGCGCGTTTGGACTGCACGGCGGGTCCAGACTCCCCAGATCCTGAAAAGCGAACTGTATTTCCGGATATTCCAGGCTTTCCGGGAAAACGGAATTGAGATCCCATTCCCGCAACGGGATCTGCATCTGAAATCGGTCAGCGCCCCGATTTCTCTGAGTCCCCAGACCGGATAAATCTCTAGGGAACGTACTTCGGATCCAGAGATCCTTTTCCTTCCGCAAACTGGAATTCCAGACGGGGGATATTGGTGACTTCGAAAGTTGCGGATGCAAGCCGGATGCGATTGCCGGACTTGTCCACCTCTTCCAGCATGCGCGTGAACAGGCGATCCTTCGTGAAACGGCGCCTGCGATAGTCCACAATATAGCGGGCGGTAAATTCGATCCAGTTGTCGTTTGCCGCCAGGGTTATCATCGGCTCGATCCGGGCATCCTCCAACCGGTATTTCATGACGGTTTTCTTCCACGCTTCGCGCGATTGCTCGGCGTAATCCGCGCAAACCTCGTTCGCTACACGAGTGAAGATCTGTCGCGCATATTCCCAGTCCGATCCATAGCGTACGGGCAGAACGATTTCATCCCACAGGAACGGGAAATCGGCAGAATAGTTGAAAACCGGTTCCTTGAAAACGAAGCTGTTGGCAATGCGCACTATCCGCCCGTTATAGTTGTCGCCATTCACCCATTGCCCGCATTCCATCAAAGTTGTGCGGAGGATACCGATGTCGATCACATCGCCCTTGATACCGCCCAGCTGGATGCGATCTCCGGGCGAATAAAACTGGCCGAACGTAATCGCGAACCAGCCGGCGGCACTGGCGATGACTTCCTGAAGAGCGAAAGCGATCCCAGCGCCTGCGACACCGAATGCTACAGTCAGGCCGCTGAGGCGTTCGCTGAAGACGGTTCCGAGGACGATCACTCCGAGGAAATAGCCCAGGAAAGCCAGAGCCTTTCGAACGCGATATCGCAGGACGGTTTCCTTGATGTATCGGGAAACAGAACGCTGTGCGAAACGAACAAGAACATAAAGGACGATGAGTGAAACGACAGCGGCGATTATCTTTCCCATTGTCGGATCATAGAACCATCTTCTCAGTTGCTCTTCCATACGGCTTCTCCGTGGGTTTTGACCGTTCGAATTCTTTGACGAATCCGGGATTTGTTGACAGACAGGGTCAAACAGCGGCTCGGAAGACTCCACCGGCCCTGGCTTTGGTGCTATTGAGTCGCCGGCCGGATTCCCTCCGATTCCCACCCCTTGAGGAATCCGAGTCGGATAAACTCCCTGGTAGCGCGGCTCGTGATATCGCTCATCATTTTAGGCTCGTGGCGATGGTCGAAGACATAAGCCTTGATTCTGAGGCGCACATAAGGCCTGCGATCGAAACCATGAGCAACGAGCACGACAATCGGCTTTTGTGCAAGGAGGTATGGAGAACAGGCGGCCGCTTCATAGCCGATCTCAACGGCTGAATCCGGACTGGCATCCGGCGGCAGGTACAGATCGGTTACAACCTGGCAGTCGGGCACGCCGGAATTTGCATTAAAAACCTGGCGGTTGAGAATATCCAGATTTGGTATCGTTACCCGAGTGTCCTCCGGCGTTGTCAGCTTTGTACTCCTTAATCCGATATGATCAATTTCCCCATATGCATCGCCTATCCTCACTCGATCACCAAGCTGATAGGGGCGATCAATCAGCACGATGATGCCGCCGATGACATTCTTGATAAGATCCTGGGCTCCGAGTCCGATCGCCAGCCCGAGGGATGCCAGTGAAGCCCAGAAGGCCTCATGCTCGGGAGCCAATATATGGATGATGGCAAACATAACCACAAACCATATTCCGATTCTGGAAGCGGGCTCCAACAGTTTCATCAGGAATCGCGATCTGGGTATTTTGTTGCCGAGCAGATTTAATAATTTTGACAACCACTGTATGGCAATCCAGGCGATCAGTATGAGCAATGCGATTTCAGTCAGCTTTGCGGGGGTTATTCTATCTGAAAACGAAAGCTCCGGCAGTTGGACCGCAAGGAAGAACCGGCTGTGTATCGCGTGCATGGATCTCTCTCCTTATAGCAGGTTTTGACGATAGAGGGCTTCACGCACTACGCGTCCGGCCTCAGGCCGGACTCTGAAGCCGGGGCTGTTCGGATCCGCTTCAATGATTTCCCATGCAATCAGCTTCTCTATGCGGCTGTTGCTGCGTTCCGGGGAGTAATCGAAAATCTGAGATATTTCTTCCGGCGTCAGACTGCCGTGCTGCAGGATAGACTGAAGGATGAACGTATCTTCAAGCGTAAACCGGGAAATGACTCCCTCAAAAGACGGATCGACCGGATGCAGCATGTAAAGGACTCCGCCCTCGACCCGGTCCACCGATTGTTGCCATAATTCGAAAGCCGACCGGAAGATGCCTTCCGATTGTCGATAAAGCGAATCAAAAAAATTCTGCTCGGCATCCTTTTCAAGCCCGAAAAGCTGCCGGACTTTTATGTTTCGCGACATGGAGGGAGGAGGTTCGGCAAAATGCAGTCTGAGCCCGGATAGGTTGTGCCTCAGCAGAATAGCGTTGCGCAGATGCTGCGGCGCCACAGCCATTGCGTTAATCCGGTGGGAGAAATATTCCTCTATGGAAATAACTCTCGTAAGATAGCGCAGCGCCACTTCATTAAGGCTGAGTATCCAGAGCACGTTTCCGGAGGTTGCGGCTATCAAGTCCAGCAGCGCCCGCAGCCCCTGAAATCCGCCGATGCGCCTTATATACGTGCGCTCGACTTCTTCCAGAACGATCAGCTGTTTTGCGGATTTGAGCCGGCTTCTCAGATCGGCTTCATCGGTTTGCAGAAGTGAAGCAAGAAATGACTGCATGGCATGGGCGGTGGTTATTCGTTGTATAAACTGCCCGCTCATCACAGGCAGGTCGCCGAAAACAGCCGTGCAGGCGCAATTCAGAAAGCTCGTTTTCCCGCTGCCGCGCGCACCCGCGACAAGGATAGCAACAGCCCGGCCTTCCTCCCAAAAGCTGCGCGCTTGTGCCGCCGCCGCCATTTCCGCTTCGCGCCCGACGAGGAAACGCTGATCTTCAACAGGAGCAAGCCGGAAAAGCCGTCTGTAGATTGCGGGCAATTCTCTCGGCCCCGCCTTCAGGTTCAATATCTCTCCAAGGTATTCTCTGCGAATTACCGGTCTTATGGCTACCGTTGAGGGAGGCGACCAGCCAAGCCTGGCCAGCATGTATTTGTTGACTTGTGATGTCCGGTCTCTAAGCCATCGCGATCCGGCTTTGATCTTGGAGATGGTAGCTTCAACGCCCGTGTGGACGACCTGGCTTCCCTTCTGGCGCGCCAGATGCTTGAACAAACCCAGCAGGCTCTCTTCCATCCGGAGATGAAACTGAAGAAATGTGGAAACCAGCGCTTCCGTAAGTCTTCGCTCGACCACCGGGTGATAATCGGTTACGGACTTTTTTTGATAGGCCAGCAGCGATAGAGCGTTGGCAATGCCGTCGCGTACCACCTGCCGGCTTTCTTCGTCTTCGCTTTCACTCCTTCCGACTTCAATACTGTATGCAGCCACTTCTCGCGCCCGCTCGATCTCACGGACAATGGCACGATGCCCTTCCTCCGCCTCACCGAAACCGGTTCTCGCGGTTCCGCGCCCGATGTCCGA
Organism: Acidobacteriota bacterium; assembly: GCA_016929335.1. Lineage (GTDB taxonomy): Bacteria > Acidobacteriota > UBA6911 > UBA6911 > UBA6911 > UBA6911. The sequence goes on along the minus strand of JAFGIY010000095.1, from coordinate 19,755 downwards.
CAGCGATCGTACAAAGCAGTCTTCTGCGGCAATCGATCGATGCTGCCTGCCGCGGCCCGGAAGTATCCGCTTCAGATCTACGGATTCGATACCCGCAGGCAATGCGACTCGGCCGGCAGCCTCCAGCTTCCGTTTCCATTCATCCGCCCGGTCTTCCGCGGAAAGCAGCCGCGCTTCCGGAGGCGGAAAGGGTGATTCCACGTGGTTTGTCTGCCAGTCTGTCAGCCATTGGCTGGCTTTTTCCAGCTCAGAGATAAGCTGAGTGTGTTCCTCATCAACCGATGCGAGAGATTCGCCCGAAATCGCCGTTGCTTTTTCCATCAGCCGGGCGGAAGAGGATTCGAGCTCCAGCTGAGCCACAATCACTCTATGCTGGCCGGACCAGAATCGGAAGCAATCCTGCCAGCGGTCTCTTGCCCGGTTTCTTCGCCTATCCGAAAGACGCCCGTCTCCTGCCAACATCGCACCTGTGAGGAGCCCTGATAGGCGCTGCCTCCAGAGCTTATGTTCGGTGAGGCATCGTTCCCCCGTATTCTTAATGGCCAGTATCATTTGCCGCCAGTCGCGGCTCGCTTCTTCGAGAGCGTGAGAATTTGATGGACTCCCGCCAAGTACTTTAAGCGCGTCGTTGCGCATAAACTGCCAGGGAATCAACAGGGAAAGCGTCCCCCGCGACAGCAACAGCAGCAGTCGGCCGTCGCATTTCGCGCGTTGCGCGGAATGCTCCAGCAGAATTTGACGCACTGCTTCACGCAGACGGAACGAAACAGGCTTTCGCCTCAGATGCAGCAAAAGATGCCGGAAGCGCTTCCCCTTCCAGTTCAGGCTGTTTTGAAGATCCTTCCGTGAAACGGAAATAGTCTTGGGCAGGAGGCGCACTATGTCTTCAATCCCGGATTGATAGTCATCAATGGCGTTGAGCGCTCTTTCCTGCGGCCGGGCTTTTTTCAGGGCGAGCATCGGATCAAAAAGGAATATCGCGCCCTCTGTCTTGGCAACATCCAGGACGGAGGATAAATTGCCTGCCGGCGGATGCTCCCATCCCCCGTTTGAGATCCTGTCCGCCTGCTTTTGAAGAAGCGCGGCGAGATTGTTCCAGCATGCCTCGATTTCGGAGTAAAACCTTTGATGCCTCGCATCCAGCTCATCTATGAAGCGAAGCCATAGTGAGGAAAAATCGCTCGTCTCCATATCAAAATCGTCCTATCTGCTCAACCATGGTGGCCTGCTTTCCTTTCGCACATCCACTCCGGTGAATCTCAAAAGCAGGAGGATAGGAAGGGCAAATAGCCCTTTTGAATCTGTTTCTTCCTTGATTGACACCGTGAGAACCGCCGATGGCCGGCTATAAATGAAGCCGCTGTGCGGTTATCCCCGGAGCTTGCTGTAGTTCCAAATAATTCTGCTGATCGGCATTTGCAGTGATCGCTCAGCCTGACCGGCCGCTTCAGCAAATATCCGGAGGATAAAGCCAATATAGAACCACGGATAAGCTTCTCTCAAGTACACAATACTGTCAGCAAGACCATATTCCTGTTGAGGGCAGCTTTCCAGGACGATCCTCCATCAACGAATGATCGCAGACATCAAGGTGCGATGTTTTTCACTCAATACCGGGAATTCTGTATGAATCGCATTGTCCAATTCGCAAAGCACTTCAGCAAACCTCCAGAGCTGTTCAGCATCGAGGAAATTCACACGTTTCAATTATACTTGATCCACAATAGAAAAGCTTCCTGTCCAGCAGGCAATTAGCATGTCAGGACGACGCGCTTCACCGATGGCGAACTCTCGGGAATGAACGAGCCACCCACTTCATTCTTGGACACATGCAATCATGAATCGTCTATGGAGTCCTTTGTCTATGCCTGTCGCACATTTTTTTATAATGTGGAAACGGGGTCGGGCCGACGGATGTTTTTGAATATCAGCAGGATTCCCCGAAAATCGACCCAATTTTCGCCCTTAGCCGCAATTTCGCCCCGGCCATTTTTCATTTTAAGGAATATCCGCAGAAAATCCGCCCCTTGTTCCCGGCTCGGGAAGTGTAATTCAAAGCCGAACGGAATATTTTTGCAATAATGTAATCGTGTATTAAAAGCCATTTTCGGCAACAGGATAGATCTGCAACCGGATCCGAGATATTCAAGCAAAAACAGATTGCATGCCATCAGCAGTCGAGAGAGGACACGGATAGGTTTGCGTCCGAGGTCCAGTGAAGGATCTGAAGCCAAAACGGCAGTCAATCCTTCCTATCCCTGCCAAATGCTTGCCTTGAGATATAGGCCACTCCGTTTCATACCGCAAGAAAATGAAGGAAATATTGATGAAGAGCTGGTGTAGTATCGGATCAGTCCGGCTATAAAGGAGAACCACAATGAAAAGGAATCGTCAAATCCCGCTCGCATTGTATTTCGTGATCGGTCTCTGCCTGATCGTGTTTTGGTTGTCCGGTTTTGCGGCCGATCCGCAGAAAAACCGCTCAGCACAAAACGTCACTATAACAGCCTCGCCGCCGTCTCAACCCTACCTGTCTACCGGTTTTCCGCAGGTGGTTGTTGTCAACGGGACCGACCGGGAGATGGGGATTCAGTACGGCGAACAGACGGCGGCGGCCATCGTTCACAACGTCGCGATTTTCAAGAGCCGCCTTTATGACAGCATCGGGAGCGAGACGACAGACAAGGATATGCAGGTTTGGGACTACTATTTGACAAAGCATGATCCGGTCTACAAAGAATGGCTTCTCGGCATCATGGATGGATGCAGGCGTAAAGGATATGATGTGAGCTACCTCGACCTGATCATGCTTATGGTGTATCCCACGGAGCTTTGGTCGAGACCCAAGGCGCCCTACCCGTCTGAAACCGGCATCGTTCCGCCTCGTGCTGCCTCGTCAGCCGCGCCAAAAGCCGGACCGCATTCCTGCAACACCTTTGCCGCGACAGGGCCTATGACGCCGGACGGGAAACCGATTCACGGGATAACATCCATGGCCGAGACCGAAATGATGGACAATATCATTCTTCTGGCGTTTCCCCGGCACGGTGCCGGCTTTGTATCTCAGACCTATGCGGGAAGGGTGAGCTCGAACTTTGCGATGAACAGTAAAGGCTTTGCCTGGACGATGACTGCCATCATGTCCGATGCGCCCGTCTGGGGCGTTGCGCCGGAAGTCTATTTCCATTACCTTGCTCAACTGACTGCATCGCCTGCTGAAGCCCTGGAATATCTGAAATCCACACCCAAAGCCGGAGTTACAGGCGGCTTCATTTTCACCGATGCTTCGGGAAGCATTTCGGTATTTGAAGGCACTGCCGATCACTTTCGTTTGAGTCGACCCGGCGATAGAGGCGAACCCGGTCCGTTCGTCGTTCAGACGAACCATCTTGTCCATCCGTCTCTGCATGCCCTTAATCCGAAATGGCTGAGCAGCCTCGGCACTTACGCCCGCCATGACACCGTATCCCGGTTTCTCAAAGATACATCCGCCGGCGCCGTCAATTTCGCATTCGGGAAAAACCTGTTTGCCTCTTGCGACTGGTATGATGCGGGCAAGTCCCTGTGGAACCGCAATCGACCGGGAGTTGAGGAAATTTCAAACAGCCACACGTCCGTAGGCCAGGCTATTTTCCATGCAGCGGATCAGATCGCCTATCTGCAGGCGGGCACGCCGAGCGGCCGGGGGCTTCCGGCATATGCCACCGGCGAGTATGTCAAAATCAAGCTGGCAACCGATCCCAAAACGGTCGTGAAACAGGCGGATATCGATGCTCTGGCTATGTATTGGGACGCCTGTGATTCTTTTGAGCACGACATGAATGCGATAGCCGGCTATCTCACAACGGCCGTTGCAGGTGACATTGAATGCAAGCTCGATCAGGCAATGGCGGCCTATTCCCAGGGAATGGACAGGGCCTCGTTTGCCGGTATATCGGCCGATGCAAAGAAAAGAACGGGTTTGTGGGCCGAGGCCATGACCTATTACGCAAAAGCGCAGCTGTACGCGCAGATGGCCAAAACAGCATTGGTAAGGGCGCGAGATATATCTGAGCGGTGATCCGCTCGAGCACAAGCGAAGGCCTGTGTCGGCCAATTTTGCCTGTGGCATGAGGTTGATTGCATTACCCGGCAAATTGCAATAAGGCAATCGCGTATTAAGCAGCCATTGATTCTATTTCTTCTTCCTTAGGATTGCGCGGCAAGGGCCGGCATCGCCTTTTTCTAATCGAAGAGGCAGACAGAAAAGATCGTACTTGCCGGGTTTGATTCCCGTGAGGTTCAGCGCCTCGAGAATAAAGATACCATTGCTGAGAAAAGTCTTATGGACATCATTGACGTTTTCCATCGGCTCCGCGCTGGCGATGGAAATGTAATCGATGCCAACCAGTCGTATCCTTTTCTCCGCCAGGTATCGGGCAGCCTCAAGAGATACCGTAACAGACTTGCCGGTGTACTGTCTCACGGCCCAAACATTCGGCGAGTTTTTCGTTTTGAACAAAATTCGCTCGCCGGCTCTGATTTTATACGGCTTGAGTTCCTTCACCGTAACCGATGTTTCATCCTTGATTTGAATCACGCGGCAGGGTCCGATCGTGGTTTCGATGGGCATGGCATCGATGGTTGTGCCGCCGGGGATGAAGTGCAGCGGTGAATCGATATGAGTGCCGTCGTGCGAGGTCATTTCGATACGGGACATTGTCACCTTGTCGCCCTTATCGACATCAAAAAAGCGATAAACTGTCGCCAAAGGGATACTGAGTTCAGAGGGCGGCGCCTGCCCCGGTTGCTGCGGCATGGGTGGGGGGATAGGTATTTCATTATTCAAGGGAAGAGTGATATCAAACCATTCGATTTTTGCCATAGCTGTCACCTCTCAATAAATAGAACATCTCAAAGAATACTGATTCCTGAACACAAACCCGCGATACCAGTTGTCCCTGGAGATTAATAATAACTGATGAACTCATAGCCCGGCTCGCCAAATTCCAGAAAAAGGGCAGGAGCGATTAGCTGCCGCCTTCAATCCGGCTCCCCGCAATCTGTCGCGTCTCAAGCTTCTGATAGAGTCAATCACGCTGCCTGCAATCGCCTGAAGCCAAAACGGCAGCGAATACTTCCTAGCGCGGCCGCTGGCCGCAACCAAGAATTTGGGAAGCCGATGAAGCGGCCGCGCGCTGTCAGCCGTCAGCTTTCAGCATCTTAACAAGTTCTGTATTTTCACATGTTGCATTGTTTAAAACTTCTTTGCAAAACGAAAAGAAGTCATGGATAAAGCACCTGTCCCTGCCCGGCACAAGGTTTGGTTCCGCATGCGAAGGATTCATAGGCTCCTCCAGTTTCGAGATTCAAATAAAATATGTGCCTGGCACTGTTTCTAGTTATCAATCCGGTAAACCACGTTGGCTTTATCGCCGCCTGCGTAGATTGCACCGGATGGCCCGACTGCCACACCGTCAAGAATCCATGTCGGCAAAGCCGGTGGGCCCGGCGCACCTGATTCCAATTTCTCCGCTACGGAGCTGATCTTATCGGTCTGCAAGTCAATCCGCCACAGCTTGCCGGCCTGGCTCTCGACCACCAGCAAGCCGCCATCGGGTGTTACCGCCATGCCTTCCGGCCCCTTTAGACCGCTTGCCACGACGATCGGCGGCTTCAGTAGCGCTCCTCCTTTAATTATTTGCACAACCGTCCCGGCTGCCCAATCGCTCGCCCAGAGATCCTTCGCCGTTGCGGCCAAGCCGACTGGCGTCTTCAGCTCTGCCAGTGTTGTATGCAATGCCGGATTCGCCATGCTGATACGCGCTACTCGCGGGGGATTCGTGCCCAACTCAGCTATCACTACATCGCCCTGAAAGCTGATTGCGTTCATCGGGGCAGATACTCCTGCAAGCGTTTGCAGGACAGCATTGGTTGCAGGATCCCAGACCTGGACGGCATTTGAAAGAAGCGATGAGGTCACAAGCTGCTTGCCGTGAGCTGCAAGCGTCATCGGCATCTGCAGCTGTGATGAACCGAGCAGTGATTGAACAAAGCTGCGCTGTTTGCCTGTTTGGCCGTCAAACTCAACTATCGCGTTACCGGTCGGCACATAGATCGATTCGCCATCAGCCCGTGAGATCACGGCAATACCGCCGACATTGTTCATCCCTCCCGGACTGACGGTTCGCTCTTTGCCATCGGCGAGCACTTCGTAGATCGCGCCCGTGTTAGCACACGATATGAATAATCGCCCTCTGGAATCAAAAGCCAAATTGTCCAGTCCGGGCTCAAGTTGTGCATATTCGGTCTTCTGCCCATTGGCAGGATTGACCTGGAATACTCTGCCCGCTCCGTAATCGAGTGCAAACAGACGGCCTTGCGCATCAAACTTTACTGCAGAAGGAACCTTGAATCCTTCCGCGACGGTTCGCTTAACGCCGCTATCCACATCCACCGAAATTATCTTGCCGTCGGAAAAAAGAGGGCCATACAGCTTGCCATCAGGCCCAAAATCAAATGCATTGAAATCGGCCAGCTGTTCGTCGATCGGGCGGGGCGGCTTGGCGCCTTCAGGATCAAGCTCATAAAGCCCCTTCCCAAGGAAATCCCGCGCGATGAACAGGCGTCCGTCTTCTGAAAAGGTGATTGGATTTGCGCCCACCAACTGCCGGGCGATGGTTATCTTTTTCCCGTCCGGCTTGAGTCTGCCCACTTCACCGGTTATGATGGACGTCCAGTAAAGCGAGCCGTCAGGTCCAAACGTTACATCATCCGGCGTATCCACACCGCGCTCAGGCCCAATGCGGTCAAGGATTTTGCCATTGTTGGGATCCATTACCGCGATCGCGCGCGCGAATACACTGGCGATATGAAGACGGTCGTGCCTATCAAAGTAGAGGCCGTTAGCACCCTTGATCGCGGCACCGTGCGCGATGACTCGCGCCACAGGCGTTTGTTTGCATGCTGAGATTGAAAAGCAACACAGGATCATTACGCCGAGCACAATCATCATTCGTTTCATATTGGGCCTTTTGAGATAGCACTACACGTCGGGTATCACACCCCAGATCGACAACTGCTTTGATGCGCCAAAATACATTTTGAAAGTAAGCTTATTGTAGCTCAGAAAAGACCGGCGGGAGCAAGTTGATCACAGAATTCTTAAGCTGGCCAGGTATTACAGAGCCTTTTCCAATGCGCGGATCGGGCTCTCAGCCCTTGTTCATATTCCGATCTGTTTCCTGGGGCGTTGCCCCATAAGCGTTAACTTTAGGCGCCGCGGAGCGGCCAACTCAATTTAGGCCAGCCCTGGAGTTTCTACATTTGAGACTGGGATGATAATAAACGACCCGGACAGCCGCGAAGCGGCTGCGAAACAGAGCCCAGGGTTGGCTGCGCTTTTTGCAGCCAACCCTGGGTATAAATTGCCATTCCTCAACCCTGAAGGAGTTGAGCGAGCACGCAACCCTTTCAGGGTTGATTTATTGAACGATTCCTCCCAGGGTTGACCGCAAAAAGCGCGGCCAACCCTGGGCGCTGGGGCGTTGCCCCAGGAATGAAGTTGCATTGACAACAAGGGCTGAAAGCCCGATCCATTCCGGATTGTTGGATAGCCTCCTTGCTGCCGCATGGTTTCGTACCGTTATATTTGCAGCGAAAAATTTGATAACAAAAGCGCGACTGAACCGTTGTATCGGCGGGAGGGGATATCGTGAAAAAACTCGCTGTTTCTATGCTAATGATTCTGTTGTTTTCCAGCATGAGTCTGTTACTGGGCCAGATTGAAACTGAAAAATTGCCGAAACGGCCATTCGCCGCCGAGGGAAAGCCGTCGCCGGCAAACGAGACGGAACTGGCATCCGTCTAACTCTTTTCAGGGCCAGACACAAGCTGGCTCGCGCATTGCGGCAGGAGATGATGAAATCGGAGGTGCGGAAATGAGATCTCCATTCTGTCCTCATGAAGAAACAATCGCCGGGATGCTGAAGGAAAATCAGTGGCCTCAGAATGCGGATCCCGTGCTGTTGGAGCATGTCGGGAAATGCAGCCGCTGCAGAGAGATCGTGTTTGCAATTGAAATACTTCAGTCCGGCCGAGCATCCTCCCTGATGACGGCGCGGGCTGCCTCCCCCGGCTACCTGTGGTGGCGAGCTCAATTGCGCCGCAAAAGCGTTGAGATGGCGCAGTTGACAAGACCCGTCGTCTGGGCTGAAGGCTTGGCACTGGCCATCATACTGTGCGTAATTGCCGTCTTCGGCTTCTGGCAACGGGCGCAGCTCGCCGGTCTGTTCAGCTCGACTGTGGGCGTGTCAATCCTGATTGGATTGACGACAATCCTGTTCGTCGGAGGCTTGACTTTGTTCCTGTCGTACAGAAGGCAATAACCGCCTGCATATTTTTAATCCGCAGCTACAAATCTCATATCGGGCCAGGTCGAGGTCAAAAATCGAATTTGTAGTGCTGCGTGAAGGGGGATTGTTTTGGCAATATCCAATTTGAAAACAAACTCTCGGCAAATCCAGACTTCGACCTCGACTTCGACCTCGACTTGGTCCTCGACCTGGACTTGGACTTCGACTTGGACCGCTTCTCCAAAAAATGTCCAGATCGAGCGAGGCGCGGAAAAGTGTGCGTCCGAGGTCCAATATATCGGTATTATAAAGCCGTACCCTTCCATGTTGATGTTCACAGCTTTTCCCGGAATGTGTCACAATAATACAGGGTCGTCTCTCAGAAGGAGGAAACTGGATATGGAAGCGAAAAAATATTGGAGAAATGTGATTCGAGGGCCTTTTTATGTGGAAACGGAACCGGGCATGACCGGCATGTCACTATTTGCCCACCACGGGGAATATAAAAATGGCACAACGTTGGGCTACCATTGCATTAATACCAACTACGAGGTTCCGTTTGCTCATTCCCATGATTTCCACGAATTGCTCTGCTTCATTGGTGGGAATCCCGAAAATATCAATGATTTGGGAGCTGAAATCCGCATCTGCCTCGGGGACGAATTGGAGGAACATTTCATAACCAGCGCTACGGTCGTCTCTATCCCGCCGGGCCTGAAGCATTGCCCCTTGAAGGTAACGAAAATAACCAAGCCGTTCGTGTTCCTGGAGATATCAACGACAGGGGAGTATGGGCAAGGAGCGCAGATGTCCGACGGCGCCTTCGAGCCGCAATCCATCGCAGATCCGCAAGCCAATAGGAGCAAAAAATCCAAGCCTGAATCCTAAGCGGCAGCCAATCCTTCCCGGCCTTAGGCTTTTGCGCATGAGAATGATACCGGCCATCATCCGGTGCGTGTCGCTGATCTATTGGGATGCATCAACGAGCAGCGCATCCCGTTCTCCGTAAAAAGGGATTGAGTTGCTGTTGAAACCCAGCCGGCTGCGCAGAGAGACTCTGAGTTTTTGCGGCTTTCCCCCCTCCCTCAACAATGTCATCCGACGCAATGCCTGTTAATTACTGATGTATTTCGGCCAGAATGCTGCGCTCCCCATCCAGTATCACCTTCTCCGGACGCACCGGCAACTTGATATTCACCGTGTAGGGTTTGGTTCCGATGATCTGAATCGTGCCCAGGTGGCGCGATGAACCGTTAATGACGCATTGCAGCGGCAGCCGCATCCGAAAATTTTCGGAAACGCGGGATTGAGTGATCGTCATCGAAAGGTCCGTCTGCCCGCCTCCGGCGTCCGTCAACTGATACTTGAAGTCATAGGACGGAATCTCCACTCCATAGACCCATTGGTTGAAGAACCACTCCATGGATTCTCCCATATGCTTTTCCACGATGCGCTGAAAATCTTCCGTGGAGGCGTTCTGGCCGGCATAGGTTTTGGCATAATCCCGCATCATGGCGAGGAAGCGGTTGTCGGCGTTTTTGGAGTCGTACATAGTCGCTCGCAGCATTTCGAGAACATAGGCGCCTTTGTAATAGATGAGGCCGGAGTTGCGGCCCTGGTAACGATCGTTCAGCTGGTCATTCAGCCAGATAGGGCCCGCATCCACGGGACGGTAGCCGGAGCTATTTTTGGAGAGGAGCCAGGTTCGCCTCAAGTCCCAATAGGTGCTCCATTTGTTCGGTTCAAACTGGCGCAGGTAAAGAGCTGAAGAATGCTCTGCGAGTCCCTCGGACAGCCACTGATCATGGTAGGTCTTCCATCCGACCAGATGGCCCCACCACTGGTGCGCCATTTCGTGCACTGCGACGATAGTGTAAAATTCGCGCTCGCCGCCGCTATCCTGAAGTCCAAGACTGTTGCGCGTTGTCGCATCCAGCAGCGAATCATAGGGAAGGAATATCAGATTCGGCCAGCTCTGGCCATAACCACGGATTGGCTGCTCCGTAACCGATACGGCTTTAAACGGCAACGGACCATATAGAAATTCAAATAGCTTGAATGCCTGATTGCTGATGCCCGCAGCATATTTTACATTCGCCGCGGTATTGAATCCGCCTCGCAATATTCCGGATTGGTTCACTACATCGGATGCTCCCGCCAGTTCCAGCAACGACATTTCCGCTTCAAGCTGTTTCAGTTCATCGGGCACTTCTTTGCCGGCATAGGCGGTTACCGTCAGATTGGGAGAGGATTGCGACGATTCGACGAATGCGCCGTAATTGAACCCAAAAACGCAGAAAGGGATTTCTCCTTTCCAGGTTGTTATAAGCTCATCTTTGACAGTCTCTGACGAGAGCCGAGTCCCACTGGCAACGAATTTGAATTTTTTGGGAGAGCGGGCGTGCAATTGAAATTGCGTCCGGTCGTCGATTGCACCAAAGCTTGGGAACCATGACGTCCGCGATGTCACATAATAAAGTCCGGCTCCCTGCTGGAAGACAATCCTGCTGTCGCGCGTCGAATCCTCCGAATACGCAATCTTGATCTTGTGTTTTTCTCCCGGCCGGGCGGGTGCAGGAAGAATCAGCCACGGATCGCTGTCGAGCTTGCGATCTTCCTGGATGAAGTTGAGTTTGTTGCCGCTGCCGTCTTCAATGGAGCTGATGCGCAGGACGCCGTCCAGCCCGAAGGGGAGCACGCGCAACGAGCCTTCCGCCACAACATATTCCATATCCACCGTCGCCGAAATATGGTTGTCCTTTGTGACCTGCAGATCAATGTGTGTGACAGGACTGCTCACCAGAAGCGCGCGGTGATCCACATGCGGCGATTTGGCGTATTCATCTGCGAGGTGAAAGCCGGACCACCATTCGTAATAGTTCCCGGGATTCAAGTGGAGCAGTATGACCTCCTCTCCCCTGCCGGCATCCGGAAGAAGCAGGGAGTCACGATTCCAGCTGATGTGAAAAAGCAAATCGCCTGCCTCTTTCGCTTTGAAGTCCGCAAGAAAAAATCCCCTGCTGCCGCTGTCGGTCAGATCCGCCAGAATTCGCGCGCCAAGATTGCGCATAACGGGATTGCCCTTGCGCTGATTTTCAATCCATCCGTTATAGCTCTCAATGTATTGCTTCTGCGATGCCGGGATCATCGCCTTTTCGCCGGTGGCCGGCGCAGCCTGGATCTTCATCAGCTTGCAGAACTCGGCATAGGTATCGTCGGTAAAGAAAAAGACCGCTTCTCGAAACGTGTCTTCGACGCCGGCTTTCCCTGTGAATCGCGATACCTGGCGCTTATCGAGAACAGTTGGCGGCTGGAGTTCAAACTTGCCTTCGCCCTGGAACTGCGCGGCCAGCACCCGGCCGGCAATCGGCGCCGCAAATGTCATGCGGCCGCTGACGAAAGTAAATGTTGCCGCATCGCGCCTCAAAACAACATTTTCGACAAGAGCGGCTTCGTTCCCAACCGCGATGGTCCGCAGTTGCTTATAAACGCCAAGCAGATCTTGAGGAGAGGCGGCCGATAGATCTTCCGCGTAAGCCGAGACTGCAAAGCTCAAAATTCCGACCAATAAAATGCCCAATCGCTTCATAAACCCTCCGATCACAGGATTATGCTGATGTCCACACGCCACAACAACGGAAAGGCAAATCAAACGACGTAAGCTGCAAAACGGACCTGATGGAAAACGTTTCGGATTAGGCCCGGACAATCATCCCATTCCATAACCCTGATGTAAGGCGGACGAAAAATGGGAATGGGTTATGATTCAGCGCAAGCGAGAGGGATTTTATACCAGATTGCATCCCCGGCTCAAGACTTGGGAAAAACTAGGAAATTGGTTGAACGGCAATGAACAAATTTCATCCCTGAGGTCAGTGGTGTATACGCGGTCCAAATGCGCTTCTTCTTGCCTTGAAATCACGTTCTGCTCCGGTCCTGATCTGCTTGGCCTAAGATCGCCAATCGGCAAGCACTGTCCCATCCACCCGGATGCTCAGCTTTAAGGGATATGCTTTGCGAACTATGTGCTCTCTTCGCCGCTATAAAATTGCAATAAGGTAATTGTGCATTTAAAACCCGTTTTCGGCAAAAGGATTTCGCTGTAAGATATATCTGCAACCGGATCGAAGACATTCAAGCAGACATATTGAGTGATATCAGCAGTCGATAGAGGGCATGGAAAGGTGTGTGTCGGAGGTCCAATGAAGGGCCCGAAGCCAAATCGGCAGCCAATCCTTCCTGGCGCGGCCCGGAACTGCATTCAAATGGCCGATGTAGCCGGTGGCCGCGCGCTTTCAGCTGTCGGCATTCAGTTTTATTGTTTATTGCGATTGGTTCCAGCCGTTTTTAAAGGGAAAACTTCTTTGCTCAACGCAAAGAAGCCATGGATAAAGACTCCGGCCTTTGCTTCATCCCTATGGAATGGAGGGTGAAGCTCCGGATTCGCTTTTAACTATTCAAAATTGCGGAGGCACTATGCGATCGTTCGCTTTTATCCTCATGTTTTTGGCTTTCAGCGCTGCGGATGATGCGCCGCTTCTGCTGCAGAATCCCGCGTTGAGCAAAACTCATATCGTATTCGTGTACGCGGGGGATCTATGGACAGTCCCTCGCACGGGCGGGAGCGCCGTGCGTCTGACCAGTGGCGCCGGCAATGAAACCAATCCTGCCTTTTCGCCCGACGGCGCACAGATCGCCTTTACCGGCGAATATGACGGAAACGTGGATGTTTTTGTTGTGCCGGCTTCCGGGGGCGTGCCCCGGCGCCTCACCTGGCATCCGTCGGCCGATTCGGTGATGGGCTGGAGCGCGGACGGCAAGCGCATTCTGTTCAGTTCCTCCAGGACCGCCTATTCGCGATTCAATGAAATGTTCAGCATCCCGGTCGAAGGAGGATTCCCGGAAAAGCTGCCGTTACCCAGCGGCTACGAAGCATCGGCGTCCCCGGACGGACAATCGATAGCCTACGGACCGGTTCCGCGGGCGTTCACCATGTGGAAGAACTACCGCGGCGGGACGACCACGCGCATATGGCTCGCCCGGCTTTCCGACAGCAGCATCACAAGAGTGCCGCGCACGAATTCCAACGACTTCAATCCCATGTGGGCGGGCGACCGCGTCTACTTCCTGTCGGACCGCAACGGCCCCGTCACGCTCTTTTACTATGACCTCAAATCCAGAGCGGTTCGCGAGGCCATCTCGAACAAGGGGCTGGATCTCAAGTCTGCTGCGGTCGGTCCGGATGCGATCGTGTACGAGCAGTTCGGCGGCATTTACCTCTATGATCTGAAGAGCGGGAAGACGCAGCCCGTGCCTGTCCGTGTGCAGAGCGACTTCCCGGAATTGCGGGCCCGCTTCGTGAATGTCGGCAGAAATCTCGGAGAGGCGGCAATCTCGCCAAACGGCGCCCGGGCCGTATTTGCTACACGCGGCGAAATCATCACAGTCCCGGCCGAGAAGGGCAATCCGCGGAACCTCACGAATACGCCGGGAGTGATGGAGCGCTATCCGCAATGGTCTCCCGATGGCAAAAAGATTGCCTATCTTTCGGACGAATCCGGCGAGTATGCGCTGCATCTCTGTTCCCAGAGCGGCGCAGGAGAAGTTACAAGAATAGAGCTCAAGGCAGGTTTCTACACCTCACCGCAGTTTTCTCCCGACAGCAGGAAGATAGCCCTGGTCGACAGTTTTCAAAGGCTATGGTATGTGGATCTGGATACGAAGAAACAGGTTGAGGTGGCGCAGGACTATTACATGATGCGCGCAGGCAGCATCTCGGCAGCCTGGTCCCCGGACAGCAAATGGCTGGCATACTCCAGGGTGCTGCCCAATAACATGAGCGCCATACACATCTATTCGCTTGCCGACGGAAAGTCGACGCAGATCACCGACGGCATGAGCGATGCCGCCAATCCTGTCTTTGATAGGGAAGGCAAATACCTTTATTTCACGGCCAGCACAAATTCGGGCGAATCACTGGCTCTTGATATTCACCGGGTTGCCGTCAATTCAACGAGCAGTATTTATCTGGTGGTTCTGGATAAGACTCTGCCTTCTCCGTTTGCACCCGAAAGCGATGAGGAGAAAGAGGCTGAAGACAAGAAGAAGCCTGAGGGCGATAAGTCCGAGGCAAAAGAGCCGGCGCCACCATCCCCCGCGCCTAAGCAGGGCGAGGCCGACAAGTCGAAACCTGCCGCAGACATCAGGATTGATCTCGAAAACATCAGCCAGCGCATCCTTTCCATGCCTATGCCCCCCCGGTCCTACGCCGGGCTTCAGGTGGCCAGGGCCGGGACGCTGCTTGCGCTGGAAACTCCGGCTTCGGGCACGGCGGGCGGCGAAGGAATCCCGGACGGTCTCCAGGGGATGAATATTCATCGCTTCGACCTGAAAACGCGCAAGAGCGATGTAGCGCTCGCCGGCGCCGGCAGTTTCGAAATGTCCTTCGGAGGAGAGAAAGCGCTGTATCGGCAGGGAGGGAACTGGATCATCGCGCCTCTACGCCCCGCGCCGTCGGGTCCCGGGGCGGGCGCTCCTCCGACTCCGCCGCCGGGCGCCGGGCAGGGTGCTCTGAACACCGCGGGCATCGAGGTGCGCGTCGATCCGGTTCAGGAGTGGCGGCAGATGTACCGTGAAGCGTGGCGGGTCGAGCGCGACTGGTTCTATGATCGGAATATTCACGGATTCGATCTCAAAGCCGGGGAAAAGAAATATGAACCGTACCTGCAAGGAATCGTGTCGCGCCGCGACCTCACCTATCTGTTCCAGGAGATGCTGGGCAACATGGTTGTCGGGCATCTGGGAACGGGAGGCGGGGATATTCCGGAAGTCAAGCGCGTGCAAACGGGATTGCTCGGAGCGGATTACGAAATTGCAGACGACCGATACCGTTTTGCGCGCGTGTATGACGGAGAAAACTGGAATCCGCAGATGCGCGCCCCGCTGACTCAACCGGGAGTCAATGTTCAGGCGGGCGAGTATCTCCTTGAAGTAAACGGCCGCGCCGTGCGGCCTCCGGACAACGTATACCGCTTTTTCGAGGGGCTGGCCGGTAAATCGGTTGTGATCAAAGTGGGAACGGATCCGGAAGGAAGCGAGGCTCGCGAGGTCACCGTCATTCCGGTCGCGGATGAATTTAACCTGAGGAACCTTGCATGGATCGAAGGAAACCGCCGCCTCGTGGATAAAATGACCGGCGGTAAGGCGGCCTATGTGTATATGCCCAACACCTCCATGGCGGGATTGGCGGCGTTCAACCGCTACTTCTACGCGCAGATTGACAGGGAGGCCGTCATCATCGATGAGCGTTTCAACGGCGGCGGCATGCTGGCCACGGATATTGCCGAGATTCTGAACCGCAGGCCCCTCAGCGCCGCAGCCAACAGAATCGGAGCCGATCCGGTGCAGCCGCGGGGCATTTTCGGCCCAAAGGTAATGATCATCAACGAACTCGCCGGATCCGGCGGCGACGCCATGCCCTGGTACTTCAAACGCTCGGGCGCAGGCAAGCTTATCGGAATGCGAACCTGGGGCGGCTTGGTTGGCATGGCCTCGGCTCCGCCGCTGATGGACGGCGGCATCGTCACCGCTCCAGCCTCCGGCATTTACAATCCGCTCAGCGGGGAGTGGGAGGTCGAAAATATCGGGGTTGAACCGGATATTGAGGTCGAGCAGGATCCTGTGCGCGTTCGACAAGGCCGGGATCCTCAGCTGGAGAAAGCAGTCGAAGTGGTGCTGGAAGAGCTGAAGCGGAATCCTCCGCCGAAACTGCGGCGGCCTGAGTTTCCGAAATACATCCGGTAGACTCCGCTGTCGCGGCCGCGATGGTCCTCGGCGCTTCAATGCCGGCTGCGCAGCTCAACTCATGTGGATTCGGGCTTCAGCCTGGGCTTTGTTGCACCACTGCTGTCCAAATTAGCCGGTGAATATGCAACGCTGCATTGATTTCATTGTGTGCCGCGTCCTTAACCCGCATTTCTCACAGAGTTTCTAATGCGGCGGCGGACATGCCCGTCTGTGCCGCCTCGCTACAAAACCCTGTGAGAAATGCGGGTTAAGGCGTTTCTACCTCAATCGCGTACAATCGGGTCCGGCCTTCCGGCCGGACGTGCGGGCTAAAGCCCGCACCCACATGAGATTTGACGCCAATTAGCGATCATGTGGGGAAGCTGTTGGAAAACCAAAGGATGCGGCAGTTGCGAGCATTCATTATCTAACGCCGGATATGGCGAGCATATGGCGCGATGAAATTGGAACCCGGCGGCAGCCAAGGGCGTCTAAAACTGCCTGGTTGTCTTTTATGGCGTTTCATCCAACAACGTATCGAGGCGCGGATATGATAAAACGCATTCAGGCAACGATGATGCATCGGATGGGCGGCAGATTGAGGCCGGCAAAGGTCTGTGCTTTAAGAGCAGCCTGCTTTTCCGCAGTCGCCTTGTCCATCGTCACAGGCATTCTAAATGCTCCCTTCATGCAGGCACAGTCCCAGACGGAACCAAAAGCATCTTTTGAAGTGGCATCCATCAAGATAGCCGAAAATTGCGGCAACACAGTTCCCGGTTTCCCAATGAAAATACCAAGCGGACCTTCCTATCAGGCCGGTGGGCGATACACAACATGCAGCCAGTTGAGCTACATAATAAGGAAGGCGTATCAGGTTGACATATTTTCTCAATTTAAAGGGTTTCCCGGCTGGAGTGAGGACATCCTGTATAAAATCGAGGCAAAAGCGGGGGGCAACCCTGACAAGGAGCAAATGCGTCTGATGGTCCAATCTCTGCTCGAGGAACGCTTCAAGCTGAAGATGCATCGGGAAACGAAAGACACGCCGGTGTATTTACTGGTCATTGCGAAAGACGGCCACAAACTTCAGCGGGCAAAGGATGAAAAAGGCAATCCAATTGTATCGCTTCCGCCTCCGGAGCAGGATCCCGAAAAGATCAGGGCGAGAAGGCGCACATCCTATTCTTCGATGGAAGAAATGATGGCGGCAATGCCTCCGGGGTCCATTTCCATCATGGGTGGGCTCGGCAGCAATGAGTTGAATGCAAAAGCCATAAGCACTGAGCGGTTAGCGACCGCCCTCTACTCGTTGGTTGGGATGCGCAGAGTAATCGACAAAACGGGCCTTACCGGATTGTATGACCTCAAGATGACATATTCGGATTCGCGGAATCAGCCAGGCGCTTCCACTGCAACCGGTTCCGCCCCGGTCGTTGAGCCTTCCGCGCCGACCATTTTCAAGGCACTTCAGGAGCAGCTTGGATTGAAATTGGAGGAAGATAAAGCAGCGCTGGATGAATTTGTCATCGATAACGTTGAAAAGCCATCGGAGAACTGACAAATGGAACGGGTGGAACGGGGTCGGACCGACGCAAAGCTACTGATATCAATGGGATTCGAATAAAGTATGCCCAATTTTAAGCCTTAGCGAGGGATTTGACCGGGCTATTTTTCATTCTAAGAAAAGCGAGTCAAGACGGGGATCGGATTGAAGCAAATTTTTAAATATCAAGGGGATCTGCCGAAAATCCCTCCAATTTTGCATTAAGGTAATCGTGTATTAAATATCCATTTTCGGCAACAGGATTTCGCTGGAAGGTAAGCCCGCAGCCGGATCGAAGGCATTCAATTAGACACATTGCGTATCAGCAGTGGAGTGAGGGCACGGAAAGGCGTGCGTCCGAGGTCCACGGTAGGACATGAAACAAAAACGGCAGCCAATGCTTCCCTTTGATGCTGGAGATGTGTTGGTTGTCTCCTAGCAAAACCCTCTTTGGGAAAAAGACAATGCTTCACATGATATAGTCGAGGAACAAATATGAAATCTAAACAATCAGCTTTCATAATTGTTGTCCTGCTTGTATTCAATTCTATGACATGGGGCCAGATTTCCGCCAATGAACCGATGAAGAAAACTCAGCGTCATTTTACAGAGCGCGGATGGCAAGTGCCTGGGCTAAGCCATTATGACCGAGAAAAAGTACATAACAAGCTGGAGAAGCATATCGATAACACTACCGTTCAAATGTCTTCCATCAAATTAGACCGACACGACAGAATAAATAAACTATTTAAATTTGTGGTCCCATCTCCAGACAAACCAGACAAAATGATTGTGCGTGACGTTCGGATAAATAGGATATTGGAGTATTCGATTAATGATAGGCCATTTTGCTATATCGTTTCAATGACCCCCCATATATATGACGAAAAGACTGGAATCGGTTATAGTCCTGCCTACGAATTCTCGATTACATATTATGATGAAGATGATAGCGGACGGTTTAAAATAATGGAATATGGAAATACTGCTGGAGTGTTTGGCGAGAAGGAAATCAACATCCCAAACTGGGTCAAAAGATTTTACAATGATAACAAACAAAGACATTAAACTATTTAGATAGGGTGTCAATGCAACCAACCATCATAAAGGCGGGAAGTGAGACAAATAATAGCATGATAGGCGAATCGTCTCACGACTTGCGGATTCCGGGCAACGTTGCCATGTATTCCGGAATGATTGTTGCCATGCAATCCGAGGATTGCTGCCACCATCGTCATCGGAGCGAAGCAACGCTGGCAGTAGTTAAATAAGACATAGCAAACAATCAGTCAAGAAAAACACGCAGGAAGATTGGAATCAATATCATCTCCTTTCTTTTTGCGGCATTTACTTTGTCACAGTATGACAAAGTAGATTTCAACTCCTCGATTTCGCCGGCAGGTCGTCCGACTGCTCAGTCTTTTTTGATTCCTGGTCCGCAGTCGTCAAACAAGGTCTGTTATGAATCCATAATATTTCTACTCGCTGCATTCTGAAGCGGATAAATTCCCAATAATTGGAATCGACTTTCTGGTTTTGAACTTCCTCCAGAGTGGATTCAAAGTATCGAAGGCTGTAGAAAAGCATGCCCAATTTTAAGCCTTAGCGAGGGATTTGACCGGGCTATTTCCCATTCTAAGAAAAGCGAGTTAAGACGGGGATCGGATTGAAGCAAATTTTTATATATCAAGGGAATCTACTGAAAACCTCTCCAATTTTGCAATAAGGTAATCGTGTATTTAAAAGCCGTTTTCGGCAACGTGATTTCGCTGGAAGATAGGCCTGCAACCGGATCAAAGACATTCAAGCAGACATATTGGATAGCAGCAGTCGAGTGAAGGCTCGGAAGGGTGTGCGTCCGGGATTCACTGAAGGACCTGAAGCCAAAACGGCAGCCAATGCATACTATCCCCGCGCATATTTCTTCGACCTCGAAACCGCCAATGGAGTTAGAAAGTCAAAGACGCGCCACTGAATTCGCAGGCTGTTTTGCAGCCGAATTGACAGGCTTAGTGCCACTAAACCCACGGCCTCGGGCCGTGCGACCCTGACAGGCTAAGCCGTTCCGGCGTCCCGTTGACATGGAGTGATATG
>JAFGIY010000094.1 GCA_016929335.1 Acidobacteriota bacterium | reverse complement strand
TTGCCGAATTTCGATGGAAAGATTCATATAATGAGCCGGCGGGAGGCCGGCTCTCGCAGTGGATTTTGAGGCTTTTGATGCAGAGGCAGGAGGCGATCAAGCTATGAAATACAGGAATGCGGCCAAATTATTCCCGGCATTGTTGGCTATAACTCTCTTTTTTGCACTGCACGCAACTTCATGGAGTAATCCGGAGAGGCAGAGACTCCGCCTGTCCTCGCAACACTTGTCGAAGCCTTTGGAGTGCAGCGGGTTTTATTTTGACACCGACAAGGGCAGAATCGCGCTCCCTGTGAAGCTGAATACAAAAGCAAAAGGCAAAAGGTTGGAATGGCTCGCGAAGACTCAGGACGGGCGCTCTGCATCGATTCTGGTTATTCCCGAAGGAGACAATTTTTCCATCCGTCTGAGCGCGCAGCCTGCGGACGGCATTCTGAAGTGGGGATTTCATATCGATTCCGGGAGAGATGAATATTTCACCGGTTTAATGGAACGCGTTGTGGACGGGCCGCAGCAGGCCTCATGGGCTCCGGGCCTGAACGAGGCGATGAATTTGCGCGGCCAGAAGGTTGAAATGCTGGTGAAACCGACCACATCGGTTTACGCTCCTTTCTATGTTTCTTCGCGAGGCTACGGCCTCTTCATAAAAACCGACTGGCCCGGGATATACGATTTTGGCGCGACTGTGCCGGATCAGGTTGGAATTGAGTTCGAAGGACCGGCGTTGGATCTGAAGATTTATACGGCGGCTCAACCGGTGGCCATAATAAAGGCCCACGCATTGGATGCGGGCCCGCCGTTTCTGCCGCCGAAATGGGCATACAGGCCCTGGAGATGGCGCGATGAACACACGCACCGTGCAACCTATTACGACGGCACTCCGGTGAACGGCCCGTTCAATTCCGAGATGATGGAGGATGTGCTGATGATGCGTGCCTACGGCATACCCTGTGGAGTCTACTGGATTGACCGTCCGTGGGGACCGGGGAGGATCGGCTACGATGATTTTGAAATCGATCCGAAACGTCTGCCCAACTTTGCCGCATCGGTGAAATGGCTGAACAGCCATCAAATGCAGATGGTTCTTTGGATCGCGTCATTTTTTCAGGGACAAATGCAAAAAGAGGCGCTGGAGAAGGGGTATACGCTGCCCGGCCAGAAGCCGAGCATTCAGAATTATCCGCTGGCGGATCTTTCCAATCCGGCCGCGAAGACGTACTGGCAATCGGGCGTCGAAAAGCTGCTCAAACTCGGGGTAGCCGGTTTCAAGCTGGACCGCGGAGAAGAGCAGATACCGGATGGCGGACCGTTCAAGCGGTTTGACGGCAAATCAATCCGCGAAAACCGCAACCCGTATGTCGCCATGTTTGCCCAGACAGTCGCGGAAGTAGCGCGCAAATATCGCGGTGAAGATTTCGTGGCAATGCCGCGCGGCGCCTATACCGGCAGCTCTCCTTACGCGGTTTTCTGGGGCGGCGATATCGGCGGCACGCAGTGGGGATTGCGCGCATCCATCATCGCCGTGCAGCGTGCAGCGGTCATGGGGTATCCCAACTGGGGCTCCGACACCTGCGGCTATAACGAGCAGACGCTGGACCAGGATATGTGCGCCCGCTGGCTCGCCTTCAGCTGCTTTACGCCGATTATGGAAGTGGGCCCCACGCGCAATGTCGCATTCTGGAACCTTCCGCGCGAACCGAAATACGATTCGGATTTGATTGCCGTCTGGCGGCTTTATGCACGGCTGCATGACCGGCTGGCGGATTATTCCTATGCCCAGGCGCAGGAAGCCGCGCGCACGGGGTTGCCCATCGTGCGGCCGCTATTTATGGCCGACCCAAAAGCACCGGCCGCCTGGTCCAATTGGTGGACCTATCTATACGGCCGCGATCTGCTGGTGTCTCCCGTATGGGAAAAGGATAAGCGCATCCAGGAAGTCTATCTGCCGTCGGGGTCCCGCTGGCGTGATGCCTGGCGGCCGGAAAAAGTCTACAAAGGCGGACGCTCCATCAAGGTCAAAGCCGAACTGCACCAGATCCCGCTGTTCATCCGCGAAGGTTCCGGAATCGATTCCGGCGATCTGAACCAAGAGTGGCAGGAATCAATGGAGATTGCCGCAAAAAGGCCGGGTTTGAAAGCTCTGGAAACCGAGGTCGTCAACTGGTTTAAGAAACATCAGAAATAGGGGAAGGTTGATAAGAGATTCGAAATTCGAGATTCGAAATTCGAGATTGAGAACAGCATGAAGGGGCGAGCATGCTTCAATATTTGAGAACAGCAGAGGCGAATTCTTCTTCTATCTGCAACCTGCAGCAACCAACTGCTTTTTAATCTCGAATCTCGAATTTCGAATCTCGAATCGCCATTACCGTTGGATGCGGGCGGATCCGCCCTTCGCGAAGTCACGCACCTGTTCGACGGTCGCCATGGTTGTATCGCCCGGGAATGTTGTCAGCAGCGCTCCATGTGCCCATCCCAATCGGACTGATTTTTCAAGATTCTCGCCGGCCAGCAGGCCGTAGAGGAAACCGCCGGCAAAGCCGTCGCCGCCGCCGACACGATCATAAATGTCCAACTCGCATGTCGGGGCGACATAGGTTTCGCCGTTCATCCATGCAACCGCGCCCCAGCTGTGGCGGTTCGTGGAGTGGACCTCGCGGAGCGTCGTCGCGACGGCTTTAATCTGCGGGTGTTTTTCTACGACCTTATCGATCATGCTGAAAAATGCGGTCGGATCCAGCCTGGACTTCGCGCCCACTTCAGGTCCCGGAATGTCGAGGCCTTTCTGGAGGTCTTCTTCATTGCCGATCAATACATCGACGTTTTCGACAATGCGTGCAACAACCTCAACGGCCTTTTGCCGGCCTCCCCAGATGCTCCAGAGTTTTTCGCGGAAATTCAGATCGAAGCTTGTAACGGCTCCGGCTTTCCTGGCGGCTTTCATGCCTTCGGCGATAAGGGCGCCGGTTGTTTCGGAGAGGGAAGCAAAGATGCCGCCGCTGTGAAACCAGCGGATGCCTCCGGCGAAAATTTCAGCCCAGTTATAATCGCCCGGTTTGAGCAGAGCCGCCGCTTCGTTCGAACGGTTGTAGAAAACAACGGGGGCTCGAATCCCTTGTCCGCGGTCACTATAGACCGTTGCCATATTCGGACCGTTGACCCCGTTATGCGCGAAGCGTTTGTAGAACGGCTTCACCCCCATCGCCCTCACGCGTTCGGCAATCAAGTCGCCGATCGGATAGTCCACCATGGCTGTGGCGATTGCTGTGTTCAGCCGGAAACAGTCGGCGAGGTTGGCCGCAACATTGAATTCGCCGCCGCTCACGTGGATCCGGCAGGAGGTTGCTTTGCGAAATGGAATGATGCCCGGATCCAGACGGTGTACCAGCGCGCCAAGAGATATAAGATCGTATGCCCCTTCGGGGCGGATGCTTAAATGATTGCTCATGATTCATTCCTTTCTGCAGGGCGGGCTGAAAACCTTGCCCGTTCAAATCAAGAACCGATAGACACCATGGAAAAATATCCCTCGGGATATGGACGCCCTGAAGGGCGTCCCCACATGAAAGCTGTGTAATCGTGAATCCCCCATTTCAATGTGGGTGCGGGCTTCAGCCCGCACGTAGGATTCTTATGCTATACCGTATACGATGATGAGGCGGTATCTCCGCCATGGCCGGTCCAATTGGTATGAAAGAACCGGCCCCGAGGCATGTCAATCCGCTCGTATTGATGCGCACCGAAATAATCGCGCTGCGCCTGAAGCAGGTTGGCCGGCAGCCGCGCATTCCTGAATCCGTCGTAATAGCATAACGCCGTCGACATCGCGGGAATCCAGATCCCGTGCAGCATGGCCGTCGATACGACGCGCCTCCAGGCGTTTTGTGAACGCTCAATCCGCTTCTTGAAGAAGGGATCCAGCAACAGATTCGACAATGCAGGATTCTTGTCAAACGCTTCCTTGATTTTTGTGAGAAAGACCGAGCGGATAATGCAGCCCCCTCGCCACAGCAACGCGATGCCGCCGTAGTTGAGATTCCAGCCGTATTCCTTTGCGGCTTCATGAAGAAGAACGAAGCCCTGGGTATAGGAAATGATCTTGGAGGCATAGAGCGCTTTTTCGAGATCATTCAGAAAAGCCTGCTTGTTGCGCTTGAACCTTCGCGCCGGAGCGCGCAGCTCCTGCGAGGCTTCGACGCGTTCGTCCTTCATTGCCGAAAGGCAGCGGGCATAAACGGCTTCGCTGATCAGCGTCAGAGGAATGCCCAGATCCAGCGAGACAACGCTGGTCCACTTCCCGGTCCCTTTCTGTCCTGCGGTGTCGAGTATTTTCTCGACGAGGGGCTGCCCGTCAGCATCCTTGAAAGCGAGTATGTCGCGGGTGATTTCGATGAGATAACTGTCCAGATCTCCGGTATTCCATTTTTTGAACACCTTATGCATTTCGTCGGCGGACATGCCGAGCAGCTCTTTCATGACCTGGTAGGCCTCGCAGATGAGCTGCATATCGCCGTATTCAATGCCGTTGTGGACCATCTTCACAAAATGGCCTGCGCCGTTTTCTCCAACCCAGTCGCAGCAGGGAGTGCCGTCAGAGACTTTGGCCGCGATCGCCTGGAGGATCGGCTTTACGTGAGGCCATGCGGCAGGCGAACCGCCGGGCATAATCGAAGGCCCGCGCAGCGCTCCTTCTTCTCCACCGGAGACGCCTGTTCCTATAAAGAGCATTCCTTTCGATTCAAGTTGCTTTGTCCGCCGGATCGTATCCGGGAAATGCGAATTGCCGCCATCAATCAGGATGTCGCCCTTATCGAGAAGAGGGAGGAGTTGTTCGATCAGTTCATCCACCGGCTTGCCGGCTTTCACCATCATCATGATCCGGCGCGGAGCGGCAAGGGACCGGACGAAATCCCCGATCGTTTCCGATCCGATGAAATTTTTGCCTTGTCCGCGGCCTTTGATAAAGCGGTCCACGACGCCTTCTTCAATGCCGGGGACCGTGCGATTGTAGACTGCGACGGTGAATCCCTTGCTCTCGATATTCATTGCAAGGTTTTCGCCCATCACCGCCATCCCGATCATGCCGATATCCGCCTTTTCCTTCATGCTTGCTCTCCAGACATATTATTGGACCGCGGATTTTCACGGATCTTCACGGATAAGAAACAAATCAAATTTGTGAAGATCCGTGAAAATGCGTGGCTACAATTCTTCGAACCGCTCCCGGCAGGCCCAGAGGCCGAGGCCGGGATTGGAAATAAAAAACACTTTCTCCCCGTCCGCCATGGTATTGAGTCCATCTGTAAGCTTTTTCGGATGGTATCTGGCCATCATCGCATCCAGCCCGGCGTAGCGGAAGCCTACTCCCTCGATCTCATGCTGCGTGAGATTGCCGGGGCAATAGGTAATGGCAAACCTTCCTTCGGAGGATCCATGGATAAGATGAGCGGCTGTTCCCAGGTTTCGCCTGAGATCCAATTGCGTGCGCACCAGTTCCAGCACGCGCGGCGTTCCCACATATCCGTATTTTCGGATCAGCTGATCAATCGTGTCGTCCTCCCCGAACCTGGAAAGCCCCGGAGCAAGAACGATAAGCTCCGCTTCATCGGCAAGCGCCATGCGCGTCCGGTAAATGCTCTTGTTGCCCAGCCAGGTGCTCCTGAATTCCGACGGGTCGAGATAAACAACGGCTTTCCGGATCGGCTCATCCAGAAGCTGAACATTGACCCGGAGCGATAATGCGGCAGCCTGATGAAAGCATTCCATGTCATTGCCGATGAAAAGCCCCTGGATAGCCGGATTCCCTTCATCATTTTTTCCCACGACGGTCAGAACAAACACGATCGGCAGATTCTGTGCGAAATGCTCTGATCCGAAGTTCAGAACTCTTCGCACCGGAGTTTCCGCCCGCCCCATCATGCGTTCCATTCCATAGACTGCACCGAGAAAATGTGTTTTGTTGATTCCCTCGATTCCGCCTGTCCCCACAAAAATATTCTTATTATGACCGGCCATCCCGACCACTTCATGCGGCACCACCTGCCCGATAGAGAGGATCAGATCATGCGATTTTGCGGCGATCAGCCGGTCAACCTGCATGGGGATGCTATAGTCGATCTTTCCTTCCGAAACCTCTCGAACAATTTCGGAGGGCACCTCACCCAGCGTGACACAACCATTCCTCCAGTCGTGGATGCGGAACAAAGATACCGGCACATCACCGAACATGGTGCGGATTTCTTCATCGGTCATTGGGTAATGAGTGCCGAGGGCGGGAAGAACATCGGTCAGGCATTCTCCGTAATATTCCCATATCATTTCGGTCAGCAGACCCGCCTGCGAATGGCAGCGAGTAAAATCAGGGGGCACCGCGATCACCCGTTTTTTTTCACCAAGCCGGTCGAGCGAGGCGTAGAGGGCATCCCGGACTTCATCTTTGGAAAGCGTGGTGTCGGCTGAGCCGCGACTGAAGAGAATCATTCCGCTTTATACTCCTGAATAGGCGGAGAAGCCGCCGTCGATGGGAAGCACGATCCCGGTAACAAATTGAGACATGGGAGAGAGCAGCCACAGCATCCCGCCAAAAAGATCCTCGGGTGCTCCGAAACGCTGCATCGGCGTATGAGCAAGAATTTGTTCACCGCGGGCGGTCAGCTTCCCGCTTTCTTTGTCCGTCAGCAGGAAACGGTTCTGGTCGGTAAGGAAGAATCCGGGGGCGAGAGCATTCACACGGATTCCGGGCGAGTATTCCTGCGCCAAATGAACGGCCAGCCATTGAGTGAAATTCGATACGGCCGCCTTAGCGGCGGAATAGGCTGGGATGCGCGTCAAAGGCCGGAAGGCATTCATCGAGGAAATGTTCAGAATCACGCCCTGTTTCTGCTTCGCCATCAGCCTGCCGAAAACCTGGCTGGGAATAATGGTGCCCAGCAGATTAAGGTCGGTAACAAATCGGAGTGCGCTTTCCGGCAGATCGAAGAATGCTTTCTCTCCTCCAGTAGTTGCGTCCGGATTGTTCCCTCCTGCGGCGTTCACGAGGCCGTCAATTCTTCCCCATTCGGCGAGGATTTTCCGTGCCGCATCTTCCATGGATTGTTTCTGCAGAACATCGCCCTGGATTACCATGGAGCGGCCTTTCGACAGCTTGAGACGGGGCAGGAATCGGTCCGCCTGGACCGGAGCACGATCGAGGATGGCAACGCTGGCATTACACCCCACGAGGGCGCAAGCCATTTCGCCCCCCAGAATGCCGGCTCCTCCAGTTATGACAAATACCTGGTTGCTGAAGTCATACTTTTTAATGAGATCATCCAAATTCACGGCAGTATCCTTTTCAAAAATCAGCCACGAATTTCACGAATGCTGGCTGCATCCGGGCCGAGGAACAGGGGGACAATGTGTTTATCGTACAGATTGCCGGTGACATTTTCTTCTATGATGCTGCGACACTCGGCGACCATCTCGGCAAAACGCGCCCCCTTTTCCGCCGCCACCTTGAATCCGACATGGAGAAGCTGGCGCAGGTTCAGATTACAGCTTTTGGAGTGCAAATCGTGATGCAGCGCCAGTAAGAATTCTTCCGGACTCCATGAGGCCACCCGGGCGGGGGCAGGCAGTCTGTTTTTGTCGATGTTGATAACCGCAAGGTAGGGTTTGCATAAATCGTCGCACCGCTGATAGGACTCCTGATAAATTTCTTTGGCAAATGCCAATCCGGCGCCGCCTGAAGCGGCAAAGCCGGCAAGCTCTTCCAGCCATGTTGTGCCGGCGGTTTTAAGATGAATCCCGGCGTCCATATTTTTGATTGCGCGGTGCATGATGGGATAGATGGAAAATTTATCGCTTCCCGTATGAATGCTCAGCTTCACGTTGCGGGGCAGCTTAAAATGATGCACTGCGAACGCGATGACGGCCAGGTCGTCGCGGAATTCCCGGGTGAACCGATCGAGATCGCCTACATAATCACTCCCCTTCAGGAAGGATCCGGTGAATTTCGGCGCAATGGTTTGAACGGGAATTCCCTCCAGGCTGATCGCAGCAAGAATGAGCAGCAGCTCGACGGGAGTCTG
Source organism: Acidobacteriota bacterium (assembly GCA_016929335.1). Lineage (GTDB taxonomy): Bacteria > Acidobacteriota > UBA6911 > UBA6911 > UBA6911 > UBA6911. The sequence goes on along the minus strand of JAFGIY010000094.1, from coordinate 5,496 downwards.
GGGATTCTGAGCTTCGTCGGCGGATATTTCGGTGATGAATTCAGCCGAGCCTTTTTTCTCTGCGATGTAGCGATAGACCTTGCCGGCCTCTGAAATTGCATAGAGGTATTTTTGTGCAAAGTCCAGGAGTCCCGCATCCGTTATCTGAACCGGGGCCTGCATCCCTGGAATTTCAAGCGAACCCTTGTATGGAGCCATCGCGGCAAGAAAGGAACCAGCCGGTTTGTCCCGGAGCGGCCTGCCGATGAAGTCCGCTACGTCGATGGTAAAAAAGTTGCTGTGAGGAAGAAAGGAATCAACGGTTCCAAGACCGATGTGGTCCGCATCGATGTAATAAGGTTTCTTCCAGCCACAGGAGCGGACCGCCTCGTCGGCTGCCTTACGCTGGTGCTCCGGTACGGTTCCCGCGATCAGGTGCTCACGGTTGGATTTGTTCCATACAGGCGCAATCTCAAATCCCTTTGCGGCGGCTTTCTGCACGGCCCTCAACTGAGTGGCACACTGATAGCCGAATCTGTCCCCAATGCCCAATGAATATTTTTCCAGTTCCATTGTGTCTGTTAATAAATCCTTTCTTCATTCATTATTGGCCATTATTTTAACTCTAAGCCTCAAAGGCTCTAAGACTCAAAGAGAGCCGGCGATGCCTGCGATAATCGCGGAAGCGATCAGGAGCAGAAGGCCGCTTGCGAGCATCCAACGAGTCTTTTTCCCGGTGCCTTTCCACTCTCCAAGAACCAGTCCCAGCAGCTGGCTGAAGAGGATCTGGCTGGCCATGAGTACAGCCCAGCCGATGTAGGAAGTCGGACCCATTTTGGGCTCGCCGGTTTTGAAGCAGATGAATTGCGAACACCAGATTGCGCCGGCAATAGCGGCGAAAACCAGGTTGGGCAAAATAGGGAGACCCTTGCCGACGTAGTCTCTTGCCGTTCCGTTCTTAATATTCAGAAACAGGCACCAGATAAAATTTACCGCAAAGCCGCCCAGAAGAACCACAACCAGAACCGGCATGCCTGCCCAGATGACGGATGTTTTTGGTTCTGTTGCCAGCGCAGCCGCCTGGATGGAGGGGCCTCCCTGGAGACCGAAACTCATCGCCGAGCTCATCAGGCCGGAAAAGACGGCCACCAGGATTCCCTTGCGAAAATTGAATTCCGCAACAGTCTTTCGTTTTTCTTCCTCGGACAGTTCGCCTTCCTTGGATCTGCCGGCCATTCCGACGAAGACAATTCCGATAAGCGACACGACGGCCGATACAACTGATACAATCCCGGCGGGTGTTGTGAACATTGCCGTGATTGCGGCGCTGCCCTTCAGCATTGGAGGAATCAGTGTCCCTGCGGCGGACGTCAGTCCTGCGCCCATTGCAAGCCCCAGGCCGATGCCGAGGTAACGGATCATCAATCCCCAGGTCAATCCGCCGAAGCCCCATGCGGCGCCGCATAAAAAGCAATAAGCGAGCTCGTTCTTCGGAGCGGATCCGAGGACGGACAGCACATTGGGCGAAGTCATCAGCGTCAGAATCCATGGCACAAGAACCAGGCCGAAGACCGCGTATACCAGCCAGTAGCTTTCCCACGCCCATCCTTTCACTTTCTTGAACGGCAGGTAAAACACGGCGCCTGCCAGTCCGCCCAGCATGAAGATGATGATTCCCACCGGTGCATTCACCATATTTGCGGGCACTGCATCCATCGAGTCCTCCTTGTTCTATCGGAGTCGGGGTCGGTATCGGGGTCGAAATTTGATTGCTGAAGCCAATCCCGGCTCCGATAGCCATGACAGCGGCGCATCAGCTGCTGCGTTTGCTCAGAACATTTTTTTCGTATTTCCGCACTTCCTCAATCCAGCCGGACCCAACGGGCACGCTTTTCTGCTCGCAGTAATAATTCCAGACAGCCGCCCACGGAAGAGCCTTCAGTTCCTCCATTAAGGCCAGGCGCCCGGTGAAATCCATTTCCAGCTCAAGCTTTCGCAGGATCTCAATCGGTTCAAGCAGGGCAATCAGCAGCGCTTTCAGCATATTGCGTGTTCCGGTCACCCATGCGGCAACGCGATTGATGCTGGCGTCGAAGTAGTCGAGCCCGATATGAACCTTGTCCATCTTTCCGCTGCGGATAAGCTCTTTCGCAATAGCCTGAAGCTCGTCATCCAGTATGACGACGTGATCGCTGTCCCACCGGACCGGACGGCTTACGTGAAGGAGCAGCTGCGGGCAGAACATCAGGACGGATGAGATTTTTTCGGAAATCATTTCAGTCGGATGAAAGTGCCCCGAATCGAGGCACAGCAGCTTCTGGCGTGACACTGCATAGCCAAGGTAGAACTCATGCGAGCCTACGGTATAGCTTTCCGCGCCGATCCCGAAGAGTTTTGATTCGACGGCATCAAGATGAATTTTGGGATCCATTTTCTTTGCAAATATTTTATCCAGAGATTCCGCCAGGCGCTCCCGGGGGCCGGTCCGGTCTACAGGGATGTCCTTATACCCATCGGGTACCCAGAAGTTGATCACTGTCGCCGTGCCGAGCTGCTTTCCCATTTCAGCTCCGATCTTGCGGCATGCGATGCCGTGCTCGATCCAGAACTCCCTTATGGCTTTATCCGCGTGGCTGAGAGTGAAGCCGTCGGCTGCCAGCTTGTGCGAAAAGTAAGTCGGGTTGAAGTCCATTCCCAACTTATTGAACCTGGCCCAGTCTATCCAGCTCTGAAAATGTCCCGGATCGATTTCGTTTCGATCGACGAAAATTCCGCCATGGTCGAGATAGCAGGCGTGCAGATTCAGGCGATGACGTCCCGGTATCAGGCTCAGGGCCTTTTCAATGTCCTGGCGAAGCTCTGCAATTGTACGGGCTTTGCCGGGATAATTACCGGTGGCCTGAATGCCTCCTCCGGAAAGTTCAGCGCCGGGTGTTTCGAAACCGCCAACATCGTCTCCCTGCCAGCAATGAATGGAAATCGGAATTTTTTCAAGGCGCTTCATGGCGGCATCCACATCCACACCATATTCCGCGTAGGCTTCTTTCGCGATCCTGTATGACGGCGCAATCCTGCCTTTATTCATTGTCCTTTTCTCCCCTCTTCGTTACCGCTAAGAGTCTACGGCCAGTATTACCCCCATCAAAGCATTTTATAAACGGGGACAGTCACCAGTGTCCCCATAATCCAATCGTTATGGGGACACTGGTGACTGTCCCCTTTATAGATTCAGTGGTTTGTGAGAGTATCTTGGAAATATGAATATATCTTCGCATCCAGGCGTGGCTCAAAGCACAGGCAACTCAAAGCGAAAGCAGGCTTTCCGTTTTCCGGCTCCTGAAAACTCCGTCTGCCCCATACCCTGGCAGTGGATTGCCATTGGAATTCTTGCCGTGGTGACGTTCGTGCTCGGCTACATCGGTTTCTGGAAGAATGCTGCATCACTTTTGGAGCCGCGCACGCCACTGGATGTATTTTATATGACGCTCCAGCTGTTCATAATGGAGTCCGGCAATGTGGTCGGACGCGTGCCCTGGGAGCTCGAGATTGCGAGGCTGATTGCGCCCGTAGTTCCGGCATGGACCGTAATCATTGCAGCCGGTGTGCTGTTTCGGGCCCAGATCCAGCGGTTCCGCATGCGCTGGCTGCGCGATCACATCGTCATTTGCGGCCTCAGCAGGCTGGGACTTGAGCTTGCGCGCGACGCCCGTTCGACCGGCCGGCGCGTAGTCGTCATCGAGATGGATGAGGACAACGATTATCTCCAGAGTGCTGCAGACGCCGGCTGCAGCGTAATTCTCGGAGATGCCACAGATGCAGCTGTCCTGGCTCGCGCTCGGGCCGGCCAGGCTCATTCCGTTATGGCAGTTGCCGGAGAAGATGGGATTAATGTGGCCGCGGCAGTTGCCTTGCGCGATACTATTTCCCGGATGCCTTCCCGGGATACACAGGGCCCCGCCTGCTATGTGCATGTGACGGATCCGGAGCTATGTTCTCTTCTACAGGAACACCGGCCGGCTGACGATGCCGATCTGCGCCTGGAAGTGCGCTTCTTCAATTTCTATCAGGATAGCGTACGCCTTCTACTGGAAGAGCATCCCCTTGACCGCGAGCCCATCAGCCACGATGATCCGCGGACCGTGCATCTGATTATCGTGGGCCTGGGTCGAATGGGCCAGAGCCTGGCTCTTGAAGCGGCGAGGATCGGGCATTATGCCAACGGCGGGCGGCTGCGCCTGTCTGTGCTGGACCTCGAAGCTGCGGCCAGGCTCAAGACTTTCTATGGCCGCCACCCTCAATTCAATCGCGTTTGTGACGTGCAATTCAAAGAAGGCGATATAGAAGAACGCGATATGCTCGATCAAATACAGCGCTGGGCTGAGGATGAGAAATCGTTGACGACGCTGGCAATCTGCCTGGATGGGGATGCACAAGCGTTTTCCACTGCCCTGGCAATCTCATCGCTGCTGGCTCCGACAAAGACTCCTGTATATGTCCGTCTTTCGGACGAGACGGGATTGGCATCGCTTATATCCGGGCATGGCGTTGTCGGAGCCTGGAAAACTGCGGTTTATTCCTTTGGTCAGAAGAGCAGTGTCTGTACACTCGACAAGCTGTTCCGCAGCGAACAGGATGCGCTGGCGCGCGCGATTCATGAGAATTTTGTGATTGCGCGAGCCAGAGAAGGCCGCGCATCGGATGATCCGTCGATGCGCCCGTGGAACACACTTACCGAAACACTGAAGAGTTCGAATCGCCAGCAGGCGGATCATATTGCGGTCAAACTTCGGGCCATAGGATGCCGGAGCGTTCCCAATCGCGCTGACGAGTCTCATGTAGTCGCTCTGACAAACGACGAAGTAGAGCTGTTGTCGCGCATGGAACACGCCCGCTGGAACGCCGAGCGCTTTCTTTCCGGCTGGATTCCCGGTCCGAAAGATATAGCGAAGAAAGCAAGTCCATACCTTGTTCCCTGGGAGGACTTGACCGATAGCATCCGCGAATACGACCGCGAAGCCGTCCGCCAGATCCCGCACCTGCTGTCGCTGATCGGCCACCGCATCGAACGTTCCACTATATGGCCAAAATATAAATCCGGCTAATTCCATAGCTCGCCACGTCATATATGGGTCCGGCCTTCAGAGACTGCCTAAAAACTCGCAAGTCCAGGCCACCACGGTCATATCGACAATAGCTTCCTGTGCATCGCGGCTGAAGCCGCTGTCCCACGATCGCTTGCCGGGAGCGCCGGCGCGGTCTCAAAACCTGTTATGGATCGGGCTTTCAGCCCTTGCTCTCTCTTCTGGTTCATTATCCTGGGGCGAAGCCCCAGGAACCAGAGTTTATACATTTTCCTTAAGCCGTGAAAGCTGGATTCAGAGGGATCCTGCATTCATGCCGCGCTTTGCATGATCTTTCTAATGGCAAATCTGGCGTCTGCTCTGCAGAAGCCCTGAAAGGGTTGCGTATTCGCTCAACCCTTTCAGGGTTGACTCCAATGGCACATCATCCCCAGGG
>JAFGIY010000093.1 GCA_016929335.1 Acidobacteriota bacterium | reverse complement strand
GTGCAAACTGGAAGGGTGGAGGATGTGCGTGAATGGGTAGCTGCGGCGATGGTCAGTATTGCTCCAATTCGCATGGGCGGAGGAACCCGCCTCAAGATACTCGAATCGTTCGCGCTGCGCACGCCCGTCGTGGCCACCTCCAAGGCGGTGGAAGGTATTGAGGCAAAAAACGGGGTACATCTATGGATTGCCGACACCCCCGAGGAATTTTCCCGATCCGTGCTTCGCCTGCTCCAGGAACCCGAAGAGGCCGGGCAAATGGCCGGCAGAGCTTTCGATCTTCTGTGTTCATGCTATAACTGGAACGCCATTTGCCCGAATTTCCTTAATCTAATAGACCACGCCGCCACAAATTCCCCTTAATTTGCGCTCAGGCATTTTCCGCTTTATCCGGACTTCCGAGAACGTGCCCCTGCCATCATACGGATGAACGCATCGGCCACTCGGGGCCCATGCGCAATTTGAATGGAATCCCTAAACAGAGTATTCTTTTAGATATGAGAGACATTGCAATGAAGCTCGTACCAACTTTAATTGTAGTCTTTTGCATGTTTGTTTCCGATACTGCCCTGGGACAGACCAGCGATGTGACAGATCCCGAATTCCCTTTGAACTACCGCTCGATGGCAACAATAAGCTCAAACAGGGCAAAGCGCCAGCACTACTTTCAGCGTTTGCCGGGGATAGCGCCTGATTACCAGTTGGGACCTGGAGATCTCCTCACGATCGATGTTACGGGGAATAAGGCGTTGAAGCGAACAGTGAATATCAGCAATTCCGGAAATATCTCTTTCCCTTTCATCGGCGAGTTGCGGGTTGAAGATCTTACGGCGGAAGAACTTGAAGTGGAGATCGCGCGTCGCCTCAAAGATCAAAGGTTGATGAAAAATCCGGAGGTCCTCGTATACATCGAATCCTATGCGGCAAAGCCGATTTCTGTGGTCGGCGAGGTGGATTGCCCGGGAGAGTATGTGATGACCCAGCGGCTGACAATTATGGATGCAATACTAATAGCCGGCGGTCTGGACATCACGGCATCGCGCTATGGTTATCTCCATCGGCGAATCGCGCAGGATAAAGGGGCAGAGAAATCCCGAATAGGGGAACCCATTGGCAGGAAACCTATTTTAAACATTCTATCTGACGGCAACGCGCAGCAACCCGAGATTATGAAAAGTCCTGAAATTGCTTCACCGGGTACAGAGGTCATCAAAATTGACCTGCAGCCCGCCAAAGAAGGTGGTGTCATCGCCCCCAATATCCCGCTCAGAGCAGGTGATGTGCTTGTTGTTCCGAGAAGGAATATCCGCGTTTTTTACGTAATTGGAGAGGTTGAGAAACCAGGCGCTTATGAGATTGATTCGGAAGCATCTTTGCCGGCAAGCCAGGCAATTTCGTATGCCGGAGGTCCTGCCAAGACCGCTAAGATGGCCGATGGCATACTCGTACGTCAAAAAGAAAATGGTGAGCGGCAGGAGTCTAAAGTCGATTATTCCGCTATCCTGAAGGGCAAACAGAAGGATTTCGAGGTTCTTTCCAACGACGTCATTTTCATACCGGGCAGCAAAGCCAAAACGCTGGGATACGGCCTTCTGGGGATTCTGCCTGAAACCATCCCCTATAGTGTGCAGGACTCCTCGTGGCGCTGATCGGACATCAGGGGTTGCTTTGCGGGTTGTCCTAAAAACATTTTTTAGCTGCTGCTTTAAGGCCGATTGGAGCAAATCATCGTAGGATCTTTGCCTGTGAAGGATGGATATGTATTGTGATTCCTTTGAATACTATGGAGTGATTTTGCGGATGCACTTCATGCAGAGGGTAATATGAATGGGGCAATACTATTGACGCTTCTCCTTTTTGCACAGATTGCGCAGGAAATGCCGGCACAGCAGTCAAAAGAGACGCAGGCGGAAATATTCGGGCCGGATTACCGAATTGGCGCCGGTGATTCATTGGCGATCAGCGTCCTGGGATCAAACGAATTTGATCAGACCATACGCGTCAGTAATTCCGGGAAAATTCATGTTCCACACATTGGCATTCTGAAGGTAGTTGGCATGACGCCATTTCAACTTCAGGACGAAATCGAGCGCCATTTAATCAAGCAGGATTTAATCAAGGAACCACAGGTGCAGCTTCATGTAGCGGAACATCGTGCGCATACCGTGTATATTCTGGGAGAAGTCATACTGCAGGGGCAGTTTCTGCTGACTCGTGCCACTTATTTGACGGATCTAATTTCTTTGGCCTCCGGCTTTAACGAAGTTGCAAGTCCAGTTGGGTACCTATATCGGAAACCCTTAGAGATATCCAACCCCGGCGTCGTTGATGGCACCAAGGAACCAAGCACGGAGGAAGCGATTGAAATCAATTTTCAACAACTATACGACGGAACCAAACCGGAATTGAATGTGAAACTGCGCGGTGGAGACGTTTTGTACGTCCCGGCGAGGAAGCCGACTCACTTTTTCGTCGTGGGGGACGTTCTGTGGTCCGGGGCATACGAAATCCCTTTCAGTCAGCAAATTCTGGCCTCGCAAGCTATCGCGAGGGCCGGAGGACCGAGGAAAACCGCCAAATTGAGCAAAGGCATGCTGATGCGATACAGTCAAGAGGGAGAACGGCAAGAAATAGCCTTAGATTTCAATGCGATTCTTAGAGGTAAGGATCCGGATTTTCCGTTGATGCCCAACGACATCATTTTCATACCTGGCAGCTCGGCAAAGACGCTTGGATACGGCCTTTTGGGCATCATCCCCAGACTTGCACAGGTAACTCTCATTGTGCCGTAATGATTTAGCTGTTCATGTGCATGGTTTTGGACCATTGGCCCCAGCGACGGAACACAAAATCCACAACCGCTTGCCAAAGCGCTTCTCTATGAACCCGCATCATTCTCCACTTTGGCCGTACTGTCCAACTTGTCAAGGTGCGAAGAATCTCCCCATAAACAGATAACCGAACAAACAGCGGCGCTTGATGCTTGGATAGGGTCAGAAGTCGGTTACGCGCGCTATAATACGTAACATGCGGCGCAGGCTGGTAGTCTCTGAGCACACCCTTGTGCCACAGCTTGGCTTGCGGCACATGAACAATGCGCCATTCGCTTTTTGCCGCCCGAATACACCACTCCGTCTCTTCCCAGTAGCAAAAATATCGCTCGTCCATTTTCCCCACTTGCTCTATCACCGCCCGTCGGACCATAAGCGCACAACCTGAAATCCAATCAACATCATGGAGCTGCATGTACTGCCCACCGTCATATTCATTTTGACCAAGGTGTAGAGATTCCCAGTGCCTGCTGAGCTTGCCGCCAGCCGACTGAATCACATTGGGCTCGTCATGATGATAAACCATGGGACCTACAATGCCGATCCGAGGATCGGTTTCACCTGCCTCAATAAGCTTATTGAGGCAGTCCGGTGCCAGGATTGTATCCTCATTCAGAACAATTACCCATTCGGCTTTTTTTTCGATGGCCAGGCCAATCCCGACGTTATTGTTGCCGGCATAGCCAAGGTTCTGCTTCAGCGGGATGATTTCAACGTCGGGATGTGCTGCAGCGATTGTCTCGACAGATCCGTCGCTTGAATTATTATCCAATAAAATTATGGAAATGTTGGGATAGAGGTTTTTTTTTAATGAATCGAGACAGGAGAGAGTGTCCTCACGCCGATTATTGTTGAGAATTATTGCTATGATAAATGGATTGGGCTTCATATGAATCTGTCCTATTGCCTATCCCCTTCAGAGACGTCAACGGTAAATCATTCGACCGGACCAGGGAATTGCCCGATCTTCGCCGGAGTGGCAGCTGTCCTCGAATTCTGAATCCTTATTGACCTAAACGAGATCTAAATGGTCTTTGCAGCACAGCTGGGAACGCCGATTTAAAACGCCCCCCTGCCGCCGGCAAAAACGCCCCTGTTGCCCGCGGGCAACAAAAGGGGCCAAAAGGACCTGT
>JAFGIY010000092.1 GCA_016929335.1 Acidobacteriota bacterium | reverse complement strand
CGTCGGCTCACCAAACCGCGACATCTCATGGGCAATCTACCTCATAGGAACCGCCCAAGATGAAATTACTATCTAAGCGCCATTCGGCACAGGCTACCTAATTCCCAGATTCCGTGAAATCGCGGAGCCGCTTGCGAAACAATATAGGTGATGGCGCGAATCGCACGTATTGTCCTTCCGGGCTGCCCGCACCACGTCACTCAGAGGGGAAACCGTCGTCAAGCGGTATTCTACGACGATATGGACCGCCGCTTTTATCTGAGATTGCTTGGCCGCAATTCGAATCTCTTTGCAGTTCAAACAGCGGGCTATTGCCTGATGACAAATCACATCCACGATGTCTGTGTGCCGATGAGGCCGGATTCGCTTGTCAAAGGATTCGGGAGGACGCATAACGATTACTCTCGTTGGCACAATCTTCGCAATGATACGAGCGGCCACCTGTGGCAAAACCGCTTTTATTCCTGCCCGCTGGACGAGGACGGATTCTGGAGGGCTCTGCGCTATGTCGAGCTCAATCCTGTGCGGGCGGGGCTGGTTGAAAATGCCTGGGACTGGCCTTGGTCGAGCGCTCTGGCCTATGTGACCGTGATTGACAAGAGCGGCTTGCTGAAAATGGAGAAATGGGCGAAGCGCTTTGACGGAAAGGCTTGGAGGGATTTTCTTCGAGAGGGATTGGAATTACACGCCGAGCTGGAGGAGATTCGATGCGCCACCCGTACAGGTCGGCCATTGGGTGGCGAGGAGTTTGTGATCAAGCTGGAACAATTGACCGGAAAGGTTTTCCGGGGGAGAAAGCCCGGCCGGAAGCCGGGGGTGCGGCTCAGATAGCCAATGCAAGAGTGGCTCAATGAGACCTGTTGCGCAATTTCTTCCTGTTGAATTGGGGAATTGCGTAGACTGTCCCCCTAAAAAAAAGGCAGGGTCAATCTTGCCCTGCCTTTCCAATTGATAAGAGATAAGCCCAATTTACTTCTTGAATCTCCTGACCGCTGCAAGTCCAGCAAGGCCAAGCCCGAGAAGAAGTAAAGTCGTGGGTTCAGGGATCGGATATACTATCAAAACGTCCTGTGCAAGCGACCTGTCGCTATTATAGAGATTCAAGACGGCAGTTCGATAGGCCCCGTTGTTATCGGCCATTGCTCCAGACATATCAGTAAACATGCTTACGGCCGCGGCTGTGAAAATGTTTTGGGAGCCGCCTTCACCCTCAAGAAACCAAATTGCTTGCTGCAACAAGTCGGCCGAACTACCTGTTGCACCTGATCGGCCCGGATTCGTGTAATCATATCCAGTCAGGGTGCCTTTCGCAAACTCGTAGTATAGATAAGCTACTCCTATTGAAAGGGGATCTCCGGCGCCTCCTGGGGCCGTCCCCCCCTCAATAGCCTCGTCGTTTAGGTACGCGGTATATGTCCCGTTAGCGGAAACATGCTCATCAAATTCTAAACAGAAAGTCTGGAAGTTGTTTGAAACCAAGACTACATCTCTAGTTTGGGTCAATATATCGGCACTGTATTCACTCAGAAATGCAGCTATAGAGCCACTTGGAATAAAAGTAAATTCCCCGCCAGAGCCAGTTTGATAGGGTCCATATCCAGAACCACCAGTCAGTGTAACCGTGTCCGCCACAGCCGCTTGCGTCCATGAGAGCAAGGCTACTGTTGCGAGAATCACAAAAACAAATCCTTTCGATCGAATCATTTATGCCTCCTATTTCTTAATAGTCCGAATTCTTGTTCATCTCGTCCCTTATATAAGCAAATTTCATGCCATGCAATTTTTGCACAGGGAGTGGTGTTTTAAGTATTTGATATCAATAGATTTATGTTCATAACGGTCAATTCTGCACTGCACAAAGGATCCTCGGCCATTCAATTAATGTAAAGATTGACGACAGCTCCGCTAAAACTGTAAAATGCCTGGGTTGCGGCAAGGCATTATTATACAATGCGTTACGTTCCTTCCCTTGATTGTAAAGAACTCCGACACTTTAAAGTCATTTGCATGCAATCCTCCCCAGGCTTTTATTTGTCCGTAACCCACTCCATCAATTGAGCTTATATATGATTGTGCGCTTGCCGATTGCCGGTTCCTCTGGAACATTGAGCATCGCATCCCAGACCTTTTGAATTCGCCCTGCATCTGGGATAGGGGCTGGAGGGTTGTTTCATACAGAGGCCCGACAGTCTTCCTCTTTCCAAGACTTTCTTGAACAAAAACGCGAGAAGCGCACGAAATTGCAAATGTAAAACAGGAATTAGATTTTCCGTGTCTTTACTTTTTAGCACGAAGTATCTTCCCATCTTGTCTGGATTTTATTAGCTGTTAGCGCTAGTTCATTCACGATAAAATAAATTGTTTCTCGTCATATTTTAGACCGGAATGCATTAGGAAGGCGATAGAAGTTGCGAAAAGTTGCTGTGGGGCTGCTGAATCAAGCCAAGAAATTGCTATTTCTGTGCTTTATTGGCCCGATCGAAAAAGTTGTTCATGAGATGGTGGGTGTCAGAAAGGAATCCATTTGGCGCCGCTTGCTTGCACTTCTGGTGTGGCTTAAAGACTTGGGACGCTTGGCTTATTCTGGATACCGCATGGATGCAAAACGGTGGAACGGACCGGAATGGTCAATCCTGTATGTCAGTGACAGCACGACGAATTCGGAGGCGGAGCTACAGTATCTGCTGTTTGACGAAAAGCCAAGTGAGCTGTGGCTTGGCCGCCACTTTACGTGGAAGTTAAAGGACGTTATCCGTCGATATGGAACGCCGGATTGTCTAGTCGTTTTGGACTTGAACCGTCTGATTAAAACGAGCTTCCAGGCTAAACTTAAGATTCGCATTGCCCCATGGCTTAGAACCTTTATGGATGTCTCCGGAACACTGGACGCCACACTGCAACGCATGACTCGGGAGCGGCGCAAAAACATCCGCAAGCTTATTGTCCAGCGCTATGAGTTCGCCATCAGCCAGGATCCTGCAGATCTGGAGATTTTCCACGATCGACTTTACCTGCCGCATGCAAACCGCAGATTTGGTGAACGAGCGATCATCCATTCCATTGATATCCCAAGGGATGCATCTGCAAAAAGGCAGATGTTATTCACTGTCCGCAAACATGGAAATCTCCTTGCAGCCTGCCTGGGCCGTTTCCGTCGTTATGCCAACACCTTCAGCGCTATAGACTTAGGCGAAGATCAAAAATCCGAATTCTCAGACCGGGAAAATGCAGTTGAAGCCCTTTACTGGCATATTATCACCTGGGCCCATGCCAATCACTTCAACCTGGTCGATTTTGGCAGGACCCGAGCAAGACTCAACGATGGGGTATTCGAATTCAAACGCCGATGGGGGATGAGATTTTGTAAAGATATTGCAGGCTACGCCATGTGGACGTTTCTAGCCTCGGATCTTCCTGTGCCTCTGATTCGTCGCCTGAATCAGCTGGCTTTCATTGCGGAGACCGGCCAGGAGAATCGCGGCTTGATCCTGGTCAGCCGCCAGGCTCCCATAGAAGAGAAGGAACGACTGCGGCTTAAAAAAGTCGCCTGTCAAGCGGGCCTCGATGGCTTGCTGGAAATCAGCATGCCGGATTGAATTCTGTCTGCCGTTGCCGACTATGCCAAGTCCGAAATTTTAGACGCCGACATGTCCGACTAGACCAGACAAGCGAACAAGTGTTCCCCAGTAGGGCTTTGAGCACAAGATCTTGGGGGACGCAATTGCCGCTCGCCATAGCCAAATGCATGTCAGAGACCTGGAGCGTGCGCATACTCCTTCCTCAGCCATAGCCAAGAAAGCACGGCTTCGTATCCGGTTAAGGTCAACCCGAAGCAGATTCCAGCCGGAGGCCAGGTTGGCGATCTCATCCAGGATGATTGCAAGGTTGCTTTCCGCTTCTATGAAATCTTCACTGGAGAAAGATCTACCTTGATGCTGCTGGGGTAGATGAAGCCGGGCAAACGTACGCCATAATCCCATACCAAGCGCAAGACATGCTGACAGGCAATAAAGCTGGATAAAATATTTCGCGCTCATCTTCATGTTTCCGGCCGCAGCATATTTTCTTGCAGCATATTGGAACAATCCTGCATATAGGTCCTTCTTGGATTGTTCCCAGTAACGCGGATCGCCTTCCAGCGGTCCGCAGATCTTCGCAGTCAGACGCTGAAAATCCGACACCATACGTTCAGCATCCCTGGACATGCTGGCTTCGTGAAGACGATATCTGATAAGAATACTATTCACGCCGACGAAAGTTTTCTGTTTGCAAAGCCTTATCCAAAGATCGGTATCCGCAACTCCTCCCAGGGATTCGTCAAATGATCCTGCTTGTTCCATCGAATGCTTTCTACAAACGACAGCCGAGGGCACAAGCCAATTTCCTTCGTTCAACAAGGTTCGACGGAAGTCTTGGGGAGGAACAGTCTTGAGACACGGATTCCCAATCTTGTTCCCATGCTCGTCAATGAAGACATATCCGCAGTATGCTGCTGCTGCGTGGGGGTTGCGATCCAGGCACTCCAGCATCCGTTCGAGGAACGGCGGTTCCCAGAGATCATCCGAATCAAGAAGCGCAATGAATAGAGCTTGGGTGGCTCGAATCCCGGCATTTCGCGCAGCGCTTAAGCCTCTATTATTTTGATAAATATAACGGATGCGCGGATCCTGAAACCCATGGACAACCTGTTCTGTGTCATCGCTCGAGCCATCATTTACTATTATCAACTCCCAGTTCTTAAAGGTTTGGTCTTGAACGCTTTGGATCGCTTGGGCGAGAAAATGCCCTTGATTGTAGCACGGCATAATAATGCTTACGGCGGGCAGCATGAAGGCATTCACCCTTGCGACTTCATTTCGAGGTCATTAGCGTGTGAAATCCACATCAGGCAATCTTTCTTTAGACAGCTTTCCAGGGTTTCATCATCTATCAGCCGGAGCAGATTCGTCAACCGCTAGAAACCTTCGGACTGCTGCAACTTTTTTCAAATATTCTGATATGATGCATACGGCGGCAAATATTTAACATGCACCAGTAGCTTTTTTAACCCTCGGCCGAGCTTCTATCTCGTGCCATTCTGAGACTCGGGCCTATGAGCGGGCTTTTCGGCGTCTTGAGCGGCAACCTTGAATTCAACGGCGCAGCCGTGGCCTCCCGAATGCGTGCCGCAATGTCGCACCGCAACTGGTTTGTTGCCGATGCCTATTCCGATGAATCCGCCAACATTCACTTAGGAAGAATCGGCATCGGCATTTTTAACCCTGAGCCGCAGCCCGTATTCAGTGAAGACGGCAATGTGGTCGTTTTTATGACCGGCGAATTTTACCAGACAAATGGCATTCGCAGAGGGCTTGAAAGAAAAGGAGTGCATTTTCGGAATGGCAGCGATATCGAATTGGCGTTGCGGCTTTTCCAGGAGCGGCCAGAACAGTTTGTAGAGAATATCGAGGGCATTTTCGTTCTGGCTGTCTGGGACCGGCTGCGACAAACATTCTTCCTCATAAACGATCGTTTCGGAATCTATCCTACATACTACGCTCATTTTAATGGGAGACTGCTTTTCACCCCGGAAGCCAAAGGTATCTGTTGCGACGGAGATTTTAGAAAAAACATCGATTGGGTCGCCCTCTCGGAATACATGTGCTTCCAGCATCTGCTGGGCGAAAAAACCTTCTTTGAAGGACTCAGGATCCTCCCCGGCGCTTCAATCCTGAAGTACAGCCTCAAAACCGACTCCCTGACAATAAAACCCTATTGGGATTTTTTGCATGTTGCCATGCCCCTCGATGCTGTCAGCTTCGAGGAGGCGACTGAAGAAGCGGGAAGACTGTTGAAAGATTCGGTCAGAAAGCGAACGGAAGGAGGATACCGGCTGGGAGTGCATCTGAGCGGCGGATTGGACTCCCGCACGATCCTTGGCCTTATTGGCCGGGAAAGACAGCCTGTAGACACAATCACCTACGGCATGCCCGGATCGCGTGATGTGGAATATGCGCGGAAAATTGCCTCGAACGCGCGCGCTCACCATCATTACTTTCCCTTTAATGACGGGAAATGGGTGTTGGATTATGCCACATTCCATTTGGAACTGACGGAGGGTTTCCACAGCTGGATCCATGCCCACGGGATAAGCACTCTGAACGACGTCCGTCGGGTCATAGATGTCAACCTGAGCGGCCTGGGCGGCGCGGAGCTTAACTGGGAGGATGAGGCCCTATATCAACCGGATGATGACGCCGCATTTCTGCACTCGATGT
>JAFGIY010000012.1 GCA_016929335.1 Acidobacteriota bacterium | reverse complement strand
ATACCGACCCCGACCCCGAGATATCAAAAAGCGCCCCGCTGTGCGGGGCAGGCTGAAGCCACGGCTTCTAGCCGTGGTCGATCACTCAAATTCGCGGAACAGCTGATGAGCCCCCATCCGCATGATATACAGCTGCCAGAGTGTCTCTTTCTCCAGCTTTCGCAGGTTTGCCTCAGCTTCAGAGAACATGCTCTCTTGCGTTAGAGTAATTCCAAATCTTTGAAAATAGTCCGCCACCTCCGGGATATTTTCACCGTACTGTCTTTCGGCTAAAGTGAGTGCCTGCCTGTGGTAATCCTCGGAAAGGGATGGCTGTCCGCGATCCTCTCAGCTTGCATCGACATCACCACCGCAAACACTGCGATCAGCACCACCACTGCTGCGGCAAATCTCCCTATCACGAGCCGGTTGCACCATAGGTGTATTCAAAATCACCACCTCAATCGCCGCGCTGGATGTAAAATGCCAACGATTTCGGAATGGCGCGGGACGGAGGTTGGCTCCCATTATCTCCGGCCATTTTAACCGCGGCCAACGGGATGGGATTGCCGCTCCGGGAGCAAGTGAAAATTGTTATGTTGCAGAATTGTGACGGGAATGCGCAACTGGGCGCCGCACTGGGTAAAGGTTATAAACACTTCACCTCGTGCCATACTCTTATATCCTTCGTCTCATAGACCTATCCGCGGTCCGGAAGGATTTTCTTCCGGGAAGCTTAACGGGATTCACCTGGTTTTCCTTCTTTTGCTCTAAAGGGATTAATCCGGATTAATACATGTCGCCCATGCCGCCCCCGGGAGGCATGGCAGGAGCTTTCTGCTCTTCCTTGATCTCCGATACCAGGGCTTCCGTAGTCAGCAGCAGAGCAGCAATTGACGCCGCATTCTGCAACGCCGTCCGCGTTACCATCGTCGGATCGATAACGCCTGCGGCCACCAGATCCTCGAACACCTCGGTCTCGGCGTTGAATCCGAAATTCGCCTCGCTGTTCTGGCGCACTTTCCCCAGCACCACAGCTCCTTCATGTCCGGCGTTGTTTGCGATCTGCCGCAGCGGCTCTTCCAGGGCACGGCGCAGGATATTACGCCCGATCGCCTCATCCCCTTCCAGATTCAGTTTCTCCACTGCAGGCACGCAGCGCAGTAATGCCACGCCGCCGCCCGGCACGATTCCTTCCTCCACCGCCGCGCGGGTCGCGTGCATTGCATCTTCTACGCGCGCCTTCTTCTCCTTCAGCTCAGTCTCAGTAGCTGCTCCGACCCTGATCACCGCGACTCCGCCAACCAGTTTCGCCAGCCGTTCCTGCAGCTTTTCGCGATCGTAGTCCGATGTCGTCTCTTCGATCTGCACCCGCAGCTGTTTCACGCGGGCCTCGATGTCTGAATGCTTCCCGGCGCCTTCGATGATCGTCGTGTTGTCTTTGTCGATCGTGATTTTTTTTGCAAAGCCCAGATCTTCCAGGCGCACGTTTTCCAGTTTGATCCCGAGGTCTTCCGAAATGACTTTACCGCCCGTCACGATCGCAATGTCGTCCAACATCGCCTTGCGCCGATCGCCAAATCCGGGGGCCTTCACGGCGGCTGCCGACAGCGTTCCGCGCAGTTTGTTCACCACCAGGGTAGCCAGCGCTTCACCTTCGACATCTTCGGCAATGATCAGCAGCGGCCGGCCGCTCTTCGCGATCTGCTCCAATACCGGGAGCAGATCCTTCATTGAGCTGATCTTTTTCTCCTGCAGCAGAATCGAACAGTCATTCAGCACTACTTCCATCCGCTCGGGGTCCGTCACGAAGTACGGCGACAAATATCCGCGGTCAAACTGCATTCCTTCGACTACTTCCAGCGACGTCTCGATCGATTTCGCTTCCTCAACCGTGATCACGCCGTCTTTGCCGACCTTCTTCATTGCCTCGGCAATAATCCCGCCGATCGTCTTGTCGTTGTTTGCCGATATCGATCCCACCTGCGAGATCATCTCGCCCTTTACCGGCTTGCTCAGCTTCTTCAGTTCCTCGACCGCTGCGGCCACGGCCTGCTCAATCCCCCGCTTCAGGCCCATCGGGTTCGCACCTGCGGCTACGTTCTTCACGCCTTCACGGAAAATTGCCTGCGCCAGCACAGTCGCGGTCGTTGTCCCATCCCCGGCTATGTCTGAAGTCTTCGACGCCACTTCTCGGACCATCTGCGCGCCCATATTCTCGAGCCCGTCCTTCAACTCGATTTCTTTCGCAACGGTCACGCCATCCTTCGTGATCAACGGAGACCCGAACTTCTTATCCAATATCACATTCCGGCCTCGCGGACCTAAAGTGATCTTTACCGCATCCGCCAGTTGATTAATCCCGCGCAATAAAGCCTGACGCGACTGCTCGCCATGT
Source organism: Acidobacteriota bacterium (assembly GCA_016929335.1). Taxonomy (GTDB): domain Bacteria; phylum Acidobacteriota; class UBA6911; order UBA6911; family UBA6911; genus UBA6911. The sequence continues at coordinate 39,818 of JAFGIY010000012.1, read as the reverse complement.
ACGATCTGTTTAGCCATGAGCCGCCACCTTTTACCTTCCTTTGATTGAAATACCTTTCGTCCCTTATGCTTCCTAATTCCCCTTTACCAGCACTGCCAGGATCTCTTCCTCGCGCATGATGACGTATTCCTCGTCATCAATCTTGATTTCCGTCCCGGCGTATTTCCCAAACAAAACCCGGTCTCCTGCCTTCACTGACATAGCTGATCGCTTGCCGTCTTCCATTACTTTTCCCGGCCCCACCGAGACTACCTCTCCTTCCATCGGCTTCTCTTTCGCCGTGTCCGGAATGATGATTCCACCCTTGACCGTTTGCGACTCTTCAATCCGCCTTAAAAGCACACGATCGTGCAAAGGTCTTGTTTTCATATCCAATCTCCCTTTTTATCAAGACTATATATGATCAAGTGTAAACTTCTTTCATCGAGCCTGAATGCCGCTATGATGATACGTGTACGGGACCCGGGTGTCGGGTCAATATTGCTCACATCTATGATCACTATTGCTCATGAGTGCGCCCGGAGTACTTGGCCCGGATCGCGGAGTTGACCGCAACGAATTGGCCGATCTCATATTTCAAGTCGCTGGAAACAACCGTGAACGAGCCGAATAGCCTGACGGTGGCTTTGCCCTCCAAAGCCGTCTGCAGCCACATTCCCCCGACATCTTCGTAGAAAAGCGCGATGCTGGTGTTTCTTACCCACCAGGAGGGATTCTTCGCAGGCTCGCCCTCGGCCCTGCGAGGCAGGTAAGTGTCGGCATCAACCCAGAGGCTCCCGCGGAGCAGATTCTTTTCTTTACGCTTTGGAATAAGCTCGAGTACATAACAGGGTTGGCCGTTTGCATGTTCCTCGCCGATGAAGCGAAAATCATAATTGTCCGGCGAGAATTCGGTTGCGTTGTAATCCTTCGCAATTTCCACCTCACCTGTCAGCATTCGGCGAACAACTCTCTCTCCAAAACCGGTGCCGTTAGTCTTCTGGATGGCAAAGCGTTTGGAGTTCGGCGGAATGAAAATTATATCGGCAATCACCTGGGCTTTGGTTTTCTCTCTTTCTTTGCCAAACAACTTGTAATCGCGCGTGACGGTATAAGGACGGAAGCGGGCTTGGTTATCAGACCGGGCTTTTGCCATGCGGGCTATAATGGTCTCCACGGTTGGGGGCATTCCCGCGGTCTGGGCCGATGCACAGACCACCGCAGCGACGAAACAAAGGAAAAGCAACCCTACGATTTGCGGTCGCACAGCCGCATACATTGGATTCCATCCCGCTTTGCAGATTCTTTGAGCACATTCACAAACAGTAAAATTCCAAACTAATCTCCATCCCTTGGACAAGGACTCGGTTTTGAACCGGCAGGATTCCGGTCCAAACATACTCTCATCGATCCGAATGTCGCGCGCTTTGATTCTCTCCACCATACGCTTGTCCGCTCTATTTAAAAAGGCGCCCGGAAAACATCGCCCTCCAATCCACAGCAGACTCATCCGCTTGTGTTTAGGTCTGCTGCCGCCCATCTGCACGGAGTTCATGCCCTCAGGTCTCAACCCGGGGCCGAGCCATACATAATTCTTATACCCTGGAGATACTTGGCGTGTCAGTTCAGTACTGCTCATATGCATGGTCTCTACTGCTCATGCTGTTTTGGAGAAATTGAATGGCTGGGTTATGAGCGCCCGGATCAATATACCGGAGTGATCTCCGGATTGGCCACAAGAGCAATTTTGACCACGCCTATGAATTGTGCTTTCGTTGGCGCGCAATCCATGCTGCAAGATGCGCTTGTTCGAGCGAAAATTATGATGTGCGTTTGGAGGTTCTTCGCGTCACCGGGCGAGCAAGGGCGTTTGCGCTCATCTGTGCACGTCCGGACCCTGCTATTACTGTCTGGCTCCGGAAGGCGCTCTGTTTCGTAAACTGGGCGCAATAGAAGAATAATAATCGATCCATATCGCGTGAAATCTGGTAGACGGCGTCACGGCAGATATCACATCGGTCCAGATGGTCGTAGACCTCAGTTTGCTTGTCCGGATCCAACTGATTGTTGACGAACTGCAACAGGAATTCAAAATTGCATGCGCTCATATCACCTCCGATGGCCATATTCTGTTCGCTTCGGCGCAGTCCATTGTTTCTGCGCACAGTCCGGGAATTTATCTGCTTCGGGATTACCAAATGACGGCCACATACTATCGAACCGGTTGTTCTTCCCGCATCTCATCGGCATTTTGTTCTTCTGTTCATCCCGAGGCTCCAATGCAGGCATAATATTGTTTGGATTATTACCATGTCTGTTCAATATTGCTCAGGCATCCGGTCAATATTGTTCATCAATTGATTTGCCTGCAACGAGGCATCATTCCTCACGAGGATTTCATGGCAATGGAGCGAGGACGGGCGTGGATACGCCGCTTCGCTAACCGGCACGCGACCGAGGGCATGATTTTGGAGGAAAAGCTGCGGGCTTTTAACCAATAGCCTGGAACAATAGAATCGCTATTGCCCCAAATAGCCGTCTCTGGAGTGCGCAAGCTTGCTTGCGCCTTTAAAAGCGGCAGCAAGCTGCCGCACTCCAAGTTTCATGTCGCAGGGCATCGCTATCGATTCGCCTGTGACACACCAACAGCTGCTCAGGACGAACGTTCGGCGGCGATGATGCCATGCTCAATGGCATAGCGTGTGAAATCCGCAACGGTCTGCAAATTGAGCTCACGCATGAGCCTGCCTTTGTGGAACTCCACGGTTTTCACGGAAATATTCAGAATACCCGCAATCTCCTTGCGGCTTCGCCCTTCGGCCACCAGTTGCAGGACCTCCCGCTGGCGCGGCGTCAGGCGATCCGAGAACTTGCCTCTCGGTTTCGAGGACGAAATCAGCAAATCCAGGGCGTTTCGTGTGACGAGCGGGCTCACATAATGATTCCCCTTCAATACGGTGCGGATGGCGGTGAGCAGTTCGGAGGCTGCCGCCCGCTTCAAGAGGTATCCCATTGCGCCGGCCCGAAATGCTTCGGCAACGTAGTCGGCGTCCTGGTGCATTGTAAGAAAGATCAACCTAGCCGAAGGCAAAAGCTTTCTGAGCCGGCGTGCCGCGTCGATTCCATTCAAACGCGGCATGGATATGTCGAGAAGGATTACATCGGGCTTCAGAGTCTTTGCGGCGGCCAAAAGCGCCTGGCCGTCCTCCACGCTTCCCACCAGATCAAACTCAGGGTTCAGCATCAGCCGGATTCCTTCGAGCAACAGAGTATGATCATCGGCGAGCAGCAGTCGTGGTTTCATCTAAGATCCCTGCGAATCCAGAGGCACATGGACGGTGATGGTTGCGCCGCGTCCGGGCAGGGTCTCGAGTGAGAATTCTCCGTGGACCAGCCGCGCGCGTTCCTGCATGCTGATCAAGCCCAGTCCGCCTTTGTCCTGTGCTGAATTTACATCAAATCCTATTCCACTGTCCCGAATGGATAAGGATAACCGATTCGGACCTCCGGTCAGCGCGATACTCACGGACGTCTTGCCCGCATGTTTGGCGACATTGCGTAGAGCTTCCTGAACGATGAGATAGAGAGTGCTTGCGACCTCCGCTTGAATTTTGGCCGGCACTTTACGAGGTGTGAAGCGGACCGGGATCCCCTCGCGCTCGGTGAACTCGCGGATGCAAGTGCGCAAAGCGACGGTAAGGCCGAGGTGATCGAGCGCCGACGGATGAAGCTCATGGGCGATCCTGCGGACATCGTTGGAGAGTGTTCCAACTCCGTCGCGGATATTCAGCAGCCATTCCTTCGCTTCCTTCAGATCGGTAGGGAGACTCTGTTCCAGCGTCTCCACGTCAAATTGCAGCTTGGCTATCTTCTGGCTCAAATCGTCGTGCAACTCCCTGGAGACGCGGCGGCGCTCTTCCGCCTGGGTTTGCAGGAGCTTCGCGGTCAGCGCCCGCAATTCATTGCGACCCCGCAACAAGGCAGCTTCACTTTCATGTAAAGCTGTTTCGCCGGACTCCAGACTGCGCTTCAATCGTTCCTGTTCATCGATCAGAACGTGTTCCGACCTTTTCTGGGCAGTGACATCCGCTACTGCGACAAGGATCTGGTCCTCACCACCAGGCTGGATGCCGCGCGCACTAATCAGGAGATTTCTCTTGCCCAATCCGGCAAATTCCTGCTCAATCTCGACACCTTCAACCGGTTCCCTGCTCTCCGGAAGCCGCTCTAAAACAGTCCGGATCCCGGGCAGGTCCCACCGGCCTCCGCATATCTCATGGAAGAAACGGTTTTCGATTTCCGCACGCTGCAACCCGTATGACTCGCAGAAGGCGCGATTCGCCGCCCTGATCCGCAAGTCGCTCCGCAGCACCAACAGGGGCGCCTGGACTGATTCGACGATCGACTCGGCGAAATCGCGCGCAGCATCGGCCTTTATTTGTGCTCGCCGAATCTGGTCGATGTCAATCAGGGCCAGCACGGCGCCCTCGATCCGGTTGTCGGCAGTCCGATATGGGCGAACGCGCAGCAGGTGCCAGCATCCCTCGAAATCCTGCAGTTCCAGTTCTTCCGCGTTCAGCGTCTCCATAACGCGCCGCACCAAAAGCTCCAGGTCATCGACGTTCAGGCGCAGCCGAATGTCTCCGATAGGCCGACCGATGTCGCCGGATCGGATATTAAAGAGCTGCTCGGCCGCGGCCGTCACCCGTCGAATACGGAGTTCGTAGTCGAGCATCAAGATCGGTATAGTCGTACTGCTCAGAAGATTAGTGAGGTCGTCTCCGAGACGGCTCAGTTCCCGATTGCGGTTCTGCAACTCCTCGTTGAGTGTGTTCAATTCCTCGTTGCTCGACTGCAGCTCTTCCTTCGAAGTTTCCAGCTCTTCGTTGATGCTCTGCAGTTCCTCGTTGCTCGACTGTATCTCCTCATTTGCGGAAGTGAGATCCTGGTTTGCCGAATCGCGCTCATCAATGAGAGACTGCATGCGCTGGCTCGTCAGCAGGAGCTCTTGTTTGAGGTGCTCTACATCGGCAGAATCAGCCCTCGATTTATTGCGCATCCGCGGGCTTCGGGATTGCGCCGGCGGCGCATTCCTTTGGCTCGCTGGGGTAAAGAACAGGACCAGGAAACGGCCGCCCTGACCTGCTGAACCGGAGATACGGCGCACTTCCAAACGGATACTGCGGATCTCGCCCCCATCTCTCTCCCGAAAAACAGCCGACTGGATTAAGGCATCTTCACTCTTTGCTTTCGCCAGCAATTTCCGCAACTCGCCCCGGATGCATTCCCGGGCCATTTTCAGCAGCGCAAAGGTGGCTCGCCCCGGAGCAAGCTGCAAATAAGGGCTGGTATCCCCGCGCGAGTGGATAATTTCGAAGTTTTCGTTCACAATCACCCATGCCGGCCCGTACTCGGACAAGACGAGTCGCTCGGCCGCTTTTTCCAGCTCCATATCGAGCGCCCTTTCCTGGCGGAAAGCCGGCGCAGGGGCAAGGTTTCCCGGCTGCTCGTCCGCAAATCCCCTGCGAATCATTTCCGTGCTCACATGAGCTCGATCGGACTTCCTGATGTAAAACTTATGCTGGTTGTCGGTCCTCGAAAAGAGGTCCGGGAAGTGCTGGAGGCCTTCCGAGTGACCCAAAACAAGATAGCCTTCCGGCCTCAGGGCAAAGTGAAACGTGGCGATCACCTTGTTCTGCCAGTCAGAGTCGAGATAAATCAGGACATTCCGGCAACTGATCAGATCGAGACGAGAGAACGGCGGATCCGCTAAAAGATTGTGGCGTGCGAAGACGCACATTTCACGAAGCGGTTTAACGATCTGGTAACCGTTCTCCACGCGTTTAAAAAAACGCGATTGCCGCTCCGGCGATAGTTTGGCTATCTGGTTTTCCGGGTAAGTAGCCGTCCGGGCGAATGCAATGCCCCGTTCGCTGATGTCTGTGCCGAAAATCTGAATGGGGACCGGAGCGGAGGATGCCGGAATCGATTCGACCAGGCACATTGCGATCGTGTAAGCCTCTTCGCCGGTCGAACAGCCGGGCACCCATACGCGCACGGGAATGCCGCTTTGCCGTTCGTGCAGCAGCCGCGGCAGAATTTTATTTTCGAGCGCCTGGAAGGTCTCCGGATCACGGAAGAAACCGGTGACATTGATAAGAATGTCTTCGTACAATGCGAGCAGTTCCGAACGGTTGGACTCAAGGTCGGAACGGTATGCTTTCAAATCTTGATGCCGTTGCAGAATCATGCGGCGATTGACGCGCCGCTGGATCGTTCCGCGCTTGTAACCCCGAAAATCCACGCCGGCGGCAGCCCGCAGGAGTGCCAGGATCCCGCTCAATTGAGTTTCATCCGCGTAGCTTTTCACGGCCCCGTCCCGCGGCTCGCGGCCTGTCAGCGAAGGGTGTTTTCCGATCCTTTCCAGCGCATCCCCCATTTCTTCCGGGGACAGGATCAGGTCGACGACTCCGGCCGCGAGAGCGGCGCGCGGCATTTCGGGATGTTTTGCCGAACGCTCACTTTGAACGATTGCAATGCCGCCCTCATCTCGTATAGCGCGAAGGCCCAGAGCGCCATCGGAGTCCGCGCCGGACAGGATCACGCCGATCGCCGCTGCCTTTCGGTCCGCCGCGAGGGAGTGGAGGAAGAAATCGATCGGCCTGGGCGCGCCTCGTTCTTCCGGCCGAGGTTCGAGTTTCAGGACACCTCCCTCGATGCGCATCAGGGTATTGGGCGGGATGATGTAAACATGGTTGGGCTCCACCGGCATGCCGTGCTGAACCTCCAGCACCGGCATCGCAGTCGTTCGCGAAAGCAGCGAAGGCAGCATACTGGCATGCTGTGGAGCGAGATGCTGGATAAAGACGAAGGCCATTCCGGTATCGACGGGAAGGTGTTGCAGGAGTCCTGTAAACGCCTCCAGCCCTCCGGCGGATGCGCCTGCCCCAACGATGGGGAAAGCGGTCAATGTCAGGGCATCATCCTCTTCGGAATCCGCCGCCAAGCGTGTGCGGCGGGCGTCGAGGGCGGGCTGCGACGACTTTTTAGCTTTTCTCATAATTACCTTCATGCGTGTGAGCTGCTCAAGCGTCGTTGCACTGCGTACTAATTCATGGATTATGCATCCCTTTGGAGTACTGCGTCAATCGCGGCGTCGCGCGGAGTAAGGATCAGTCCTGGGAGCGCCGGAGTCCTCGCCGGCTATTTCAGTCCAGTCAATCATTCAGAATACAGAGAGAAAAAATGCTGCGGCAAGGACGCCGCTCCCGGGAATCGCCCGACTCTCCCCCGGTCAAGCCGGATGACGGCCGAGTCGCGTGCTCTTGGTTGGCAGGTTTACCTGCACTCTGGTGCCGCGGGAACTGGAGTAAATTTTAATGAGACCGCCGAGTTGCCGGATGCGCTCTCGCATCCCCGCAATTCCGATGCCGGATAACCCCGTGCCTTCGTTCAACTGCTTCAGGGTCTTCCTGGATATACCGCAACCGTGGTCAGCGATCTCGAGAAGGAGTTCACCGGGCTTCCGGAGGAAACGGATTTCGGCAGTCGCACTGCCCGAGTGGCGTTCAATATTAGTGAGCGCTTCCTGTGCGACGCGAAACAAGGTTGTTTCCACATGGGCGGGGAGCCTTCCCATCCGGCGTGGAAGATCGATACTGATTTGTGGGCCGAGCCTCCGGTTATAGCCGTTGACATAGGCCCGGAGAGCGGAGCCCAGTCCCTGCTCTTCCAGTAAGGGCGGTTGGATTAGATAGGCGAGATTGCCAAGATCCTGGCAGCATTCGCCTACCAGCTCCAGACATTCGGTCAGGTTCCGCCGGGCAGCCGGCGGCAGTTCGGCCGACGCATCCTGGCCGACGAGGGTGAGCTTGAACTCCAGGGCTGCAAGGTGCTGGAAGGCGCCGTTGTGCAGCCCGCGTGCGATGCGGCGCCGGTCTTCATCCTGGAGTCGCAGCAGGCGAGCGGAAAGAGCATGAAGGACCTCTTCATTCCGTTTCTGGTCGGTAAGATCCGCAACGATGACGCAAAAGCAATGGACTCCGTCGGACTTCAGGCGATTGGCAGACAGGGCTACCGGTATCAACCTGCCGCCGTTCGCTTTTAGCCGCACTTCGCACTTCGCGCCAGCCGCCAGTTTTTGGGTGAGGAGCGCGGAAAATATCCCGGCATCTTCCGGAACAATGAAATTATGGAAACTGGAGCCGATCACCCGTTCGTGCGGGGTCGCGAGCATGGAAGCCAATTTCTCATTGGAGAAAAGGATCAGGCCGTCGGGCGCAATGGTGAGAGCCCCTTCTCCCATGTTCTGAATCATAAGCCGGTATGCTTCATCGGCTCCTTTTAGCGTATAGACGCGGTCGCCGTCAGGACCTGAGGCCACAATCGCGTCGACCTCCCCGCTTCGCAGAGCGCGCAGGATTTCATCGGCTGCGTCGAGGCGTTCCTGAACCTTTCGTGGCATACTCTCCTCTTCCCTTTATCGCGCGGCTAGATCGTGGCGTTCTTGCGAACAATATCCAGCGCCAAAAGGAGACGCTCCTTATTCGACAGATCTCCGATCAGAATGCGCAACGGGAGCGGCAGCTTTTTTATCAGGGTTGGCGTGACGACAATCTGCTCCGACTTGATTTGTTCGGGATGCTGGTAGATATCGATTACCCTAAGCTCGTAACAGCCATCCAACATCTCTTCGCAAAGGGAACGGATATTCTGTATCGCGCGAAGCGATTTCGGAGTGCTGCCGGTCACGAACAGCGATAATACATAGCGCCCCACGGGGGACTGCCGAAAAAGAGCTTTTGCAAACTTTTTTGTTTCATCAGTATTTTTTTGGACTTTGCGTTTCATACTATCCCTCAGACGCGTGAGCGCAGATCGAGACCGACCAGCACCCGTTCGGTATTCGACAGATCCCCAATGATTTTCCGGACCGGCTCCGGAAGCTTCCGCACGAGAGTTGGAAGCGCAAAAATCTGATCTCCCTTGGCTAGTTCCGGATTTTTTATCAGGTCAATGACTTCAATGGCGTATTTGCCGCCGAGATGTTCTTCGCAGATCCGCTTCAGATTGGCGAACGCTTGCAGCGATTTTGCAGTCTGTCCCGCGACATAAAGTCTCAACTCCCATGTTGGCTCCCTGGAAATTTTCCGTTCCCGAACTGCACGTGTCGCTGTTGTTTTCATCTCCGGTCCTCACTCGCTCTTGCGTTTTTTGCATTCCCGGCTCGAGTCCCCTGGTTTAATGCCCGGCTTTTCGCCATTTTACTCTGGCTCTCCCCCCACTTCTTCAGTTTCATTTGCTCTTGTGCGATGAGACGCCTCGATTCTTCCTCTTCCGTCTCGAGTTCCAGCTGGAGGGCGTCCATTTGGGCTTCAATCGCCTTTCGCTTGCGGTTGAGTGCACCCTGCTTGGTTTCGATTTCCTGCTCAGCGAGCAGCGCCTGCGAAGCGTCCCTGGCTTCCTGTGCGACGCGAGCCGAGCCGGTGAGAAGACCCGTCTCACCAAGGTAAACATTCCGAAGCTCCACGCCATGATCTGTCAAAAGGAATTCGCGAATTTGGTTTGAGTGAGCCGCGCCCCTGGACTTGAGGATATAGAGACCCCGGTTCCGCTCACCGCCGCTCTCGATGTCGCGAAGCAGCAGCCAGGTGTCCACCAGCGAGGAGACGTTCACCTCCGTTTGCTCCTGTGCAGCCGCTCCGCCGGTCAATGTCGTCATCAAAGCCGTGATTTGCTTTTGCTTTAGGAAATCGATTAGACGCAGCAGCATGCTTCGGGTCTCGGCCTGGGTCCCGGAGTCTATCAGTCCGGTCACCGGGTCTACCACAACGATGCCCGAATCAAAGCTCCTGATAATCTTGTGCATTTTGACAAGATGCATTTCAAGGCCGAACGCTGTCGGCCGCGCGGCGTGAAACTGCAGCAGTCCTTTGTTGATCCAACGACCCAGGTTGATGCCAATCGACCGCATGTTGCGTATCACCTGGTCGGCGGATTCTTCAAAAGAAAACACGATACATCGCTCGCCGCGGGCGCACGCGGCATCAACAAAATGAGCGGCAATGCTGGTCTTCCCTGTACCAGCCGTGCCGGAGATCAGGATGCTGCTGCCCCGGAAGTAGCCTTTACCGCCGAGCATGCAGTCCAGCGCGGGAATGCCCGTAGAAATCCGCTCGTCGGAGACGCGATGCTTCAGGTCAATGGAGGTTACCGGCAGAACGGATATGCCGTCGTGGTCAATGAGGAACGGATACTCGTTCATGCCATGCGTCGAGCCCCGGTATTTGACAATGCGAAGCCGCCGGGTGAAAACGGTTTCCATCGCCCGGTGATCGAGCAAGATGACGCAATCGGAAATGTACTCTTCCAGGCCATGGCGCGTGAGCCCGCCCTCGCCGCGCTCTCCGGTAACCACGGCAGTGAGCTTTCTATCTTTGAGCCAGCGAAATAGACGCCTCAGTTCCGAGCGCAGAATTGCCTCATTTGCGAGGCTGGCGAACAGAGACTCAATACTGTCAATCACCACCCGCTTGGCTCCAACGGAGCTGACGGCTTGACCGAGCCGGACGAAGAGCGCCTCCAGGTCGTACTCGCCTGTCTCCTCAACCAGGCTGCGTTCAATGTGCACATAGTCGATGGCCAGCTTCTTTTGCGAAATAAGCGCATTGACGTTGAAGCCGAGCGACCGCATGTTTTGCGCGAGTTCCTGCCCGGTTTCTTCAAATGAGACACACACCCCCGGCTCGTTATACTGCGTTGCTCCGCGCACAAGAAATTCCATGCCCAGCAGTGTTTTTCCGCAGCCTGCGCCGCCGCACACAAGGGTGGGCCGCCCTCTCGGCAGGCCGCCGAACGTAACCTCGTCGAGACCCTGAATCCCGGTTGGGCATTTCGATATCCCATCCATTGCGAGTCCTGATTTCTGGGCTTTAGCCATAGCAGCGCGTGCTCCTGTTCTGTTTTGAAAAACCCTTAGTCCCTGCGCTTTCCGCTTTGTCATCCATGCGGCATTCTGTCTCGGGCGTTTCTAATTGCGGATTGTCGGTTTCTGGTGGAAGCGTCCTGCTGCTTCTAATGGTCTGATTGATGATGATCCTAAACCCAAACCCTCAGTCGCGAAGGACCACGTTCAGGAGGCCACTATGGACAGTCAATCCGCTGTCATCATAGTCGATAAAACCGTGTTCTCTGAACCTGTTCATGAAATGACTGACCCGGGACCGGGTCGTGCCAACCATCTGTGCCAGGGTATCCTGATTCACCGTCGGAACTACGGCTTCGGCCTTGCTTTCCTTGCCAAAATGCGAAAGCAGCAGGAGAATCCGAGCCAGACGCTTTTCGCTGGAATTAAAAAGCTGGTCTACGAGGTCCGCTTCATACCGGATGTTACGAGACAGCAGATGTTTGACAAACAATTCCGAAATATCGTGACGCTCGTGAAGCATACTCGACATCAGCAGCCTATCAATCTTGTCAAGGGTGCAATCGGTCATCGCAATAGCCGTTGCCATGCGCAACGGTTGACCGGCGAGGCAACCCTCGCCGAAAAACTCCCCGGTGCCCAGGATTGCAACAATCGCTTCTTTACCCTGTTGAGATATAACGGTGAGCTTTACCTTGCCCCGCCGGATGTAGAACAAAGAATCCGCAGGTTGCCCCTGCCGGAAGACGCTGCGGGCCATACCGCATTCTATTACGGTCTTCCCACGGAAGATGCCATTGAGTAGAGCTTCCCAATCGACAGGCTGCTCTTTTTTCGCCGCCATAAAAACCTCCCTCTGTGGTCTATGTATGTCGGGGCGACGACTCGTTAACACCCCTTACCCGGGATCCACCAAGCCCCACACAAAGCCTCTGCGTACGGAGATTGATACTAACGAGTCATCGCCGGCCCTCACCATTCCCGACATACTTAAGCAGGCTAACAAGCAACAACCGCGACGACAACTGGGTAGGTGCCTAGTTTAGAAAAGAAAAGAGCCTAGTCCGCCAATTCCGGATTGGGATTCGTGCTACTAACATAAAAATTCTTAGCTAATAGAAAAGGATAAATGTTCACCACATCGGGGTCGGGGTCGGCTTTTCAGTATCGCCAATTAAAGCATCGACGCCGATACCGACTCGACCCCGATTTTTTGGATTGCGGCTCTGCCGCGCCGTGACAATTCCCGGCATATTTTTCTATTTCCGGGCGAGATTCTGCATCAGCGGCCTGGCGGTGTTTTTATGGGCTTTCGCTTGAGCGCGCAGAAGCGCTGCGGCAAAGAGCAAAACCAACTGGGCGTCCCTTAGGAAGTGCAGAACGATCTTGTGTGGAGGGATATGGAATAGCTTTTTGCGACGCCATTTCCTCCAGGTCCCGGCCCAAAACTTCTGAATGTCCGCACGGGAGTAAGTGATGCGTTTTGCCAGACCGAAGTTCAGGTCCCGGAAAGCCAGGGCCAGCTTTGAGGGCACGCGCAGTTCCGGCACATGGACTTTCGCCCGATAATGCGCGAGCTGCAGTTCGGCCGTGCGCAAGTTGCGGTTGACCTGCTCGCGCGCCCGCTTCAACTCCGATACGAGACGGACTTCGGCCTTGCTGCGGATACGTGTCTGCAGCCAAAGCTCCTCCATCTCCAGCAACAACACGGTCCACTTCCGGACCAGGCCGCGCCCATCGCGGAAACGCCGCACAAAGTGCGCCGGCCGTGATTCAATCGGAAATCCGGGGCGGCGGTCTGTGCGGTCTTTCAGGCGGAACAAACCGTGGATCATCGGATGGCCGCCCTCGATCTGCACGGAATTCTTATACCAAATGTAATTGCGCAGGATATTCCAGTAATTCCCGGGATAAGCATTTGCCAGGACGTGCCGCATGTGTTCAAAGGAGTAAAAACTCAGCCATGCTTTCCGGTATGCGGCATACAACTCCCCGGGAGCAAAGTTTGGATGCCGCGTGGTTTCATGGAACGAATCATACCTGTTCAGATCGGGATCCATGTATTCCCCCGCGCACATCATGCGCGCATGATCCCTGGAACCGGGCAAAGGAGTCAGCATGAAAAAGGATGCCTGCTCCACGCCGAGTTCGCGCTTCAGACGGTTGACGTCCTCTTCGACGGATTCCGGAGTGTCGAACGGGAAACCGATGATATAGGCGATGTGCGTGGCGATTTTTGCCGCATGCCACGCTGCGATCATTTCGCTGTAATCCTGCACCTGGTTCTGAGCCTTCCCGGCAGCCTTCAGGTTTTTCGGATTGATGCTTTCCATCCCGATGAACACCTGGGTGCAGCCGGCGCGAAACGCAAGCTCGACGAAATCCGGAATCTTATAAGCCTGTGTATCCACCTGAATCATGAAACCGACGAAAATGCCCTCTTCCGTTTGCAGGCTTGCCAGCATTTCAAAAATTTCGCGCCAGCAGGCATTGCGCGCGAAATTGTCATCGGTAAAGAAGTAAAAATTGATGCGGTGCTGCCGATAGTTCTCGCGAATGGCACTCGCCAGCGTCTCAACGGATCGGAAACGCACCTTGTGCCCCTGTACGTTAATGATCGTGCAGAAGCTGCAGTTAAATGGGCAGCCGCGGCTGCAGTCAATCGTACCGAAGTTCGAAGTTATGAAGCGCTTGAGATACGAGCGGTGGATCGTAGGTACCGGTTTGTCGAAAAGGTCCGGTTTCCTTTCCATGAAATCATAGAGCGGCTTCAATCGGTCCTGAAGAGCGTCCGCGAGTATCTCTCCCCAGGTTTCCTCTACCTCGCCTTTTACCACGGTGACACCGAGATCCATCATTTCCCGGATTTCGGGCTTAATATCCGGAAACAGCGACAGGATTCCGCTGACGTGAAATCCCCCGATCAAGACCTGCAACCCTCCAGCTCGAAAACGCCGGGCAATATCGGCGGCACGGGGAAACTGGTTGGACTGGACACCGACAAGCGCGACGACTGTTCTGCAATGGGGATGCTTGTTGGACCGGATGATTTTTTTGACCGGTATTTTTTGCACCGTATCATCCAGAATCCTGATTTTTAATTCGAGATTGTGGCCAAGAACCTTTCGACGATTCAGATCTTCCGTGAGGCTGCAGAGGCAGGCGAGTGTGTTGCTGGGCAGGACACCGCGAAAATGCCGGATTACGTAGCCCTCGTCATCGTACTTGGAGGGCTTAATCAGTATAATAGTAAGGCGTTTTTGTCCGATTCGCTTTGTGGAAGCTTGTCGAGTCATGACGTCCAATACTCCCGCACTCACACATATCCGGAGCCGCCGATAGATAGATCGCGCCGGCCGGATTTCTATTTATATTGCGGGCTAAGTCGACTGGATTTTGCCAATCTCTTTCGCGATGGATTTTCTAACCGCCTCTAATGCCCGCTGAAGATCGGCAATTTTGCCGTCAGTCCAATTCATCCCGCCGGCCAGCCCCTCCCGCAGCTTTTCTTCCGCATCCCCGATGATATTATCAATGGAACGTTGTAATTCAAGACGAGCAGCTTCCGCCTTATCTCCGGCTTTTTCGGCGAACTGGCGGATATCACGACGCGTTTTTTGTCCGGACTGAGGAGCAAACAAAAGCGCAATCCCCGCTCCCAACAATGCACCCGCTATCAATGCAGAAGCGGTGTTCCTGTTCACGACTTCGTAAGCCATAGACCCTTTCCTTTCTGGATGACAACGGCTTTCCCTGACTGCAATCCACTCAACTGCCATGCCTAAAATTCCAAGTCAATTATTCTCAAAGGCAATTTACGGGTCAGCTCAGTTCTGCTCACGACTATGTTCAAAATTGCTCACTCCGGTGGCATGGGGAATTACTCTCAATGAACCGGGGTGAAGGGAAGGCTGCCGGCAAATTTCGGCCCGGATTGGTGCGGGCAGATTCAGCGGCTTTATCCATCAGCGGATGTGCAATTGTGATCGCGTGTATGAGCCATACTGAACTGACACAGGGCCAGCTGACAGGTATAAAAAATATTAGCTTCACCCGCAAACCATAATTTTGTGGGAAGCGGGAATTGGAGAGGAGTATTCATATGATCTGGACAATATTTGTTGTTCTGCTTGCTTTGTGGTTGCTTGGACTTGTCACTTCTTACACGATGGGTGGTTTTATTCACCTTCTGTTGGTGTTGGCCATCATTGTGGTGTTGTTTCGGTTCCTTCAAGGCCGAAGAAGAATAGTATAGTTGCGGAGAGGGGACAAATGAAACGGCTCACTTTGATTGGAATTGTATTGTTGGTTCTGGGTGTACTGGCGCTCGCATATCAAGGTATCAACTACACCCATCGAGAAAAGGTACTTGATATAGGACCGATTCATGCCACGGCCGAAAAGCATGAACGGATTCCGCTTCCTCCGGTAGTCGGAGGCCTGGCGATGGCTGGAGGCATTGTCTTGCTGATCATGGGCGCGAGGCAAAAGGCATAGTGCGGATTACAGATTAAAGAGGTTGGAGCGATCGTTGCGCCAAATCTTACAGTCTGGGCAGTTATACCCATGCATACGGATGGGTCTTATTTGCATTTTCGGCTTCCGCACGAACGCAAGAGCGAATGGCGTCAATCAGGGCGCCGGAGGGTCCGCTCTTGATCAGGTAGTGGACTGCGCCGGCCTCGCGCATTGCGGTTTCCATTTCAGCTTCCGAATACATGGATAGGGCGATGACCCGGCATTGCGGATCTTCTGAAGTGATAATCCGCGTGGCATCGATTCCGTTCATGCCGGGCATATTGACATCCATGATGGCGACGTTGGGACGCAATCGCCGGGCCATATCCACGGCCTGTTGTCCATCTCCAGCCTCGCCCGGTATCAATTTAATAAGGCTGGTGGTTTGGGGGGTGAACCGCCGCACGTTTAGCCTGTTGTCGAGAAATAGCGTGGAGATGCCCGTACTGTCGAGCAGGTTCTTCATGTCGTTGCTTGCCGTCATCAGCTCATCCACTTTGGCCTGCAATTCACTGTTGACCGTCTGCAGCTCTTCATTCATCGACTGCATTTCCTCCTTGGAGGTGGTCAGCTCCTCGTTGGTGGATTGGAGTTCTTCGTTTGTGGACTGCATTTCCTCATTAGCGGATTTAAGCTCCTCCCGTGAGGTCTGCATCTGCTCGCGCGCGGTCTGCAGTTCCCGGCGCACCTGCTGGAGTTCATGCTCCAGTTCTTCCATCCGGGCAGTGCGGACGGGTGAGATTCGTCCCTTTGCCTTGGTTTCGGGCGGCGAGGCGATGTCGGTAAAGACGATCAGCACCGTCCCTTGCAGGGCCGGAGGCCTTGCCAGCGGCTGGACGGTGACGTTTACTGCCTGCGCCTCGCCATTGGCGCGCACTTTTAAACCGTTCAGCATTACTTTGGATTTCTGTCGGAGCGCCTTTTGGAAGCCGCTGTATAACTCAAAACGCAATCCTTCGCGGGCCATGGCAAATATATTCCAGTTGGCCTTGCCGGCCGCCGGCTCCAGATATTTGCCCGTGCGGCCGCTGATATAAAGGATGTCGCCTTTTTCGCCGGTCAGCACGGCCGCCGGGGAATAGTCCTGCAACACAATCTGATCTGCCTGCGCCTGGATATTGGGGACAGGAATCCCCGCTTCGAACGGAGCGGCTGAATCGACCCGCGCATCCGGCAGAGCGGGAACGAAGGATGGGGGAAATCCGACCGGCGCAGGTTGCTTCAATCCATGAGCAAATGAGACCGGGGTTATGAGCAATACGGAACTGACCGGAGAAATTCCCCGGGTTATAAGAATTGTTAGGGTTTGAGGATTCCGGTTTTCTTGCTTCTATCGTGTCGACTTTGAATGCCCGAGAACCTCTTATGTTCAGAGCAAGCGGAATGAAGAGTAATGAATGTCTGGGTCTGTTTCTAAATACACAATTAGGAGGTTTATCATGCCTTTAATTAATCTGGTAGTGGTTCTGATTGTGGTCGGCGTTCTGCTATGGCTGGTGAATCACTACATACCGATGGCGAGTTCCATCAAAAAGATCCTGAATATCGTTGTAGTTGTTGCGGTGGTTTTGTGGCTCCTGAGCGCTTTTGGAATTTTCAGCTCTTTGTCCAATCTCCGTGTATAAGAAGGAACGGATTTGAACGTTAACGATGAATCGGCAAATAGCGCGCGCGGCAAGAAGGGTTGATGCGCCGTGCGAATCGGGGAGAGTCTCATGTGCCGGTTGCCGATCGGGTGATGAGCAATATTGACCATGTCTGTGGGCAATACTGAACAGACACGCAAATCCCACCGAGGTAACTTTTCAAGCGGTATGCAAGCGGCTGCTCTATGGATTTTGACTTCTCAGTTCGCTTTCATCAAATAGATGGGAGGGTATAATGCCAAATAGGAAAAGCGAGCCCGTTGACTGGGAAGCTTTGTTTGCCGGAATCGCCCGCGGAAAAACCGCTGTGGAATATGGCGCGGACCGACGCATCTTCGATCAAGGTCAGCCGGCGGAGTCCATATTCTATGTTCGAAAAGGCAAGGTGAAGCTCTCGGTTATTTCCAAACAGGGCAAAGAAGCGATCGTCGCTACACTGAGCGCCGGTGACTTCCTCGGCGAGGGATGCCTTGCGGGTCAACCGCTGCGCATGGCAACCGCTACAGCGATCGTGGAATGCAATCTCTTCCGGATCGAGAAGTCGCTGATGCAGCGCATGCTTCACGAGAAGCACGAGATCTCGGAATTGTTCGTCGCGCATCTGCTTTCACGCAACGCCCGATTTGAAGCGGATCTCGTGGATCAGCTCTTCAACTCGAGCGAAAAGCGTCTGGCGCGTATTCTCTTGCTGCTCGCTCATTTTGGGAAGGAAAGCAAAGCCGAACCGGTGCTCCCTGGAGTCAGTCAGGATAGCCTGGCGCAAATGGTGGGCACAACCCGGTCACGGGTCAGTCATTTCATGAATAAATTCAGAAAGATGGGATTTATCGATTACAGCGATAATGACGGCTTGACAGTTCACAGCAGCCTGCTCAGCGTGGTTCTGCACGATTAGTTCGCTTTGTTCACTCCCAGCCATTATCCGGCGACCAATGCCGGGGCCAGCTGTCGGTTTTTTCACACATTTCCTGCGCCGGACCTTTCTTGAGCTCAACCTGCCCGGGGAAGCAATTGCCTCTCTGACTCTTGAACTCCGCGTAAGCCCTGGAGTCTACGCTGATGTTGCTCCGATAGGAAAGATTGCCCACCAGGCTGATCAAGGGCGCGCGGCGCTGCAATACGTTGCTGCATAGCCTCCGCACAACGCGCGGCATGGAATAGAAGCTGCGATTGCAGGAGATCATTTCATGGATGGCGCCGTCCAGGGATAAATTACTATATCGGGCTACAGGGTAAGTCAGTGTGTAGTACTTCCAGTCTTCCGGGAAAGCACTGAGGGCGATGCGGCCATCTGCCTTCATCTGATCCCATAAGCGCGTGCCGGGAAGGGGAGTCAGAAACAGGACATTCAGATTGTCCACGCCGTACCTGCCGGCCATATCGGCGATACGCTCTCCAATGCCTGGTTGGTCTATGTCCAAACCTATGATAAAGGATCCCACGACCATAATATTGTGTCGCTGGATGCGCCGGACCGAAGCGCGGATGTCGCGGCCCTTTAAAAAGTTGAATTTTTTGCCCAGTTCCCGCAGCCCTTCCTGCGTGGGAGATTCAAAGCCGATGAAGACGCCTTTGCATCCTGCCTTCGCGGCCAATGCCGGGAGTTCCTCGTCATCGGCGAAGTTAATAGTGGCCTGGCCAACCCATTCCTTTCGCACGTTCGCCTGTACCATGGCGCGGAACAAGTCCTTGGCGCGCGCGATGTGTTCAGGGCGCGTCCCGATAAGATTGTCGTCCACGACCAGAACACGTTTTTCAGGGATCGCCTGGAATTCCCGCACAACATCCGGAATGGGTCGCTGCCGGTAGCGGGCCCCGTTAAATGCGGTCACGCTGCAAAAGCTGCAGTTCAAGGGACAGCCGCGCGTGGTTTGAATAGCCCCAAAGGCATAATTTCCAGCCAGCAAATCATGGCGGGCGAGCGGAACCTCTTTTATCTCCGCCAGTCCTCCATCATACCGGCTCTTCAGGCTCCCCCGTTTGGCGTCCTCCAGGACCTGCGGCCAGACACCTTCGGCTTCTCCCGTCACGACCGAATCCACGTGCTCCATGACTTCATCCAGGCACATGGTCGCGTGGATGCCGCCCATGACAACGGGCACGCCCAGGCGGCGGAAGCAGCCGGCTACTTCATAGGCACGGCTCGCCTGCGAGGTGAAGGCGGTAATGCCCACAAGGTCGGGCCGCGGCATAGCTGGATAGTCCGGCGTATCGAGATTCTCGTCTACAATCGTAATTTGCCACTCCGGTGAAGTCATGCCCGCGAGAACCATAAGACTAAGGGGCTTCCACACGCGGTAGCGGTTCCATCGACTTTCCTTGACTTTAAGGATGCTGACGAGGGGATTGGATGGATTGATCAGATATAGTTTCATGGCATCGATTCACTCTCGATAGGAATTCTCTAATTTCCCTTTTCCCGCAGAAAAACACTCCAATTCATGCGAGGTCATGACTGCAACCTTCCATTTATTATTCGCCGCGCTGATTTTCAGGACAGTTCAGTTTTGCTCACGACTATGGTCAAAATTGCTCACAGCGGATGTTAATAGAAATTGTTTTCAATGGGCCGACTCCTTGTTCATAAGCCGATGAGCGGTTTGGAATATCTGTCTGTCGACGAACCGCCGGTCCAGGCCGGACCGTGTTTGGCGGATCTGCAATAGGAAATGAGCAAATATGAACACGGGAGTGTGCAATTGTGAACAGACGAACGGTCTTTCCTGAAGATAATAAAATCAAGCGTTTGCTCGCGAGAATCTGGTTTGGCCGGAAACAAGATGCGACACAGGATGCGCAAACTCGGGACGCGATGTTTCGCAGATCAACGCAATGAGCGGCAATTCTAATCGGCCGATGCAATTGAGCAACTCCGTATTGAGATGACACGCCGGTTGGACTCATGCGTTGGGACCATTTACAGATGGGGCTAAAGGGTATGGAGATTACGAGGAGTTTCGCTGCAATGAAAGCGCCTCAGTCGCTTTTGAAAAGCGCCGGGCAGGCGCACTTTGATGTGCACCGGAGGGATGCAGAGCGCAGTCCGGGAAGAGTGCGCGGGCATTTTGAGAGCGCCTTCAGCAACGCGCCGATCGGCATGGCCCTCATTGACATGGACGGCCGCTGGCTGGAGGTCAACAACGCACTTTGCCGGATTATCGGCCATGCAGAGGGCGAGCTGAAGACAAAAGCCTTGCGGTTTTTCATGCATCCTGACGACATTGATCTTGATGTGCCATTGCTTCGGCAGTTGCTCGACGGAGAAATTTCCAGCTACCAGGTTGAAAAGCGCTGCCTTCACGCCTGGGGCCAGTTTGTCTGGATGATGATAACCGTCTCGCTCGTCCGCGATGAGGAGGGCCGGGCGCTCTATTTAATTATGCAGTTTCAGGACATTTCAGAGCGCAAGGAGTTGGCGGGACGCCTCGAATATCTGGCGGATCATGATTTCCTGACCGGTTTGTATAATCGACGTCACTTCGAGCAAGAGCTTGCCCACGAGGTTGATCGTGCGGCACGGTATGGATCACCCGGGGCTGTGCTAATGATCGACGTGGATAATTTTAAGACCATAAACGACACGTTTGGCCACATGGCGGGGGACGATCTGCTCAAAGGAATCGCAGGATTGCTGAAACACCGCATGCGCCACACGGATATTCTTGCCCGGGTCGGCGGCGATGAGTTTGCCGTGCTGCTTCCGCAGACGAACGCCATCCAGGCAACAACCGCAGCCGACGACTTTGTAAAAGCATTAGACAAGCAAGCCGCAATGCTGGCCAATGAGTCCATACGCATTTCGGCGAGCGTGGGAGTCGCTTCCTTTGACGGCATCAGTGCTGCGGAGGTGCTGGCGCGCGCCGATGTTGCGATGTATGGAGCCAAACAGGCCGGTCGGAATCGGTTTGTCGTCTACCAACCATTTGCCGGAAGCGGGGATCCGAGGAACGTGCGGTGTAGTGAAGCGGATTGGATACGCAAGGCGCTCGACGAGGACCAATTCCTTCTTTACTGCCAGCCTATCCTGGATCTTAGGACAAACGAGGTCAGCCAATACGAGCTTCTGCTGCGGCTTAGGGGGGCGCAAGGCGGCGAGCCTCTGGCGCCAAACTCCTTTTTATATGTCGCGGAACGCTTCGGCGTAATTCTCGCGATTGACAGTTGGGTAGTACGAAAGGCCATTGCGCTGATTGCGGCCCATCAACAGGCCGGGCGAAGGCTGACAATCAATGTGAACCTCTCGGGCAAGTCGATCGGTGATCCCAAACTGGCTGGATTTATTGAAGACGCGCTCATCGAGGGAGGCATTGATCCTTCGTGCTTGGTCTTCGAGTTGACCGAAGCGGCGGCAATCACCCATTTGCAACAGACGCGTGCCTTTGCCGATCGGATGCACCGGTGTGGCTGCCGGCTCGCATTGGACAACTTCGGCGCGGGCCTTGCGTCTTTTTATTACCTCAAGAATTTTCCCTTCGATTACCTCAAAATTGATGGTGAGTTCATCCGTCACTTCAGCGTCAATCCGGTAGACCATCTGGTTGTCAAAGCTATTGTCTGCATTGCTCAAGGTATGGGCAAAAGGACCATTGCCGAGTTTGTTGCGGACACACATGCCATCCGCCTGCTTCGCGACAGCGGCGTGGATTACGCGCAGGGTTACCAGATAGGTCTGCCGCGACCCGTCGCGGAAGTTCTGCCGAATTTTCCGGAACTGACAGGCGAGTTGCCCTGCGTATCATTAATATAAGGATGCCGTAATGCCGGTTGCGACTCATCCTGTTGCCCCTCTCCCATTGCCCGCATATCTCAGGATTTCCCAGCGAGGCAGCGGATCCGGGCATGAAGAAAGTCGGCAGTTTGCAGTCCGCAGTCGTTAGTAAAACCACAGGGAGATCTCAATGAACATAAACGAATTGAAGAAGCAATTGCAGTTGAAAGAACAACAACTGCTGGCGGACATGGCGCGAGGTGCGGCAGATACTCGCAAATCGCGTGGAGCCGAAGTCCAGGATCACACCGACCAGGTGGCTTCCTCCGAGATGAAGGAGAGTGCATTTCAGGAAAACAGTTATGACTGGAATATCCTCATCGAAGTCCGCGACGCGCTTCTGCGGATTGAAAACGGTACTTTTGGAAAATGTGCCGCCTGCGGGCAACAAATTGATGACGATCGGTTGAATGCCATTCCCTGGACATCCTATTGCCTTAACGATCAGAGCCAGCGCGATCATAAATGGTTCCCCAAAACGGATTGACCCAAATGCGCGGCGCCGCTTTTACAAATCGGGCGCCCACCTCAGCCAGGATCAATTACAAAACCATTTCCAGTTTAATGCGTCCAACAGATCTTTATCTATCGCAAGCAAAAAACCGACAGTATGCCGTCGTCAAATGCCTCAGTTTTGAGCGAGAAAAGGCAAAGACGCCACGGATTCCATGGATCAATACTATTTTATAATCTGTGGAATCCGTGGCGTCTTTTGCTTTTCTTTGAAGCAGACCGGCAAATTAGTCATGCACGCCCTCAAGTAGCACCCCTCATTTGCTGATGAGCAGTTTTGACCGCCAACGTGAGCGGTACTGAACTGACGCACGATTTGCCACAAGGTATAAAGGATGTGCCTTGAGCTTGAGATGTCGGCCGGAACCCGGCAGGAGGCGAGTGTTCGATGGACGCACAATGCCTTCGCCCTGGTGAGGTGAGACTGTTGGACGTAAAAACTTCCCTCGGCTTCTAAAAGGCAGCTGATGTTGTGTTGCTGAAATAAGTGGTTTAACCATTTAATTTGAGGAGTTCAAAATGAATAGATTCAGATTTGGGGCAATGATTTTCTGTCTAGCCCTGCTGGTTCTGGTATTTTCAACCGGTGTAAGGGCCGATGAATGGAACAAAATAACTGTCGTTACATTCAACGCGCCGGTCGAGATTCCGGGTGTAGGGGCTCAAATTCTACCGGCTGGTACGTATGTTTTTAAGCTGCTGGATTCGCAATCCGACCGGCACATCGTTCAGATTTTTAACGAACGCCAGGACCATGTATTTTCAACCATCCTTGCGATCCCAAATTTCCGTTTGAAGGCGACCGACAAAACGGTCATGACCTTTAGGGAAAGAGCGGCCGGCCAGCCGGAAGCCATCCGAGCATGGTTTTATCCGGGGAACCGTTGGGGTCAGGAATTTGTGTATCCGAAGAAAAGGGCTATCGAACTGGCGAAGCTGATAAACGAGCCCGTCCTCGCGATGCCCACGGAACTGGCTCCATACCTTGTCGAACCGATAGAATCGGCGGAAGCGCGGCCGGTAATAGCCTTGAAGGAAGCTCCCATCGAAGCTGTTAAGCCCACCGGAGAAGTGGTCGCAATGGCTGAAGTCGTCGAGGCGCCGCCTGTGGAAACAGCCGAGGTGCAATCTGCGGATCCCTACCGGAACTTGCCCCAAACGGCCAGCCCAGTGCCACTGGTGGGATTGATTGGGCTTTTATCGATTGCCGCAGGCTTTGGTATTTCAGCAATATCCAAGCGGATTTTTTGAGCGAGCGTGGATGTGTGCCTGCCGTCAAGAGGGGCCCGGTACAAACTCATGGGCTCCTGATTTCGGCGGATTCGGGCGGAGGAACCGCAATTGGACCTTATGGGTGTGAAGGAGGGCAGGGGGTATGTGACCTGCCCTCGACAGGCGGGATGCTTCGCGACCATGTGCAGGCTTTTGCTGGCCGCCGCTCAGATCCCAAAACGGGGCCGGACTTATGAGACAATACACCGATACCGATAAACTCCGCATCGGAAGGAAATATGCCCCCGGGAGTCGATGCCTGGTCGCGTTTTTTTTCCTGATTGTTCTGCCGGGCATGCTCCCGCAACAGGAATATACGCTTTCACAGAGCCGCGAAGAAACTCCATACACGATTAGCGTAAGCGTTGAAATGGTGGTCTTGAACGCGACCGTGCGCGATGGCAAAGGCAGTCTTGTTTCGGGACTCGTTAAAGAAGATTTTCAGGTTAACGAGGACGGAATTCCCCAGCAAATTGAATGCTTCAGTTGCGAAGATATTCCGGTCACGGTAGGTTTGGTCATCGACAACAGCGGAACCATGGGGCCCAAGCGCTCTGAAGTGATTACCTCCGCCCTGGTTTTTGCCCGCTCCAGCAATCCCGAGGATCAAATGTTCGTGGTTCATTTTAACGAGAATGTATCCTTTGGTCTTCCGAAAGATATGCCGTTCACGGATAAAATTGATCAACTGGAGATCGCCCTGTCCGGAATTACCGCAGACGGCATGACGGCGCTTTACGATGCCGTGGCCGCTGCGCTCGACCACCTGAAGAAGGGCAATCGGGACAAGAAGGTTCTGATTGTGATCAGCGATGGGGAAGACAACGCGAGCAAAATAAACATGGATCAGATTTTGGTTATGGCCGGGAAGTCGGACGCGATCATCTATACCATAGGCATCTTTGATGAGAACAATCCTGATCGGAACCTTCGGGCGCTCAGGAAGCTTGCAAGAGCCACCGGAGGCGAAGCATTCTTGCCGGCCTCGGCAAAGCAAGTTGTTCCTATCTGCAGACGAATCGCTTATGACATTCGTAACCAGTACGCCATCGCCTATCAACCCACGAACAAAAAGCAGGATGGAAGCTTTCGAGCCATACAGGTGACGGCCAAAGCAAAGGATGGCAGACGCCTGTCTGTGCGCACCCGCGCCGGCTACCATGCGCCCTTGAAATCTCCACCCTTGCCGATGAGCGAGCAACCTCATGAAGATCCGAATTAGGTGGGGGATGGCTCCTTCAATGCAAAATAATCCGTGGATCCGTTGGACCCGGCGCCTCTTCTTTGTCGTCGGTATCGCTGCGCTGAGCTGGGCCGCCTTTGCGCTGCTTGACGCGCGGCTTTATCAAGCCGGCCAATCCCGGCGATTTCAACAGGAATTGGACGGTTTGAAGCCGTCCATCATAATCGATGAACACCTGCACGCTTCCTCAATTGTCCCGGCTCCGGCAAAAGAAAATCCTTTAATGGCGGAGCTTATTTACGTATCAGGAAAGGGCCGCACTCCGCTGGGACGAATCGAAATAAGCACAATCGGCCTTGAAGCAATGATTCTGGAAGGCACCGATGCACGGACTTTACGCCGTGCGGTCGGGCATATTCCGGGCACTCCGCTTCCGGGCCGGGGAGGGAACGTTGCGATCACAGGACACCGGGATACTTTTTTCAGACCGCTGCGCAACATCCGAAAGGATGATGAAATCAGGTTGACGACTTTAAGCGGATCCTATCGATATCGGGTGGACACTATCAAAGTGGTCGAGCCCGAGGACATGAAAGTACTGGACAAATCCGAGGATGCAATTCTGACTCTGGTGACTTGCTATCCGTTTTATTATGTTGGCCCGGCGCCCAAGAGGTTTGTCGTCCGCGCACGCAGGGTTTTCCCGGATAAAAATTCCCCAGGAGCCCATCATTCACTCGACTGAGCAATTCTGACCACATGTATGAGCTATACGGAGCTGACACCCAAATCGCCCCGCGGTATAAACAGCATGTGCCCCAGTTGCCATCCGGGAACTGGCGGGAGGCGGATGACAAAAGAAGACAGTGCTTATGTTTCTCATGCTGTTTGTTGTGCTCCTCGTGCCCTCTCTTTTTGGCTGCACCCCATGGGGGCTCGGATTACTGAAGGAGGTTTATCATGAAAGCTAACGTCCTATACCGGATGCGTGTGGCGGCCGTAATCAGCGGGGTATTGCTGATGGGAATCAGCATGCCGGCCAACGCAGATCAAAAATCGAAGTCATCGCAGAAACAGGAAAAAAAGCAGAAAACAGAGCAACCGCAAGCCCGGCAAGCGCAGAAAGCGCAGCAACAAAAACAAGACCATCCGCCGGGTTGGGACAAGGGGAAGAAGGCCGGGTGGGGCGATAGCAGCGTTCCCCCAGGACAGCAAAGCCGCCTTTCACAGCAGCGCCAGCAGCAGCTGATTGCGGAGCAGCAGAAGCGCCTGACGCAGTACCGTCAATATCTGGAGCGGCAGCAGCGACTCGCGGAACAGCGCACGTCGCAGCTCCAGAAACAGAGGCGTACGGCGCAGTACCGTTATCAACAGCAATATTTCGAGCGCATCCGGCAGCAGCAGATGCGTCTCCAAAGCGAGCAGCACGATTACGCCACCGATCCCTACTACTATACGGCTCCGATCTATCGTTACACGCGTGGAGGCATCTTCTACGAAACGAATCAATGCGGCGCAGACCAGCTCCGGCTTGCCGCGAACAATGGTTACGATCAAGGCTTCCGCGCGGGACAGGCGGACCGGCAGGATCGCTGGAACGCCAACTACAAAGACTCTTATGCCTATCAGGACGCGAACTACGGCTATAGCGGCTATTATGTAAGCCAGACCGACTACAACCACTATTTTCGCGAGGGTTTCCGCCGCGGGTATGAAGATGGCTACAACAGCCGCACTCAATATGGCAGCCAATCCAACGGCTCGTATAGCATTCTGGGCGGCATTTTGTCACAAATCTTAAACTTGCAGTCGCTTCGCTAGGGACTGAGATAATGGCCTGTTCCAATTCAATCATTGATGACCCTTAACCGGATGGACATTCTCCCGGCTCGAGATTTTACCGCCGGGGGAATGGCACCCCAAGGGATAAAGCAAAGGAGAAAGGAAATGAGTAACAAACGTTTAGCAGGCTCTGTTCTTGCTTTAGTACTGGTCCTCGCGTTGCCAATGGTAATGACCTCTTGTTCTGCTACTAATCTGGATGCCAAAGCGATTGAGGACAAATATGGCGTCAGCGGCGCCACCACGGAGAATATATTGACTGCGGATGGAGCCATCATGTCCGCTACAATTGTGCCCATCACGCTGCCCGATGGCCGCCGGGCAGAACTGGTCATTCCCCAGAAAGGCGAAAGTCATTCGGTGTATCTGCGGGATAAGGCCGGCATGTATCAAGTCCAACTCCAGGACCGCAATATGAGCCGGGATCAATTTATCCGCTCCAATCCAACCGTTGTGGAACGAAGAGCAGTGCCTCCAAGCCCCAAGAAGCGTTCCTGGGAAAAGGAAGCATTGATTATTGGCGGAGGCGCCGCAGCCGGCGCGGGCATTGGGGCATTGGCAGGCGGGGGAAAGGGCGCCGGGATCGGGGCGGCTACGGGAGGCATTGCCGGACTGATTTATGATCTCAGCACCCGCAACAAGTAGCATTCGACAGAGCGCGTAAACGGAATTTTTGCGGTTACTATGCAAGCGGCTTGATGGGCTCTGCTACTCCAGTGCTGTCCAAATTAGCTGACAAATAACAAATGGTGCATTGATTTGATTGAACTGGGACAAGCCAAAAAGCATGAATTGAAATCAGGTTGACTCTTCCCGTGCAGTCTCCTCGAGGCGAATCCACTTCAACCCCGCACCCACATGAATGTGGGGCAACGCAGTAATCATGTGGGGATGCCCTTTAGAGATCTCACCAAGAGAGTTCGAATGCATACACTGATGGGCTAGGAATCGTCCTCGCCCATCAGTGTGCCGTGGCGCGGAGCCACGCTGTTCCGCATATCGCTGCCCACCTGAGCCGCACGGTCAACCCGAGATACAATTCTTATACCCTCTGATAATTCACGTGTCAGTTCTCTACTGCTCACAAATCCGGTCAATATTGCTCATTTAAGCCAATAGAGGATTTTCAATCCGCATTAATCCGATTATTCATGAAGGTTCGTAGCGAGGCGGCGCAGACGGGCATGAAGAAGGTCGGCAGAAAGCAAAAACGCCACGGATTCCACGGATTTCACAGATCAAAATATTTCCTGAATTTGTGAAATCCGTGGAATCTGTGGCGTTTTTCACTTCTTTCGTGTGAGCAATAGTGAACTGACCAGCGGTTGCCTGCAGTGTATAAGAAGAATTGTCTGTCTGCCCAAAATAGGAGACCTGCGTTGAAGGCGAGCAAATCAATTTTCGGGGACCTGAGGCATTTCGCGAAGAATCCCCGCCGGGATGGCCTGGCGCAAAAGTACAAAAGCGATGAGCCGCTGTTGCGATCGGAGCTTTTCAGCCGCGCACAGATGGAGCCGCATGGCAAGACTCTGGCAGGCCTGCACCAATTGAGCATGGGACCTGCCGGCACCCGGCTTCTTGACCGGCTGGACGAGAATGAAAGTGTCCTCATCGAAGTCCGGAATTTGCTTGAGGATGCGGTTCGGGCAAACCGTCGGATTACGCCCGCCGGGGAATGGCTGCTCGACAACTTTTACCTGATCGAAGAACAGATAAGCACTGCCAGGCGGCACTTGCCAAAAGGTTACAGCCGGGAACTGCCGCGCCTGCTGAACGGTCCTTCGGCGGAGCTCCCGCGTGTATATGACATCGCGCTCGAAACAATCTCTCATGGCGACGGCCGGGTGGACGCGGAGAGTCTCAGCAGTTTTGTGGCAGCCTATCAAACCGAAACTCCCCTGAAATTGGGCGAACTGTGGGCGGTCCCGATCATGCTGCGCCTGGCGCTGATCGAAAATCTGCGACGCATTGCGGTGCGGATCGCCGTTGACAGGACCGATCGCAACTTTGCCGACTACTGGGCAGACCGGATGCTGGAGGTTGCCGAGAAGAATCCCAAGAATCTGATTCTGGCGATCGCCGACATGGCGCGTTCGAATCCCCCGATATGCAGTTCGTTTGTTGCGGAGTTTGCTCGCCGGCTCCAGGGACAAAGCGCGGCCCTGGCCTTGCCGCTTACCTGGATCGAGCAGCAGCTCTCCGAATCCAGCCTGACGATCGACAAAATGGTGCAGTCGGAGAACCAACAGCAGGCTGCCGATCAGGTTTCCATAAGCAACAGCATCGGCAGCCTCCGGTTCCTGGCAACGATGGACTGGCGCGAGTTCGTCGAAACAATGAGCGTTGTCGAGCAAACCCTGCGTTCCGACCCGGGGGGAGCCTATGCCGCAATGGATTTTGCATCTCGCGATCGATACCGTCACGTGGTCGAGATGATAGCAAAAACCAGCCTTCTGTCCGAGGGAGAAATTGCATGCACTGCAATCCAATTGGCACTCGATGGCGCTGCCAGGAAAGGCGGCGACAATCGAGAGGCGCATATTGGATTTTACCTGATCGACAGGGGATTGCCGGAACTCGAACGCGCATGCAAGGCGCGCCAATCCCTAACCGGGATGGTGCGGCGCATTGGCAGCCGGTTCGCTTTGCCCATATATTTGGGCGCCGTCGTGCTGATTACGGCGGCTATTGCCGGCGGCCTATTGGCGAAGGCGCATATCGGAGGGCTGCCTGATTGGCAGCTCGTCCTGCTTGGCGTCCTTTCGCTCCTGGGCGGGAGCCATCTGGCTGTGGCGCTGGTGAACCGTCTGGCGACGTTTCTGGTGATGCCGCATTTGCTGCCGCGGATGGATTTTTCGAAAGGAATTCCGCCGGAATCACGCACTCTGGTTGTGATCCCGACCATGCTCACGAGCATTCAAAGCATCGGGGATCTGGTTGAGGCGCTCGAAGTTCGATTTCTGGCCAATCGGGACCCGAACCTTCACTTCGGCCTGCTGACTGATTTCCTCGACGCGCCGGAGGAGACGACTCCGGAGGATGAACCGCTTTTACGGTTCGCCCGGAAAAGAATCGGAGAGCTGAACGAAAAATACGGGAGCGAAAAAGTAACTCCGTTCTTTCTGTTTCATCGCCCGCGCCGGTGGAATCCCCATGAGCGGATCTGGATGGGCTATGAGCGAAAAAGAGGGAAGCTGGCGGATCTAAACTCGCTCCTGCGCGGCGGCTCAGGAAACCATTTCTCAGCCGTAGTCGGCGAGACTTCAGTCTTATCGAACGTGAAGTACGTGATTACTCTGGATACGGATACGCAACTGCCGCGCGATTCCGCCTGGCAGTTTGTGGGAAGCATGGCGCACCCGCTGAATCGTGCCCGGTATGACGAAGGCAAACAACGAATCTGCGAGGGGTACGGCATCCTCCAGCCGCGCGTGGCTGTGAGTCTGCCAAGCGTGAGCCAGTCGCGGTTTGCGCGACTGTTCGGGAGTGAGCCCGGCATCGATCCCTATACTCGGGCTGTCTCGGATGTTTACCAGGATTTGTTTCACGAGGGCTCGTTTATCGGGAAAGGGATTTATGAGGTCGATGCGTTTGAACGCGCAATCAACGGGCATTTCCCCGAGAACCGGATCCTCAGCCACGATCTTCTGGAAGGGTGCTATGCGCGGTCGGGGCTGTTGAGTGATGTCCTGCTGTTCGAGGATCATCCATCGGGATATGACATGGATGTGCGCCGCCGCCACCGCTGGATTCGAGGGGATTGGCAGATCACGCGCTGGCTGCTGCCGCGCGTACCGGGTTTCGGAGGGCGGCGTCAGAAGAATCCGATCGGCGCTCTTTCGGCATGGAAGATTTTCGACAATCTACGTCGCAGTCTTGTGCCTCCGGCGCTGGCAGTGCTGCTGCTGGGTTGTATGGTTTTGCCCTCACCCGGATTTTGGCTCTTATCGGTAATCGGGATCCTTTTAATTCCCTCTCTGATCGCCTGCATTCTGGACCTGATTCAAAAGCCTGGCGATGTATTGCCGGGGCAACACATCGCTGCCGTGGCGCGCGGCGCAACCAGGCATTTTGCGCAATCAGCCTTTACCCTCGCGTGTCTCCCGTACGAAGCATGCTTCAGCCTGGATGCGATCCTGCGTACTGCCTGGCGGATGCTGTTGGCGCACAGGCGTCTTCTCGAATGGAGCCCCTCGGGCAATGGGGATCACAATAACCGCACGGGCCTCGTCGACTTTTGCCGGACGATGTGGATCGGCCCGGCTGTTGCGGTTGTAACCGCCATTTTTCTGGCGCTTACGACTCCGGCTGCATTGGGAGTGGCTGGACCGATACTGGCGCTCTGGTTTGTCTCTCCGGTTCTCGCATGGTGGATCAGCCGGCCGCTTGCTCGCCGCGCAGCCCGGCTGACAGAAGGCCAGACCATTTTTCTTCAGAAGCTTTCCCGGAAAACCTGGGCATACTTCGAGACACTCGTCGGGCCCGAGGATCATTGGCTGCCGCCGGACAATTTTCAGGAGCATCCGGCTGCCGTGATTGCGCATCGCACGTCACCAACCAACATGGGACTTGCACTGCTCGCCAACCTGTCTGCCTGCGACTTCGGCTACATCCAGACCGGACAACTCATCGAGCGCACGGAGAATGCTTTTCATACGATGGAGGAATTGGAACGCCACCGGGGCCACTTCTACAACTGGTACGATACGCTGTCATTGAAACCGCTGCTGCCCCTGTACATTTCGACGGTAGACAGCGGGAACCTCACGGGCCACCTGCTGACATTGCGGCAGGGACTGCTCGCTCTTCCCGATAATAAAATCGTGGGGACGCGGTTTTTCGACGGGCTCGATGACACGCTGAGGATTCTTGTGGATGCCGCGGGCGAAGCCGTTCCGGAGGAGCTCGCCGAGCTTCAGAAGCATCTCGCGTTTGACTCCCGGCCCGGCACGCTTGTGGAGGCGCGGCAACGGCTCGACCGGCTGGCGGCATCCGCCGCGATGGTGCTGAACGCTTTCGATGCCGATGGCGCCGATAGCCAGGCAAAGTGGTGGGCTCAGGCCCTTGTCCGGCAATGCCGGTGTGCCTTCGACGAGCTGACGTTTCTCGCTCCATGGATTCTGATTCCGGGATCTGCCGATAGAATGAAGGAGATCAGCGGCATTGAAGGGATTCCGACGCTTCGCGAGCTGGCAAGGCTCGATACGAAACTGTCGCCTGCCATGGCAGGAGCCCGCGAGGATCCGGACGGCATTCGAACACTTATTGCTGATGCCAGCCGGCGGGCAGGCGAAAGAATCGCCGCTATAGAACGCCTTGTTCTGCAATCCGGCGAATTGGCAAATATCGAATACGACTTTCTCTTCGACAAGGCATCTCATCTGCTGACGATCGGGTACAACGTTTCCGAGCATCGGCGGGACTTGAGCTATTACGACCTGCTGGCCTCAGAGGCGAGATTGTGTTGTTTTGTTGCGATCGCGCAGGGACTGCTGCCGCAGGAGAGCTGGTTTGCCCTGGGGCGCCTGCTCACCGCCACCGGCGGCCAGCCGGTTCTTCTTTCGTGGAGCGGTTCCATGTTTGAGTATCTCATGCCGCTCCTCGTCATGCCGACGTACGACCATACACTGCTGGACCAATCCTATATCGCGGCTGTGGACCGGCAGATCGAGTATGGCAAAAAGCGGGAGGTGCCATGGGGCATTTCGGAATCCGGCTATAACGCGATCGACGTCCATCTCAACTATCAGTACCGGGCGTTTGGGGTGCCCGGTCTGGGGCTCAAACGCGGGTTGGCCGAGGATCTGGTTATTGCGCCGTATGCCTCGGTGCTTGCGCTGATGGTGGCGCCCGAGGAGGCTTGCCGGAATCTTGAGCGGCTCGCCGCAGAAGGATTCGAGGGCAGGTACGGATTCTATGAAGCGATCGACTACACTCCCTCGCGCATGCCCCGCGGGCAATCGAATAGCCTGGTTCGGTCCTTTATGGCGCACCACCAGGGCATGAGCTTTCTTTCGCTGGCCCATCTCCTCCAGGGCCGTCCGATGCAGAAGCGATTCGAGTCGGATCCGTCGTTCCAGGCGACCACGCTGTTGCTCCAGGAGCGCGTCCCCAGGGCACTGGCATTCTACTCGCAATCAGCGGAGAGTCCCGATTTACCGATGACTCTTAATGGTCCGGAAACGCCGGTGCGGGTCTTCAGCAATCCGGATACGCCAATGCCGGAAGTGCAGTTGTTGTCCAATGGCCGATACCACGTGATGATCACGAACGCAGGCGGCGGTTACAGCCGCTGGAAAGACTTGGCAGTCACGCGCTGGCGCGAAGACGCCACCTGCGACAACTGGGGGTCGTTCTGTTATATCCGCGACGCGACGAGCGGGAAGTTCTGGTCCAATACTTATCAGCCGGCGCTTAAGCAATCCCAGAGCTACGAAGCGATCTTCTCGGAAGCGCGGGCTGAGTTCCGCTCCAGCGGCCGTGATTTGGACACTCATACCGAGATTGCCGTTTCGCCCGAGGATGACATTGAACTGCGCCGGATCTGTATCACCAACCGGTCCAAGATGCGAAGAACCATTGATGTGACAAGCTACGCAGAGATTCTCCTTGCGTCGCCTGTCGCCGATGCGCTGCATCCGGCATTCAGCAATCTTTTTGTTCAGACCGAAATCGTTCGCCCGCAACATGCGATTCTCGGCACTCGCCGGCCCCGCTCCTCCGGCGACGATGCCCCATGGATGTTTCATTTAATGGCCGTTCATGATGCGGGGATGGGAGAAATTTCCTATGAAACCGACCGGATGCGGTTCATCGGCCGGGGACATACCGTCGCAGATCCGCGAGCGATGACCGGCGCATGGGAGCTCTCAGGCAGCGAGGGATCCGTGCTGGACCCGATTGCCGCAATCCGCCGTCAAATAACGCTCGATCCGGAAGGAACGGCAACCATCAATATTGTTACCGGAATCGGGGAGACACGCGACATTTGCCTGGCTCTTGTTGAGAAATATCAGGACCGGAGCATGGCCAATCGCGTCTTCGACCTTGCGTGGACACACAGCCAGGTGGGGCTGCGGCAGCTCAATGCTACGGAGGCCGACGCGCAGCTTTATGCGCGCCTCGCCGGTTCCATCATTTACGCCAATTCTTCACTCCGCGCCGACGCGAGCATCCTCCTGAAAAATGCGCGGGGGCAATCCGGCCTGTGGGGCTACGCTATTTCCGGAGATTTGCCGATCGTGCTCGTACGGATTGGAGATCGGGCCAATATCGATCTGGTGCGCCAACTCGTGCAGGCTCACGCATACTGGCGATTGAAGGGACTGGCAGTCGATATGGTGATCTGGAACGAAGATCACGCCGGTTACCGGCAAGGGCTCCACGAACAAATCATGGGATTGATAGCCGCCGGCATCGAAGCAAACGTAACGGATCGGCCGGGAGGGATCTTTGTAAGACCCACGGATCAAATGTCGAATGAGGACCGTGTCCTGCTCCAAACGGTCGCTCGCGTCATCATCAGCGACAGCCGGGGATCGCTGGCGGATCAAATCAACCGGCGCCGCCCCGTGGAAGTGCCGGTTCCAAGCCTTGCGTCGGCCCGAATCCGCAGAACGGAGGATCCGTCCACCGCGGCGTTGCCTCGCCGTGATCTGATATTCTTTAACGGGCTGGGTGGATTCACTCCGGATGGGCGCGAATATGTAATTACGACCGCACAAGGACAAGGAGCGCCGGCGCCCTGGACGAATGTATTGGCGAACCCGCTGTTCGGGACGGTCGTCTCAGAGAGCGGCGGAGCCTGTACCTGGAGCGAGAATGCCCGTGAGTTTCGCATCACGCCCTGGAACAACGATCCCGTAAGCGATTCGAGCGGAGAGGCAGTTTACATCCGTGATGAAGAGAGTGGCCGCTTCTGGTCGCCCTCGCCTTTGCCAAGTCCCGGAGCGACGCCCTACGCCAGCCGGCACGGATTCGGCTACAGTGTTTTTGAGCACACGGAATTTGGCATTCGCTCGGAAATGTGGGTTTATGTGGCTCCGGACGCGCCGGTCAAATTCACGGTTCTGAAAGTGCGAAACGAATCCGGCCGATCCCGCCGGCTCTCCGTCACGGGCTACGTGGAATGGGTGCTGGGTGATTTGCGGTCGAAATCGGCCATGCATATCATCACCGAAATCGATTCCAACAGCGGCGCGCTTTTCGCGCGGAATCCGTTTAATACGGAGTTTGCCGATCGGGTTGCATTTTTCGGAGTGGATAACGGAACTCGAACCGTCAGCGGCGACCGGAAGGAGTTCCTTGGGCGCAACGGAACACTTCGGAATCCGGCTGCCATGACCCGTTCGCGCCTTTCCGGGAAGGCGGGCGCCGCTCTGGATCCCTGCGCCGCGGTCCAGGTTCCGTTTGAACTCGCCGATGGACAGGAATGCGAAATCATCTTCCGGCTTGGAGTTGGACGTGACAGCGACGACGCTCGCAATCTGGCGCATCGTTTCCGCGGATCTGCTGCAGCGCGCCGCGAGCTTGAAGCCGTGTGGCAATACTGGAACCATACGCTTGGCGCAGTTCAGGTGGAAACCCCCGACCAGTCTCTCAATGTGCTGGCTAATGGCTGGCTCCTATACCAGACTCTTGCGTGCCGTCTTTGGGCTCGAACCGGATTCTACCAGCCGGGCGGCGCTTTCGGTTTCCGCGACCAGCTGCAGGACGTAATGGCTCTCATCCATGCCGAGCCTTGCCTCGTACGCGAACACCTGCTCCGCTGCGCAGGCCGCCAATTCCGGGAGGGAGACGTCCAGCATTGGTGGCATCCCCCTTCGGGCCGGGGTGTGCGCACCCACTGTTCGGATGATTATCTGTGGCTGCCTCTGGCTGCAAGCCGCTATGTTCTGAGCACAGGAGATACCGGGGTATTGGATGAGCCGGCGCCCTTCATTGAAGGCCGTCCGGTAAACGCGGAAGAGGACTCGTATTATGATCTGCCCGGCCGGTCCGAAGAAACGGCCAGCCTGTATGATCATTGCGTCCGGTCCATTCTCAGGGGCCTGAGATTTGGGGAGCATGGGTTGCCGCTCATCGGTTCGGGCGACTGGAACGACGGCATGAATCTTGTGGGGGAACATGGCAAGGGCGAAAGCATCTGGCTGGGATTTTTCCTCTATGAAGTGCTCATGCGGTTCGAGACGGTCGCCCGAAGACACGGGGATGTATCGTTCTCCGAACGTTGCCGACACGAAGCGGAAGGAGTGCGGCGCAATATAGAAAAGAACGGATGGGACGGCGAGTGGTATCGCCGCGCGTACTTTGACGACGGTTCGCCGCTCGGATCGGCGGGCAATCCCGAATGCCGGATTGACTCGATTGCGCAAAGCTGGGCCGTTCTATCCGGAGCGGGCGATGTCGAACGCTCGC
The DNA here is from genome assembly GCA_016929335.1 of Acidobacteriota bacterium. Lineage (GTDB taxonomy): Bacteria > Acidobacteriota > UBA6911 > UBA6911 > UBA6911 > UBA6911. The sequence continues at coordinate 3,756 of JAFGIY010000012.1, read as the reverse complement.
GTATGGCAATGGAAGCGGTGGATCAGTATTTGGTTCGCCGGGAGCATGGATTGGTCCAGCTTCTGGATCCGCCGTTCGATAAATCGGATTTGAATCCCGGCTATATAAAAGGGTATGTCCCCGGCGTTCGAGAAAACGGCGGGCAATACACTCATGCGGCGATCTGGGCGGCGATGGCATTCGCCGCATTGGGCGATAGCCGGCGCGCATGGGAATTGCTGCCCATGATCAATCCGATAAGCCACGCCTTGTCTCCGGAAAGTATTGCAGCATACAAGGTGGAACCGTACGCCGTCGCTGCCGATATCTATGCGCTCTCGCCGCATACGGGCCGCGGCGGATGGACGTGGTACACGGGCTCGGCCGGCTGGACGTACCGGTTTATCCTGGAATCACTGCTGGGACTGAAGCTGGAAGCGGACAGGCTGAGCTTTGCGCCGTGCCTGCCTGCGGATTGGAAAACATACAAGATGCACTACCGCTATCGTGAAACTGTCTATCACATCACCATCCTGCAGACGCACGTCGAAAAGAGCGGGATGAGGGTGACGGTCGATGGAGTCGAACAGCGCGACAAGTCCATATCCCTCGTCGATGACCGTAAGGAACACAGGGTCGAAGTGAGAATCTCCGTTGCCCAAGGCAGCCGAAGCTGAACCTTGAAGGATGGAATATTTTTCGGGGTCGGGGTCGGTATCGGGGTCGAATTGGAAATCATTTCAAATACAAGCAGTATTGATTTGCCCCATGGCCAAATACCGACCCCGAGGAATCAGAAATCCGCAGCGCTTTAAGGGTGACAATTCTAAGGAGGCCATAGGATTGTGCATCGTGGAATGAGAACTTGAGAAAAGCAACCCACCCTCATCCCGATGTGACGCATGGAAATATGCTTGCGTTGAAGGGCATGCCGGACCGGGGGAAATCGGCGGACATCCGCGTTTAACCCTGATTCAAGGCGTATGCCTTGATGCTGTAAAGCCCCGAGCGTACCGGTTCCTCGACTCGACTACCTGCAGATAACGGGAGTCATGCGGGGTGCATCGCGGAGATGGGATATCCATGATAGGATGTTCTATAATCTGTTCTCTCTCTGAGCAGTTGGAACAGATAGTGTTTCGCACCATAAGCCAGTAGGATTTTCCTTGTGGCCTGTGGGTCCCAATCATCATCTGAACAACATTTTCCGGGCTATTCATCCACCCGCTCAGTTCTTCAATCCCGTCCTCACGAACAACCCTTACCTGATATTCACAACCTTGATTGTGCGCCATGTGTTTTCTCCTTAGCGCCGGATCGATTTGCCATTCTCGATCCCTTCTTTATAAAAAATTTAACAGGTTAAGATTAGGGTTGTCTGTTCAAGAGGGACCAGCGGTCTGTTCAAAAAAGAACACCTCGGTTGCAGTCCGGCCGCACTCCTCACTGCTGAGCTCGCAACCACTGATTCTCGCGCTCGAGAGCGCGGAGCCGGTCCAGTAAATCCAGAATCATGCCGATCCCTGCCAGGTTCACTCCTGTATCGCGCCTCAATCGCAGGATCGCCTGCAACCGGGGAACGGCAGCCGCATCAAAGAGCAGCATCGGACCGGCCCATTCAACGGGTTCGAGAAGACCATATGCCACGAACTGTTCGATCAGGCCGGGATGGATCTCAGCAGTGGCGGCGAGCATCTCCAGTGTCAGTTGGTCGCGCTCCCTTCGGCAAAGCACGATTTCGTATCGTCTTTCTCTCATCGCCCGCCCCCCATAATGAGTTCTCGCGGGTTAAACTGAGATTCGGCAGCCAGTTTCCCATACAATTCCTTTTCCCTGGCCGACAGAGTCGGTGGGATTTCGATCTTCAGCTGGATATATTGATCGCCACGGCCGCCATGCCGCCGTCTCAAGCCTTGCCCGCGCAGCCTTAATCGCCGGCCGCCCTGCGAACCCTCCGGAATGGTCATCTTTACCGGCCCGTCAAGCGTGGGCACCTCGATCTTCGTGCCCAAGGCTGCTTCCCAAGGCGTAACGGGCAATTGAATCTGAACGTCATCGTTGCCAACGATGCTAAACAGATGATGGGGTTCGAGTGCGACGCGCAAGTAGAGATCGCCTGGAGGCGCGCCATTGGATCCGGCCTCGCCCTGACCGGCGAGGCGGATGACGGTGCCGTCGCGCACACCCGGAGGCACGTCAACTTCGAGCGCTCTGAGGCGATGGACACTGCCGCTTCCCCGGCAACTTGCACATACCTTATTGTTCTTCGACCCGTTGCCGCCGCAGTCGGCGCAGATCTCGCCGGCCTCCAGCGAGAATTTGCGTGTCACACCGCGATGCGCTTCTTCAAACGTGAGTGAGATTTCAGCTTCGACGTTCGATCCACGCCTGGCGAAGCCTGCGCCTCCGCGTCTCGCATGAGCTCCCCGACCGCCTCCAAAAAGAGTTTCGAAGAAATCGCTGAAATCACCCGCGCTGTACTCTGCGCCGTGAATGTCCCCGGAATCGCCAGGGGCGCTTTCCCAGCCGGGAGGCGGTGTGAAATCCGCGCCCCCTTTCCAGTTCCGGCCAAGCTGATCATAGCGTCGGCGCTTATCCGGATCAGACAGGACTTCATAGGCTTCATTGAGTTCTTTGAATCTTTCCTCGGCTGTCTTGTCCCCCGGATTGACATCAGGGTGATGTTTATGCGCGAGCTTGCGATATCGTTTCTTGATCTCTTCGGCGGGTGCAGTGCGCGGGGCGCCGAGGACCTCGTAATAGTCTCTGAATTTCACCGCCATTGCCTGCGCTCCTCTGTCACAGATTGCCTTCTCCGTTACTGTGCAACAAGGACGCGAGCCGGCCGAAGCACCTCATCGCCCCAGCGATATCCCCGGCACAACTCGGCGACCACGGTTCCCGGCTCAACGTCCCGGCTTTCCGTCATGCCCGCTGCCTCATGCCGCGCGGGATCGAATCTGTCGCCTAGACTCTCGTAGGGCACAATGCCTTGCGCCTGAAGAATGCCGTTGAGGCGCCTGTATATGGCGTCAAATCCTGAGGACATCCATTCGGGCGCTTCACCCAGATGCTCCAGCGCGCGATCGAAATCGTCCAGCACTTCGAGTAAAGGGAGAATGAGCTCTCGTTTGCCGGCGTGAGCCGAGCCGGCCCGCTCCCGCTCTACGCGCCGGCGATAGTTGTCAAAATCGGCCAGGGCTCGCAGGTACAGCTCCTGCTCGCGGCTTAGCTCCGCTTTGAGCCTCTCATATTCAGTGCCTTCGAAATCCGCCGGGCAGCGAGTGCTCGGCTCTGTTTCCTCTTTTTCTTTGCCGCTTTTTGCCATCATGCACCTTTCTGAGATAGCGGGGATTTCAACTGCAATCTCAAATAAGCGGCTTTTCAATTGCTCGGTCTGAATTCCGCGTCAATAACGTCATCTCCACCAGGGGGAGGTGCGGCACTCTGATTGGCGCCGGCAGCGGAGGAACTCTGCGATGCGGATGCGAGTCCATAGACAAGTTGTTGCAGGTCGCTCGTCAGCTGGCGCAGCCGCGCCAGATCGGAAGACTCGCCCTTGGTTAAATGCTGGATATCGGCTATCAGCTGTTCGGCGCGCGCTTTTTCATTGAGGGGCACGCTAACGCCAAGCTCTTTGATTTGCCGCTCGGCCTGATAGGCGATGGAGCTGGCTGCGTTACGCGCTTCAATCTCCTCGTGACGCCGCCGGTCCTCTTCCGCGTGCCCTTGCGCATCCTTGACCATGCGGTCAATCTCATCGCGCGAAAGCTGGGT